>NZ_BCQV01000045.1 GCF_001552255.1 Alicyclobacillus shizuokensis NBRC 103103
TAATATAGAACCAAATGAGGTGGCCATCACAAAACATGAGAGCAAGGGGGTCTTTCACACTTTTATGTAAACGCTTACTGGAAAGAGCGGCGGGATGTGACGGGGGTCGAGACGGAGGGTTCAGAGCGCTGTCGCAACCTCGCGAGGGATGTCGATGGGGAGAACGGCCTAAGGGGGAGTCGTGTATGAAAAAGACGAGAGGTGTCTGGAGCGTCGTATCGACGCTGGCGTTGTCGGGCGTTGTGCTGGCGGGGTGTGGGACGTCCGCATCGGGCGGGGGCAAGAACAGTGAAAACGCGTCCGCCTCCGGGAATGGAAATCAGGGACAGCAGACCATCACAGTGGCCTATCAACAGTTCGGCAAGCCGCCGTATTACAACGCCGAGTGGCTGCAAAAGGCGGCGCAACAGTTTGAAAAGCAGCACCCCGGCGCCAAGGTGAAACTGGAGCCGATACAGGCCTCGGAAAACGACTTCTACACCAAGATTGACCTGATGATGAAATCCGCCAGCACGGCGCCGGATGTGGTGACCGAAGATACATTCCTCATCAACGCGGACGGATCGGCCGGCTACTTGCAGTCCCTCAACGATTATGTCAGCCAGTGGAGTGACTGGTCCAAGTTCAGCAGCGCGATGAAGTCCGGATCGACCTCCAACGACGGGACGGTCTACGGAGTGCCGTTCAGCACCGACACGCGCGGCCTGTATTACGACGTCAACATCTTCAAGAAGGCGGGACTGCCGGTCCCCTGGCACCCAAAGAATTGGAACGACATCCTGACGGCGGCCAAGGCCATCAAGGCCAAGGTGCCGGGGGTGGTGCCGCTGTGGATGCAGGTCGGCAAGGCCACCGGCGAGGCCACCACGATGCAGACCTTTGAGATGCTGCTCTACGGCACTGGGGACACGCTGTACGACGCCAAGACGAACAAGTGGATTGTCAAGAGTCCGGGCTTTCTCGATTCCCTGAAGTTTATTCAGGATGTGTACTCGCAGAACCTAGGACCGAGCCTGTCGCAAATCCTAAATGCGCAGGCGGGCAACACGGAGTCGCAGGACCTGATGCCGCAGGAGAAAATCGGCATCGCTCTGGACGGCAACTGGCTGCCGGGGAACTGGCTCAAGTCGGGGCCGTCGCCGTGGCCCAACGGCACCAAGGCGTACCAGTTGACCGCGATGCCGACCGAACACGGCCAGGCGCCGGGATACACCTCGATGTCCGGTGGTTGGGCGCTGTCGATTGCGAAAAAGTCGTCCCACAAGGATTTGGCCTGGGAGTTCATCAAGGTGGCGGCCAACAAGGAGAACATGGAGTGGTACGACGTACACCAGGGGAACCTGTCGCCGCGCGAGGACATTGCGGCAGACTCGAAGTACCAGAACGCCCCTGGGCAGTTCTTCAAGGTGGCCACGTCGTTTGAGAAGTTCACCCACTTCCGTCCGGCCAACTCGCAGTACCCGAGCGTGTCCACCCAGATTCAGACCGCTGTCGAATCGGTGGCGACCGGATCGGCCACGCCGGAAGCGGCCATGCAGCAGTACGCGGCCAACGTGGCCCGCATCGTCGGCCAGAGCCATACCGAAAGCAAGTAGCGCCAAGCCTCCTGCACGGGCGCCTGTGACCGACCGTCAAGGCGTCCGAGGCAGGGGGCAGATTCGGCCAGTGAGGGGGCGATGCCAAGATGGCGGTCAATCCGAGTTCAGTGCCGAGTGTCCGCAGCGGGCGCCTCATGCGCGTCTCGCCGCGCGGGGCGGGCAGCGGTTGGAAGGCGGCATTGTTCATGCTGCCGTCCTGGGTGCTGCTGCTGGTGTTCTTCTTTGTGCCGATTGTGCTGACGTTCTACTTCGCCTTCACCGACCTGTCTCTGACCGGCACCTCCAGTTCGGCGGTGACGTTTGTCGGGTTTCGCAACTTCGCTGCGATGTTTTCGGATCCTACTTTCCGCGTCAGCATCCTGCGCACCATCACGTTCTTGGTCTTTTCGGCCATCATCGGCCAACAGGTGCTGGGGCTGCTCTTGGCCATTCTCATGAACGAGCGGCACCGGGTGTTCCGCAGCGTGGTGGGGGTGCTGGTGTTGGCTGGCTGGGTGACCCCGGAAATCGTGGTGGCGTTCATCTTCTACGCCTTTTTCAGCGACCAAGGCACTCTCAACACGGTCCTCGGTTGGCTGCATCAAAAGCCGGTCGCGTGGCTGTACACGTTTCCCATGACCGCCGTCGTTGTGGCCAACATCTGGCACGGCACGGCGTTTTCCATGCTGGTGTACCAAGCGGCGCTGGGCGACGTGCCCAAAGAAATCCTCGAGTCGGCGGAGATAGACGGCGCTGGGCGCCTGCAGCGGCTGGCGCGGGTCACCCTGCCCGTCATCAAGGGCTCGATTGCGACCAACATGGTGCTCATCACCCTGCAGACGCTGGGGCTGTTCACCCTGATCTACTCGCTGACCGGCGGCGGACCGGGGAACAAAACCGAGACGCTGCCCATCTACATGTATCAACAGGCGTTTGCCGATTACCAGCTCGGCTACGGCACGGCGATTTCGTTGATCCTGCTGGTCATCGGCATTCTCGCCAGCTTGCTCTACATGCGCATGCTGAAAATCGATTTGTAAGGCGTGTGGCTTCGGCATCACGCTGTGGGTAAGGAGGTGCGGCCGCATGCCGCGCGTCAGTCGCTTCACCCTGGACAAGGTGCTCGCCTATGGGGTCCTCGCCCTCATCGGCATTGTGTTTCTCGTCCCGCTGCTCTGGATGATCTTCGCGTCGTTCGAGCCCAATGCCACCCTGTCCATCACTTGGCCGCGGTCGTGGTCGCTGGTGAACTTCGTGCAGATTCTCCAGCAACCGGCCAACCAGCGGGCGTTTCTGAACGGCCTCTTGCTGTCGCTCGGGCAGTCCATCCTTGTCGTGTTGGTGGCAGGGTTGGCGGCTTATCCTCTGTCCCGCTACCAGTTGAAGTACAAGCGGCCGTTCATGTACACCATCCTGTTTTCCACCACGCTGCCGATCACGGCTGTGATGGTGCCGGTGTACGAGCTGTTCGTCTTCCTGCATATGACCGACTCGCTCTGGTGGACGATGCTGTTTCTGGCGGCGTCCGGTCTGCCGTACGCGATTTGGATTATGAAAAACTTTATGGATTCGGTGCCCTTGGAACTGGAGGAGGCCGCGTGGACGGACGGAGCCTCGACGCTGACCAGCCTGCGCCGGGTGGTCGCTCCGCTGATGGTGCCCGGCATCTTCACGGTTGGCATCTTCACCTTCGCCGGCAGCTGGGGCAACTTTTTCGTCCCGTTCATCCTTATCCAGAGCCCGGCGAAGCTGCCGGCCTCCGTGACCATCTTTCAGTTCTTCGGCCAGTACGGATCTGTCGCGTATGGGCAACTGGCCGCCTTTTCCATGCTCTACACCATTCCGGCGGTGGTGTTGTACATCCTCGGCCAGCGCTACATGTCGGCTGGCTTCAATTTCAGCGGAGCCACCAAGGGCTGATGCAGCGCCGCTCGATGAGGGTGCGTCCATGTCTGGCCGCCGGAGAGCGCATGCACAACGGAGGGAACGCGTTTACAGCCCAAAGTTCTTCGCAATTTGTTAGGGAAGCGAGGCGGAAAGAGAAATGTCCATACCGATTGGAGCGCGCATCCCGCCACAGCTGATGCGCCAGGGCATCGACGAAGCTGCGAGGCTGCTGAAGAGTCTCGGATTGACCGCAATCGATCTGCCGGAACTGAACGACCAAGCCGTGGCGGCCGCGCGGCGGCACGACCTGACCATCGGCACGGTCGACATGCAAGGGGTGCCTAAGCTCCTGAGTCCCGACGCCAATACCCGCCGGCAGGCGGTCGAGTCTGTCTGTCAGCAAATCCAGGGGGCAGCCGCTGCCGGATGCCGGGCATTGTTTGCGTGTTTGGTGCCGGAGCGCCTGGAGCAGCCCATTGCCGAGTCTCTTGAGTATTTCGCGGACAGCTTCACGCCCATCGCGCAGGCCTGTGAACAGGCGCAGGTCCGCGTCGCTATCGAGGGCTGGCCCGGCCCCGCCCCGCACTACTCGACGCTCGGGTACACGCCGGAGGTGTGGCGCGCCATGTTTGCGCGCGTCCCCTCTCCGGCCATCGGTCTTTGTTTTGATCCGTCCCATCTCGTTCGCCTGGGCATCGACTACCTGCGCGTGCTTGAGGAGTTTGCCGATAGAATCGTCCACTGCCACGGCAAGGACACTGAACTTCTGCCGGAGAAGCGGTACCTGTACGGCTCTTTGCCCGCGCGGCTGGACCCGCCACCTCGCTTTTCGGAAGGGTCGTGGCGCTATACGATTCCCGGCGCCGGCGAGGTGGACTGGCGGCGCGTCGCCTATCGACTGCAGCGCATCGGTTATCCGGGGTGTGTGTGCATCGAGCTGGAGGACGCCGGTTACTGGGGCAGCCTGGAGCAAGAGCTGCTGGGGATTCAAACCGCTTTCGCCCACCTGCGCCGATGCTTTGTTTGATGAGGAACCCCCGGCTTACCTACATGGAAAGGATGGATGGGCATGGCGAAAGTCCGGTTTCTCGTGGTCGGTGTCGGTGGCATGGGACAGGCGCACATCCGCAGCCTGTTGGCCGTGCCGGACGCGGAGATTGTCGCACTGGTCGATCCGTCCCCTCCCGCGCTCCAACGCGCGCAGTCGCTCTCGCCCCGACTCGCGGGCGTGCCGCAGTTTGCCTCCCTCCGCGACGCCTTGGCGTCGGTGAGGGCGGACGCGGCGGTCATCGTGACGCCACACAGCCAACACTTCGAGCAGGGTATGGCCTGTCTGGACAGCGGACTGCATGTCCTGATGGAAAAGCCGTTCGTCGCGGGGAGCGAGAACGCCCGCCGGCTGATTGACGAAGCGAAAGCGCGGCGGCTTCACATCGCGGTCAGCTACCAGCGCCATACCGAGGGCCCGTATCTGTACCTGAAGCGGCTGATTGACGAGGGGACGCTGGGGGAGATCCGGTTTGTCTCCGCGTACCAAGCCCAATCCTGGCTCGAGTCGCAGCGCGGCACCTGGCGGCAGAACAAGACGCTTTCCTGCGGCGGGCAGCTGAACGACTCCGGATCGCACCTGTTGGATGTGGTGCTGTGGTTGACCGGGCTCGAGCCGCAGGCGGTGCTGGCCCGGGTGGACAACCGCGGCACCGAAGTGGACATCGACAGCGCCCTGACCGTGCAGTTTGCCGGCGGCGCGGTGGCCGTCTTCAGCATCGTCGGCAGCGCCAACATCGCGTGGTGGGAGGACGTCTCGATTCACGGCACGCAGGGCAGCGCGCTTTACCGCAACGGCGAGCTGTTGGTCTCCACCGGCTTGAATCAGCCGCTCACGCGCGTGGACGCGGACCAACTGCCGGCCGAGAGCAGCCCCGACGCCGACTTTGTCGATCTGGTGTTGGGCCGTGTCCCTGCGGCGGCAGCGCCTGCCGAGTGCGGCTACAGGGTGGCCAGACTGACTGAGGCCGCCTGGCAGAGCGCCGAAGCTGGGACATGGGTGCCTTTTGCCGCGCAGGCTTGACGCTTCAGGCGCGTTCGCGGCCTCTCCCGGACTGTCACTCTTCCAGCAGGGTGCGGCCGACGTAGTCTGCGCTCGACCGGGCGCCGGGCGGACAGGCGAACAGCGCGCTGCCGTTGTGCTGGATGTACTCGTTGAGGGCGTCGTTCTCGGCCAGCCGGCGCAGCACAGGGATGAACTGGGTCTGTGGATTGCGCACAAAAGCGATAAACACCAGCCCGGCGTCGGTCTGGCCGGTGCGCGTATCGACGCCGTCGTTGTACGAGTACCCGCGCCGCAGCATCATCGTCCGCCCGTCGCCGTGCGCAAGACGCACGTGCGCGTTGGCCGGCATGCGGCTGACGCGCACCGGCGAGAACTCGTCCGCGCCGCCGTACGGGGCGCCGGTGTCTTTGTGGCGGCCGAACGTGTCCTCCTGGTCGCGCAGGGATTCGTGATCCCAGACTTCGATGTAGATACGGATGCGCCGCACGGCCATGTAGGTACCGCCTCGCATCCAGGCCGGCTGGTCGCCCTGGCCCACCCAGAGGAATTTTTGCTGCAAGTCGGTGTCGCCCTGGCGGATGTTGACGGTGCCGTCTTTGAAGCCCATCAGGTTGCGCGGCGTCTCTGCCTGGCCGCGCTTATCTCTCGGGATGCCGAGAAAGCCCGACTGCAGCCAGCGCACGGCGGCCACACCCTGGGCGCGGCGGAGCAGGTTGCGCACCGCGTGAAACGCCACCTGGGGATCGTCCGCGCAGGCCTGCACACACAGGTCGCCGCCGCAGCGCTCAGCCTGCAGCGCGTCCCGCGGCATCGGCGGAATGGCTTGCAGCAGCTGCGGGCGCTTGTGGGCGAGACCGAACACGTCCTGGCCGTCCTTCACAAACAGGCCCGGACCCATGCCGAAGGTGACGGTCAGACGCGCCGGGCCCAGCCCTTCGGCTTCACCCGTATCGTCCGGCGGCAGGTAAGGGTTGCTGGAGCTTTGGCCCACCGCCTGGCCGTTCGTCATCCGCGCCGCCTCCCGCGTCCAGTCGCGCAGCAGGTCGCGCAGGTCGCTTCGGCTTTTCGTCGTCAGATCAAAGGCGGCCAGTACCATGTGGCTCTGTTGCGGGGTCACGATGCCCGCCTGGTGCGCTCCGTAGAAGGCGATCTTGTCCGCCTGCCTCGTCGCCGCTTCGGCCGTAGCCGGAGAGCTCGCCGCCCCGCCGCCCACCGCCTTCAGCAACGCCCCCATGCCGCTGGCGCCGACTGCCAGACCTACGCCCGCGCCCAAGCTCACGCGTAGCATCTCCCGCCGCGACATCGGTTTTTCAAACAGGCTCCGCCCTTCGCCCTGGCCGGCCTGGTCCCCGGCAGCCGGCTGGGCCGGGTCCTGGACTCGCCCATCCGTCACCATCCGCGGCTCATCTTGGTTGGTTTTGCTCATCCTGTCCTCTCTCCCAGTCGCCCAAGTTCCCCAGTCACAACCGGTACCCGGCGGCTGCAGCTCCAGCGTTCACCCGAGCAGCTTGGCCGCCTTCGACAGCGGCTCCGCCAGGGCGTTGATGCGCTCGCTGATCTGCCGCGTGTCCGCCTGGGTCAGGTCGTTGTACGGTTTGTAGCCGTCGCCCTGACGGTAGGTAGCCATCAGCGCGTCAGCCTGCTGGAATCGCTGCTCAATCGTCTTCGCCAGCGCCGCATCCTGTTTCTCCAGAGTCGGCTTGACCACTTCGAATGCTTCTTTCGATCCGTCCACATTGGCGCTCAAATCGACCAGGTCGATGTGCGAGTACCGTTCCTCCTCGCCGGTGACCTTGGTGGTCGCCGCCTCGTTGAGCAGCTCCACCGCGCCGGCGATGACCTGCACCGGCGTCAGCTTGACCGTCTTCACCTTCTGCTGCAGGTCCTTTTCGTCGGCCACCAGCTGCCGGGCGTAAGCGGCCTGTCCGGACAAGGAGTGCTTGACCCAAATCGCCTTTTCAATCTCATGGAACCCGGTCCACTTCGCCTCGCCCGTCACATCGTTTTCGCGGGCGTCGATGCGAGGATCGAGATCGCCAAAGCTTTCCGCAATCGGTTCGATGCGTTCGTAGTACACGCGGGCCTTGGGGTAGAGCGCCTTGGCCTGATCCAGGTCGCCGGTCTCCACCGCCTGGGCGAACGGCTCTGTGTGCGCAACCAATTGCTGCACCTGCTGTTCGACGTATTTCTGGTATGTGTCCACCGCTTGTTGCAGTTGCGCGCTGTCCGCGCCTGTCGATGTCTTGCTGCCGGACACCGTCTGTTTCAACTTGGTCAACGCCTTGGCCATGCCGTCGTTCAGTTGGCTGAGCGCCTTGGCGTCGAAGTGATCCGATTTCGCCCCGGCGGTCAGCGGCATCCAGTACTTCTCAACCTCGTTGTACTGCAGCGGGTAGTCGACATGGACGCGGTTCTCAAACCGGTACCAGGCTGCTTCCACCTGCGCCGCGCTCTCCTTGAAGCCCTGTGCGTCTTGTTTGGCGAGCTGCGACTTGATGGTCCGGGAGAGTTTCAGCATCTTGTCGATGCCGTCTTTCACGTCCTGCTTCGAAACCTGGTTGGCCGGTGTCTGCAGGGTGCTGCTGTTACTGCTGGCGCTCGCCCCGGAAGTGTTGCCGTTATTGGTGCTGCCGCAAGCGGTCAGCGGGAGTATGGAGATGAGTACGGTAGCGGCGAGAATCGGTGCCGGTTTCATGGAAATAGGTATCCTCCTTTGTCTATCGATCTCGGATCTCGGTCAGTTCTGGGTCACGCAGTTCTGGGTCACGGCCATCGCTGGCTGCGGCTGCTGCGCTCCCGACCTGGCCTCATTGGGGCCGCATCAGGCCTGAGCCGCATCCGCCCGCTCGGCGGTTTGCCTCTGCCGAATCCGTCGCCCCACCAGCACAGCGGCGGCAAACACCAGCAGCGCCAACTGCGGCAGCGTGCTCAACCAGGACGGATACACTCCCAGCGCGTCGATGCTGGGCAGCCGGCTGTCGGTGCCCGACGGCAGGAAACCAGCCAATTGCAGGCTGTGCAAGCCCATGCCGGTGAACTTGAAGCACAGGTAAAAAACAATAAGGCTGGAAACCAAGAAGAACGGGCGCAGCGGCAGCTTGACCCCGAAGAACAGCATCAGCCAGGCGATGACCACCAGCACCAACAATCCGCCAAGCAGGCCGACGACCAAGCTGTGCAGCGGGATTTGGCTGGCCACGCCGACGATGAACAGCACGGTTTCCGTACCTTCCCGAAAAACGGCAAGAAAAGCGAGAAGGCCGAGGGAAATCAGGCGACCATTGGACAGGGCGGCCTGGCTTTGCCGCCGGATGTAGCGGTTCCATTCCGCGATGTTCGACTTGCCGTGCAGCCAGTAGCTGACGTACAGCAGCATCGCCGCGGCAATCACGCCGCTCCAACCGGAGATGAGAAAGTTGTTGTCGCCAAAGGCGCCGGAGGAGAACACCAGCTTGACCGCCACTGCCAGGAGGGCGCTCATCACCAGCCCGCCGCCCACGCCCGACCAGATCCAGGCGCGCCCGCGTCGGGCCAGCCCGGCCTCCGATTGGCCGGCCTTGCCGACAAAGGCGAGCAGAGCTGCCACCACGAGCAAGGCCTCCAAACCTTCCCGGATAGGAATCATCGCCGCGTCCCAGGCGGTGTAGCCGCTGTTTTGGGCCAGCGGAGACAGGTAGCCAATCATCTTCTCGGCCAGCGCCTCGGCCCCTTTGTAGTCGGGGGGATTTTTGTGCACCATCGCGTCGAGCACAACCATGTCGCGCTCCGAGTCGTTGTAGACGGTCGAGGACTGGGCGACCACAGACCCCTCCACACTCAGCCAGGACTGACGCACCTGCGCTGTGTCTGCCTGCGCCTGCTGCAGGTGATGGCTGGCGATGTCCGCACGCGTGGTCTTGAGCAGCGACAGAAAGTCGGACAGGGTGATGTCCTGCTTTTGAAACCCTCCCGAGTCTCCATAGCCGCCGTCTATGTATTTGGCATCCGTCTTCTCCAGCTGTTGCAGCGCTTGTATGACGGCGCCTTTCTGTCCCTCCATGAAGGCGTATTCCACCTGGCCCATATTGGCCTCAATGTCGGTGTAAGCCTGACCGGAGTCGGACTGTACGTGGGTCTCCATCTGCAGCCAGCGGTCGTTGAACTTCTCGTAACTCTGCTTGGCTGCGTCCAGGTGTCCTGCTTGCGCCTGGGATACCGCCTGCTTCAAGTACCCCTGCATCGCCTTGACATCGGTCTGCCCCTGGGTCGCCGCCCACGCGGTCGCTCCACCTGACAGCAGACCAAGCCCAAAGCACACCGCGGTAGCGGCTATCATGCGTCGGAGCACGAGATCCTCCATCCCCTTTTTGCAGCCGAGCAAGCCGCGGAAAAGTTGACTTATGAGGTCAAGTTTAAGGGCCTCGTAGCCGTCTCGGCTGTGATTCTCATCACGTTCGTTAGTATAAACTAACTCATATGCTTTGTCTAGGGGAATTGGTATGGGGGCTGAGGGTCATGGTACCCCCACGCCGGAAAGGGCGCTTGGGGCGGCCTTAGGTGGTCAAGCCGTTCCCGTTTGTGGCGCCCAGCGCCTGTTTCCAGACCGGCAGGGTGTGCTCGCCCTTGAGCAGTTCCACCTGTCCGTCGCGCGCGAAGGCCAGAGTGGGGAACGAATACTGGCCGTGATCGCCTTCCAACAGGTAGTACACTTTGGCGTGCCGGATGCCAAACGCTCGCATCTCCTGCCCGTTGATGCGTTTGGCCTGCGCCAGCGTGGTTCCTTTGGCGAAGCCGACGCTGACAAACACCGGGAATCTCCGCAGCTGGGACGCGTGCTGGTGCAGCAGCACGATGGTGCGCTGGCAGTGCGGGCACCAGTAGGCCTCAAACAACAGCGGCTGCTTGTGCGCGTCCAGGGTGACCTTGCGGCCCGATGCGTCGTACACGGTGACGCGCTCGTAGAGCGACGCGCCCTTGGTGGTGGCATCAAACTTGGCAATGGGAGTGGTTTTCTCGTCCGCCAGCCGGTTGGTGAAAGTTGTGGGCACCGAGGACGATTTCTGGATTGGCTGGCAGCCCGCCAGCGCGAAGGCGGCGGTGAGCGCCGCTGCCCATGCTGTCCATGCACGCCACCTGAGCACAGTCACGCCTCCTGTCCGTTGGCCGCCCCGTTGACCTTCATTCGGCGGACAACGGGGAAGCAGGGGTGCTCGATTCCATCTGTCCGTCTTTCATTATAAGAGCCCAGCGGTCCGAAGGCAGCGGTCGCAGGAGGCCGGGGAGGCGGCCTTGCCCAGGAATGTCTCGAGATTGTCACAGACAGGCCAAGGGAGCCGGTTCCTCGGCACTGAGCCGGGCGCTATGCTGAGGTCGGACTCGCTATTCCTGTTATCTCCAAGAACGCGTGGATGGGGGTGATATGGGATGCAAGCGTTGACCGAACGCTTCCTGCGCGGCTTCCCGGCACCCATGCGCTGGCGCGGCCTGGTCGTGGCGCTGGCGGCGGGTCTGCTGGTATGGGTGCAACCGCTGTTCACCTCCGCTCACGCCTACATCGTACGGGCCGATCCGGCCGCTGGCGCCGTCGTCCATACGGAACCGCGGCGGGTGCAGATCTGGTTTGACGAGTCGGTTCAAGCGGTGTTCGACGCGGTGCGGGTGGTCAACCAGACCGGGCAGCGGGTGGACGAGCGCGACGCCCGGATAGACGCCAAGGACCCCCACCTGCTGGAGTGCACGCTGCAACCTCATCTTTCGCCGGGTTTGTACACCGTCGAATGGCGCGTGATTTCGGCCGACGGGCATCCGGTCAGCGGCGACATTCCGTTTCGCATCGCCGGTGCCGCGTCTGCGCCGGGAGGCACCGCTACAGGACGGGGACAAGCAGAGACCGCGCCGGCGCAGGCCACGCGCGGCTACGTACCAGGGCCGGACATGGTGGTCATCCGCGGACTGAGCTACCTGGGGGTCGCGGTCAGTCTCGGTGCGACCCTGCTGATCACGGCCGTGTTGGCCGGGATGGCGGGCGTGCAGCGGGCGCGCCGGCGTCTGCGCTGGCTGCGCGTGGCGGGATCGTGCGCCCTGCTCGTTGGCGTGGGCCTCAGTCTCCCGCTGCAGACGCGGGTGGATGCGGACATCGGATGGGGGCAGGCGTTTTCGCCCAGTCTCCTTGGCCTCATGTTGTCGGCCACCAAGTTCGGCCACATCTGGCCTTGGCAGTTGGGCCTGACCTTGGCGCTGCTGGCGCTCTCATGCTTCGCCCTGCTGGCGGACCGGGCGCTGACCCGCTGGGACCGGGAGCAGGTGGACGAGGCGCCCACGGTGGCCGCGGACACGTATGTTCTTACCCGCGTTTGGTTGGGCCTGCTTGAGATTTCCATTTGCACCGTGGCGGCGGCGGTGCTGCTGTGCCAGGCGCTCACTGGCCACGCCGGCGCCGAAACCGCGCCGGTCTGGCCGGTCATCTCGGACGTGGCGCACATGCTGGCCGCCTCGGTTTGGCTCGGTGGGGTGGTGGGGCTGTTGCTGCTGGCATTCGCTGGCGATCGCCGGATCTGGGTGTCTGCGCTGCGGCGCTTCGGCCCCTGGGCGGGGGCCAGTCTGGTGGTTCTCGCCGGCACCGGGTTGTACGCGGCGCTGCTGCACGTGCCGACCTGGTATGCGCTGTGGCGCACCAGCTACGGGCGGACGCTGCTCATCAAGGTCGTGCTGGTGTTCATCATGGCGCTCCTGGGCGCCCTGCACTTTTGGCTGGTTCGCCGCGGCCATACCCTGTCCGCAGGCCGAACTGCCGAAGTGGGCGGCGCACCGGCCGAGACGACGGGCGAAGCACCGGCCGGCAGCACAGGAGCGAAGACGCCGACTGGAGTGGACCGCCTGCCAAGACGTTTGCCCACCCTCTGGATGGAGGCGGGCCTTGGCGTGTGTATTCTCGCCGTCACCGCCGTCCTGGCCAATCTGCCGACCGCCATGGCCGCGCCCGGGCCTGTCGACAAGACGCTGGCTCTGGCCAAGGACGTGCAGGCACGGGTACAGGTTACGCCCAACGTGCTCGGCGTCAATCGCCTGGTCGTCCAGTTGACGCGCGACGGCAAGCCCGACACCGATGTCCAGCAGGTGACGGTCACGTTCACCATGCTCGACATGTCGATGCCAAACGAGACGGTGCGCTTGCAGGAGCACCATCCCGGACGCTACACGGCCCGGGGCGCCTGGTTGTCGATGGCCGGTCACTGGCGGGTCCGTGTGCACGTCTTGACACAGGAATTCACGGATGAGAACGCCGAGTTGCAGATGGTCGTCGGCAGTCAGAGCGCGGATTGAGACGGGGAGTCAGCGAAAACTTGTCAGGAGGGGATGACCGAATGGTCGGAAAGATGGCATACTGGAGGAGCAAGGGTCAGGGGAGTCGGACGCGTCGGCGGCTGGGCAGGGCCGCGGCAGGCGTGCTCTCCGGCGCCGCAGTGATGGTGCTGTGGGTGGGGGTGGCCAGCGCGCACGTGACCGTGTGGCCGCAGACGTCGACTCCCGGGGCGTGGGAGAAGTACACGATGCGCGTCCCCACGGAACGGAACGATCCGACCGTCAAAGTGGTTCTGAAGATTCCATCTGGGGTGGAATTCGAACAGTACGAGCCGGTCGCCGGATGGAAGTTCAGCGCGCAGAAAAACGCTTCCGGCGAGGTCACGACAGCCACTTGGACCGCGACGGGAGGGGGCATTCAACCCGGGCAGTTCCTGGAGTTTCCGTTCATCGCGCAAAACCCGTCCCATGACACCAGCATCGCCTGGAACGCGTACCAGTACTACAAGGACGGAACGATTGTCGAGTGGACCGGCAAGCCGGGCAGCGACACCCCACATTCGCTGACCACCATCCGCAAGCAGGTGACGGGGTCTGCCAGTACGACGACCGGATCGGGCGGGGAGCAGCGGGTATCGACGTCATCCGGTGCGTCCGCCACTCCGGCGCAGACCTCGACGGTCCCGTCCTGGCTGGCGCCGGTTTCGCTGGCTGCGCTTATCATCGGCGTCGTGAGTCTGCTTCTTTCGGTGGTCGGCTTGATTCGGCGGCGTCCGCACTGACCCCTGACCCGACACGGCGCGTGTCATTCCAGGGACACGCGGAGGGAGCGTTGTCCAATGCGCAAGCGGCGTACCCGTTGGTGGAACCTCGCGTTTGTCAGCGTCGTGACCGTGTTGGTGGTGGCCATCGCCAGCGGCTTGGTCTATATGGTCCGGGCCGCCGGGGGCACCTTGCCGATTGAGGGGCAGGCGTCCGATTTTACCGCGACCAACGTCGATGGGCGCAACGTTCGCTTTTCTTCCTTGGATGGGAAGATCCGACTTGTGACTTGGTTTTACACCCACTGTCCCGATGTCTGTCCGCTGACTGCCCATCGTATGCAACAAATCCAAACGAAACTGGAGGCCGAGGGCGTGTTTGCGAGCAAGGTCGACATCGTGGCCATCGACCTGGATCCTGAAAGCGATTCCCTGCACGACATTCGCATCTGGTCCAGCCACTTCGACCCGGACTACCACGGCTGGTACTTTGTGCGGACGGATCCCGAGCATACAAAACGTATATTGAAAGCGTGGGGGGTGGAACGGAAGCTGATTCCAGGCAGCGTCTACGTCTCTCACACTATCAAGACTGTCCTCGTAGACGAAGATGGGAACATTCGCAAGACGTACAACACGGCCAACCTGAATGTGGACGAGGTGGCGAGCGACGTGAACGGGTTGATACGGCGCGAGAAGTGGGGGGTATAACCAGGCATGAGAGGCGATTTGCGGGCCGTCCTGACGGTCGTCGGCGCGGCCGCCCTTGGGCTGGCGGCCGGCTGCGGGCAACCCATCAACCACGTGAGCGAGGCGCAGGCCAAGGCGCACATTTCGCAGATGCAATCGTTGCCCAAGGTCAAACTGCATCTGGACGGGCCGGACGGTCTCAGCCACGGCCAACCGGTGACCATCTCCGTACGCGTGACGCAGAACGGGCAGCCGGTCAATGACGCGGATATGGTCGAGTTTGAGCTTTGGCAGCAAGGCGCGCCCGCATTCAAGCACCACTTCCTGACCGCCAAGCGGACCGGCGACGGGGTGTACTCGGCCGTCTTTCATTTCCCTGCTGCCGGCCCTTGGCAGGTGATGTACCACGTGACCGCGCGCGGGACGCACGTGATGGAACCGACGCGGGTGACGGTGAAGTAGGTACGGGGCACGATTGGCCTTGCCGAGCCAGGGGATTCCTGAAAAGCGGATGGTTTCCGACACGCGATGCTCTTCAGTTTCGCTGCATGCAGTTGACGCTGGCCGGGGAGCAGGGGGAAAGCCCGAGAGGGTCTTGTTGCAGGATCGGCAGCTGCAGGTGGTCGGGCTGTTGTTTGCGGCCGCGGTCATCGTTCTTATGTGCATTCATTCATGACTGGCTGCCTGCATCCTGAGCCTCTTCAGACTCTCCTATCCCCTTCCACACCATGCGCGGGTGTGGCTGCGAGAAGCTGCAACGGATCTGGTTTTTGGCGCTCCACAAGGCGCTTGCCATCCTTATCCCAATCCTGAGCGATTCATCTTCCCAAGGTTAGGTCCGGCGCATGTACGCGCGGACGGTGAGCGGCGCGAAGATGGCCACGATGATGGCGGCGCCGATGAGAGAAATGCCGAAATCGCCGCCGATGGTTCCGGCGTTTGTCAGGTCTCGGACAGCCGAGATCAGGTGCGAGATGGGATTGAATTTGGCGACCCACTGGAGCCAGTCTGGCATGGTCTTGACCGGCACATACGCGTTGGAAACAAAGGTGAGCGGAAACAAGATCAGCATCGCGATGCCCTGCACGCTGGAAGCCGTACGGGCAATCACGCCGAAGAAGGCGAATATCCAGCTCACCGCCCAGGAACACGCAATCACCAGCACCCCCGCGATGACAACGTCGCCGAATCCTCCGTGGGGTCGATAGCCCATGATGTACCCCATCACGAAGGTGAGCACGGTCGCGACGGTGTACCGAACGGTGTCGGCCAACAGGGCACCCGCCAATGGGGCAATCCGCGCGATGGGCAACGACTTGAATCGGTCAAATACTCCCTTGTCCATATCCTCCCGCAACTGAACGCCGGTCACGATGGAGGTCGTGATGACCGTCTGCACCAGGATGCCGGGGATGATGAGAGGCAGATAGCTGTGCACGTTCCCGGAGATGGCGCCACCGAAGATGTAGGTAAACATCAGGGTGAAGATAATGGGCTGGAACGTGACGTCGAACAATTGCTCCGGTGTGCGCCGGATTTTCAGCAGACCCCGATACGCCATCGTGAACGAGTTGCGCACCGATTGGCGCAGGCTCGCGTGGTTTTTCAGTTGCAGCTCGGATACGGGTGTGATGGGCAGACTACTCATGTTCACATCGCCTCCTCTTGCTTGGCCTCGTCGGACGCGTCTTCTTCCACCCCGTGTCCGGTGATGGTCAGAAAGACTTCGTCAAGGGTTGGTTTTTGCACACTCATCTCGGTCAGGCGGATTCCCGCTTCGCGCAGCGTGATGAGCAGGTCGGCAACGAGATCGGCGTTGGCCATCGGCGCCGTGATTTTCCCGGCCTCCGGCGAGACGATGGACTGCACCTTGAGCACCCGTTCCACGGCTTGCCGAGCCACTTCGATGTCCCCTGGATTCTGAATCCGCAGTTGCAGGGAGGAGCTTCCGACCGAAGCCTTCAACTCATCCACGGTGCCTTCGGCGATGACCCGGCCATGGTCGATGACCGCGATGCGGTCAGCCAGTTGGTCGGCCTCATCGAGATACTGTGTCGTCAGCAGCACGGTCGATCCCGTCTGTACCAAGCGACGGATGGTGTCCCACATCTGCGCTCGGGTGCGCGGGTCCAACCCGGTCGTTGGCTCGTCCAAAAAGATGAGCGGTGGCTGCGCGATGAGGCTGGCCGCCAGGTCCAGCCGTCGCCGCATGCCGCCGGAAAAATTCTTCAACGGGCGTTTGGCGGCCTCCGCCAATCCGAATTCCTCCAATAACTCGGACGCCTTGCGCCGCGCCTCTTGGCGCCCCAGCCCGAGCAAGCGGGAGAAGATGATGAGGTTCTCCCAGGCGCTCAGCGTCTCGTCGACCGACGCGTACTGACCTGTTACGCCTATCAATTGACGGACAATATGCGACTCCTTCACCACGTCGTGCCCGAAGATGCGCGCCGAACCTGCATCCGGCCGCAACAAGGTCGCCAGCATGCGAATGGTGGTGGTCTTGCCTGCCCCGTTCGGGCCCAGCACACCATAGATGGTACCGGCCCGCACGTTCAGGTCAACACCGTCAACCGCCCGATTGTCGCCAAAGGTTTTCACGAGCCCGCGCGCTTCGACGGCCCAATCGCGGCCGCCCGCCGCCGGTTCTCTTGTGTGTACGCTGTTCATCGCAACTCCTCCTGTAGGCTGAACATACGGGAACAATAACCCACATTTATGAACTGAATATGAACAGGGTTTGGTTTCGCGCTGCCTCCGTCCACCGTCACCGCGCCGCGAATGTTCAGGGTGTCCGCCGCCAGATCCCCATGCACCTCCATCAGGCCCAACACCCGCACCGTCGCCGCCGTGCACATCAGCGCTCGCGCTCAGCGTGCCAAACACGTGCATGGCCTTGGCGAGGCTGCCTTCGTAACAATGTTTCGTTTCAGCAACTCTTGGGGAGGCAGGCTCAACCGTGCCGGATTGGGTGAAAACATCGCCGCCATCTCGTCGAGCGACAGGTCGTCCTTCATCGACTGGATCTTCTCGATGCGCGCCAGAATCTGCTGGCGGGGAAAGAACGCCTTCTGTCCCGTGAAGGTAGAGCGGCGAATGAACCACTCCTTCGGAATCGGTTTTTTCACTTCCAGCGGTACAGCTGTTCGTACGAGATCCGGTCTGTTCCAGCCGTTCTTTCTTCGAAATCAGGTCTTTGTCCGCATGACCATACTGACCCGCATCCACGAAGCACCGCTCCGCGCATCAGTGTAACATAACATTGTTACGTTAGGCAAGCCAAGAATTTTCTCATCCTGTATGAGTCCCAGATTCTTTTTGGACGATTAACCAATTTAGACTGGGATTCAGTCAAGGTACAGCGAAATCATGCCCAAACGTGGGCCGGAATCTGAAAACAGGCATGGCTTAATTTTCGCATGTCTCTTATAGTATATTGACGGTGAGATCAACCATTGGGGACGATAGCAAGCACGCACATGCGCCACCATCGTAGAACCGGGTCCCTGGGAGGTGTCGGGTGTGGTCAGTCGGTATGGACAACAGCCGTGGCGCCGCCGCATGCGGGCGTGGACGGCCGTCCTGTTGTGCTCTGGCTTGGCGGCGGTGGGGTGCGGGTCTGCCCAAGGCGCCACCTCCATGCAGGCGGGCAAATCGGACTCCAGCCAGGTCAACCTGAATTGGCAGGTGCCCTATTTCCGCGATACGGATGAACAGGGCCAGCCCTTCAGCCTGTCCGACCTGCGCGGGAAGGTGTGGATGGCCGATTTCATGTTTACGAATTGCACGAGCGTCTGTCCCTTGACCACCGCCCACATGGCGAAGCTGCAGCGGCGTCTCAGGCAGGCGGGTGTCGACGCGCAGCTTGTGTCCTTCACGGTCGATCCGTCCCATGACACGCCCCAGCGCCTGCGCACCTATGCGGCGAAGTATCAGGCGGATCTGACGAATTGGCACTTTCTGACCGGTTATTCAAGCCGGAGCATCACCCGTTTCGCCCGCGACGGATTCAAGGCGGTGATTGAGAGCATCCCCAAGAGCAACCAGTACACTCACTCCACCGAGTTTTACCTGGTGGGCCCTGACGGCAAGGTTGTCCACGTGTATGACGGGCTGCACCCGAATTACGCGAAGATCGTCGCGGCCGTGCGGTCCCTGGAAACGTAGAAGGGGCATATCCAAAGGCAAAAGAGACGTATGGTAGACAGATGGACGGAGGAGTGGGAGAGATGAAAATCCGCGTCTTTGACACACCGGACCAGGCCGGCTTGTACGCGGCTTCGCTCATCGAGCGGGTGGTTCTGGACACGGCCCGGCCGGTGCTCGGCCTGGCCACCGGCAGCACCGTCATCCCTTTGTACCGGGAACTCATTCGCCTGCATCGATGCGGACTGGATTTGCAGCATGTGGTCACCATCAACCTGGACGAATACATAGGGCTGCCTGCGGACCATCCGCAGAGCTACCACGATTTCATGTACAGGCACCTGTTTGCCCACATCCGGGTGCCGGAGAGCCAGATTCACATCCCCAATGGCAACGCCGACAACCTGGACGCCGAGTGCGAGGCGTACGACGCCTTGCTTCGCCAGTACCCCATTGATCTGCAGATTCTCGGTATCGGCGTCAACGGTCACATCGGCTTCAATGAACCGGACGACCTGTTGGTCTCGCGCACACACGTTGTCCAACTCAGCGAACAGACCATCCGCAGCAACGCCCGCTTCTTCAAGGACGAATCCGAAGTGCCGCGTCAGGCCATCACCATGGGCGTGCAGGCCATCCTGCAGGCACGCCAAATCGTCCTGCTCGCGTTTGGCCCCGAGAAGGCGCATATCGTGGCCCGCGCCATCCATGGCGAGGTGCGTACCGACGTACCGGCGAGCATCCTGCAGCTGCACCGGGACGTGACCTTCGTGTTGGACAAGGAAAGCGCGCGCGAAATCCGATTGACGCCTGCCTGAGACCCGCGAGGAAACGACGGGGACGGACGGTCGCTTCTGTGCATCCAGCCGTCCCTCTGTCTGGATGTAGTGTTTCCATACCTGAATCCCCCTTGCTCGGCACCATATATAGTGATATACTCACGCTACAAACGAAATACCGAGCTTCTGGTGCCCAGTTGGGCTGAAAAGGGAATCCGGTGCAAGTCCGGAACGGTCCCGCCGCGGTGAGGTGGAGGCCAAGACCCAAGCGGAGCAGTTAGACGCTCAAGCCACTCGGCGCAAGCCGGGGAAGGCGGGTCTTGGCGCATGAAGCCCAAGTCCGAAGACCTGCCAGAGCTCGTGCCCAGTGGATCTCTCACGAGGATGGGAGAGGGCTGACACCACATCTGACCTGTACACCTTGCTGGCATCCGGTCGTATCCTGCAGGTCGTCCGGCCTGCGGCCGTTGGTCGCAGCGGTGGGCTTAGGGTGGCCTGGGGACGGCTAGTGATTCCTGAATGGACCATATCCAGCAAAACCAGGTCGCGTGTCGCCAACTCAACCCCATTCTCCATCCGGAGATGGGGTTTTTTACATAGCTGGGCGGGGGTTTTGGCGCCGGGGCGCCGTCTGCGGGCGGGATCGAAAAATCCACACGACACTGAGGGAGAGAGGATTCAGATGCCGCAACACACGACACTGCCGCGTCCTGCCACCATCGACGCCGGGACGGAAGGGATTCCGGACGAAGTGACCACCTTGGTTCAAGCGGCCTGTGACGCGTTTCCTGCCTGCCAGCCGGAGACCTTGTGGCCGCTCATCCGAACGCAGGCGCCCGCGCAGGCTTCCGTCGACGCCTGGATGGCTCTGGCCATCCAGACTGCGGTCGAGCAGACGTCGGTCGATGCCCCGGATTGGCAGTATGTGGCCGCCCGCCTGCTCCTCTACCGGAGCCAGCGGCAGGTGAGAGAGAATCGCAGGCGCGCCGGTATCTCCGGGGAAGCGTACGAAAACTTCGCCGGCCTGATGGGTTATCTGGAGCAAATCGGCCGTTATGGAGAATACATCCGGCAGGGATACACAAGGGCGCAGCTGGCGGAATTGGAGGCGTACCTCAAGCCTGAGCGGGACCTCCTGTTCACCTACGTGGGACTGAAGCAGCTCTTGGACCGGTATGTGATTCGCGGCCTGGACGGGGAACTGCTGGAGATGCCGCAGGAGCTGTTCATGGGTGTCGCCATGCACCTGGCCCTGGGCGAGGCGGACAAGGTGCGGCGGGCGAAGGAGTTCTACGATGTCCTGTCGAGCTTGAAGATGACGGTCGCCACCCCGACGCTAAGCAATGCGCGCAAGCGGTACCACCAGCTCAGCTCGTGTTTTATCGACATGCCGCAGGACGACCTGGTCAGCATCTACGAGACCGACAAGGCGTTTGCCCGCGTGTCCAAACACGGCGGCGGCATGGGCATCTACGTCGGCAAGATCCGTTCCCGCGGCGCGGCCATCCGCGGTCACAAAGGGGCCAGCGGCGGCGTCATCCCGTGGATCAAGAACTACAACAACACCGCGGTCAGCTGCAACCAGTTGGGCATGCGCCAGGGTGCCGCCGCCATCTACTTGGACGTGTGGCACAAGGACATCCTCGACTTTCTGCAGCTGCGCACCAACAACGGCGACGAACGCATGAAGGCGCACGACATCTTCCCCGCTGTTTGCGTGCCGGACGAGTTCATGCGCCGGGTGGAGCGGCGCGACGCTTGGTACCTGTTCTGCCCGCATGAGGTGGAGCAGGTGATGGGCTTTCGGCTGGAGGACAGTTGGGGCGAGGAGTTTGAGCGCCGCTACCAGGCGTGCATCGACCATCCGCACCTCGACCGGGTGGAGGTGCCGGCGATTGACGTCATGCGCCGCATCCTCCAGTCCGCCTTTGAGACCGGCACACCGTTTGTGTTCTTCCGCGACACCGCCAACCGCCTGAATCCGAACAAACACGCCGGCATGGTCTACTGCAGCAACCTGTGCACCGAGATTGTGCAGAACATGAGCCCCATGCAGGTGGTGGAGGAGACGACCGACGAGGGCGACATCGTCATCCGCTATCAGGCCGGGGACTTCGTCGTTTGCAACCTGTCCTCGCTCAACCTCGGGCGCTGCGGCGACTTGGCGGACATCGAGCGCGTGGTCGAACGGCAGGTGCGGATGCTCGACAACGTGATCGACCAGAACGAGTACCCCGTGCCGCAGGCGAAGATCACCAACCAGCGCTACCGCGCCGTCGGGCTCGGCATCAGCGGCTATCATCAGTACCTGGCGGAGCGGGGCATCCGGTGGGAGTCGGAGGAGCACCTGCAGGCCGTGGACGAGCTGTTCGAGTGGATAAATTTCTTCGCGATCCGCACGTCGATGCGGCTCGCCCAGGAAAAGGGGGCGTACCCGTTGTTTGACGGATCCGACTGGGAGACCGGCGTCTATTTTGACCTGCGCGGGTACCATACGCGCCCAGGCGGCCCCGATTGGGACGGCCTGCGCCAGGATGTGGCCCGCTTCGGCCTGCGCAACGGCTACCTGTTGGCCGTCGCGCCGACTAGCAGCACCAGCCTGATTGCCGGCAGCACCGCCGGGATTGATCCGGTCTTTGCCCGCTTCTTCCTTGAGGAGAAGAAGAACGGCGTCGTCCCGCAGACCGCGCCCAACCTGAACGAGCGCACGTTCTGGTACTACAAGGAGGCGCACACCATCGACCAGACGTGGAGCATCCGGGCGGCCGCGGTGCGCCAGCGCCACATTGATCAATCCCAGTCGTTCAACCTGTACATCACGCCGGACATCCATGTCCGCGACTTTCTCGATTTGTACCTGCAGGCCTGGCGATTGGGCCTGAAGACCATCTACTACGTGCGCAACAAGTCGCTCGAAGTGGAGGATTGCGCCGCCTGCTCGGCGTGAGCGACGACGCACAACAAGCGGAAGGAGCACGCAACCATGCAATTGGAGCGGACCAAGCTGTTCAACGAAGCCGGGGATCGCGATTGGGGCAAGCGGCGCATCATCGGCGGCAACACCACCAACCTGATTGAGCTGAACAACATCAAGTACGAGTGGGCGTACCGGATGTACCGGGCGATGATGAGCAACTTCTGGATTCCCGAGGAGATTGCCCTGGCGGACGATGCCCGCCAGTACCCCCAGTTGACGGCAGGGGAGCAGCGGGCCTTCAACAAAATCCTGTCCTTTCTCATCTTCCTGGACAGCATCCAGACGCACAACCTGCCCAACATCAACGAGTACATCACCGCCCCCGAGGTTAACCTGTGCCTGACCGTGCACGCCTTCCAGGAGGCGGTCCACTCCCAGTCGTACGGGTACATCCTGGACTCGGTCGTCTCCGCCCAGGTGCGGGACCAAATCTACAACGAGTGGCGAAACGACGAGCACCTGCTGCGTCGCAACCAGTTCATCACCGACCGCTACGAGGAGTTCATCGCCGATCCGAGCGACCGGAACCTGGTCAAGACGGTGATGGCCAACTTCATCCTCGAGGGCGTCTATTTCTACTCCGGGTTCAGTTTCTTTTTCGCCCTCGGTCGCCAGGGCAAGATGCTCGGCACCGTGTCCGAGATCAAGTACATTCAGCGCGACGAATTGACACACCTGGCCCTGTTTCGCCACATCTTCGAGGAGATTCGGCAGGAAAACCCGCAGCTGGTGACGGACGACTTGATTCGCGAACTGCGCGCGATGATGGCCCAGGCGGTCGAACACGAAATCGCCTGGGGTCAATATGTGACCGCAGGCGAGATCGCCGGCCTCAGCGACGACCTGATTGACCGCTACATCAAATATTTGGCCAACCAGCGTCTCAGGTCTCTCGCGCTCGATCCGCTCTATCCCGAGGTCACGGACCACCCCATGCGCTGGGTGGACCAGTACGCGGCCATCAATTCCACCAAGACCGACTTTTTCGAGCAGAAAGTGACCAGTTACACCAAGTCGGCCAACCTGAATTGGGACGAGCTGTGAGCCTGCCCCGCCCCGAGGGACCGCGCTGACCACATCGCCGCCGCACCTTGGCATTGACGTCTATTTCGACACCAACGCCTTGGGCATTGTCGCTGCCCAACAGCATGATCACGTGTTAGGCAAGTAACCGCCCCGTAGGCGCTAACCTAGATGGGGCGGTTTTGCAGCGCATGCCGCCATCCGGCCAGGCAGTGGATGATTTGTATTGAGCGAGGCCCATGGAGAGTTGGGGGATTGGGGGGGCTAGGATGGACCTGCTGTATAGGAGTCGATGACCAGAAAGTACTTGCACTCGGTATCACCCAGGTTGAGAAAGCGATGGGGAACGTTCGCATGGAAGAATAGGGAGTCTCCTGTATTGAGATCGATTTCCTTGCACAGGGGGACCTTTGGTTGGCATCCCATCCACACCAGTTCATTCAAACAATTTCTTTCGCAGAATCTGAATTTGAACCGCGAATAGCAACAGTACGTAAATGATGCTCCATGTGAAGACTAAGGCTAAGCGTATCGAGCTGGTTGTGTTCCAGTTTGAGAGAGCGTACAGGAGATGCGCAATGGGTGGCAACACCCACGTAATCCAACGAATTCCCGGGGGAAGTTCGTTACTCAAGCTTTGAGCAGCTAAAGAGAATACAGCCC
>NZ_BCQV01000046.1 GCF_001552255.1 Alicyclobacillus shizuokensis NBRC 103103
TCGCAGTTCACGGATTTCCCGCTCAAGATCCCGTAGGGCTTTCGCTTCCGGCTTGAGGTTCCCGCTCCCGACGAACGGGGTAGAAGGATCCTCCTTGTATTTTGCCACCCAGCCATACAACATCTTTTGCGAAATACCGAGCTCCCGAGCCACCTGGCTCGCTGGCTTCCCACTCTCCAAAGCCAATTGAACTGCGTGAAGTTTGAATTCTTTGTCGTACTTCTGTGTCATGTGGCTCACCTCGAATCACCTTATTCTTACATTCTCGATTCGTTGTGTCCACTATTTCATCCTAACACCACGGTTACCAGCTTTGCTGGCGTTCCAGGCAGGCCTCCCCGGGTAAGAACGTTGTCTTTCCCTCCATATACCCACTCCATTTACTCTCGACAGCCTTCGGTAGCAAGGGCTTTGTCTTGGTCTGCAGACTCACCCAACTGTCGCTAGCCTCAATTGGAGTTCGTGACCCTTGGGCCGGAGGTTTGCCGCCGCCTTCCTTCAGATCCCACCTCGCGATGGGCACCCTTGGCTTAAGCTAATGGCTACTGCTACCTTCGCCATTCCGGACTTTCACCGTATAGACAACGCCCATGCCGGGCGCACAGCCGAAGGCAGCAGCGTCAGACCACCTGACGCTGCTGCTCCAACACCTTTTTATGGGACGGCAACAGGAGTGTGGCGGCGAGATTCATAAGAGCAATCACAAACACCACGCTAAAGATGTTATGCATGCTGTGGGCCAGCGCCTGGTGAAAGGCCTGAACAGCGGCCCGCGACAGCCCTGCAGCCTGGGCAGAGCTCAAAGCCGCCGATGCCCCGCCGCTCCACTTGAATCCATGGGCATGGGCGTAAGCGCCCAATGAGTTGTTGAACCAGGTCCCAAACGCCGCCACCCCGACCGTCTGCCCAAGTGAGCGGACAAACGTGTTCGATGCCGTGGCGGCTCCCCGCATTTGCCAGCCGACGGCCGATTGTATCAGGACAGTCGTCGGCGTCATCGCATACCCCATACCCCAACCGATAACGACCATGATTCCAACAAAGTACCAATAAGGTGACCCCAGGGACACAGCCAACAGCCAGGCGCAGCCAGCCGCAATCAGGATGCCGCCGATAACAGTGGTTGTCTTGGACCCCACCTTGTACATGTAGCGCCCCGCCAACGTGGCCCCGATGGGCCAGGCCAGGGACATCGGCATCAGGGTTAAGCCAGAGCTGGTGGCGGAGTGGCCCAGGATTAACTGGATCCACATTGGCAGGTACACGTTTCCGCCAATCAGCACGCAGCTGGCCAGGAACGCAATCAAGTTAGACACGGTAATGACGGGAATACGAAATAAGGACAGGGGTAGCATCGGCTGGGAGACCTTGGTTTCCACCATGACAAAGACCAACAAGCTGATTGCGGCAATCACGAACAAGCCCACGGCCGTCGGCGAGGTCCAGGTAAACTGCTGGCCGCCGCCCAGGAGCGCATACAACAGCGCCGTGATGCCCACCGTGAACGCCAATGCCCCGCCGTAATCAATCTGCTGCTGTTTACGGTCAAATGTCTCATGCAGGAACAACCAAACGAGAAGCAAAGATATAAAACCGACCGGCAGATTGATGTAGAAGATCCACCGCCACGAGACTTCGTCGACAAACAGGCCGCCAACCAACGGCCCCAAAAGCCCGGCAATCCCCCACACAGAAGAAAACAGGCCCTGCATGCGGGCGCGCTGCTCACCAGGAAACAGGTCCCCGATGATGGTGAAGGTGATGGGCATGACAGCCCCTGCGCCGATGCCCTGAAACGCCCGAAACCAGATCAGCTGCGTCATGGACTGGGCCGCGCCGGAAAGCATCGAACCCAATACAAACAGGATGACACCGACACTGAAAACGGTCTTGCGCCCGAACAAATCGGCAAGTTTTCCGTATATCGGCGTGGTGACGCAGGTCGTCAATGTGTAGACCGCAAACACCCAGCTGGTCATCCTCAAGCCGCTCAGCTCTTCAATGATCCTTGGCATAGCCGTGCTTACCACCGTCACATCAATCGCGACCAGCAAGATGGCCACCAGCATGGCCACGGTCACCATCGTACGGTTCGTCTGTCTCAATTGCACGCGTCCCACTCCATCCGTTTCTGTCTGAGCGTCTCTCTCATTTCTTGCACCCATTCCGGTTGGAAGCCTGAAACCGGCAGATCCATCCTCTAATAAATCAAATATTGCGGCCCTGCGCAATCCTGGAATGGCGCGCCCGGAGTCATAATCTCTTTGACGAGCGGCATACTACCCAATACACACGAAGACATGTTCGCGACAAAAGAATCGACGATACGGGAAAGGGAGGACACTCGACCATGCACGAATCGCAGCGAGTTCCCGGCTATCGAATGAGAAACATGGATGAACAGGAGTTTGTTGCATCGTATCGAAGGAATATCCGGCGCTACGAAGTGAAAAGCGGAGATTTGGCGGAGCAGCCGAAGCGAGCCCCCGCAGACTCGGAGCACCAAAATCCCCCCGCCGCCGATGTCCGCATGGACACACGCCGCTGAGGTGGTTGGCCAAGCCCCCCAACCGTTGCTAATATGTATATACTGTGGAACCCGGTGCAGACACCGCGCCCTGACGATGTGTCCTGCCTGGTCCCGGGTTCCAGCGACGGGGAGGGATCAGCGCTTTGCAGCCTTTGGTTGGTGTCATCATGGGCAGCCACTCGGACTGGCAAACCATGCAGCACACATGCAACATATTGGACGAACTCGAAATCCCCTACGAAAAAAAGGTGGTGTCCGCCCATCGCACGCCCGACTGGATGTTTGAATACGCGTCTGGCGCCGAGGCCCGTGGACTGGCGGTGATTGTGGCGGGTGCGGGCGGTGCGGCCCACCTGCCCGGCATGGTGGCCGCCAAGACCACTCTGCCGGTTATTGGCGTCCCCGTGCAAACCTCCAGCTTATCTGGCCTTGATTCCTTATTGTCCATCGTGCAAATGCCAGGCGGTGTACCGGTCGCCACGGTGGCCATCGGCAAAGCCGGAGCTGTCAATGCGGGCTTGTTGGCCGCCCAGATCCTCGGTCTTCGAGACCCGGACATTCGGCAAAGGTTTGCGGCGCGCAGGCAACGCATTCAGGAGGAAGTCCTGAGAGGGGGAGAGCCGGGTGAGTAATGCCTTCGTGTCCCACAAACAGGTGCATAACGTGATACTGCCCGGAAGCACGATCGGCATTCTCGGCGGTGGCCAACTCGGCCGCATGGTGGCCATTGCCGGCCGGCGCATGGGATACAGGTTTGTCACCCTAGATCCCACCCCGGATTCGCCGGCCGGACAGGTGAGCGACCGGCAAATCGTGGCCGCCTACTCGGACCTTGATGCGGCTCGGGAACTGGCGGCATGCAGTGATGTCATCACATACGAGTTTGAAAACGTGGACGCCCGTGTGGCTGCCTTGCTCGAACAGGAATCATATGTCCCCCAGGGCAGCCGTTTGTTGCGCACCACCCAACACCGAGTGCGCGAGAAACAAGCCGTGCAAGCCAGCGGCGCCGAGGTCGCGCCCTATGTTCCGGTTCGCAGTCGCTGTGACTTTGACGCGGCCATTCGTGCGCTCAACTGCCCATGTGTATTGAAAACCTCCAGCGGCGGCTACGACGGCAAGGGACAGTGGTTGGTCCACAACGCCGAGGACGCAGAGAAGATTTGGCCCGAAGTGGAGAAGGCAGCGGCCAGCCAGGACAACGATGCGGATGAGCCGCTGATCGCGGAGCAATTCGTGCCGTTCAGCAAGGAACTATCCGTCATCGTAGCGCGTAGCGCACGCGGTGAAGTCCAATCCTTTCCCGTGGCCGAGAACATCCATCGCGACCACATCCTGCACATGTCCATTCTTCCAGCCCGCATTTCGGAATCCACGGCCCGGAGCGCCCAGCGCCTTGCAGAACGGATCGCCGAAGGGTTGAAAGTCGTCGGCCTGCTGGCGGTTGAGATGTTCTTGACCGAGGACGGCCGCCTGTATGTCAATGAGCTGGCGCCGCGTCCACATAATTCGGGCCACTATACGGATGACGCGTGCACGGTATCACAGTTTGAGCAGCACCTGCGAGCCGTATGCAACCTGCCGCTTGCACGCGCTGAACTGACCACACCGGTCCTCATGATCAATGTGCTCGGTGAACACATGGCCCCTCTCCTGCAGGCCATGACCCACATGGACGCACGAATCAAAGTCCATTTGTACGGCAAACACGAGGCGAGAAGCAAGCGGAAGATGGGCCATCTGAACGTTTTGGGTTCCCTGGAAGAAGCGTTGGCTGCGGTCCGTGAGCTGTCCGTTTGGCCCCCGGAGAGTCTTAGCGTGTCGGAATGACGAAAGCGGCGAAGGCGACGGAATATCGTCACATTCACCGCACAGTCTGCGATATATCGACAGGCTCTTCGTGCTACACTGGACGTGTAAGACTCAACAGCGAGGGGGACGCAAGGTGAAAGGCAACCGCGAATCCTACAATCCGCTGGTGTCATTCGAGCGTTTCTGGAAGATCGCCGAAAAAATCACCCTAGTTTGCTCTTTCGCGTTGGTGTTTGGCACGGTGGGATATGTATCGCTGCACGCGCTCGCCTAAGCCCGACCATCCTGGAGAAAAGCCGATGCCCGGCGACTCAGGCACGCGCCGACGTCCTGCATGATGCGGGACACGACTTCGGCTGCGGGCAGGATTTCATGGACGAGGCCCAGACTTTGGCCACAATTGGCCCAACCCTCATCTAATCGGCCCTCGAGGGCAGCGGCAGCGTTTTTGCGGCCTGCGACCAAGGGCAGGATCTGATTCAGGTCACCTGGAGTTTCCTGCTCCTGCTTGAGGACAGCTCGCGTGTACGGGGAGTCCAGCACACGTGTCACCCTGCCGAGGGAACGCTCCATGACGAGAGTAGCGGTCACATCACCGTCCACAATCGCCTGCTTGTAGGCCCCATGGGCTTGACACTCGATTGTGGCGACAAACCGCGTTCCCATTTGCACGCCCTCGGCCCCCAGGCAAAACGCGGCTGCTGCCGTCCGCCCATCGGCAATACCGCCGGCGGCGACGACGGGAATGGAGACGACATCGCAAACCGCCGGAACCAGCGACAGAGTGGTCAACTCCGCGGGGCCGTCATGGCCCCCGGCCTCCACACCTTCGCAAATTACGAGGTCAACGCCTGCCTCCTCGGCCTTCTGCGCTTGGCGCGGTGTCGACGCCAGCGTCATCACGACCAGCCCCAGCCGCTGCAAGGGAGCCACGTAGGGGATGGGATTGCCGGCCGATAAGCTGACCGCACGGATGTGTGCGGCCATCTCTTCAATCACCTGAAAGTATGCATCCGGGCTGCGGTGCTCACTGAGCGGCACGTTGACACCAAACGGCTTGCGTGTGCAGCTGGCCGCGATTTCTATCTCCTGACGAAAACCCTCGGGACTCCGTCCACCAGATCCTACCTGTCCAAAACCGCCGCCCTCCGACACGGCGGCGGCCAAGCGGCCATTTCCAACATACGCCAGACCACCCTCAACTATCGGGTACTCACAACCAAGGATTTGGCACACACGTGTCTTCAACCGTTTTCCCCCCGAGGTGCATGTTATGACTCTTGTCTCTATACTAATCCCGCCAGTAGCCGTCTGCAATCTTACACTTCTTGTAAAATCCAATCAGTGAAGGACCCGACATGAATCGCGATGCGGCCCAGACGGAGCCCGGAGACTCTGTGGTACAATGACCTTCATGAGTGGCAGTTTGCCTGCCAATTTGCGTCCATGCGTCTGGATACACCGGAGGAGGTCAACCCGCATGCCCGTTCAAGCGGATATATTCCGCCGCGTGCTCGCCCGCTTTGCCAGCGGCGTGACCGTGGTTACAATGTCGGATGGCGCGCAAACCGCCGGCCTAACAGTGTCGGCGTTTTGTTCCCTCTCCCTCAATCCGCCTTATATCCTGGTCTGCATCCATCATGAGTCGTCTGCGTTGGACGTCGTGCGCAGGAGCGGCGGCTTCGCCGTACACATCCTGGCGGAAGACCAATCGGCGCTGTCCGCGCGTTTTGCCAGCCACGATGCTGACAAGTTTGCCGGTCTCCAGTGTGAAACCGGATTGCACGGAGCCCCGATTCTAAGCGGCGCGCTCGCCCACTTGGAGTGTTCCTTGGTGCAGGAGGTGTCTGCTGGTGACCACTCCATCCTGATTGGCCAGGCGGAGCACGGAGAGGTTGACGAGGATAAGGCGCCGCTCATCTACTACACAGGGCATTACCGGCAACTGCTCCCCTGACTACCTGTGCACCACGGATCGCCTGGCTTGTACCTGCTGGAGCGTGTGCTCGACGACCGCCGCCGCTGCGTCGGGCCTCGCCAAGCTCAGGCATGCCGCCTGCATGGCGGCGCGTGTGGTCGAGTGGCGAAGGGTTCGCAATGCCCGCACCAACTCGGTCGTCGAGTTCACTGCCTTGGCCGCTCCGTGGCGGACCAAAAACTCCGCGTTGTCCATCTCCTGTCCCGGCTGCGGTCGGTAAATCAACATGGGGCAGGCCGACGCCAAGCACTCAGAGACGGTCACGCCCCCTGACTTCACCACGGCAAAATCGGCCCCCTGCAGCCAGTCGGCCACATTGTCAATGAACGGCAGGGCATGGATATGCGGCCACGACTGCGCCCACCGCTCCACCTGCTGGCGCATCTTGCGGTTTCGGCCGCACATCACGTAGACGGCGTGCTGTGGAAACAACCGTCTGCTGCGCTGCAACACCGACAGCAAATGTGGAAACACGCCCCGTCCCCCCGTCGCATAGAGGATATACGGGCGCCGCCCGCCGACCCCTTCGCCGATATGGCAGGAGAGGAACTGCTGCCGAATGGGAATTCCCGAGACCACCAATTCCTGCCCGGGTTGGAGAAACTGGCGCATGCCCTCGGCGAGCGATGCGTGGGCGATAAAGTACGTATCGACGTTGTGGTGAAACCACCGGCCGTGCACAGTGAAATCGGTGATCACCACGCCAATATAGGGTCGTCCCTCATCTTCCGAGATGGACGCCAGAGCATGATCCGGAAACAGCTGCAGGACAATATCCGGCCGCTGTTCTTGCACCTGGCGCAACACCATCTGCCGGGACAAGGACGACAGAACCTTCCAGAACGCGTGATCGGGACCGAAATGGGCCGTCGCCCGATAACTCACTCCGTACATCTGAGGCGCAAACCGAGTCGTCCATTCGTACGTCCATTCATTGAAGTGGGCTACACGAGGGCTTGTCTCTCGATAGATGTCCAGTATGGCTGTAGAAACTCCGCGTTCTCTGTACGCCTCGCGCAGCGCGTGCGCCACCTGATGGTGGCCATCTCCGATGTGTGCTGTCAACAGTAGAGCCTTCACCATCGGCACCTCACGTTCGATTCGGTTTGTCGTCCGACGCCACCTTGACCGACCGCGCAGGATCACGCGGATATCCGTACATGGCGATCAAGCGCGCCTTGGTCGTCGCCACCAGCTTCGGCACGAAGGCATCGGGATGAGCCGCCAACAGTCGATTGGCCTCCGGGTTGAAGGCCTTGAGCACCTGGCGGAGGTACCAGCGAGTGACCGGAGCGAATAGGCGGTTGCGTAATGGAAACGCCTCGAATCCCATGCGCTCAATCCCGCGATGAATAAACGTGATCCCATATAACACCTGCACATCGGCGAACTCCGGATCGGCCATGCGTTGTGCCAGAGCTGGAAGGGACTGGCGAGCCATTTGCAGCAGCTTGACCGTAGAAGCGAGGATATTCTGTTCTTTCTTCAACACCCGCGCCACCACTGCATTGTTGACGTGCAGCTCGACAACCGGCTGCCCCCGTTTGACCACAACCCCGTCGATCACGAAAGGTTTCCCTATGTAATGGGCCTTCGACATGTAGAACAGGTCCTCCACGCCAGGACGGATGGGTCGAACCTTGAAGAGCCAACGAAATCCGGCCTCCCAGAGGTCCCAGAAGCGCGCCTTTGCGTGCACCAGAATCCCCCCTTCAATACCACTCATCCAGCGTGCGAAACGAGTATCCGGCGGCACGCACACGCTGCGCCAATTCTGGAATCAGCGCAATCACCTGTTCGGGCGCGCCCGTCTCGGCACCCCAGGTATCATCGCTGTCGTGCAGGACCACGATGGCCCCCGGATGCAGGCGCTCAACAACCCGCTGCAGCACCTGACCGGGCGGTTGCAAGCGCCAGTCCCCAACCATGATGGACCACGTGACCAACCTGTGGGTCCGAAACACAAGGCCCAATGTGACCGCGTTGAGCGCCCCCCACGTCGGGCGGTAAAACCGTGGGCGCACGCCGAAGGTGCGCCCCAAGGCGTCCGTCGTACGCCGAAACTGCCACAGCGTTCGGCGCGGCGGAAGCAGAGGAACGAACGCGTGGGTCCAGCCATGCACCTCGACCTGGTGCCCCTCCGCCATCATGCGGCGAATCAAGTCAGGATGGGCCAGCGCTTTTTGGCCGACGACAAAGAAGGTGGCCCGCACACCAGCCGCCTTGAGAGCGTCCAGGAGGCGACCCGTGTACTTGGGATCCGGCCCGTCGTCAAACGTTAAGGCGATCTCCCGCCGCGCCGGTCCTGTGCGCAACGCCCACAAGCGACACAGCCGAATCAGCAGATTGGGAACCAACGCATACAGGCAGAGCAGGACGAATGCCGCCACGGCTATCCATCGCCACACGCGCCTGTCACTCCCATCCGCCCGGCTGGCCAATGACCGGCATCGGAGTCCCTGCCTCATCCGCCGCGTAGCGCATCAACCATTCGGCGATCCGTCCGGCCGCCCCCCGACGGTGCGCCGCCCGCGCCGCGCGCCGCATCGCCTGCAGGTTGTCCGGGTGCTCCTGGAGCTGGCGCAATTCCTCAGCCGCATGCTGGATGTCTGTGACCCAACGGGCCGCTCCCAAGTCCACCACGTACTGGCCGTTGCACACCTCTTGACCGGGAATCGGGTGGTATAAGAGCATTGGCAGCTCCATGGCCAACGCCTCCGCCACCGTAATGCCGCCCGGCTTGGTCACCACCACGTCCGCCATGGCCATCCAGCGCTCCATCTCCGTGGTGTAGCCGAGCACACGAATGCGGTCGCTGTGCAGCGGGCGCAGGCGCCTGTAGAGCTTATCGTTGCGGCCGCAGATCACCGCAAATTGAACCGGAGTTGCCTGCATCACCTCCATCCACTCCGCCACATCGGCCACGAGACCGGCGCCGCCGCCCATCAGCAGCACCAACGGCCGCTCGGCAGACAGCCGCTCGGCTTGGCGCAGCTCCCGACGACGGGCCAGCGCCTGCCGTGCACCCGAGTCCTCAAACCGCGTACGGATGGGCATCCCGCTGACAACGATGCGCTCACTTGCCACGCCGAGTGCCGTCAACTCCGCCTTCACCTGCTCGGTCGCGACAAAATACAGTTTTGTATGCTCCTGCACCCACTGTCCATGCGCGGTGTAATCGGTCAAGACGGCCGCTACCGGGATGCGCGTGAAGCCTTGCTCACGCAATTGCGCCATCACGCCGTTCGGAGTGGGGAACGTGCTCACCACCACGTCCGGAGCATACGCCTTCAGGCACCGTTTGAACTTCGCCATCCCCAACCGGTTGATGCGCCGCTGCAACGAAGAATCCCGATCCAACCGGGACATCGATTTGTAGAAGACTTCATACAAAGCGGGAGCCAATTGCACGCCCTGAATCAAACTGAACTTGGCAAACGACCGTAAGGCCGGATTGAGCCACTGGGTGTAATCGACGAGCTTCACGGTCACCCCTCGACGGCGTAACGCTTCCCCCACCGCATTGGCCGCTTGCATGTGCCCGTCGCCAAAAGAGGCGCTCATGAGCAAGACTCTCACTACAATCATCCTCACTGCATCATCAAGGTCAGAAATCACTGCGCCCGTTGTATTGCCCGGTGCATGCGTGCGCCCCGTACCGATACCAGTATATCACCATAACCCACCCTGCACGATGTTCCCGTCCATGTCACCAGGGCGCTAGCGGTTGTCAGGCGATGGCACCGCTCGCTGCATTTCAAACCTCCTCCTGCGTCGCGGGTACATCCAGTCCCAGTCGGCGCGCCACCAGGCCGGTGGTGCTGGCCTGCAGAACAATCGTCACCAGGATCGCCAAAAACGTGACCGCGCCGATGACGTCCGCTCCGGGCACCCGTTGCGCCGCCAACATCCCCGACAAGGCGGCCGGTATCACCCCGGTCTCGCGCACCCAAAACATGAACAAGATGTCGCGCATCCCCCACTTGGCCCGCCTGTCGACCGGCGTGGACACCAACACGGTGAGTGGGCGCGCCAGCGCCATCAGCACCACGACGACCAACAACCCCATCCACAGATGAGCAAACACCGCAGAGAAGTTCACTTGCGCCCCCAGCAAGACAAAGATCATCATCCGCGCCAACAAAGTCATGCCGTGGCCAAAATGCTCTATGTGATCCGTGCTCCGATCCGACAACGGAAGGCGGAAGGCGGTGCCGTTGCCGGCGACCACTCCGGCGGTGAAGGCGGCCATAAAGCCGCTAGCGTGCAAAACCTCCGCCAGCTCATAGGAGCCCAACGCCACCACCAGCATGATGATGGAGGCGTAGGCATGCAGTCCGCCCCATCCCTTGCCGGAGAGCGTCCACAGAGCCGCGAGTCCGCAGGCGAGGCCCACTGCCAGTCCAATCACCGCCGATTCCAAAAACCCCCCGACGGGCCGCCACCAGTGCACCCCCTGATGGGAACCGACCATGTCCAACAGCGTGAACACCAGCACCGACGCGGTGGCGTCATTGAAAGCCGACTCGGACTCGACCGTCTGTTGCAAGCGCGGCTTGATGGGCACGCGGGAGAAAACGGGTATCAGAGTGGCCGGGTCTGTCGACGCCAAGACAGATCCCAAAAGCAGCGCTGTCAGCCAGCCGAGCCCGAGAGCCAGGTGGGCTGCCGCTGCCACCACCAGTGCCGATACCAAAACCCCTATCGTCGCCAGCAACCCAACACTGATCCACACCTCACGCAAGACCCGCAGCGAGACCGCGCGTCCGCCGTCAAACAGAATCAGTACGGCGCCAAAGTTGATGATGAACTGGTTGACTTGCGACTGCCCCGGCTCGTTCAACCACCCCAACAGGTACGGACCGACCACGATGCCAACCACCAAGAACGCCGCCACGTCGGGGATACGCGGTCGCTCGGTCAGCTTGGCCACAACCACCCCACCGCCAAAGATGAGCAGGAGCGCCTGCCAGGCGCCGTCCCAGGTCTCCAAGTTGAGCAAGTCATCAACTCCTCGCACACATCTTCCCAGCTAGTATACGCGGGTTATTCCGTTCCCCGTTGCCTGTGTCGGAAAGGTATAATAAACTTAAGAAAGCACGGACGATTCCGCCAGAAAGGCCTGTTCTCGAAATGGGGGCTGAGCATGAAAGTATCGCCTGTCGGCATGCTGGTCATCGCAGTCTGCGTCTTGGCCGCCGTTGCGTGTTGGGTGGTCGGGTACTTTGGGCTGCCCAATGAGGTCACGCACCGTAACCTGGCAGAGAACCCCAAACTGGCGGTCTCGGTCACAAGCGGTAAGACCTCCGCTACGCGCAACACGTCGTCTGCGGCCGGACTGCCGGCATCCAGTACCGCCGTATCCAAGCCGCTCGCGCAGTTGGACAAGGCGGCAAAAACGGTCGACCTCAACATCACAACCAACCAAGACATGGCGTTCAACGGCTATTCTAAGGGTGCCCTGAAGATTGCCGTACCCACGGGCTGGACGGTGAAAGTTACGTTTAGCAACAGCTCCACGATTCAACACAGCGTCGGTTTCACCGACTGGGCTCACCGTCAGGGCAACTCGTTCCCGGCCGCTTTCAGCCACTCTCTGATGCAGGGCTTCCAAAGCGGCATCACCTCCAGCCACGCACCTGTGAGCTTTCAGTTTACCGCCGACAAGGCCGGGAAGTACGCCATGGTCTGCGGCATTCCCGGGCACGCCGCGATGGGCATGTGGGACGAGTTTGACGTGTCCGACCATCTGCAGGCACCCACGGTCACGACCGCCAAGGGAACGCAAAAAGTCTCCTGACCCGCGCCTCGTCGCTGTCCGGCCTGACACTCCGAGTCATGTGGCCGAGGAATTGTCCGCTTGGTCCCGAAGCGCCATCCGAATCAGGTGTTGCAGGTTTGAGGGACGCAGTTGCCCGGTCTGCATCCGCTGAATGCGCCCTTCTGGGTCAATCAACACGGTCGTCGGGTACCCTTCGATGTGATACGCTTTCGAGAATTCGCCATGCAAATCTGCGAGTAACAGGTACGGAATCTTGTATCGGGCCGCGAAGCGGCGGGCATCCGCCAGTTTGTCATCCTCGGTCATGTTGATGCCAACAAACTCAATCCGGCCTTGATACCGTTTCGCAGCCTGCACCAATTCCGGTGTCTCTTTTGCACACGGCTGGCACCAGGAGGCCCAGGCGTTGAGGATGACCGGCTCCCCTTTGCGCAGCAAGTCGGACAGGGACACGGTCTGAGACGTGTCGGGCAGCCTGGCTAACACAAACGACGGCGCTATGCGCCCCGGCGCAGGCGGTGTCGCCGCGGCACCGCACCCGGCCACCAGCGCCAGGAGTCCGCACAATAAAAGAAACCGCACAGCAACACGACCGTGGACCATACGATCACCTCCTGCGCCCTTCCGCGCGACGGACTCGTCAACCCTGATCACGTCCGGACTATCCGACTTCCGCAGAGACTGGCGGGAGAGAGCGAAGAAACCTCGCCACCGTCTCAGCAAACGCGTCGGGCCGCTCCAAATGCACCGTGTGCCCAGCCCCTTGGATGACTTCCCGGCCAAGGTGAGGGTTACGCTCCTGCATTTGCTCGGCGATCCGTGTATACTTCTCATCCTGGTCTCCGGTCACCAGGCAGGTCGGCATGCGCAGCCGCATGAGCTGCGGCCAATACGATGGTTGGCACCCGGTGCCCAGGCCGCGCAGACTGGCCGCCAAACCACTCGGGCGCTGCTTCAGACGGATGGCTCGCTGCCGCGCCAATACCTCCGGCGGCAATTGCTCCTGCGTTGCAAACAGGGGCAGCCGCTCCCAACGCTCGATGAACGGCTCCAAGCCTTGCTCCTCCAAGAATGCCGCCAGCCTCTCATCGGCACGACGCCGATCCGCCCGCTCCTCTGCGGTCCTCAGGCCTGGCGAGCTGCTCTCCATCACCAAGCCCAACACCAATGCTGGACGCATGACCGACAACGCCAGTGCCACGCGTCCCCCCATCGAGTAGCCCAGGACAACGAAGCGGCGCTCTCCCAAGACCTCCATCAACCGCAGCAGGTCCTGTACCTGTTGTTCCATGGCACACCGATTCGCATCGGGAGCGTCCGTATCCCCATGCCCCAACAGATCGACGGCAATCATCCGCCAGCCCGGCCAGGCATCGGCAAACGGGCGCCACACCGCGCCTCGCCCCGTAAACCCGTGCAACAGCAGCAGCGGCCGACCCAGGCCGTGCTCCTCCACGTGGTAATTCACACCCCGGATGGCCAGCTTGTACGTCTTCATGCGCCGCCTCCCGGCACACCTGACACGGTGAGCCTTTGCGCATACTCGCGCACCCGTTCCAATCCGGCCGCAATCACTTCTTGATGCCGCGTGTGGTTTTCGTCCACCTGAAAACGCGCCTGAATGACCGTCAGGCCCCCCGTCTCAAAATGCTCCGCGACCGCCGCCTGCAGGGAGTCGGGCCCTTCCACATCGTAGAAACGGCCTCCGTACATGGCCACGGCCGGCTCAAACTCGAGCCCATGCGGGGTGCGGAAGTGAGCAAACGTGTCTTTGTGAGCGGCTTGCGGCAAAAACGAAAAGATTCCGCCTCCATCATTATGGATGACGAAAACAAGAAGATCCAGGCCGTGCCTACCGACAGCCAACAGACCGTTCAGGTCGTGGTAAAAGGAGACGTCGCCGACGCACAAGGCGATAGGCCCCGGCGTCGCCGCGGCCGCGCCCGCCGCGGTGGAAACCACACCGTCGATACCGCTCAGCCCGCGATTCGCCAGGATGCGCAGCGACCGGTGGCCTCCGCGCCAAAAGGTGTCCAAGTCGCGCACCGGCATGCTGTTGCCGACCATCAGCGTCGATGCCTCCGGCAGAAGGCGCACAAATTCCATCAACGCCGCCGCCTCCTGCCAGGAAGCAGCCAGTCCGCGCTCTAATTCATCCCCGACTCGGTCATCCAAGTCCCGCCACGCGGACATCCAGGGCGCACGCGTTCTTGGCTGCGGGGACTGAGTTCTGCTCATCTCATCCGCCACCGATTCGATAAACAGGTCCACATCCGACTGCACCGCCTCTGCCCGGGTGAAGAACGGATCGCGCCAAAGCGGAGACTCATCCACCACCACCTGGCGGACGGCGGCGTGGCGGCTCAAATAGCGGCCGAGCGATTTGGAGGTGGGTGTGTGGCCGAGACGGATGATGATGTCCGGACCAAGCGTCTCCGCCAGCACCTCGTCCCGCAGCAGCACGTCATAATGACGAATGCTCGTCCGGGCCGATGACCACCGGCCACCGGAAAGCGGGTCTGCCAGGACCGGGATGCAGTACGCATCGGCCCACGCGTGCAACCTCTCCGCATTCCATGTCCGCTCCATCGGCCCCAGAACCAGCAGCGGACGGCGACTGGCCGCCAGCGCGGCCGCCACCTGCCTGACGGCGGCAGGGCTCGGGGCCAGCTGCGCCGGATACAGACCTGGTTCGGGACGGATTTCCGGAGACAAGGGTGAGGTATCGTTCCAGGACGGGGGGATCAACGGTTCACGAAAGGGAAAATTGAGATGAACCGGCCCTCTCGGCAGCGATTCGGCCACAAGCAGGGCCCGGCGCGCAGTCTCGGCAAAGTACCGGCGAATCGAGACGGTCGCCTCCGGGACCGCAGCTTCGTGCTGCCACTTGACAAAATGGGTGTACATGCCGCTCTGACGCACCGTTTGGTTGCTGCCCACGTCGTGCAGCTCCGGCGGCCTGTCCGCGGTGAGTACCAGCAGCGGCAAACGGGCGCTGTGCGCCTCCATGATGGCGGGCGTGTAGTTGCCAGCGGCGGTTCCAGAGGTGCATACAAGGGCCGGTGCGAAACCCGTGGCGCGCGCGATGCCGAGCGCGAAGAAAGCAGCGGATCGTTCGTCCAATTGCGACCAGACGCGGAATCCGCCATGGCGCAGAAAGGACAGGGTCAACGGCGTGGACCGAGAACCGGGAGAAATGACCACATGCCGCAGCCCCATGCGATGCAGTTCAGCGACAAAATCATATACAGCCGTAAGCCCGGTGTTTTCGTTCGTCATGAGGACACCCCCAGCGCCTGCAGCATCGGTTCAAACTTCCAGATTGTCTCCGCCCATTCCGAATCGGGGTGGGAATCCCCCATAATCCCGGCGCCCGCAAACAAGACGGATTCCGACGCGCTGAGCAGCCCGGAACGCAGAGCGACGGCAAACTCACCGTCCCCGTTCGGCGTGGCCCAGCCAATCGGCCCGGCGTACCAGCCACGGTAGAACGTCTCCCGTCTGGCGATAACCTCCAGAGCCCGCGCGCGTGGCACGCCTGCCACCGCCGGTGTTGGGTGCAGGCGCGCCAGCAGGTCAAACACGCTGGCGCTTTTCGCCAACCGTCCGCGAATCGGTGTGTACAGGTGCTGCACATTGGCCAACCGCCGGATCTGAGGATGGTCGGGATACGTCACATCTGTGACCACACCCTCAATGGTTTCAACAATCCAATCGACGACGGCCCGGTGTTCGGCCCGGTTTTTTTCACTCGCCCGGAGTTCCTGGGCCAATCGTTCATCCTCTTCCTCCGTTCGCCCGCGCGCTGTCGATCCGGCCAGCCCATCCATATTCACGCCACCGCCGGAGACGGAGACCAGGCGCTCCGGGGTGGCCCCCACAAACCACTGGCTACCCTGGCGCATGGCGAACACATGCGCTTCGGGAAACAGAGTGACCAACCGGCCGATGACTTCCGCCAAGGAGACGCCACCGCCGGTGACACGGACGGATCGGGCCAGAACAGCCTTGTCGTAATGTCCGGCGCGGATGTCCGCGGCCGTCTGGGATACGGCCTGGGTCCAATCCGCACGCTCCCGCTGCCCGCCAGGCCAAAGCCGGCTGCCAGTTCCACCGGCAACCAGGATCTGGGCGGCGTTATCCTCGCGCCATCGCCTGGCTTCCTCAACCAAGCGGCGCTCCAGGTCCGGCTGGACGGCCTCCGTGGCCGACAACGTCAGTTGCACCCGCACGGCGTCGCCGGACCATTCCAACAGCCAGCGAGGCAGCCGCAGCTCTGCGTCAGGCCACTCCTGCCAGGGATGACCATGGGGCCCGGCCGTGAAGGCAACACCGCCGAGCCAACGCGGCTGGGCGTCGCATGCCACGGCCGTCACCTGGGCCGTCTCCCTAACGGCGGCCCGCACCTCGTCCACCCGGTCCGCCCCGGCTCCCCGCGCTGTGGCGGCACGGCCCCAGGCCATCAGTCCAAACCGGGCTGCCGGCTTCACAAACACAAACTCAAGTTCAGGCACACCGGACCGCACCAGCGCGCTGGGGAGCCAGGACTCACGCAAAGACCGGGACAGGCGGACCGTCGCCAGGCGGCAGTTGGGATGCGCCCGGACCACCTGTCCAGCCTGCTGGGCCAACGCCCTCGCCATGTACTCAATGTCCATCATGTATCCAGCCATTCCCGCAGTTGCCTGCGCAATAATTTTCCAGACGCGTTGCGCGGCAGTTCCGCAAGCCGCATGATCCGCCGCGGCACCTTGTAGCCAGCCAGGTGCTGACGGCAAAACTGGATGAGCACGTCGTCCGTGACGGGGTTACACAGAACCACACAGGCCACAGGCGTCTGCCCCCATTGTTCGTCCGCCACACCGACCACGGCCGCGTCGGCCACCGCCGGATGGCGCAGCAGCACCGACTCCACCTCCGCCGGATAAATGTTCTCTCCGCCGCTGACAATCAGGTCCTTGCGCCTGTCCAAGACAAACAGGTACCCTTCCGCATCCAGATAACCGATATCGCCGGTGTGCAGCCAACCGTCGACAATCGCTTCCCGGGTGGCCTCTTCGCGCTGCCAGTAGCCCGCCATCACGGTGGGACCGCGGACGATGATCTCCCCCTCTTGTCCGGGCTGCGCCCGTTTCCCGTCCACCTCGATGGCAATCTCAGTTGGCAACAACGGCTTCCCGGATGACCCCAGCTTGCGCAGCGCGTCCTGCGGGCGCAGGGTACATACCTGCGTGTTGGCCTCCGTGAGCCCGTAACTTTGCGCCACCGGGGCAGACAGAGCGAGCGCCCGTTCCAGCAACGCCCGCGGCGCGCCGCTGCCGCCGAGCAGGATGCAGCGCAGCGTGCTGGGATAGGGGGCATCGCCGCGCGCCTCGACCATCCGCTGGAGCATGGTCGAAACCACCGACAACAACGTCACACCCTCCTCATCAATGGCCCGGTGCACCGCCGCCACGTCAAACCGGTCGTGCACCACGGCAGTGGTGCCATAGATGAGGCTGCGCATCAAAACCGCCAAGCCGCCCACATGGAACAACGGCATGGGCACCAACCAGCGGTCCTGCTCCGTCAGCCCCAGCTGTAAAGCGGAGCCCATGGCGGACCACCAATGGTTGCCGTAGGTAATCATGGCCCCCTTCGGCCGCCCAGTCGTCCCGGAGGTATATATGATGGCGTGCACATCCTGGGTACGGATGACCGTCCGCCGCACAGGCGACGCCTGTTCCTGCGCCAAGGCGGTCAGCGACACGACCTCGCTGGACGACCGCTGCTGACGCGAAGCCTGACGCGCCGACTCCAACCCCGCCTCGTCGGCGAGCACCAGGCGGACACCGGCATCGTCCAACTGCCACGCAATTTCCGCCACGGTCAGGCGCCAGTTCACCGGCACCAACACCGCTCCGATTTGCATCAAGGTGTGCACGGCCAGGGCAAACCACTCGCCGCTGTAAGCTATCACCGCCACCCTGTCTCCGCGTTTCACCCTCTTGTTGTGCAACGCACCGGCCATTTGCGTGGCCCGCTCATGCAACTGCCGATATGTCCACGCTCCTCCTTCCGTCTGGAGCGCCAGGCGATCCCCATCTGTGGACAGACGCCGCCCCAACCAATCGGGCAAAGTAACGCCCGTGCCAGCCGTCATGTCCTGCTCATCTCCCGTTTACACCATTCCTTGGCGTCGATTTGACCGTTCACCGCATGACCGGTGCGGGTGACCGCTCCGGTTGCCATGCCGCACACGACGAAGCGGCGATCCAACGCTCGCGTCGGAACGCCGCTTTCATCCCTGCCCAGGCACCGTCGGCCAGCCGCGCGGCTGAACGCCTCAAGGCAAGCGGCGAAACTGGCTGAAATTCGGTTTGCGCTTTTCGACAAACGCCCGGCTGCCTTCCTTGGCTTCGTCGGTCATGTAGTACAACATGGTCGCGTCCCCGGCCAGCATTTGCAGACCCGCCAGACCGTCCGTGTCCGCGTTGAAGGCCATCTTCAAGAACCGAATCGCGATTGGGCTTTTCTCCAGGATTTCTTTCGCCCACTTGATGGACTCTTCCTCCAACTGCGCTAGCGGCACCACCGCGTTGACCAGGCCCATGTCCAAGGCTTCCTGAGCGCTGTACTGGCGGCACAAGAACCAGATCTCTTTGGCCTTTTTATGTCCGACCAGGCGCCCCAACAACGTGGAGCCATAGCCCGCGTCAAAGCTGCCGACGCGCGGACCTGCCTGGCCAAAGACGGCGTTGTCGGCTGCAATGGTCAGGTCGCAGCACACATGCAAGACGTGGCCGCCGCCGATAGCGTAGCCTGCGACCACTGCAATCACAGGTTTCGGTAGAGCGCGAATCTGGCGTTGCAGGTCAAGCACGTTCAGCCGCGGCACGTTATCCTCGCCGACGTAGCCCCCATGGCCGCGGTAGCGTTGATCTCCTCCGGAGCAAAAGGCCTTGTCGCCGGCCCCGCGCAGGAGAACCACCCCGGTGGTCTCGTCGTCCCGGATGTGATTGAAAGCATCAATCATTTCCTTGACCGTTTCCGGCCGAAACGCGTTATGTACCTCGGGTCGATTGATGGTCACGCGGGCGATTCCTTCTGCCCGCTCGTAAATGATGTCTTGATACGGCTTTACAATCTCCCATTCCAGCGTCATGGAGCATACCCCTCCCGTTTTCATGACGGTTACTTTGCTCGATCCGCTCGACGCCGCGACCTTTTCAATCGCTGGCTCGCGGTTGCCCCCGTTCACTGTCCTCATGACTGTGCGTAGCGCTAGTACACTTCCCAAACCAGTCCAGGTCATTCTCAGTATAACACTAGGCCCGTCCGCACCCAACCCCCCCTGCCCACGCCATCGGAACCCAGCGTGCGGGCTTCGCGCGGGCGGCAGAGGAGACACCCGGCGCACGTGAGGCATGACCGGAAACTCCCGTTGTCGTCAAGTCTCGCAGTCTGCTATGATGGCGACTGGATACAGGATGATCATCGGATCTTGATTATTTGAGAGGCGGATGTACGCATCATGACTTTCAAGCAGCGTTTGGAAATTGGTTGGCGGCTCGCTCGCCCGTTTACACTGATGGCCTCCGTGGTTCCCGTCCTCGTCGGAACTGGACTGGCCCTGACACAGGCTTCCTTCCATATCTCTTTGTTTTTCAGCTTTTTTTTGGCCAGCCTATTGATTCAGGCCGCGACAAACATGTTCAATGAATACTTCGATTTTCGCCGCGGCCTGGATTCCGAAGAGATGGTCGGCATCGCCGGCGCCATCGTGCGGGACGGCGTGCGCCCGCGGACCGTGCTGGGACTCGCGTGGCTTTTTATCCTGGTCGCCGGCCTCCTCGGCGTCTATATTTGCATCATGACCACATGGTGGATTGCGTTGGTTGGGGCGGCGTGCATCGCGGTGGCGTATTTTTACTCCGGCGGCCCAAAGCCCCTGGCCTACACGCCGTTCGGCGAATTGGCCGCATCGCTCGCGATGGGCCCGGTCATTGTCCTGCTGGCCTACTACATTCAGACCGACCAGATTACCACGCGCGCGGTCATCGCCTCGGTTCCCATCGGCTTGCTGATAGGCGCCCTGTTGTTGGGCAACAACATTCGCGATTTAGAGCACGATATCGCCGGCGGCCGGCGGACCATCGCCATTTTGCTCGGCGCGCTCGGTGGCCGCATCCTGTTTGCAATCGTCTACGCGGCCACCTATCTGATTGTCTTGGCTCTGATCGCCGTCGGTCAGCTCACCCCGTGGGCGCTGCTCGTTCTGCTCACCGTCCCGTCGGCGTACTCCGTGGTTCGGCGCTGGTTCCATAGCCGTGACGCCCAGCAGATGCAATTGGCGTTCAAGGGCACGTCCCTGCAGCTGCTGCGCTTTGGCGGACTGATGTTTGTCGGGCTATTGGTCTCCACCTGGATACCACTGCCGTGACGGAATGCCTGGCGGAAGCGCACCGGCCATCCCGCCCCGGACATGGAGAGGACGGCCGGCTGTCCGAAACCAGACCCCAGGGTGCTTCCTGGGGACTGACTTATAATGTTTCCCGCTCGCGCCGCCTGTCCGTGACCTGCCTGTCCGCAAAGCCAACGCGGATGCCCTGCACGGGAAGCGGCGCATACCCAGCCATGAGAGTGTTTCTGTCAGCCATCCTGAAGCGCCCGTATGACCGCATCCACATCCGCGGTCGGAGCCTGGCAGGCGTAGTTTTGGCACACGTACACGGTCGTCTTGCCGGCCGCCGACGTGTACTCGGACGTGTACGGAGCGACCTGCGCAAGCTCCTCGGGTCCATGGAGCGGCTTGAAAAGCGTTGTGGTATCCGGCAGGAAAAGGGGCTGCAGCCGCTCGCGCAGGAGCGCAGTTTCCGGTGCACCCGAACTGCCGACAATGATGATCTCCCGTCCAGGCTGATGAGCGTACCACAACGCCGTCGCATAGAAGGCGTATCCCGCCGGATGACGGGCGGCCTCGCCAGCGAACGCCGCCAGCGTGCGCCGTCCCATCTCCGTCCACCGTTCGTCCGCCGTGAAACGCCCCAAGCGCAACAGATTCAACGCAGCCACCGAGTTTCCTGACGGAGCAGCCCCGTCGTAGACCTCCTTCAGGCGCATCAACAGTGGCTCCACGTCATGCCCTGACAAGAAAAATCCGCCCTGATCCGCATCCCAAAGCCTATCTACCATCTGCTGCTGCCAATGGATGGCACGCGCCAGATAGCTAGCGTCCCACGTCGTCTCATACAATTCCAACAGTGCCCAGACCCAAAACGCGTAATCGTCCACAAAGGCAGGCTGGCCCCGCTCCCCGTCGCGATAGCGGGCGCTCAACCGCCCATCCGGACCGACCAGATGGGATTCTATGAACTGGGCCGCGCGGGTGGCCACCCGAGTGTACGTCTTCTGTTGAAACACGCGACCAGCCTTGGCCAAGGCGGCTATCATCAGCCCATTCCAGGCGGTCAGCACCTTATCGTCACGCGCAGGCCGGATTCGTTGGGCGCGGGCTTGACGCAGGGCGTCCTGCCAGCGGCGCACACGCGCCGCCAAGCCGGTGCCAGGATTCTCCCACATCGCCTGCACCAGCTCGTCCGCACAGTGAACCAGGTTGGGAATACTGCGTCCGGCAAAGTTGCCGATCTCGTCGATATCGTACAGCTGACAGTACACCGCAGCGTCGCTCGTCCCCAAAACGGCCTCCACCTCGGTCGGAGTCCACAGATAGAACCGGCCCTCCTCCCCTTCCGAATCGGCATCCTCCGCTGAATAAAAACCACCGTCTGGGTGCGTCATATCGCGCAGGACATAGCTGATGACGTCACACGCGATCCGCCGATATCGGTCATGACGCAACACCTGGTACGCCTCGGTATACACCATCGCCAGCAGAGCGTTGTCGTACAGCATCTTTTCAAAATGCGGGACCATCCACTCTCTATCCGTGGCATAGCGGCAGAATCCAAACCCCACATGGTCATATATGCCGCCGCGATACATGCTGTCGAGTGTGGTTTCCACCACGTTTCGGATAGATCCGCCCCGATTTTGTTTTAGATAGCGCAGGAGCAACATCAGATTGTGTGGAGTGGGAAACTTCGGCGCCTCTCCAAACCCGCCAAACCGTTCATCAAAGCGAGACTGCAAAGCCGCCACCGCCGCATCCGCAATGGCCAAGTCCGCACGGCCTGCAACAGACGCCGTCAAGGCTGACTCGATCCGCTGCGTCAACTCCTCAATCGACGCCTCCAACCCCGACCGATTGCGCTGCCATCGGGCCGCAATCTGCTGGGCAAGCTCCAGCAGTCCAATCCGCCCGTGACGCGTGTGCTTGGGAAAGTATGTCCCGGCAAAAAACGGTTTCTGATCCGGAGTCAAAAAGGCGGTCAGCGGCCACCCGCCTTCGCCGGTGAGCGCCTGGCAGAACTGCATGTAGACCGCATCAATATCGGGCCGTTCCTCCCGGTCGACCTTGATGCAAACAAAGTGTTGATTGAAATAAGCAGCGACTTCCTCGTCCTCGAACGATTCGCGCTCCATCACGTGGCACCAATGACATGTAGCCCAATAACCGCAATTTAGGAGTACCCAACGCTTAGGAAGATGGGCTTGTTTTCGGACCTTGCCTTTGAAAACGCCTCGTCACCCCACGGATACCAGTCAACAGGGTTATAAGCATGTTGAAGCAGGTATGGGGATTTTTCCTTCGCTAAGCGATTGGGTACGCTCCTTGAATTGGATGTCATCGGACCACCCCCCTTCCAAAGTCAATTTGTCCGCTAACGATATTCTATTCCAAAAGTCACCTCGTTACCCTCACGGTCATATATGATCCGACGAACAATCGTCTTGAGCAAGTCGTTTTGTTCCTTTGCGGTAGATGCATCTTCCCATTTTGTTTAAATGCCTCGATTTTCTCTTCTGTTGACCCGATCAGATGAGGCGTTGGATGAGGAAGACAAACTCTATCTCCAGCGGTTGTTCGAGAACATCGATGGATCCAAAACCAGG
>NZ_BCQV01000047.1 GCF_001552255.1 Alicyclobacillus shizuokensis NBRC 103103
TTCATTTTCCTGTCCGCCGACCGTTTCGGTCCGAAGCGGCATCCCTCATCATACCACCCTTGAACTCATCCTGCAAGTGGTAGATTCCGGATGCCTAGCTTTCCACCTCGCCGACACCCAAGACTCGGTGTCGCTGCCCGGGTCTCTCCAAGCCCCGCCCCGCCTTCAGCGCGGCGCGAAAAACCTTGTCGTGACGCGGGATTTGGCGGTTTTCAGGGCCGCCGGTCGAGCGGCGACGTTGAATACTATAGCACGTGCCAGTGCAAAGATCAAATAGAATGTGGCGGCAATGTACCTCGATGAGAAAATCCCCAGGCGGTCAGCAACAAAAAAGCCACGGAAAGCACCGCGGCATACAGTGGGTCAAGGTCACGAGAAAACCTGTTGCGGACGCAAGGCCACTCCCGAACAGGAAAACCTAGTTAGAGCCCGAGATTCGATTCATCGAATTCAATCAGCCGTTGACTGGCTTGGTAGAAGGCTTCCCGATTTCCCTCATCAAGGCTGCGGTCGACATCGGCCATCAGTATCGCCCGCTGGTAGCGGCGGACCGCTTGCTCAATGATTAAGTCCGCCTGAAGCGAGATCATCTCCCGTACCGCCGGTTCCAGGTCATGTACGGGAACCTCTTCGAGCACCGCGGCATACGCCGCACTGGTGGTCCTATCCTTGAAGAACAGGCCCACATAAATGTCCTCATCCGGGTGCTGATAGAGGTCTAAAAACGCTTGCTCGACATCGGTAGATACGGGTTTGTTGCGTCGGTAGTAGCGGAATGGCGCCACTGGCACGCAGGTCGTAGACATCACGATGACCCTCGGCAGTTGCCTGAAGTTCTCGACAAAGTGAACCTTCCGGAGCACGTTCTCACGCGTCATCATATAGCGAATCAGCATCTCGGCCTCACGACTCTGCAGCTGATAGTTTGCCAGAAACCAACGCAGGAAGTGTTTCTTCTCGGCAGTTGTGACCGTGCTACCCATGGTCGTCTCCTCCCTGATGGAGTTTTCCGTTGTCGATTGAGGTCGCTCACATGCCGCCAATAGTAGGAATTCTTCGTGTATTCTATTCGCGAAGGATGCGGCATTTTCCTGCTAATCCCGAGTACCCTTGGCCCGACTTTTGTTGGATTTCCTGGTCACAATCCTACTCAGTTGGTTACGATCCCATCGAGATCTCTTCTCCGCTGCCGCCTCCCTGCAGCGACTGCTCCCATTCCCGCAACGTTCGTTCCACATTTCCAGGAACGGGCGTTTGCGAGTATTTGGTCAAGAACTCTAACCATCCGGATATGGTTCCTCCTTCTCGAATCCCCCGCTCCAGGCTGGATTTCGACATCCCATATACTCGCAGCGTTCCACTTTGCTTGAGGTCAGCGAACTGTGCCAAAACCGCAGTTAGACGAGGGGTCTCAGCTGTGACCAAGATATCGAAGTTCGGTTGCACGATGAGTACCCTTCCTCCGTCGTTTTCTTGCGGTTCCACAGCTGGAATAGCGTCTGGTGTTAGCAATTCTTGACCAAGTTTTGTGATTTGAAACCATTGTCGACCGAGATCGTCTTCACCGGTTCGCAAGATACCCAGGTGCGTCAACATCTTGACGATGCGGGTGTTCCAGACCTGCTCCTTGGTATCGTAATAATATTCGTTAATCAGGGGTTCTAATGCCTGGAACATCGAATCACTGCGAATCCATCTCGGTGGAGTCCAACCGATGACCTGTGTAAGGACAGGCAAGCGCAAGATGGGACGACGATACAAACTCAGATAGAAGCGCAAAAACGCCCGCTGTCTCTGGGCTGGTTTCATCGATATCCACTCTTCCCGCGCCGGCCGGGTGCGCAAGCGACCGTCCGCGCTCTCCTCCAAGTATCCTGCATGGTATGCAAAATCGTACAATAAAGCGAATCGGTCTGGATAATCGTGAAACCTTCGCCCATAACCAAAGCGCCATCCGCCAGAAAGCACGTCCTCTTCCACTTCGAGGATTTGCAACACCTGCACCAAGTGACGCTTGTACATGGCTCCGCCTTGGGTGAGCAAGACATCATGATGATCCACGTACTCCAAGAACACGTCCAAATCATGGCTGAGAGCATATCCTTCTTCGGCGAACACCGCGGGCCCCTCCGCACTCTGTTGGACGCACTGGAGAAGGCCGGTTATCAAGCGCTCTTGCATCACTCGCCTCAATTCGTCCGGAATCACGTACAGGCGGCGTCCATCTATGCGCGTCGTCGAAAACAGCCAGCCCTCGCGCAAAGCCGAGTCCAGGATATTGGAGTCCACGCCATAAAACACACCATCGATTTCCTCGTCCGTCAGCGGTCGTACGGCACTCACGCACAGACGCAGCAGTGGAAACTCGCGTCCGTCCGTCCACATTGGAAGGTATTGTCCAAGAAACCGCGAACTCCGGAAGGTCAATGAAATTTCCTGGATCATCTCCATTTTTGAATGACGGGAGCACGAAAAGCCGTAATGATCCACAATCTTGCGCAGTGTGAGCACATCCGCGTCATTCAGGCACTCCATCAAGCGCACCAATGGACACCCCTTCCAACCAACTGACGTTTCCGGCGTGCACCTTCTCGTAGCGGTATCCCTGTTCGACCAAGAACATCTGGCGGTGGCGAGCCTTTTCCTGCTCCACGCTCTGCTCGGTCACCAGCGTGTAAAACATGCCCGATCCGCCCGCAGGCCGTAGCAACCTGCCGAGCCGCTGGGCCTCTTCCTGGCGTGAGCCAAACAAGCCGGAGACCTGAATGGCCACCGTGGCCGCCGGCAGATCAATGGCCATGTTGGCGACCCGAGACAACGCCAAGACGCGGACGCGTCCCTCACGAAACGATTCATACAGGTCCTCCCGTTGCGTTTTCGGCGTCCGCCCCGTGATGAGCGGGCAGCCCACGGCATGAGAAATCATGGACAAAGATTCCACGTAATGGCCAAATATCAGAATCTTAGCTTCCGAGTGTCGCTGAACAAGCTCGCAAACGACCGCGACTTTTGCCCTGTTCTCGCTCGCCACCCGGTGCCTCTCGCGAATGCCAGCCACCCGGTAACGCTCGTAATCTTGGCTGTGCCAAGGCACATCAATCTCGACACAGGTCACAGGAGCCAAGTACCCGTCCCGCTCTAGAGGTTTCCATTGCGCTTCGTATAACTTTGGCCCGATGAGACTGAATACATCGGCCGCCAACCCGTCCTCCCGTACAAGTGTGGCCGTGAGTCCCAACCGGCGTACACCCTGCAATTCAGCAGCCAGTCGAAACAATGGGGCAGGGAGCACATGCACTTCATCGTAGATCACGAGACCCCACGGGTGACGCGTTAACGTCTCCAGATTCCTGTGCAATCCGGTCTTGCTGCGGGCGGCCACCCGTTGATATGTGGTGATGGTTACAGGCGATGGCCTTCGTCTTGGGTCATAAATCGAAACCGCTTCCTCCGCGATCTCGGTCCAGCGTTGCAGCTCTCGCTTCCATTGGCCGGCCGCTTCTTCTCCGGGGGTCAAGATCAAGGCGTGCCGCTTGAGCTGGGCCAAAATCGCGATGCCGACCACGGTCTTTCCCGCCCCACACGGCAAAACGATAATTCCGCTTTGCCCACTTCCGTCGGCAAAGAAGGCGGCGACAGCTTCCTGCTGATAGTCCCGTAATCGCAAACTGTCACGCGCTGATATGTCTAGGGGCGAGCTCATGTGATACCCGGCCCGATCCAACACGGGATAACCGAGCCGAGCCAGTGCCCGCTTCACATCCGCTCGCTGCTCTGGGCGGAACCGGATTCCTCGTTGCGTCGAGTTCATCGCCCAGTGGGTCAAGGGGGCAGAACGACTGAGTTCCTCTAATAACCCGGCAGCTCCGTGCAGCATCATGTAGGCGCCATCCTCACCCATGACGAGTTCCAATTGTCCCCATTTGCTCATTTCCTTTTGAATCGTCAATTGGAGCGATAAAGGAAGGGGATGAACAGCGTGGCGGCGCAGAAACCGCAGCACCTCATCGGTCGTCAGACCGCGTGCCGCGGCTTGCCAAAGAGACAACGGATGCAATCGGTAGACATGAATGGGATCTAGTTGTTGGGACAGCTCTGCGAACTGACCTAAGATGGCCTGGACCGATTCATAGCCGGACACATCGGATCTCGCTATGACAGTACCGTCTGCATGGATGTATAAAAATCCGGACACACCCGTCCTCTCCTTGGCTGGCCGATACCTGCCGTATACCTTACGGATTCGGGCATCCACTGGAATTCTTTTCTTATTATGATGACGTCTCGACGGGTTTATACTCGGAGAGGAATGCCGCGAGCTATGAAGAGGCTGACTTTCGAATATGCAAACGCTTTCGCGGACAAAAAAGTCGGGACGCCGAAGCGTCCCTCATAGAATCTGCTAGGAGTGGAGAGAAATCAGAACAAAACACCCTTCGCCTTTAGAATACATTCGCATGGAAGCGCTGTCAATAGGCACTTTCGGATCACTCAGCCCAGACTCATTCCGGTGTGTTTCGGCGCCAATGCTGCCAATGTTCATGATCAGATTGGGCGGCTCTCAGAAGCCCTGTCAGACGTTCAGCATCGGCGTTCGCCAAAGCGGCGGCAAATTCTTGCAACGCTCCACCGATGCGCTCAAGGTGAGCGAGCACCGCCGCTCGATTGGAGAGCAGCGTGGAAACCCAAAACGTGGGAGGCGATGCGGCCAGCCGCGTGACATCACGGAATCCGGGGCCAGTCAGGTGGGCCCATAACTGGGGATTTGCCTCGTTATCGACAACGGCCCGCCCGTAGGCCGTCATGACAGCAAGCGACGCGAGATGGACACCATGACTCACCGCCGCCATAGCGCGGTCATGCTCCACAGCCGAAGGCACCTCCACGATGTGCGCGCCCAAGGCCGTCAGCATTGGCCTGATTCGCGTCAACGCCGGCCACCCTTTCACCACCAGCCAGGCCTCGCCTTGAAACAAATCTGGACGGGCAGCCAGCGGACCCGAACTCGCGGCTCCGGCCATCGGATGGGTCGGGGCGAAACGTTCGGTGATGCCCAGCCGCTGGGCGGCGTCCACCACCGGTTCTTTCACGCTGCAGACGTCCATCACGTATTCGGCTCTATCACCCACCGTGGCCAACAAACGGCATACTGCTTCGACCGGCGCCGCGAGAACAGCCACATCGAACGATTCGTCCGGCACTGACGGCAGCACATCATCAAACACCAGGCGTGCTGCGCACTCTGGCGCCTCCCCAGCGCGGTGTTCTGACCATCCGCCGGCGGCACCGGCGAGTCCACGTGCCTGTTCTCGATGCTGCGCGTTCGTATCCACGCCCACGATACGCGCATCCGAGTGTAATTGACGCCAGGCCATGGCCAGGGAAGCCCCAATGAGTCCACAACCAACAATCAACAAGGAGACAGGCCAGTAGGCAGGCCTGCCTCCCGTTTTCATCCGGTTTTCCTGCCGTTCAAGCATTTCCCGCATACAGAGCTTCCTGGGCTGGATGTAGTGCTTGGGAGATCCGGCGCACCTCAGCGACCATACCGGCAAACCGGTCCAAGGTCAACGATTGTGGGCCGTCGGACAACGCCTCTGCGGGGCTGGGGTGGATTTCTACAATCACCCCATGTGCACCCGCCGCGACGCCGGCCCGCGCCATCGCCGTAACATAGCGCCAGTTCCCCACGCCGTGGCTGGGATCCACCACAATCGGCAAATGAGACAGGTGCTGCACCACCGGTACAGCATTCAAGTCCAGCGTGTTGCGGGTGTAGGTTTCAAACGTCCGAATGCCACGCTCACAGAGAATGACATTCGGGTTACCTTCGGCCAGGATATATTCGGCGGACATCAACCATTCCTCAATCGTGGCCGACAAGCCTCGCTTCAGCAGCACCGGCTTATTGGTCTTTCCTACAGCCTTTAGCAACGGAAAATTTTGCATGTTGCGAGCGCCAATCTGGAGGACATCCACATATTCCAGAAACATCGGGATTTGGGCGATTTCCATAACTTCGGATACTATCGGTAGCCCGGTTTGTTCACGGGCCTCAGCCAAATAGCGAAGACCGGTCTCCCCGAGGCCTTGGAACGAGTACGGAGATGAACGCGGCTTGAATGCTCCGCCGCGCAGCATGTGTCCTCCGACCTGCTTGACGAACTTCGCAATCTCAATGATCTGATCTCTCGACTCCACAGAGCACGGGCCGGCTATCAGGGTACACTCGCCGCCGCCCACCACATGGTTGCCTACCTGAACCAAGGTGTCCTGGGGGTGAAAAGCGCGATTGGCCAGCTTGAAAGGCTTGCTTACGGTCACCACTTTTTCTACCCCTTCCATGGATTCGACAGGAAATTCCAGCATTCGCTCCCGTGGCCCAATGATTCCAATGATAGTCTTCTCTTCACCTCGGGACAGGTGTACGCCCAACCCTTTGCTGCTCAGCAAATCAGCCACCGCATCAATCTGCGACTGGGTTGCGTCCTCCTTCATGACGACTATCATATCTCTCCCTCCTATCTCTGCGCCACCCACGTGGCATGCAAGTCTGGGTTCGCGAGCGCAGACGCAAGTTCTGCAGCAAATGTGCGGATGCGTCTGACAATCGCGTCCCTGCTCGACGTGCTGACACCCTCCGATTCTGACCGCTGATGTCCCGTCGGGGCGCTCGCACCTCGCGTCTCCGCCAAGGCCTCCTCGACGCGGCGAACAAAGGCACTCCCGACAATCACCCCGTCCGCATACGCTCCGACTTCCCGAGCCTGCAGCGGCGTGCTCACACCAAACCCGACTGCAGCCGGAAGGTGAGTATGCCGTCGTACGGATGCCACCAGTTCTTGCACTTGGTTCGACAGGTGCGCTCGCTCCCCTGTCACACCCAAAGACGAAACACAGTAGACGAATCCCCGAGCCGATTCGCAGATCTTGGCCACCCGCTCTTCTCTCGAAGTCGGCGCAACCAACGGTATCAGCGCCACCTCAGCGGCGTCAGCCAGTTCGCGCACCAGGGCGCTCTCTTCAAACGGCAAGTCGGGAAGAATCACCCCGTCAGCACCGGCGGCATGGGCATCCCGGAAAAACTTGTCTGGGCCATACTGCAGCACGGGGTTGATATAGCTGAACAATACGAGCCCGGTCCGCTCGTGCCGTCTGCGCAAGGTGGAGCAGACATCAAAGGCAGTCGGCAATTGAAACCCGCCTCGCAGACTTCGGACCGCCGCTGCCTGAATCACAGGGCCGTCCGCCAGCGGATCGGAGTACGGTATGCCAATTTCAACCACATCCGCTCCCGCATCAATGACCGCGTCGAAGGCGCAAATCGACGTCTCCAGGTCCGGATCGCCAGCCGTGAGAAATGGAATGAGCGCGGCTTGTTTCGATGCTTGACGAAAGGCGTGCTCAATTCTGTCCATGGTGCCGCTCCTCCCCTTCCAGTCTGGCAATCTGCTCCACATCTTTATCCCCGCGTCCGGACAAACACACGACCAATAGGTGGTCTTTAGGAAGCTGCGGGGCTATACGGGCGGCATGGGCCACGGCGTGGGCACTCTCCAGGGCCGGGATGATGCCCTCCGTCATGGACAACAGGTAAAACGCGTTCAAGGCTTCTTCATCCGTGACGGGAACATAGGTAGCCCGTCCGGTGTCATGCAGCCAGGCATGCTCTGGGCCTACGCCCGGGTAATCAAGGCCGGCAGAAATCGAGTGCGCAGGGGTGACTTGCCCCCACTGGTCCTGCAAAAGGTATGTCCGGGAACCATGCAGCACGCCAGGGCGACCTTGCCCAAGGCTCAACGCGTGCAGTCCGGTATCGGCGCCTTTTCCCGCTGCTTCGACGCCGACAAGCTGCACATCCATATCCGAGATAAATGGGTAGAACATTCCCATGGCATTGCTGCCACCCCCGACACAGGCGACCACCGTGTCTGGCAATCTCCCCTCGGTCTCCAGAATCTGCTCACGCGTCTCATCCCCGATTATCCGTTGAAAGTCGCGGACGATGCGCGGATACGGATGCGGTCCGACCACGGATCCGATGATGTAATACGTGTCATTCACATGAGTGACCCAGTGACGGATGGCCTCGTTGGTCGCATCCTTCAAGGTCCGTGTACCGGTGGAGGCCGGCACCACCTCGGCTCCCAACATCCGCATGCGAAAGACGTTGAGAGCCTGCCTTTGCATGTCCTCTTCACCCATGAACACGGTACACTGCAATCCAAACCGGGCCGCTACGGTCGCCGTGGCCACACCGTGCTGGCCGGCTCCGGTTTCCGCGATGACGCGCTTCTTGCCCGTATACACGGCCAGCAGTGCCTGGCCAATGGTGTTGTTGATCTTGTGGGCTCCGGTGTGGTTCAGGTCCTCTCGTTTCAAGTAAATCTTTGCTCCCCCGAGGCGATCCGTCAGCCGTTCCGCATAGTATAAAGGCGTCGGTCTACCCGCGTACTGCCGCAAATAATACGACAAATCCGCCTGAAACCTCGGGTCCTGCATCAGCCGTTCATAGTCTTGCTCCAATTGATGCAACGCACTCATCAGGGTCTCCGGAACGTACCGCCCACCATAATCGCCAAACCGCCCGTTTGCGTCAGGAAACGGCGTGCCAGCCGCTGACTGGGTCGCCATCGGCGCTGCGGTCCTGCGTTTGTCTGGTTGTGTATCGGTCTGTTGCGTCATCACTGGTTCACCGCCTGCTTAGATTCTGCTTCACAACCTTGTCGCCTCGCGGCCGACCGCAACGCCCCCACCAAGGCATCAATACGGGCACGCGACTTGCGCCCGTTCACCTCCACGCCGGACGATACGTCCAAACCGTCGGGAACAAAACACGCAAGGCATTCATCGACGTTTTCAGGACGGATACCCCCCGCAATCCACAATGGTGGCCGCATTTCCTCAGGACCCAAGGCATCCACCAAACGCGGCAGTATGCTCCATGCAAAGCGGCGGCCGTGCCCTCCGGTGACCGACCCTTCCGCAGCGGGCGGGGCACTGTCCAATAAGATGCCATCAATCGCCTGCAGGTACGGGCGAATTCGGTTTGCTATGACGACAGCCACATTTTCATCGACCGTCTCCGGCACGGAGAACGATTTCCAGACGGTATATCCATCATTCTTCAGACGCTGGCAAAAGTCAGGTGTCTCCCGGCCGTGGAGCTGCACGTGCCGAATCTGGGCTTCGTCACAGATCTGTCGAACGCCGTCAAACTCCTCGTCGACCACCACTCCTACCGGACTGCAGGAAGCGGGCAACGACCGGATCAGCGCGGGTACCTGGCGGGGATGGACATAGCGGCGGCTTGCCGAAACAAAGATAAACCCCACGTGAGCAATGAGATCAGTATCTGCAAAGGAGAGATCATCGCCCGGCTGGATGCCGCATATCTTCACTCGCATGTTCACAACTGGGCACCATCCTTTGCCAGCGAACGACGAGGAACCTGGAGTTCAGCCATCAACTCCCGGACACCTTCGGCGCTCGACTGACGCATCAGCGATTCCCCGACAAGTACCCCACACACCCCACTGGTGGCCAACCGCTCCGCGTCCTCGCGGCAGCTCACGCCACTTTCCGAAATCATTGGAAGCTCAGCCGGAACCGCTTGGGCCAAACGCAGTGTGGTGTTCAAATCGACGACGAACGTGTGCAGATTGCGGTTGTTAATGCCCAACACCGAAGGCTCTGCGGCCAGCGCCGCGGGCAGTTCCTCGTCCGTGTGCACCTCAATCAGGACATCCAGACCCAAGCCCTTTGCATACTGGGAAAGTTCCAGCAGACGATCCGCTGGCAGCGCGGCGACAATCAGCAGCACCGCGTCCGCTCCAGCCGCGCGCGCTTGCTCAATCTGGACTTCGTCGATGATGAAGTCTTTACGCAATACGGGCAATCGCACCGCATCGTGGACTCTTCGCAGATCCGCGATACTACCCTGAAAATACCGCTCATCCGTCAAAACGGACACGGCAGCTGCACCGGCCCGCTCGTATACGTTCGCAGTAGCCACGGGGTTGAAATCCATCGCGATTCTGCCTTTCGACGGGCTGGCCTGCTTGACTTCGGCAATCACCGCCAGGGAGTCACCCGCTTGCAGAGCCGCAGCGAATCCGCGGCACGGCGGCAGACTGCCGAGGTCGGGCGCTTGCCCGAGGCGGCTTCGACGACGCAGTTCAGCAACTTCTTCCCTTTTGGTCTCAAGTATGCGATCTAAGAACGTCGTCACTGGGCTACCTCCTTCGCCTCAGAGGCCACGGTGGCACCAATAAATCGAAGCAGGGTGGCCGTGGCAGCACCCTCATCCACCCGTTGCGCCGCCATCCGCACGCCTTCGCGAATGCTCGACGCCATTCCGGCGATATACAGGACGGCCCCGGTGTTGTACAGGACCACATCTCGCGGCGGCCCCGCTTGTCCTGCCAGAATACCGCGTATCAATTCAGCATTCACAGCGGCGTCGCCGCCGATAACCGTCTCCAACGGGGCGCGGGTCAGGCCCACGTCCTCCGGGGTCAGCGTGTATCGATGCCATTGCCCGTACCGGACTTCTGCCACCAACGACTCGCCGGCCAAGGATAATTCATCTAATCCGCCGGCACCATGAACGACCAATGCATGCTCAGTGCCCAACTCCACCAAAGCCTGTGCCACTTTATCGACCAGGTCCGAACGAAAGACACCAATGACCTGCCGTTTGGCCCCTGCCGGATTGGTCAACGGCCCAAGAATATTGAAAATGGTACGAAAACCAAGCTCTCGACGGGTCTGGGCCGCGTGTCGGAGGGCCGGATGGTAACTGGGGGCAAAGAGAAAACACAGGCCGCTCACTTCCAGACAGCGCAGTGCCTGAGTTTCGTTCAGGTCCACACGGGCACCCAACGCCAGCAGGACATCGGCACTGCCACTGCGACTAGAAACCGCCCGGTTGCCGTGCTTGGCCACCCGCGCCCCAGCCGCTGCGGCAACCACTGCCGACGCAGTAGAAATATTGAATGTACCCACGCCGTCGCCACCAGTGCCGCAGGTGTCCACCACATCAAAAGGCACCTGCAGGCTGTTGCCGTGGCTGCGCATGGCGCGCGCGAAACCGACAATCTCGTTCACCGTTTCCCCACGCGCCGCCATGGCTGACACCAAGGCCGCCGTATGCACAGGGGACAGCTGTCCTTGCATCAATTGATCCATCACGTGTTCCGCCGTTTCGGCATCCAGCGTATGGCCTTCTGCCACTTGTCGCAGGACCCTTTGGATGAAATCACTCATGCTAACTCGTCTCCTCTCATCTGTCTCGGGGAGCAGGTCTATTGCTGGTCCGATTTCACACGCACGCTCGATCCAGCCCCCGGGGTGCGCAGTACCTGGATATGGTCAAATCCGCAGGCCGTGAGCCAGTCGCTCGCCAACCTGCGGACACAACCTCCAGAGACTGCGCGCAAGTCAGGACGGTCAACAGGATCGATCGAATCGAAGTGCCGACCCGTCCTCCAACAGGCTCAGCTCCACTCCACTCAACAGCAAGACTCATACCACATGACAGACAATAACGAAACTCTCAATCTAATGATGTGTATATGATATGTGGTATCAGTTTCCCCGTCAACCAAACAAGTGCCCGCTTGGAGGTTCACGCCGCTCTATTCCTATTGAGCCAGATCGGGACGCAGTTGGACCGCTGCCCGCAGATAGACGTGTTCCATTTCGGCTTGAGTCCTGTCCGTATTGACGTGCACAAGCACCCGGATGCAGCGCTCCAGCGCGCCGGCCACGGCCACTTCACTCGCGCACATCAAAGGCACCCATTGCCACCCTGGCAAGCTGCGCACCGCCCGCGCGGGAAAGCACGCAGTCAAGTCAGGGGTCATGGTCAACAGAACGCTGACCACGTCTTGCGGCACAAGGGCGTTCCGCTTGGCAATCTCCGCCATCAGTTCATGGGTCGCCGTCAGGATGGCATCCGCGGAGTCTTCCGCAACGGTAATGGCACCCCGAATGCCTCGAACTGTCGTGGCCATGGCCCCATCCTCCTTGATTCTCCCTTAATTCTTCTGAAAAAAATAACCCGCACAACGTCAGCCCCGCGTCTACGCCGTGTGCAAGCGGGCATTCCATGCCGCCTTCAGGTCTTCCGGGCCAATTCCGCGGACAACCTCCACCCGTCCAATTTCCACAGGCAAGGCGAAGGTCCAACCGTGATGCAGGTTTTTCTTATCCCTATCAAGCACCGAAATCACCGTCTCCAGCGAATAGTCGGGGACCTGGGTCGGAAGTCCGTGCTGCGCCAGTACCTTCACGATGCGATCCCGCCCCGGTTTCGACAGCAGGCCGCGCAAAACGGACAATTCGGCCTCCACGCATAGGCCCATGGCCACCGCTTCGCCGTGACTGAATCGATAGGCCGAGATCTGCTCCACCGCATGCCCGACCGTATGCCCGACGTTCAATACCATTCTCAATCCACTTTCCCGTTCGTCCGCTTCGACAACACGAATCTTGACAGCCGCCGCTCGGGCAATCAGCCGTTCTGTCGGCCCCGCTCCCGGAAATTGAGGAACCGGAGATGACTCCAAGCGGGCGAACAACTCCGCATCGCCGATGATGCCATGTTTGATGACTTCGGCCATGCCCGCCCGCCATTGATCTGTCGGCAGAGACGCGAGACATTCTGTATCATAAAGAACCGCCAGAGGCTGATGGAAAGCACCCACCAGGTTCTTTCCCTCTGGCAGATTGACGCCAACCTTGCCTCCGATGCTGCTGTCGTGGGCCAGGAGTGTGGTGGGAACCTGTACGAACGACACGCCGCGCAGGTAAGTGGCCGCGACAAAGCCCGCGAGATCCCCGACCATACCGCCCCCTATCGCCACCACCACACCGTCTCGACGCACCCGCGCCTGCAGCATCTGTTGGTAGAGATGGTAGGCCGTGGCCCACGACTTGCTGCTGTCCCCAGGAGGCACAATGGAACTGGCAACCGAATACCCGGCCTCTTGACACGCCTCGCTGACCCGGTTCAACACCCCGAGCCCGGCGACGGTTTCATCCGTGATCAGAAACAAGGACCTGTCCGTGGATACATCCAGCCGTTTCAATTCGTCTCCCAATCGCCTGTGCAATCCGGGAGCTACAACGAACGGATAGGTGCGCGTGGGTGTGTGTACCTCCAGACGTGTCGTCACCGGCTGGACACCCGCTCTTGGTAAGCCTCCAGATGGGCCTTGATCTGCGGCAGGGAATCGTTTCCGAACTTCTCGAGAAACGCGTCCGCCATCACCCACGCGACGACGTTTTCCGCCACCACGGCGGCGGCCGGCACAGCACAGTAATCAGAGCGCTCCACCGCTGCCGGCTCAACTTCCTTCGTGCGCATATTGACACTGTTGAGCGGCTTGTACAGCGTGGAGATGGGTTTCATAGCGCCGCGAATGACCACCGGTTGTCCGTTGGTCACACCGCCCTCCAGTCCCCCTGCTCCATTGCTCGGACGCACGTATCCCCGGCCATCGTGCGCAATCGGATCATGCACCTGCGATCCGAACCGGCGCGCCGCCTCGAAACCCAAGCCAATCTCCACACCTTTGATGGCCTGTATACTCATGATGGCGGCGGCCAGTCGTCCATCCAACTTGCGGTCGGGATGGACGTAGCTTCCGAGCCCCACCGGGCAGCCGACGACCTGCACCTCAAACACGCCGCCCACCGTATCGCCGCGCTCTTTCGCTTCATCGATGCGAGCCATCATCTGCGCCGCGGCTTTCTCGTCCGCACATCGCACCGGGGAACTCTCGGCCGCCTCACGAATCTGCCGTAGGTCATCCGGCAGATGGCCTACAGAGACCCCACCCAGTTCGACCACATGGCTGACGATTTCAATCCCAAACTGCGCCAACAGCTGCCGCGCCAATGCGCCCGCCGCCACCATGGTCGCGGTGTTGCGCGCGCTGGCTCGTTCGAGCACGTTGCGGATATCTTCGTGGTCATACTTGATGGCTCCGGCCAGGTCCGCATGTCCGGGCCGTGGTCGTTCCACGACCTTCAAATTCTCCGGCGGATTCCCGTACACCGCCATGCGCTCCTGCCAATTCTTGAAGTCGCGGTTGACAATGTGCATCGTGATGGGCGTACCCAGTGTCTCCCCAAACCGTACGCCGCTCGTGATTTCCACTGCATCCGATTCAATCTGCATGCGCCGGCCGCGGCCGTATCCCTGTTGGCGACGGCGCAGTTGTTCGTCGATGGCCGCCTTGTCCACCGGCAGGCGGCTCGGAAACCCTTCCACAATGACGGTCAATTCGGGCCCATGCGACTCTCCGGCCGTCAAGTAACGAATCACAGGTGTCACGCTCCTCGCTCTACTCCACTCTGTCTCTTCTCTCAGAAAAGTGTTGCGGACATTATATCATCTTTTCCCGTTATCCGCCTGTTTGGGCGGCCGGCCGACGGGCCACGGCAGTCCGTGCACAAGACGTTGCCGGCGTGAGGGCACGCACCGGCAGCCTCACGATTGTGCCACCATTGCGCTCAACAACCGCACCGCGGCCTCCACGTCCCGCAGATCCACCACGGTCGATCCCGCCCCCACGTAGCGAGCCGGGTAGCTGACGCCGGCGGTGGGAATCCCCGCCAATGACAGCTGTACGCTGCCCGCGTCGGAAGCGCCGCGCGGCCAAACCTCGTATTGCATCGGCACCCCATTCTCTGCCGCACACTGCTCCAATCGATGCTTCATATCCAATGGAATGATGGTGGTTCCATCCATCACCTTGATCGCCGGGCCTTGCCCCAGTTTGATGTCCATTCGCTTGGCTCCGGGAGTATCTCCGGCAGGTGCCGCGTCCACCACCAAGGCCAGGTCGGGCTCCAGCTGCACCACGGCCGGTCTGGCGCCGCGTGCACCCACGGCGCCTTGCGCCGTGAACACCACCGACACGTTTTTCCCCTCGGCGGCAGCCGCGCGGAACACGGAGGCCACCACGGCACAGCCCACCCGGTTGTCCAGCGCGCGACCGGACAGGCGATACGGGGTCAAGGGGACGACCGGATCGACCACAACGCCGGACAAGCCGATGGAAACCTGTTCCATAGCCGCTTCACGACTGTCCGCGCCGATGTCCACATACAGGTGTTCAAAGCCGATGTCCTCAACAGCCACAGAGGACTCGGCCTGCACAAGGCCGAGGAGTCCATTCGTGAACTGAACCCGACGCCCGATGATATCCCGGGCCGACACGTCACCGACAGATATGAGACGCAAGAAGCCTCCGTCATCGACATGAATCACCATGACACCCGTTTCATCCGCGTGGGCCGCCAGCATCACGTGCGGACCGAGACCCCGTTTTCGCGCAATGCCGTTGCCCAGCGCATCAATCCACGCCTCGTCCGCCACGTCCCGCACCAACTCCAGCAGGGCCCCCTGGAGGTCGCGCTCCGCGCCGGACGGAGCCACGAACGCCGCCAGCCGCGCAATTTGCTCCTTCAGTTCCGACATCCAACATCCTCCTCAGCCAGTCTGGATACGATTCCCAAGAGGCCACGCTCCTAAGCCTATCTCTTCGAGCAAAGCACGAACCAAGCGGACGGTGTTGTGGTAGTCTTCCAACGATATGATCTGAGCGGGTGCGTGAATATACCGTATCGGAACCGAGATGCCGCCCCCAACCACCCCGGTTCCGGAGCGATGGAGCGCGCCGAAATCGTTCGATCCGCCCTTTACCCGCCGGAACTGATACGGGATGTGGTGTTTCTCCGCGACCGAGACCATGAACTGGAGAAATTTTTGGTCTGCAATCGTCCGCCCGTCCTGCACGGTGAGGGCTGGTCCCGCTCCCATCACCGTCGACTGCCCGTGGCCTGGCGTGTCCACCACGTCAAAGCACACGGTCCCTTCCAGCGCTATCGCGATGTCCGGGCGAATTCGTTCGCCCACCACGGTGGCACCGCGCAGTCCTATCTCCTCTTGCACCGTGAACGCGGCAATCAGGGGAACGGAAACGCCTGCTGCAAGCGTGTCGAGCAAGACAGCGCATCCGACCCGGTCGTCGAACGACTTGGCTTTGGCGCATCCCTCTCCAATCTCGCCATAGCGGGTGGCAAACACGGCCACGTCCCCTGGCTTCACCACCCGCAAGGCGTCTTCCCGGTCTTTGGCACCGATGTCGATGTACAACTCATTCATCGGCAGCGGACGCTTCCTCTCATCCGCCTTCTGTAAATGAATCGGTTTGGCGCCAATCACGCCGTACCGCTTTTCCGCGCCGATACGCACAGGTTTGGAGACCAGGACGCGCGGATCGATCCCGCCCAAGGCGCGAAACCGGAGCAGACCGCTCTCCTCCACGTGGACAATCATCAGCCCGACTTCGTCCATGTGGGCATCCAGGAGAATGCGCGGACCGGAGGTAGATGAATGTTGCTCCACAATCAGATTTCCAAGCACGTCTGTGTACATCCGCTCCGCGTATGGACGTGCGGCCTCCCGAATCAGGTCGCGCACTTCATCTTCAAACCCTGACGGCCCCATGGCTTCCGTGAGTTCTTTCAGTAACATGACAGACCCTCCACGTAGGCGGTGTCCACGCTCGCGATGAAGTGCGCCAAGAGCCGCCCGCACTCCACGATGTCCTGATAATCAGCCGTCTCCACTGATGTGTGCATGTATCGAATCGCGACGCCGACCAAGCCTGTCGCCACGCCCTCGCGGGTAATTTGCATCGCTCGCGCATCGGTACCCGTCGGACCCTGGGTCAGCTCGACTTGGTACGGAACTCGGTGCTCCTCCGCGGTGTCGCGCAAGCGCTGAAACACCTTGGGATGAATGTTGGGGCCGAAAGCAACAACTGGGCCGTTGCCCATCTTGAAGCTCTCGTCCGGAGCCTGGCCCGGGAACTCGGCGAAGGTGACATCAATCGCGATACCCACATCCGGCCGCCAGCCATAGGTAGCTGTCGTGGCACCACGGAACCCCACCTCTTCCTGCACCGTGGCCACCGCATATACATCCGCCTCATGCCGCAGGGGACGCAAAAAACGCAGCGTCTCCAAGAGCACCGCCACACTCGCGCGGTTATCGAGCGCCTTGCCAGCAAGCCGATCATGCAGCAATTCCATCGGATCGCGCGAAAGTGTGACGCGGTCGCCGACAGTCACCAACTCGCGGACCGACGACTCGGGAAGCGCCACATCAACGTACAGGTCTTCCAGCGGCGGCGCCTGTTTCCGCTCGCGGGCGGTGGTCAGGTGAGGTGGCTTCGAGCCCACAATTCCCGCCAAGGGTCGCTTTCCATGTACGACGACTTCCTGTCCAATCAAGGTCCGGGCATCAAAGCCACCGGCTTGCCACACGCGCAGAAATCCACCCGGCTCGACCTTGGTCACGACCAATGCAATCTCGTCCATGTGAGCCGCCAGCAGCACGCGCGGACACCGTCGCTCGCCGCTGCCCGGCAGCACCGCCGTCAAGTTTCCCATCGCATCTCGCCGAATCTGGGAGGTGTAGCGCAAAAACACCTGTTCAATTCGACGGGCCACATCCTGCTCAAATCCGGGTCCGCCATGACCCTCGAGAATCCACAGCAGCTCCTCCCGATGGTTCTTGTCGGTCACTCCTTCACCCCTCGTTCCTTGGCCCGTCCCTGGGCGTTCCGAGCATCGCCCTGGAGTGGAAAGGCACTGCAATCTGAAAGCTAGCATCTCAACTCATCTTATCAGACTGGTTTCTCAAGGGGCAATGACATGGCCCACGCCCACAACGCATCGTCGCCGCCTTCATCCGTCCACAGGCGTCGCATATCCTCGGGCGGCTCCGCCTGCACCTGTCTCTGCGTGCCGTCCACCGGATGTGTCCAGGTCAGTTGATAGGCATGCAGCGCCTGCCTTGGAAACGCAACCGGCTCGGTCTTGGCGACGGGCATGATGCTGTAGTCCGCTGTATAGTCTGCCTCACCGACGAGCGGCATGCCCATAGCCGCGCAATGCAGTCGGATTTGGTGTGTTCGTCCGGTTTCGAGGTGGATCTGTAAAGCCGCCAGGCGACCGGCTTGTCCCACCACGCGGTAGTGAGTAATCGCCTCCTGCCCGTCCGCGGAAATAATACGGCGCGACGGACGAGACGGATTGGGTCCAATCGGCAGCGAGATCGTCTGCCAAGGCCCAGGGAGGGTTGACGAAAAAGCTGCCTCCGTCAAGCGATGCACGATGGCGAAATACGCCCGGTGCACGGCACCTTCGCGCAAGGCGATGTCAAACAAGTGGTGACTGTGGGAGGTTTTGGAAAACATCAAGAGTCCAGAAGTGTCCCTGTCCAAACGGTGCACAGTGTGGGCCACTTGACCGTGCGGCTGCAAATAATCCAAGACTCCGGCCAGGAGCGATCCGCTTCGTTCATGGGCGCTTGGATGGGCCAACACTCCGGGAGGCTTATTGACGACCAGAATTTCGGCGTCCTCATAGCGGATGTCCAACGGCATCGGCTCAGGCATGAGACTGGATACTTCGGCAGGCAACTCCACCGTCAGCCAATCCCCTGCCTCGACGCGGTCAATCAAGCGAGCCGGCTGTCCGTTGCGGCTCACTCCGCCAGACTTGATGAGCGCCCGTTGCAACCTGCGGGACATCCGAAGTTCATGTTGTAACACGGTTTTGATCATATGCCCAGCGCCATCCGGTCCGACGCGAAGAGTGTACATAAGCAGCCCTTTCTCTTTCTGGTGAAGAGTTCCAACCCAACAGCACTTGCATTCTGCCAGGAGGGTGTTTATACTACACATTGTAAACGGCTGTGCGGATGTAGTTCAATTGGCAGAGCGTCAGCTTCCCAAGCTGAATGTTGCGGGTTCGAGTCCCGTCATCCGCTCCATCAAAAATTCGCAAAATCCCTTGCCGCGCAAGGGATTTTTGTTTTTGGGAATTTAATGGAATGTCCGTGTAGGTGTGGGGTTGGGAACGGATTGGGAACGAAAAAGACCCGCTTCGGCCCAGGCTGCCAGCTTGGTGGCTCCACGGGTTCCGGTTCGGTCGCTGAGATGGTCGCCCACAGCCAGCGGGTCTGCACACCACCACCCTCTATTTTCACTCTTTACTCTTATCGGATGGATAATTATATTGGAACTAAAAGAAAACGGGGTGATTGGTATATGAAAGGGGCAAAAGGAATCAGTGCCCCTTTTATGGCTACGGCAATGATTCTCTCATTGGCAGGCTGCGGTTCTTCGTCAACAACATCGAATACGTCCACACAGCATGTTGAGGCCGGCGACAACGCTGTCGTCAATACAGCTGATGACGTGGTTGCAACGACTCAGGACGCCCTGAAGGAACTCCAAAATTACGTGAGTACCAACAACACGCAGCATGTTCAGGACATGGTCAATAAGGGTGAGGTTCTGCAGATACCAGCACAAACAAAAGTGTACGTCGAAGACCTTTCCTTTAGCGGAGTCGCGCACATCCGGATAGACTCTGGTGCGTACCAGGGCCAGGAAGGGTACATACCTTACGAGCAGCTGACACCAACAAAATAACGGATTCAATACTGGGAGAAGTAGCATGTCTATCGCATCAAGGCTGGATCATCATCGTTTGGCAGAGATCCTCCTATTAAGGCTGACACCATGAGGGCGTGGCTATTTAGTCCCATTCGGGACGATCAATGAGCGATAAATAGCGCGTCAGAGCTTGATTTTACGGGACATGTTTCAGATGTTTTGAATACGATTTGTAGAGGATTTGTAGATCGTTTGTAGAGGCATACAATTCTGGTGCCAAGCTATTTCCGCCCACCTTCAGTCACCGTCAACACAGGTCTCTGCTGCCACCGTCCGAAACACCTTGAAGGCATTGATATCCATATCGCCCCCTCTTTTTTTGAATCACGAATTGTGATTCATTTTATTATTTTCATATGAAACTTAGAGTACTATTGAAATGGAAAACAAGTGACGGGAGAGTGTCATCGATGAGAAAAGTGAAAGTTTACCATGTAGATGCGTTCACAACCGTCCCGTTCAGCGGGAATCCAGCTGGAGTGGTTCCTGATGCTGCTGGTCTCACAAACCAGGAGATGGAAAGTATTGCCAGAGAATTGAATATGTCTGAGACAGCGTTCTTGCTTCGTGGCGACTCCGACGCTGATTTCCGCGTACGCTACTTCACGCCGACCTCGGAAATCGACTTTTGCGGCCACGCGACGGTAGGTGCTTCGTGGTTATTGGCGACAGAATTCGGTTGGGCCAAACAGAAAGCTCAGTTGGTTTTTAAGACTAATGTCGGTATCGTCCCAGTGGAATGGACCACAAAGGAAAATGGCGATGTAGAGACAGTTTTTATGCGGCAAATTTCACCCCGAGTTCAGCACATTGATTTAAGCGCCGAGGAAGTCGCTCGTTTGTTAGGAGTAGATGTGACTAGTTTAGACCGGAACCTTCCAATCCGACTTGGATACACGGGTAACTGGCACTTGCTCGTCCCGTTAGCGTCACGTAAAGCGATTGACGAGGCTAGACCTCTTTTAACAGAACTAGCCGAGGTAAACACACGGCAGAACGCAGTGACCACCCATCTGTTTACATTTGATTGTGATCCCGATCTTTACGACCTCTATACTCGAGATTTCGGTCCTGCGGTCGGCATTCCAGAGGATCCAATCACAGGTGCAGCAAACGGAGCCTTAGCAGGTTATTTAGTTCTTGAGGGTATACTTGATCGTGCACAACGGCACAAGCTGCGAATAGCACAAGGGGACGTGATGGGACGACCTGGGACAGTTCATGTAGATATTCTACCTGGAATGGAACCGGAAATTCGTGTCGGCGGATCAGCTGTCGTGACTATACAAGGTGAACTTCGACTGTGATGCTTGCCCAGAAGATGGCGTGGGCATTAGACTGTGGAATAGTTA
>NZ_BCQV01000048.1 GCF_001552255.1 Alicyclobacillus shizuokensis NBRC 103103
AATCTCATTGTCCACAAAGGAGTCTGCATGGCGCATCAGTACCAAGCGCGTGGTTGTGATAGGGATTGGAGCGGTGTTATACGGACTGTTGTCTTACGCCACGAATTTCATTCCAGTATCTGGAAATAGTTTGCGGCCGGCTATTGTCATCCTCACACTCCTGGCTGCGTGGTATGGACCCCTGGTCGGCTTCTTCGCGGGGGCCATTGGGTCGTTTCTCACCGACCTGCTGGCGGGCCAGATCTATCCGCACTGGGAAATTGGCAATGGCATCATCGGTCTGATTGCCGGACTCATTTACCTTTTCAGCGACTTCGACTTAGACCGCGGCCTGGTCAAAGGAAAGCATTACATCCTGATTGCCGTGCTCAACATTGCCGGGAATATTGTGGGACTTGTCCTGCCGTCCTTGATTGACTGGGCGACCGGCACGCCGTTTCTGACCGCGGTGGTGTCGTGGGCGCTGATTCCTGCGCTCGTCAATTCGGCGTGGGTGGTCACCTTGGGCCTGGCCTTGCTTGCGGCGGTGTCAAGGCGGAGAAAGACCGGGGAGAATCTGCAAGTTGGCGCTTCGTGACCGTCAGCAACCCGTCATCTCACTTCACGGTGTCACGTTCACGTACGCTGGCCTGGCGGACCCGAGCTTACGGGACGTCAGCCTGGAGATTCGGGCGGGTCAACGCGTACTCATCGTCGGGCCGAGCGGATCGGGCAAGTCCACTTTGGCCCGATGCATCAACGGGTTGATTCCGCACAGCTTTCGCGGCCGCCTTTCGGGGACAATTCGCGTTGCAGGCAAGGACACATCGCGGGCCCGCATCAGTGAGATCGCCGATTGCGTGGGCACCGTCCTGCAGGATCCGGAGAGCCAGTTTGTCGGCCTGACCGTCGCCGAGGATGTTGCATTTGCCTTGGAGAACCAAGCCATGCCGTTGCACGAGATGAAAAAGCGCGTGCAGGAGGCGCTGGATGTCGTGCGAATGTGGCCTCATCGAGAGCAGAGCCCGCACCATTTGTCCGGCGGGCAGAAACAGAAAACGGCCTTGGCGGGCGTGCTGGCGATGCTGCCGGACATCCTCCTGTTTGATGAACCGCTTGCGAATCTCGATCCGGAGAGTGGCCGGCAGATGATGCTGCTCATCGACGAATTGAACAGGCGGTCGGGCAAGACTGTGGTAATCATCGAACACCGTCTGGAGGATGTCCTGGCGATGGATATGGACAGGATCATCCTCATCGACGACGGACGCATCCAGGCGGACTTGAGCGTCGCGGAGATGCTGGTTTCAGGACGGCTGGAAAAAGCGGGAATTCGCCTCCCCCTGTACCTGGAGGCGCTTGAGCGCATGGGGGCCACGTATGACGCGGAATCGGTGCCTGTCACCGTCAACCAGGTGCCTAGGGACGGCACGGTCCAGCGCGCCGTTCAATGGGCCACGCACCCCCGGAAAGAGGAAGACCTGAATCGGGGAGCCCCCGTCCCTTCGCCAAAGCCGCCGGTGGTAGAGGTTCGCGACCTGGGCTTCGCGTACCCGGGTGGTCATGCTGCACTGGACAACGTTTCGTTTTCCGTCTATCCGGGTGAACGCGTGTCCTTGCTGGGGCACAACGGGGCGGGAAAGTCGACTCTGTGCCACTTGCTTTTGGGGATCTTGAAACCGCGGCACGGAAGCGTCCGTATCCACGGCAAGAAGACGGATGGTTGGTCGGTGACCGAGCACGGGCGGGCGATTGGGTACGTGATGCAAAACCCGCATCACATGCTGTCCCAGGACAAGGTGTTTGACGAGGTGGCGTTTGGCCCGCGCAATTGGGGGCTGGCGGAGGCCGAGGTCGTGCAGCGGGTGGAGGAGGCACTTCGCATCTGCGACCTGGCGGGCTATCGACATTGGCCCATCCACGCGTTGAGTTTCGGCCAAAAGAAACGGCTTACAATTGCCGCTGCGTTGGCCCTGCGCCCCAGCATGTTGATATTGGACGAGCCAACGGCCGGCCAGGACTATCGGCACGCGCGAGAGATCATGAACTTCATCTCCAGGCTTGCCAAGGCAGGCATCGCCATGCTGGTGGTGACCCATGACATGCAGTTGGCTTTGGAATACACGGACCGGGCTTTGGTACTTGCCCACGGGCGCCTGCGGGGGGACGGGCCCGTCTCCAAGGTCTTCAGCGATCAATCCTTGCTCATGGAGGCGGGACTGCAGGTGACAAGCCTGTATCGGCTCGCCGAGCGATTGGGCATGGCTGACGAGGCGGAGAGCCTCATTCGGCGATTTATCGAACGGGAGGAGGCATCAGGTGAAACTGCTTAGTCTCCAGTACCACCCTGGGCAATCATTCCTGCACCGATTGGATGGACGTACGAAAATCGTCCTCTTAGGCGCCTGGACCGCCTCGATCTTTCTTTTCATCGACATGCGGGTGTTGGCCGTTTTTCTGCTGGTGGGCATAGGGCTGATATCCTCGTCAGGCATCCCGTTTTCGCAGATCCGGACGATGGTTTTCACGCTGTTTGGGTTTGTTTTGCTGACGGCCGTGCTTACGAACGTGTTGACTCCTGGATACGCTGGGCGTTACTTTCCCGTCCAGCACGTGCTGCTTTCCGTTGGGCCCGTGCGGGTGACCCGAGAGATGCTCGTGTACAGCCTGATGCTCATGATCAAGTACGCGGCCATCTTTCCCATGGCCATCCTGTTTGTATTGACCACACATCCTGGGCGTCTTGCCAGCAGTCTGCACCGACTCGGGCTCCCGTATAAAATCGCCTACGCCCTCAACATAGCCCTTCGCTACCTGCCCACCGTGCAGCGCGAATTCCAACATATTGCGTATGGACAACAGGTTCGCGGACTTGACCTGACCGGAAATCGCCTGGGGATATGGAAGAAAGCCAAGGGAATGGCGGCCATCGTCGTCCCGCTCGTGTTCTCCAGCCTGGATAGGGTTCAAACCGTGACGGACGCTATGGAGCTGCGGGGGTTTGGGCGGAGCAAGACGCGCACCTGGTACAGCGCCACCCAGTTCAGCAGGCTGGATTATATGGTTTGTCTGGCCTCCTTGGCGGTTTTGGGAATATCCATTTATTTGAAGTGGACGGTGTTTTCCTCGTTCTGGGCTCCGTGGGGCGAAGGGACCCTACCAAGGGTGGTCCATCGCGTTTTAGGGAAAGGCGGCACTTGACTGGTGGGTTGTGCCCCGCTGCCCGAAGTGAAAGGGCAGCTTCTTTTTTTGCTTTTTATGCGCGTTATTCGTGGCTGCGGCCACAGGTGATGTCGCTCTCAAGTAGGCGGCGAAATTCATAGGCGAACTTTTGTTCCGTGACGTGATCTGTCACCCTGGGGATTTACTCTTGGTTTTGTCCAGGCAGACAGGAATTGTCGGGAAGCAGCAGGGGATACGGAGACAACCGACTCTCGTGAAGAGGGCGATTGTATCATACAGCCTGCTAAGCTCAAGGGAAGACAATTTCCGTAAATAGACTCCATCGTTGTCACGAGTGTGTTTTGATTTCTCTTTTCAGACACCTATATCTAGAAAGTTTTATTCAGATTTCAATATAGAAGTATAATGATGCTATAATTCCTATATCAGTTTCTTCTGAATGGAGGTGAATGGATGCGGATCTCGCTCGAGTTTATCAGCAAGACACCCCTGCGCCTGCCTCTTCAATACAACCACTTGTTGGCGGGCGTGTGGTACAGCTACCTGAACACGCCATATCGGACTGTGTTACACGACCAAGGCTTGCGAAGGGTGAAAGGCAAGCCGGTAAAACTCTTTACGTTTTCGCGCTTGGAAGGACCGTACGTGATGGACCGTAAATCAAAAACCATCACCTTTCACGGGCCAGTCCGTTGGACGGTGGCCAGCGCGTTAGACGAGCTCATCTACGATTTTTCCATGTCTCTTCTCAAAGCAAAGCATGTGTTGTTGGGAGGGATGGAGGTACAAGTGGGGGCTGTCAGGCTCGAGACCTATACCGGAACCACAACGCAATCCCAGATTCGTCTGCTGTCGCCTATCACTGTGTATAGGACCGTGAAACAACCCGACGGACGCAAGTTTACACACTACTATCGTCCGGGCACCCCTGAGTTCACGTCATTGCTTCGCAAGAATCTAATTTTGAAGGCTACAGCATTGGGGATGGACATCACCGACGATGATGCTCAGTTTGAGATGATCCCGGTAGACGAAAACAGCCTCAAGGAGCGAATCATCCTCTACCAAGACACACCAGTTCACGGATGGGACGGTGATTTCCGACTGCGAGGAACAAGGAAAATGTTGGAATTGGCTTGGAATGCGGGGGTCGGGATGAAGAACTCAGGTGGATTTGGCATGATTGACATCTTTTCCCGAGGGAGGTGAGCCAATGCTCGATGCTATGGTGCGCTTGGGAAGCATGTTGGTCCGTGGTGAGGACGATCTTCTCCTGACATTGGTGCAGCCCATGCCGTCAGTACAGGGAAAAGACCCGTACATCGTTTGGGTCAATATCGATACTCACCGTCCGCAGTTGGAGTTCCAAAAAGTTGAGTGTCGGGAAAGTGACAGGGAGCGCCTTGCCGAGGAATTGCTCTGGGTTGGGAACGCGGCAGGTCCAAACAGCCCGCAATGGACTGCTACGACAAAATCCCTCCAATATATTCTATCGCAGACAATGGTGAACTTACAAGAGATGCTTCCCGACGGTTCGTCGTTGAAAACTACACTTTCAGATATCCAAGCGCATTGGATGGTAGATTTAGGGCCACAACGGAGCGTAGAGAAACGCTATCGTTATGTGCTCGATCTCGTTGCGCTTGGTTTCCTGCACCCGGATGAATGGAAAGAAGTGGTGGACTCCCGGCAAACGAACCCGGAGGAAACGATTCGCGGGAAAACGTTTATCCCGGATATAGAAAAACGGGTTATGCAAGCGGCCAATATCAGCAGCAACCGCGTCGTGCTGTGGTCATTATGCATCGATGGGAAACGAATTGTAGATCATCCGGATTACCGCGAGCTAGTGGTACATGACAGAATTCTTAATATCTTCAAGGAGGAAGCTTCGCCAGGCATATGTTCAGCATGCGGGGCAGAGGACCTGGTCACAGCCAATTTTACGCGCATGAAATTCAAGTACTACAACACGGACAAGATTTCATTCGCCAGCGGCGTGCGGAGGGAGAGGTTCAACCGGAATTTGGTTGTCTGCTCCACGTGTTACAAGGCTCTCCTGGCCGCGGAGGCGTTTGTGCACGGCCACATGAGAACACAAATAGGTCACCTGCGTTTCTACGTCATTCCTGAGATTCTAGGTCCAAGTTCATCCGAGATAGACCCCCGGGCATGGACCAGGCTCGTTCGTCATCAGGTCCAATCCGTTGTGAACTTCGCGGGCATCGCTGACCTGGAGGACGAGATACAAGCGGATCAGGAAGAATACGGGTACCTCGGTTATGTAGTCAACTTGTTGCTTCATGTATGGAACAACGCGGAGCTGCGCCTGTATAACCTAGTTCGGGACGTCCCGCGAACTCGGTTCCAGGAGTTGCGTCGCGCCTTTCGACGGTATGAGCGACTAGGTGAGGACCTGTTTGGCCCTCGTGGCACGAACCAGGAACGCATCCGCTGGACGCCTGATTTCACAGCACTGTACCGTCTCATTCCTGTCACGCGGACGAATCGGAGTGAAGAGTACCGGCGCGTGCTGCAACTGTTTGACGCGTTGCTGACGGGACAAGCGATATCGTACCGAACCCTGATGGAGTCCTTCTGCAAATTGATACAGATTCATCGTTTTGGCCGTTACGCCTCCACGAATGTCATGGTGCCGCAGGCTGGATTTGAATTATCTCGTCTGAGCGATGACGTTCTGTTGGCGAATATGGTTCTGTCGATGTTGCAAGACCTGAAGCAGCTCATGGGATCTCCGTTTCATAGGGAGGAGAAAGATGTGCAGCGAGACACTCATTTGGATGCAGACGCTTTCCTCAGGCAGGTTGGGTATCGTGCCTCTCAGGAGGCTCTGTTTTGGTTGGGAGCGGCTGTATGCAGCGTGGCCACCGCGCAATGGAACAACAATCTCAAGACCATGCCAGTGTTGGAGAAGATCAATTATCGGGGTATGAGTGCGGCTGACGTGATTCGCTTGGTTGGAAAGATTGAGGAAGCTTTCCAGCAATACAAATTATTCCAGTGGTCAACCGAATCCGAAGCGTTGTTCCGCATGCACTTTGCTTTTGCCCAAGCCCTGGAGACCAATCCGCCACGCTGGAAGGCTGAGTACAGGCTGACCGATGAGGAAGCTGTATTCTACATTCTCACCGGCTTTGCCTACCGACGCAAGCAGATTCTTTCTCACCGGAGGCAGAATACACAGACGCCAGAAAGCTTGGTCGGGAATTCAGAATCATAATCCATTGTACAAAATACTAAGGAGGACACCGAAATGAACAACAGTGAACTGCTGTTTTTGTACGACGCGCAATTGGCGAATCCCAACGGCGATCCGGACGATGAAAATCGTCCTCGCATGGACTATCAGGCGAGGCGCAACCTGGTGAGCGACGTGCGCCTCAAACGGTACATCCGGGATTATCTTCAGGACATGGGGCACGAATTGTATGTTGCGCAACCAAAACAAGGCGAGGTTGTGACAGCAGACAAGCGGTTGCAGAGTGTCATGGGTGGCAACAAGAAACCGACCGTCGCCGACCTGCCTGTGATTTTGGACAGGTTGATTGACATTCGTTTGTTCGGGGCGACCATGCCCATCAAGGGTGAGTCAGCAGGTTCTGGTTCTTCCATTCAGGTCACGGGACCTGTGCAGTTTACGTGGGGGTATTCGTTAAACCATGTCGACCTGGTGAATTCCTATACCATCAGCTCCCGGTTCAGCTCGCAGGAGGAAAAAAGTCAGGGCACATTTGGCAAAGATTATCGGGTCTACTATTCCTTACTGGCGTTTGCCGGTGTCGTCAGCGGGAAACGCGCAGAACTCACGCGTTTGCAACCGGAGGATCTAGCCTGGTTGGATCAAGCTTTGGTGGAGGCCATTCCATTGCAGACCACCCGCAGCAAGATCGGACAGTACCCGCGGCTTTATCTTCGTGTGGAGTACACGGATGACCGGACTATCCTGGGCGATTGGCGTGAACTTCTCGATCTGGAGGAGAAGGAGAATTTGCGCGAAACAGGGGATGTCCGGCTGCACGTTGACCGGCTTGTGGAACGCGTTCTCGCTTATCAGGAACGCATTGCAGCTGTTCATCTTTGGCAGCACCCTGATTTCTCAGTCCTGTATAAAGAAAAAGCGGCGCCTCTGGCTACAGTGATGGAACAACTCGTTCCTGGAAAGGTGATTGCAGTTGAAAGCGGTGCGAGAGTGACGGGCTCATGACCATTCCCGATGGCATTGTGGTCTTTGAAATGAGCGGGAGAATGGCCCATTTCCGCAAGGTTCATACGAATTCCTCTTCTCTCACGTACTTGGTGCCTCCGCGAACGACGCTTAGCGGCATTGTAGCCGCTATATTGGGGCTGGAGCGGGATTCCTATTATGAGCAGCTCGGACCAAGAAACTCTTGGTTGACTGTGTCCCTGCGTACGCCTGTGCGTACCGTCATGCAAACGATAAACAACTTGTTTGTGAAATCTCCATCAGATTTGTCGGGGTCCAATGGCCATACCCAGGTGCCCACGGAACTGGTCATACCGCAAACGGGGGAGGGCGTCCTAACGTACAGAATATATTTCTCCCATAGGGACTCAGCCGTCATGAGCGAGCTGGTGGAACGGATAGCCGAACATAAACCGGTCTATCCAGTTGCTCTGGGGACGGCTTCCATGCTTGCGTCCTTGCACTGGGTGGAACTCGTTACCGCTGAGCGCCTGCAACTTATTCCCGCGGGAACGGATATCGATGTCGTCACCCCTTGCCTTTTGGATGATGTGGCAGGCTGGGCCTCCGGTTTTGACGATAACATGGGAGAGCCTGTTGAAGCGGTCAAGGACCTGATGCCATACAGCTTCGGACCACATCGCACTCACGGTTGGAGCCGGGAATTTATTCTGGAACGTTCTGGGAATCCCATGCCTTTGCGATTGCGCTCCCCAGCTTGGCGATTGCATTTTACAGACGGCCATTCGGAAGTCATAGCCTTTGCTGAGGACGGTGAGTCTTTAAGGTGAGGGATTACGATTCTCACGTCTGGTGTGAAGCCGATGGACGGATCTCTCGCCGGACTCGTCTATCCGACCACCTACAAGCGGTGGCCAATGCTGCAGCCGCAGCATTGGCCGACCGTGATGCGAGTCTGCAGAGATTTGGAGCTCTATCGGGTTTGTGCCACGACTTTGGCAAGTTTACGTCTTACTTTCAAACCTATCTTGTCACCGGCCATGTTCACCCCAAGGGTTTTCAGCAACACTCATTCATATCGGCATTATACGGTGCGTTTGAGGCGTATAGGGTTCTGGACACTTATCAGTGGCTGCATGAGTGGGACCCGCTGCTCATCTATCTGGTGATTAAGCATCATCATGGAGACCTGGCCAATCTCGACGTAGACATTGGCAGGCAATGCATGCGTGCAGCGGATCCGTTTGAGATAACAAACCAACTCTCCGATCCGCTGTTCAAAGCGTCCCACCAAGTGCGCGATCTGGCGACGCATATGAGCGATGTCGCTGCCGAGTTAGGCAGGGCAGCTTATGGATTGCCTAATCTGCTGCCCGAGGGTTTCGTTCCACATGTGCAGGAATTTGTTGAAGATGGCTGGTGGAAGACATTTAGTCGGTTGGTCAAGGATGCGCGTTCGTATCGTCGTACGGCTGACATGAAGGGCCACCCCGTGTTCTTGCGGTTGCTTCGATGCTTCTCGGCGTTGATTGATGGAGACAAGCGCGATGCCGCACACATTGTCACTTCCACACGTGTGGATATACCTGCCACCATTGTGGATGACTATGTCGCAAAGAGATTTAGAGGGGTTCATGGCATGGCCACTGTGCGACGGGGGCTGTACGAGAGGGTTCGCCAGCGCGCAAGAGATTTTTGCGAAAACGGGTTGTTCACACTGACTGCCCCGACTGGGAGCGGGAAAACCCTGTCTGCCCTCGCAGCAGCGATGTACCTGAGAAATCACGGTCAAGCCACAGGACAAGGGGTCCCGCGCGTCATCTATGCAATGCCATTTACGAGCATTATCGATCAAAATTATGAGGTACTCAGAAGCGTCCTGAGCAGTCTGGATGCCTTCAGCGGCAATGAACATCAATATGTGATGATGCATCACCACTTGGCCCCTGTCAAGGCTCAACGCGATGGCGTTGAGCTGCCGGTCGAAGATGCCTTGATGCTGCAGGAAGGATGGGATAGTGAATGTGTTGTAACCACGTTTGTGCAACTGTTTGATACGTTGTTGGGTTATCGAAATCGTGCCTTGAAACGTTTGCATCGTTTGGCTAATTCGATTTTGATCCTGGATGAGGTGCAGAGTTTACCTGCCGAATACTGGCCCCTAATTGGCAATTTGTTGACTACCGCTGTGAAAGAATTGCGGATGAAGGTCATCCTGATGACGGCGACCCAGCCCCGACTATTGGTCTCCGGAGCCGTCGAATTGGCTGGGGAGCCTCAGGAAGTGCAGGATTTATTTGAACAATTGGATCGGGTTGATCTGTACGTGGATCTCTCACCCGTATCCCTAGACCAGTTTATAGACGATTTTCTGCAGAGATTCCGGCGTGATCAGTCATACTTGCTCATCTTCAACACGATTCATACGTCGATAGAGGTGTTTCAGCGGCTTGAGCAGCAATTACGAGGCACTGTGGAACATTTAAGCTACTTGTCTGGGAACGTGGTGCCGGCTATACGCAGGAAGCGTGTTGAGGAGATCGTCGCTGCAAGTAGAGCCGGACATCCCGTTCTCGTTGTAGCTACGCAGGTTGTCGAAGCGGGGGTCGATCTGGACGTAGACGTGGTATACCGAGAATTGGCACCGATCGATTCCATAGTGCAGGCGGCAGGCCGGTGTAATCGCAACAACGCTTCATCCGACAGGGGGGAGGTGCGCGTATTTCAGCTCCTGCGCGAGTCTGGAGCGCGCAGTTCGATGGAAGTGGTCTACAAGGCCTTTAAGTCGGAAGCTACACTTCGAACGTTGGACAAACATTTGGGTGGCTCTGGGGCAGGTGTGATACCGGAATCTGCGTTACCCCGGCTCGTGACAAATTATTTTGAGACGCTGGCTGACACCATATCCAAGGGAGACTCGGAGCAGATCTGGCGCTCGGCCGCCAATCTTGACTTCTCCCCAGGAAAAGAAGGTGACGGGTTGGCGGTTTGTGACTTTCATTTAATCACCGAGTATCCGTCGTATGTAAATCTTTTCGTAGAATGTGACGAGTCAGCCGCAGAGTTATGGACGTGGTACCAGACAGACGTTGTACACGAGCTGGATTTTCGTCGGCGTCAGGAAACGTATTTGCGACGGAAGGCAGAGTTTCATGGCTACATTCTTTCCGTGCGCGCGAAGCGTGCCATGTCATTAGGTGCACAGCCAACTGGAGATGGAGGGTTGTGGTACCTGCCTGGCGTGGGGAATGGGCACGAGTATTACCACCCGGTGACAGGGCTGGCCTATCATCCGGAAGATATCCAACTTATGTTGTAACGGAGGGGGCACGATGGACGGAATGATCAAAGATATACCTGTAACCGGCACATTGGTCTGGTATTTTCATGTCTGTCCTCGCGAAGCTTGGTTGATGTCACGCCAGCTTACGCCCAACGAGGATGACGACAACATTCGCTTGGGGCGCATGATCCATGAACAGTCGTTTCCCAGAGCCACGCAAGAGGCCGATTTGGGCAGCGGAAAAATGGATCGGTTGGTAAGACGCGATGGACAATTGGTTGTTTATGAGGTAAAGAAAAGTTCTCGGCATGAACATTCGGCGCGAATGCAGTTGCTCTATTATCTGTATCAGCTCCACGAGGAAGGGATAGAGGCGGTAGGTGAGTTGCACTTTCCAGAGGAGAAGAGAGTCATTCGCGTTACATTGGGCGAATCTGAGAAGGCAGAAATTGTGCGTACTTTGTCCCATATTCGGGAGTTACTCGCTCAAGGATCTCCACCGGCGCCAACACGAATTCCTGTATGCCGGCAGTGCGCTTATGCCGAGTTTTGTTGGGCATAGCTTCAGTGTTCCTGTGCAGCAGAATATGGAGGAGGACCTATGGTTGAGAAGAGCGTATACATTTTCTCCAATGGCGAGTTGAAAAGAAAGGACAACACCTTATTTTTCGAGACCGAAGAGGGAAAGAAGTTCATCCCAGTTACAACAGTCCGGGATATATTCCTCTTCGGCGAAGTAATATTTAATTCTAAAGTACTGAATTTTCTATCCCAAAACGAAGCTTTGGTTCACTATTTCAACCATCATGGTTACTATGCGGGTACCATATATCCTCGAGAGCATATCGTGTCGGGCGACATGATACTTCGCCAGGCCAGCCACTATCTCAATGTAAAATTACGGGCGGAGATAGCTCGCCGGTTTATTCAAGGTTCCGCACAAAATATCCGTAGGGTTTTAAAGTACTACCAAAGTCGTGAACGAGACGTAGCGGGGCCAATTGAACGGATTGAATCCCTACTGTCTGCTATTGATGAATACGAGGATGTCACTCAGTTGATGGCAATTGAAGGAAATATTCGCGAGGCATATTACGGAGCGTTTGATGCGATTCTTCAAGACAAAGGTTTTCGATTCGAGGGGAGAACGAAGCGTCCTCCGAAGAATCCGCTAAACGCCTTGATCAGTTTCGGAAATTCCATGCTATATACGACGGTGCTCAGTGAGATCTATAAAACGCACCTTGACGCGCGCATTGGCTACTTGCATGCTACCAATTTCAGGCGTTTTACTCTTAACCTGGACGTGGCTGAGATATTCAAGCCAATACTCGTCGACAGGATCATCTTCACTCTAGTGGGAAAGGGAATGTTGAAACCCTCTCACTTTGTAAAGGGATCAGGAGGAGTTCTTCTCAATGACACTGGGCGCGCTATCTTTATTAAGCAATGGGACGAGCGTTTACAGCAAACTATACAACCACGTGAATTGGGGAGACCGGTATCCTATCGACGGTTGATTCGTATGGAACTCTATAAATTGGAGAAGCATCTCCTTGGGGAAAAAGCGTATGTTCCTTTTGTTGCTCGATGGTAATATGTGGGGAGGGTGTAAGGTGTTTGTTATCGTTGTGTATGACGTGAATGTGAAAAGAGTATCGAAGGTCTTAAAAACGTGCCGTCGTTACCTTTATTGGGTTCAAAATTCAGTTCTAGAGGGTGAAATTACAAAAGCGGGGTTTGAAGAGCTCAAGCGAAAGTTAGCCGCTATTATCTCACCGGAGGATGATTCGGTTCTATTTTATATATTCCGCTCGACACGTTACACGAGCCGTGAGAGCATGGGCGTCCAGAAGGGCGGAGAGGACCGCTTTCTTTGAAATACGGAAATACGGCCCATACATCTACGTCAGCCATCGCTTGGCCGTCGTCGATCTGCGGTCGCGTCAAAATCCCGAAAGATCGACGACAGCGCGGGAACAATCACATTCGTTGTTACAGCAAGGGTTTTTCGGTATCATGGACCTAGCAGTAACCGCTTCTTACAATTTACCAGCCGTTTGACTTGAGGACACCTATGCGGAAAAAATGGGTTGTTAGACTGCCTTTAAGGGATTGAAACAATGTGTCGTCACTAACAACTAGTGTCCCTTCGCCGTTAGTTGTTAGACTGCCTTTAAGGGATTGAAACTCCAACTCAAGGGCCAGCTCCGGCGCTTGGTCAAGGTTGTTAGACTGCCTTTAAGGGATTGAAACCCTGTAGTAGGACTGCTTGAGTTCGACTCCCACAAACCGTTGTTAGACTGCCTTTAAGGGATTGAAACGAGCCAATTGCGGAAGAGGCGGTGCAAACATGAGCGCACGTTGTTAGACTGCCTTTAAGGGATTGAAACGCGCGTTGCATTCGCACTGCAAGCTGATGGCTGGTAGTTGTTAGACTGCCTTTAAGGGATTGAAACCGGTGGAGCTTTTGCACCACCATGTCTACGGCGCGAGGGTTGTTAGACTGCCTTTAAGGGATTGAAACCGTGTCAACTTGTCCACTTCAACGTCACCACCCATCAGTTGTTAGACTGCCTTTAAGGGATTGAAACCGAACTGTCTCCAACAACTTTCGTTCATCTGGTGAAGTTGTTAGACTGCCTTTAAGGGATTGAAACAGGCATGTTACCTAGTGAACGATTGTGACGACGATACGTTGTTAGACTGCCTTTAAGGGATTGAAACCCTTTGCCGCAACCTGCGACTGCGCTGCTTCGGCCAGTTGTTAGACTGCCTTTAAGGGATTGAAACTCCGGATGTCGGACAAAATAGAGCGCGCCAAGCATCGTTGTTAGACTGCCTTTAAGGGATTGAAACCTGCAGTTCTTGGCGCTCTTCGTACGTCATCTTCAGTTGTTAGACTGCCTTTAAGGGATTGAAACGAGGGCAGCAATCTCCGACTCTGCGCGGGCCATGCGGTTGTTAGACTGCCTTTAAGGGATTGAAACATCTCTTTCTCACTCAACACGCGGCCTCGGTATTCGGTTGTTAGACTGCCTTTAAGGGATTGAAACGGGTAGACCTCGTAGATGGTGTCCGGCCCTGTCAAGTCGTTGTTAGACTGCCTTTAAGGGATTGAAACGCCGCGATAGCCGCGTCCGTCGGAGGTGCCTGAGCCTCGTTGTTAGACTGCCTTTAAGGGATTGAAACAGACTCAGACCCTGATTGCACAGGACGGTGCCATCCGGAAGTTGTTAGACTGCCTTTAAGGGATTGAAACTGACGGAGCCTTTCGTCAAAAACCCGCTGCGTCAGCGTTGTTAGACTGCCTTTAAGGGATTGAAACCGATTGGTCAGGCGGACGGATAGGTTGCAAGCGGCTCGGTTGTTAGACTGCCTTTAAGGGATTGAAACCCGAAGCCCCCAAGTTTCGCAGCCGCAGCCTGGAACGTTGTTAGACTGCCTTTAAGGGATTGAAACAAGGTGGATACGATGCGAACGGTAAACGTCTGCAGTATGTTGTTAGACTGCCTTTAAGGGATTGAAACTACGCGCTCTTTTCCGGCATACCGGTGTTTGGATGCCGTTGTTAGACTGCCTTTAAGGGATTGAAACAAATCGTCCATATTGATGCCAAGCGACACGAAAATATCCGTTGTTAGACTGCCTTTAAGGGATTGAAACCCCGCGGTCTCCATCGTGCCCTGTTGGCGATACACGGCGTTGTTAGACTGCCTTTAAGGGATTGAAACTCTATCTCTGTAGGTGTAGGGTGGTAGGGTGGAAGGGTTGTTAGACTGCCTTTAAGGGATTGAAACTCGAGCTAGACCAACGCTACTTCACGGCTAGACTGTGTTGTTAGACTGCCTTTAAGGGATTGAAACACGTCGATCCTTCCTTCGTATAGATACCCATCGGCAAAAGTTGTTAGACTGCCTTTAAGGGATTGAAACCTCCCGATGACCTGATACCACAGATCACCTGTATCAATGGTTGTTAGACTGCCTTTAAGGGATTGAAACGACATCGACATGGCTATACAGGGGTAACAGCACCCGCACGTTGTTAGACTGCCTTTAAGGGATTGAAACTCGACGGAGCGAAGGGGTTCCTAGCCAATGCGGGTGGTTGTTAGACTGCCTTTAAGGGATTGAAACGTAATGGACCAGTCTTTGCGCCAACTCGGGGTTGTGTTGTTAGACTGCCTTTAAGGGATTGAAACACCAGCTCTCGTGCGGTCGATAGAGCGGGCAGGTGAGTTGTTAGACTGCCTTTAAGGGATTGAAACCTGGACAGCGAAGGCCATCGGATGCGATTGGCATACCTGGTTGTTAGACTGCCTTTAAGGGATTGAAACGGGGGATAGGGTATGGGACTTCGATTCCGCAAGAGGTTGTTAGACTGCCTTTAAGGGATTGAAACTAATTCCTGCTCGGTCATGCCCCCTGCGCCTCCTCGCCCGTTGTTAGACTGCCTTTAAGGGATTGAAACGTGAAATTCCAAGGGCGGATCCGAAGCCTCATACCCTTGTTGTTAGACTGCCTTTAAGGGATTGAAACTCCGTCGCATTGAACGCGAACACGACGACAAGGGAGGTTGTTAGACTGCCTTTAAGGGATTGAAACATTTCGACTACGTACCACCTAAACAGGCGCAACAATGTTGTTAGACTGCCTTTAAGGGATTGAAACAAGGCCTGCTTGATGAGCCCGCTGAAGTAGGACACGCGTTGTTAGACTGCCTTTAAGGGATTGAAACTAGGTTCCACAATGTCGGCCAGGCGCTTTTTCCGTTCGGTTGTTAGACTGCCTTTAAGGGATTGAAACGTCAACCTGCTCGGCGGCAAGCGAGTCTACCAGATTCGGTTGTTAGACTGCCTTTAAGGGATTGAAACGTCAGCCGGGAGACCGCAGATAAACTGGAGAAGCTCGTTGTTAGACTGCCTTTAAGGGATTGAAACATGCCGTCGCCAAGAGCGTCCAGCTCACGCTTGAAGGTTGTTAGACTGCCTTTAAGGGATTGAAACTGATGGTAGCGGTGCGCTAGATCGAGCAGTGTCCTGCGGTTGTTAGACTGCCTTTAAGGGATTGAAACCGAAAGCAATGCAAGAGCCGGTAAGTACAAAGTCAACGTTGTTAGACTGCCTTTAAGGGATTGAAACTTCACCAAGAAGGGCGAACTGTACGCCAAGTACGCCCAGGTTGTTAGACTGCCTTTAAGGGATTGAAACAGGGTAGGGGGTAAGCATACATGCCAGCATCGATAAAGTTGTTAGACTGCCTTTAAGGGATTGAAACTGCAAGAGTAAACGCCAGCCGTTCCATTTTGGCTCGTTGTTAGACTGCCTTTAAGGGATTGAAACCCAAGAATCTGCTCCGGCTGCGCCTGATACAGCGTGGTTGTTAGACTGCCTTTAAGGGATTGAAACGACGACGTCGCAAAGGGCAAGCCGGACAAGCAGACGGTTGTTAGACTGCCTTTAAGGGATTGAAACTGGACCATCATCATGGCATTTCGCGGCATGTGTCAACAGCGGTTTGAAATTCCCCAAAAAAATCGCGGCGGATTCCCCAAAAACATCGGGTTGCATTTCCCCAAAATCATCGCGCAAGATTCCCCAAACACACGTTCGGCTAGTCAGTCATCACCTCCTCTTTAAGGGCATGCGTCACCCCTGCCTTGAGCTTGTCCTTCATCCGGTAACTGTGACCACGGATGTTAATCGTGGTTGCATGGTGGAGTAACCGATCCAGCAGCGCCGAAGCCAGCACCTGGTCCCCAAATAGGGTGCCCCAGTTCGTGAAGCTAGTGTTGGATGTAATGATCATCGAACCATGCTCATACCGTTCGGACACAAGGCGGAAGAAATTCGCCGCGTCCAGGGCGTCGAGCGGCAGGTAACCGACCTCGTCGCAAATCAAGAGTTTTGGCTGTGTGTAGATGCGCAGACGCTTGTCCAATCGTCCCTCGTGATACGCCCTTCGCAAGTCTGCGACAAGCTTCTGCATCGTCACAAAGTAGACGCTCATTCGTTGCTTGACGGCTTCCATCCCAAGCGCCACCGCCAGATGCGTCTTGCCTACTCCAGGTGGTCCGAGCAGAATGACGTTACTGCACTCCTCGACAAACGTCAGCGTAGCCAATTCCCGAATTTGCCGCTCGTCAATCGACGGCTGAAACGAGAAATCAAAGTCTGCGAGCGTCTTGTGATAGGGAAAGTGCGCTAGGCGCAGGCGCGTTTGGAGGTAGCGGTTGTACCGCTCCTCCAGCTCTGCGTCCAACAGACGGTTAAGAAATTCGGCGTATGTGGCCTGTCGGCTGACCGCCCACTCCACGCTTGCAGGCAATAGCGCAGCCGCTCGTTTGAGCCCTAATTCCAGCAACGACTCTTCCGCCTTGGCAAGGATCAGCGCGTCCGTCACTGCACTCGACCTCCCAATGCAATTTCCTCGTAGACCGCCAGCTCTCGCTGTTCAACGTCCGGCCCAATCTGAAACCCCGGCACTTTGTCGCGCTTGTCTCCAGGTGTTCCGTACGGAATCCCCTTAACATGCTCGGGATTCGTGGATACCAGATGCTTGCCTGGAAGCACGAGATGTTCTGCAATCACCTGGCCGCCGTACTCCACCTGCAGGTGACCAGTCTCAAACTCGCGCACAAGGACCGACTGTCCCACATACTGCCACGGCACCGAGTACAAGTTGGCATTCCAGGAGATACGGCAGTCGTTGAGAACCTTACGCAGGCCGGTTTGCGCTAATATGTAGCGATTGGTTGGCAGGGGCTGCAGAGTCTCCGACTGAAAACGCACCTGCGGTTGCTCTCGAGTGGTGCCGTGAATCCGTACGTTTGCGACGGTATCGCGCCACACGGCGGCCTGCCGGTTCAAGTCGTCGAGATCCACGAACGAGACCGGCCAAAAACTCTGCCGAATGTAGCCAATCGGCCGTTCAATCTTCCCCTTGGTCCGGCTCCGGTATGGTTTGCAGGCCTTGGGCACAAACCCGTAATACTTCGCAAAGTCCACATATGCCGGCTGCCAGTCAACCTGTCCACGTCCGTCATTGGACACGACAAGAGGCGAGCAATTGTCGCTGAGAATGGTTTGCGGGACGCCACCAAAGAACTCCAACGCATTTCGCAGAGCCCGCAAAATATGCAACTGGTCTGCTGCTTTGATAAACTCCAAGTAGAGCATGCGGGAGTAGGCGAGTACCATGGCGAAGCACCATACTGTACGCCGATTCCCCTGCGTGTCAAAGTAAGAAAACGCACCCAGGTCAATTTGGGCTTGCTCACCTGGAGCCGTTTCAAACCGCACGGTTGCCTTGGCAGAGACAACCGGGCGAAGGGGATGCATGAATTCGCGCAGGACGGTGATTCCGCCGGTATAACCCTGCTCCCGGATCTCTCGGAAGATTCTCTCGGCGTTCAAGACACCGATACGCATGCGCTGCTCGATGTAGGACTTGAAAGGCTCCAGCTTGTAACCCTTGACCTTCTTGCTTCGATTGCGTTTCTCCACATCCGTTTGCTCCTGTTCTTGCTCACGGATCGCCTTGCGAATCGTTTTGCGGTCATGTCCAAATCTTCGGGAGAGCTCCGAAATGCTTACGCCCTCCTCATACAGCTTTCTAATTTCCAATTTCTCACTCTCCCTCATGTCTGGCACCTCCCACCAAATGGTGAACGGTGCCTGATTTTCGACACAGGGTGGGGAATTCATCTCGATGATTTTGGGGAATTTAGTCCGCTGTTTTTGGGGAATCACAATGCGCTGTTTTTGGGGATTTTACATCCGATTTTGACACATGTAAATCGTTGTTAGACTGCCTTTAAGGGATTGAAACGCTGGCGCTCCAGGCTGTCCAGTGTCGTGATCATGGGTTGTTAGACTGCCTTTAAGGGATTGAAACTCCAACTCAAGGGCCAGCTCCGGCGCTTGGTCAAGCGGGTTGTTAGACTGCCTTTAAGGGATTGAAACCGCTGGTAGAGTTCATGAAGCTCCGTCAGCACTGCGTTGTTAGACTGCCTTTAAGGGATTGAAACAGGAGACAAGTAGCCATTTGTCTGTACGTCTGTTACGGTTGTTAGACTGCCTTTAAGGGATTGAAACCTGATTCGCAATCATCAAATCCTTAAACAACGAGGCTGAGTTGTTAGACTGCCTTTAAGGGATTGAAACTCGCGATTCTCGTCCATGTCCCGGCGAAAGGACGATCGTTGTTAGACTGCCTTTAAGGGATTGAAACTACCCTTCATCCATACCGGCATCACCATCTTTCCGCGTTGTTAGACTGCCTTTAAGGGATTGAAACCCATCATGCACGAGCTGGAGCAGCGTGGATGGAAGATGTTGTTAGACTGCCTTTAAGGGATTGAAACTTGGGGGTGGCATTCAAACCGGGGACGGACGATACACGCGTTGTTAGACTGCCTTTAAGGGATTGAAACTACATGTGCCACAGCCGATACAACCGCCTGTCCAGCGTTGTTAGACTGCCTTTAAGGGATTGAAACATGGTATTACCAACATGTCCAACTAACCCAGATCACGGGTTGTTAGACTGCCTTTAAGGGATTGAAACAAGCTCCTAAACAACTCTTCTAATCCCTCTTCTTTTTCACGTTGTTAGACTGCCTTTAAGGGATTGAAACCCTTGACCCAATTGCCCGGGTCCTCGATGTCATCCTCCGTTGTTAGACTGCCTTTAAGGGATTGAAACATCCCGCAGGCTCCTAACCCATTCGGGGTGCATCGGCCGTTGTTAGACTGCCTTTAAGGGATTGAAACCCATCGAACTCTGCGGCCAGTTTGGAAACGATATCAAAGTTGTTAGACTGCCTTTAAGGGATTGAAACCGTAGTAACCCATCTCAACGAGCTCCCGCCAAACCTGCAGTTGTTAGACTGCCTTTAAGGGATTGAAACCCAAAACGTATCGCGGCGAACGATTCGGGACGAAAGACGTTGTTAGACTGCCTTTAAGGGATTGAAACACGGCTACGGCAGTATCCTGACGCAAACCGTCACACTCGTTGTTAGACTGCCTTTAAGGGATTGAAACGCTGAAGTGGAAATTCTTCTGTAGGAAGGAGGTCGGGGGTTGTTAGACTGCCTTTAAGGGATTGAAACACAAACTGAGGAGATGAAATCATGGATCCGACACGGTTGTTAGACTGCCTTTAAGGGATTGAAACCTGCTCGATATGGCACAACGGGAGTAGCCATCGAACCAGGTTGTTAGACTGCCTTTAAGGGATTGAAACAGCGTATTCAGAGACAGCCTGCCAGTCTCATATAGTTGTTGTTAGACTGCCTTTAAGGGATTGAAACCTCGCCATGGCTGGTACAACGTCGAGGTGACAAGCAGTTGTTAGACTGCCTTTAAGGGATTGAAACGTAAAGAAGTCGCCGGAGAGAACTTGGCGATGTATGAGTTGTTAGACTGCCTTTAAGGGATTGAAACTGCCAACGTATTCGGGTCTGTAGCCACGG
>NZ_BCQV01000049.1 GCF_001552255.1 Alicyclobacillus shizuokensis NBRC 103103
TTATTGACAAAATGAGACTTCCTCAAAACAAAGTGTTTATCAATATTGCTAAATATGGAAACACCTCTTCCGCATCCATTCCTATTTCGCTGAATGATGCTTTGGCCGACGGATTGATAAAAAGAGGGGATATAATCGCCATGATTGGATTCGGTGCCGGATTCACGTATGGAATTAATATGATAACGTACATGGGGAGAACCGAATGAAGCACGCTGTGCATCCGGACGTACAAGCTTCACGGTGGCGTCAATCAGAGCTGAATAGGACGCCGACGAGCTGCCTTAAAACAAAATTACGGCCCATGCGACACAAAGATATTAAATCTAGCTACTGGAGTTGTATGTAAATCCCAGTGCTTCGCAGAGCCTTATTGACCATATACCTCATTGACCATATATGTGTCAAACATCATCGGACTACAGTTCTCGCCGCTTCAAGCATTCATTTCCCCACACCGGGGGATGGCTCGGTCGGCTGATGAATTGCGTAGAAGCCACACGAGTACTCTCAAGACCTGTTTTGCCAAGGCTGAATCCACGAAGCCGAACAAGCGATGTCCCTGGCCCGCCTGTGGCGCATGTATTGGTTATGCGGATCCCAATCAATCCACAAAAGATGCATGAGCCCAAACACATGGAATTGAGTATTAGTAGTAAATGTATGAATAAATAATGTTTCCCACAGACAGAGCGTTTACTCTTTACGTACCTCCCCCGAACTCCTTTGACCTACCACTACGTCTCCGATCAACACCCCGATAATCGCCATCCCACCCCCGATCAATTGGACGACGTGAACATGTTCTCCACCTAGCCATGCGAAGGCGAGACCAACCACAGGAATCAGGTTTACGTATAAGCCTGCAACCGTCGCTTCTACAAATCGCAAGGCGTAGTTCCACAGAAACAATGTAAGACCGGAGCCTATTACTCCGAGATATATCAATGTGAGCCACCCCGTAAGACTGATCTTCGGCAACCCTGTAAGACACATCTCGATGACGGCAACTGGGATTAACAAAAACAGCCCAGTAACGAAACTCGCTGAGGTCGTAACCGTCGCCGCATAGTGCTGATTTCTGAGACACCTTCCCTGTACCGTGTAGGCACCGTATGCAAATACGCTGCCTACAATCAGGAGGTTTCCTAAAACCGGCCGACCACCGGAAACCGTACCGGGCGTACTGCTGACTAAAGCCACCCCTGCAATGGCCAAGGTCATACCGACCAGCCGTCGGAGAGGAATACGTTCCTTCAAGAAGATAAAGGAGATGATAGCTGTAGCGGCAGGAATCCCCGCCTGAATCAAGGCAGCATTTCCTGCGGAGGTAAATACGAGTCCCAGGTTCTGAAGTCCGAAATAGAGCGCCACGCCTGTGAGTCCAAATGCCAAGAAAGTTGGTTTCACCGTGAGCTTGGCTTGAAAGCCTTGCCGGTAAGCGAAAGGGCACAGTACAGCGAGCCCGAAGAGAAAGCGCAGCGCCGTGACCGTAAAGGGGCCCGCCTGCCCTAAGACAGATTGTGTCATGACAAATGTTGATCCCCAGATGACGGTCGCAACTAGCAGAGCCAAGATTCCGAGATAGCGTCCAGCTTTGCCTTCTCTTTGTTCAACATCTAATGATTGCCCCTCCATCCATTCCCTCTCACACCAACTTATCCATAGATTGCAGCCTAGTCAATCGAGGACGGTTTTTCATTCATATCGCTCTGAGGTATGCTTTGGTTTGCGAATTGCCGAAATCTCCAGTATTACGACTCCCATCAGTGTGACTACCCCGCATATCGAGGTAACTAATCCATATCCATACTTCGTATATACAGGTACCATCATCGAAGAAGCCAAGGCAACTGCCATGTTGGTTGCGAAACTGTAGAGCTCCATCACTGTTCCCCGATGTTCGTGGGACACTTCGGTTAAAAGTGTACTCAGGGTCGTTAGGGCAGTGCTTTGCCCAATCCCCCAGATAAGGAGCACAGGAATCAGAAATGGAACGCTCTGACCCAGATACGGAAGGGAGATTAAAACGGCCGACAAAACGACTAATAATGAGTGATCTGCGTCGACCAAACCGGTCGGTGAAATAGCCCATCACGGGGCTCACAGCAAATCCGATCCCGTATGCCATGACAAGACCACCGGCTACATCGCTCCCCAAATGAGAGCTGGAACGAACAAAACTCCCGAGAAAGGTATAGGCTCCATAAAAGCCGAACATGTCACAGAATGTGACAAAGATCAATGATGACACGCCGGGGATTTGAAACCCCATCCGAAAGGTGCGCATGAGGCTCCATTCTGCTGTTGCATAAACGGGTGCATCGGCGATGTTGCGAGCTTGCGGAAGTCGAAACATGAAACAGGTAGACTAGACATTGCAGCCAGAATAGCGATGGAGACAAAGGTGGCTCTCCACCCAAATTGCCCACCAATCCATCCCCCAACCGGAACACCCAGCACAAGTGCCACCGCCCAACCAGACATGACAACGCCCATAACCCTTCCTCGCTGCGCAACGGGAACGCTGTCACCCACGTATGCGTATGCGGATGGGACGAAGGCTCCGGCCGCCAATCCCGTCAATGCCCTTCCCACAAGAAGAACGGGAATGTTGGATGCCAGGGCGCAAATCAACGACGCCACTATGAAAGTAACTAATGTACCAAACATCAGAATGCGGCGTGGAATTGGGTCTCCCAGCGGAGCCATGAAGGGTGCGGAAATGGCAATGGCGAGGCCATAGAGGCTTACCGCTAGGACCGTGATGTTCAATGAACCATGAAGTGTGTTTGACAAATCGATCAGCAACGGTGAAATCACGAGTTCATCCATGCCAATTGCAAAAATCCCAATTAGGAGGGTCACAGCGGGCCACAAAAACGAGGGTGAACGTTTTGTCCCGAATTCTGTAGATACTTCTTCGATATGGTGATTCATTAATGTCCCCCCAACCAACAAGACGACGTGCGCTTTTAAGATATCTTGTCAAAGGCCAAAACCGAATGTAATATCAAATGCAAATTAAGAAATTTGACCGCATATCAGAGATAAATTGCGAGGTGCGATTTTCGATTGGAAAGTCTGCTCGATGATATCAGTTGGAGGATTTTGAACGAACTGCAGAGGGACGCCCGTCTGTCATACAGTGAACTTGGGCGCCGCATCAATATGTCGGCACCAGCAGTTGCAGAACGTGTAAGGAGAATGGAAGAAGCGGGGATCATCACTGGATACCATGCAACCGTTGACCCATACAAGGTCGGGGCAACGATGACGGTCTTCATCCGCATGACGACGGTCGGGGGTAATTATGACCGCCTAACGGAGATCATTCAGCACATAAATGAGATCCTCGAGTGTCACCGTTTGACCGGCAGCGATTGCTTTATCATGAAAGCTGTCGTGTCCTCCATTGCCCATCTTGAAAGCTTGATCCAGCGGCTCGTTCCATTGGGCTCGGTAAATATATCGGTAATTTTGTCTTCGCCGGTCAAACGTCACACGATCACGAAACCTATTTCGAATCCAAGCCAATCCTAAACACGCTTAACGAGCGGATGCTGATGCCCAATCTACTTTCCATCCCTCTAAGCGAAGCAAGTTGGACTCAATTCGCGCTCGGACTTGGATTGCCACGGGCATGTGCTTACGCCTCATGGCGGCGAGCTGTCGAAATCTCCAAATGCAACTTTTCCTGTTTTCCACTACCAGTAAGAAGCATGACCACAAATCGGTCCTTCCCTCCGTATCCATCCGTAGCGGGAGGGGAAGTTGACAACCCGCTTCAAAGACAATTTGATTATGTTGTTCAGCTACGTAGACTTCATGTAAGCGGACATACTCGGAGGTCAATGTAAGTTCTTCACGACATTGCTCCATAAATTCCTTGTCATAACCCCATACAGCCTTGGATTCCAGGGAATAGAGGTTAGAATGGAAGTTTCTTCCGGAATCGCTCTCCGGATACGTACATTCACTCTTGTCGCCTCCAGTCCATTGCAGCCCACAGATGAGGTGTTGAGAACAGATATATCCACGACTAGTCTCCACAAGGTAACGTTATCACTCATCCTTGAGTCACCTAGAACCGAAAAGTCATCTCTGATATCTCTCATCGCCTACGCCGAATGACCCAGGCATTATCCGCCTTCTCAAAACCAACGTGCGGATAATAGGACATGGCCGTGGGGGACAGACAATTCAGATCAATGAGACCTCATCCAACAATTGGATTTTACATCTTCAGTGCTTAACCACTGTGTCATTCTTCTCCATCGCCGCTCGCTTGACCATACAGAACAGCAGCCGGCTCAACCCTCTCCATGTGCGAGCTCGGATCTTGGACGACTCGGAACCCAAACTGTAAATACAGTCCATGAGCATCCCGAGTGACCAGATGGAACCGCCGCAACCCTTGCAAAGCGGGATGACGGGAGACAGCCTCAATCAACCGTTTGGACAATCCTCTCCCCCTGTGCTCTGGCAACACAAACACCCGCGCGAATCCAACCATCGTATGGCCATGGTAGATACCAAAGCAGAGCGAATGCCGGATGGAGCGTTCCACAACATCCCGCGGAATCCCTGTGCTCCAATACGCTTAATTGTGCAAATACTCGTAAACTACCTCGATGTCGATCCGTTCAGGATCTGTCGAAATCACATATTCGCCACTTGTCATTTCATAAAGTTCCAACCGGTCCAGCTCCCCTCAACGTGTTCAACCGCTGCTGCATCAACTTAGCGATGCTTTGAGCGCCCGTGTCCGATGACTGGCGCAGCTTGGCAATCACTCGCTGTTGTACTTCTTCGGACTTGTTCTGGCTGAGTTTGGCTGCACCTTCCACCCTCGTGATATGGATGCGAAAGCCGACAACCCCTGTCATGAGACTCCGATAGAATGGTTTGTCAGCTTGGGATGGCAAATCTGAGTCCGGTTCGTAAAACCGCACCATTTTCTCGAGCAGGTCGGCTCGTTCCTCCTCACTGTCGATCACGGTACAGGTTCCGCGCACATGCATGGCCACATAGTTCCACGTCGGCACGGACTCAGGCACCTGATACCAGGAGGGGGAGATGTAGGCGTGCGGTCCTGGGAATATCACCAACACCGACTGGCCACTCAGGTTCCGCCACTGCGGATTTGCCCTGGCCATGTGGGCCAGGAGCACTTGTTGCTCGGGCTCATAGACAAAAGGAAGGTGCGTGGCTGTGAGCTGCCCGTCAACTGCGCTCACCAGGATGCCAAAACTGTGAGCTTGGATGAAGCTCGTGATTTCATCGGGATCGCTCAGGCGGAAGTAGCTCGGTACGTACATGTCGGTCAACTCCTTAACTATCATACTGAATTTCGGCCGTCGTGTCTCCGGCCAATTGGTAGTCTTCTGAGTAATACAATTTGTGTAGTATCGGTACATGTGAAAAGGAGGGATAGGCCGCATGGACTGGAAACCAGGCAGGCAAAACGACATTCCCGTGTTTCGCCAAATCGCCCGGTTCGTCCCACACCGTCATGGCATGAATACATGTGCGGAGGCGTGTTTCGCCCGACGCTGCCACTCGTTCGGCGCATCCGGGAAACCAGCACGCAAGCGGGCGTCATCAACCTCGCTCGAGGAGAGTTGTCACCGGACCTCTTCCCCTACGGTCGGCTCAACGAGTCTTGCACACCATTCATCTGAAGGGCCCACTCGGATACTCGGACCCGCGGGGATTGCCGGAGTTGCGGGAGACGCTCGCCCGGCACGTTCGAGAGCAATTACGGAATCCAGACCACTCCCGCAAACATCCTTGTCACGTCCGGTGCGCAACAGGCTCTCCACCTCATCACCTCGTGCCTGCTGCAGCCCGGTGATGCGGTTGGCCTCGAATGTCCGTCGTATGCCTACTCGCTATCGCTCTTCACATCGGCAGGCTTGCGTCTGTTTCCGATCCCGATGGACGATGACCTCGGTCCGCCCCCCCGGCTCCTGCTGGCCAAGCGCTACCGCCTCACCGATGGTTCCCGGTGCCGCCCAGGTGAGTGTCCACCGCCGCCACCTTGTCCTCCATGGAGTGATGCACGTCCCGGCGATCGTCAATCTTCACCACGGTGGACAGTCTCTGGGCTCCCATGGCCATCAAGGCCTCATGCATCTCCTGAATGGCAGAGAATATTTCTGACAATTCGCCTTCGATGGTTGTGAACATCGGGTCAAGGCGCGCCCGGAGATTCGGATGGCGTTCCAGTACCCTCTGCGTCTCGGCGACATATTGACTCACGCTCGTGCTTGCCGTACCGATGGGGGCAATACTGACCGCCACAATGGCCATCATGGACTCCTCCTTTGCATAAACCTACTTCTTCTCATACGACAAACCCGTTCCCCGTTCCTATTACCCACGAGTCAGTTCAGACCTACAAATCCCACCCCACTCAGGAGTGCCTTCGCGCAAGCAGTCAAAATTTCCTCCCGTCGCGACCCGTCTACTACTTCATGTGCCGTTGCTGTTCCCACTCAGTAACAGTCCGACGATGCAACTATCCGATATTATGGACTACGGTTGCACCTTACTGTGCTTCACTGGTCAAGTTAGTCGTCTCTATCTGTTGTGGTTGGAATAGCGCAGACCATTCCTTCACTAAAACCAGCCGAGCCAATGCCAAGGGCCAAATTGAACCGACCGCGCATGTTCTCCAACGCGATGTGGTGTGTAAGTTCGATCAGTTGCCCGTCGTCAAGGTGTTCACGAAGCTTGGCGACGAGATCATCGGTCACCTCGACGGGCGTGCGACTCATGGCGACGGCATAATCGAGAACCAGTTTGTCTAGTTCGGAGAACAGAGGACTCTTTCGGTAATTCGGTAGGGCCAGCAGTTCATCGTCGCTCAGACCCCATTGTCGCGCGATTTGCGAACCCATATCTATGCAGTACTCGCATTGAGTAAGGGTCGCGGCTTTCAACTCCGCAAGGGCATGCAACCGCTTGTCGAGTCGATGGGCTTTGGCCGTAGCCTGTTCTAGTTTGGCATATCCTTTCAGCAAACTTGGAACGTGCGCGTACATCTGGAGAGGCTCAATCATCCGCTCTGTTTCTCGCCCAGTCAGCCGACGGATACTGCGACGAGTAAAGAAGTAAGCCAGTTTTACGTAGGGCCCTGCTTGGCGGACCGAGACGCCTGTAATACGAGCCAAGGGGATACCTTCTTTCCTTGCAATGGTTATAGTTTTCTTGAACAAACGAGGGTAAAGTTTTCCTCAACACTGCCCCATGGGGAAACCTTCTTGGATTTTTTGAGTATCTCAATAAAACCGGAGAAGATAAGAGCCTTAAAAGGGTGCTTCAAAGGTAATTGTTTTTGTTGTATGGGGGCAAATCCACAAAAAGGCATTTGCTCCCCCTTTTGTATGAGTTCTATCAAGCAGCATGTTTGGTGAAAGCAACAATCATTATGAAAAGGGCTTTACCCCAAAATAGCTGTACACAAATATTTTAATCTATCCATGGAATTTGTGTGCGTACATGATTCTGCCCGATCCATCGTCTGCTGCCATGCCGAATCCTCCATTGGATTTCTCGGCTCTCCGCATGTTTGCTCATTGTCGATCTCCGCATTCGCTTCGGTGACACCACGCATCCGTTGAAGGATGTACTCATTCCAAAAGGTTATGTGATTGACAAGCTGCCAAACATTTACCATACTCCTCACCTCGCACGCTGCTAATTTACATGTCGATTTCGTTTTGTTGCAAGATGAATGAGGAAACCCTAGGGTAGACATGAAAAACGGGAATAAGTTGAACCTGGTCGACAAAATTGGGCCCAAATCGAGTACACTGAGATTCCTCTGTCCATCCAACAGTGGAATCAAATCCATCACTGTCTGCACTGGCTTATGCAGCCATGAACCTTCTTCAAACAAGGTGTACTTGTCGTAACACCACTCGTGATATTCCTTCTCTTGGTCCCTAATAAGCTCTATTTTTTTCACGTTTTCCACGTTGAGGGCCTCGAACTTGTATGCGAATAGGTCAAAATAATGAGAATCTCATCCGAGATGCATCCACCGTGACATGATTGGCCAAAGGACCTGTGATGAACCTCATGCCAGTATCCACAGTCCGTGATCGCGCATCATCCTTGGAGATAAAGACGGAGTCCCCGTTCGGACCTATGCAGTAAGCAATCGGAATCGATACACCACAATTTCGAAAGGATCCATCACCGTGGCTGGTTCCTATTATCGTCGTCTGGTATTTCATGGCGATCCGCCTTGCTTCGCCAATCCATTGCTCGAATTGTTCTTCGCTGAACATCCCAACGTCGATGGGATGAGCAATCAAATGCAGTCGCGATGCGCCTAACTTCTCTAATCCCTTAAACCCCTGAAACAACTCCCTGCAAAGCAAATAGCCGATTTGGAAGCCACTGCATTCCACCACGGACGGACTGAGGAGGTCATGATTCTTTGGCGTCTTTGCCCTGTCGAGCAGGATTTCCCCGGCGCCACCTATGATCAACGCTCTATTTTTGCCATGATGATCTCGATATCCGGTAATTATCATTCTGTGGTAAGCTCTTGCTAATTCACAGGCCTTGGTAACCAGTCCTTCGCTTGCCAAATACCCCTCTGGAAACAACACTGTGTCAATGCATTCGTTGTTCTGAAGTGCATCTTCAAGTTGATCCGTGCCTTTCTCATGGATTGGTTGGCATACAAGGATCTTCATATATGCCCTCCCGAAGTATTTGACTCCACCCCACCCTGACGACGTCTCACACCTCACAACTTTTCATGGGTTGACAGGAGTTCGTTCCCGTACACCGATTCGTACCCGGGTAACCAAGTCGTCCATCTTCTAGCCTAACTTTCGCATAGACACAGTCATCTCGAATCTGGCCCTCCGGATCGACAAAGTTTTTCAACAACACAGCCTCAAGGTAGTACCCACACCTTTCAGCGACCCTGCGGCTGGCGGTGTTCCTGACGTCACAACGAATCTCGATCCGATTGGCATGCAAAACATTCCCTGCAAATTGCAGTGAGTCCCTGAACCGCCTCGGTCATATATCCCTTTCCACTGGCTGAATCACGAATCCAATATCCAATCTCAAACTTGCGCAGTTTCCAATCCATGCGATGAAGACCTGTACCCCCGAGAAACGCTCCAGTATCCTTGTGTAAAACAAAAAATAACAAGTCTTCTCGAGCCAGGAACTTCACCCTCGCATGTCGCGCCAGCTCCTCTGATTCTTCAACTGATGGTATATGATCCGCCCAGTTCATCCACCTATGTAGAGTATGGAAGGATTCCTTTATGGCTTCCGCCAGAACTTGACCATCCCCGGGCATGGGGCAGCGAATGAGCAGCATATCGGTTTCAAACTGTTCCGGGAAATCGATGAGAAGCGGGTTCATTGCGGGTGTCTCCTCTTTCTGCTGATACTAGTTCGTAAATACCGGGCAAACGCAAGTCTCGGCAATGAGGGGCGTGCCTGAATCCCCCGAACACGTGTGGGAGGACCTTAATCAAAGAAGGCATCCAACCAACGGATGCCCTCATCACGCAGCTTCACTACAAAAGCTTTTTGACCAGCGGAATCTGTCCGCGATGATGAGCAGTATGAGCAATCGCGTAGCTGATCAACTGCCGCTTGTTCAACTCACCCACAGCAAGTTTGAGCCCCGGCTCCGACAACTCTGGCTCCTTGAGGTCGGAAAAGACGCGTGCAGCGTACGGTAGCGATTCTGCCCACGCTTGGCGGATGTCATCAAGATTCCAGTTGGTCTGTTTAAACGGCTCTCCTACATCGATTTGTAAGTTTTCCCCAGCAACTGCTGAGAAGAACTTCCGCTCTACGAGAGCCATGTGATGGATGATAGATGCTATATTGTTGAAATTCGGAAGTGGCTTTTTCAACCATTGTTCATCAGTCAAACCCTCGAGCATTTGATCAATGGTGCCATGGACCGCGCTTAGCAGGTTGTAAAGATCCGATACTTCCTGAATCATTCCGACACCTCCCAGGCTCTCTGGGGATATTATAATATATCAGATGCGGCTTTCGTGCCGGAAGACCCGCCTGACGTGCTGGCTGCGGTATCATTGAATGACTTCCCGCAATCCTTGCAAGGGGACACTGTTTCCATAATGGCTTCCATCATCTCACGCCTGATAGAGTTCCCGCACCTACTCCGCATATCGGGCAAAGACCGCAAAATGACAAACAATACATCAGAACGCCCGAATATCAACGCGACCCTATCTTTTGCTGCCGCCACAGCGGCAACGATAGGCCAAAATGTCAAATGGAATACGAAGTCAGGAGCACTGGGATATTTTGTCACTTCACTTCTCCCTTTTACCCCCACTCTTTGAAGGCTCTCACCATCCCATGCGTTTACGAAAAGATGTAATTTGAGCCGTATGGTGCCGGTCATGCCAGGAATACAACCCTATGGCTTGGTCTAGCTTCCACACGCCGCTTACAGGATGAACGTAGGTGCGATCAAAATCCGCTGCCGTTAGCCCCTCCAGCAAAGTGACCCATCGCTTGTGAACTAACCGATACAAGTCCAAAGAATCATCGACAGACACATCACGATCCGGCAATTCTGCCCACAAGTTCTCCAAGGCAGGTCTTATTTGCGGAGCCTCCTCAGTCAGGGCAAATTTAAATCGGGCATAAGCGAGCATATCGTTTTCCGCCAAGTGGTGAACAATTTGGCGTACGGTCCACCCGCCAGTGCGATACGGCGTATCCAACTGCTCTGCTGACAAGCCCACTACAGCCGAATGTAATTTCACAGGTGCATCCGCAAGGTCTTGAATCCACGCCTTCCGTTGCTCAGGAGAAACGTCTTTCACCGGTTCAAACAGCCCAATTGGGTAACGTACCTCATCCATCTCCCTCAGCCTCCAGTCTAGCTCGTATTGTCTAATGCGGATTACCCGGAGGTACTTCGATGTGACCTTGAGCTAAAATTCTTCCATCCTTACTTAATCCACCGGCACCCCTGATCGTCGTGCTCGGCATTTTCAAAGACCAACTGATTGCACCTGTAGATACTGTTCCAGGAGTTTGATACCTCACCGTAAGAGTCTCGTGAACCAAGAATCTTTCTCAAAATACCTCTTCTTCCACACATCCAAGAATCCTTTGGAAATTCACGTCCCGAAGCACAGTCGTTTAACGTGTTTTGTAGGTTTGATTCAATGAAACAGAAGGCGCCTGCAACGGTCTTCGCTTCAAGAGAAAGTTCAATCGTTCTGCCCCTCAAGCCCACGCGAAATTATTGAATGCAAAATAGAGCAGCCCTGCGAGAGCCAATGAGACAATTAGGTATATCCATAAATAGCGTTGATACACATTCCTTGAAATGCAGCTAGATGATACGTCCAGTCCCTTTACGCGTGCATATAGCTTCCAACCAAGTACCCATAGCAGCCCGAAAGCCCAGTATGCAACAAGAAATTCTATAAAGGAGACCCATCTCCCATGCCAATCAGCATGAGTGGCAAAGGCCAATATGCCAAACGCCGCCACCGGAGAAATCACTTCCTGCATCCACATCTGGGACCGATTCTTGCTTGTTACACCTGTGGTGAACGCCACCTTGGCCCCCCTCCTTCACGGCGACTCAATGAGGCCCGACTACCAATTCTCCTCCAATTCGACGTTCTAACTCTAATTGGGTCGCATCTCTCGGCATTTGTCAATACTTATTTCAAATCAAAAAACTACGGACGGCGTATCAGCGGCCGCGGCCGCCCTCCTCCCGCCGTGGTGGGTACCCTGTTTGTTCGGAGCGCTATAGCCGATGACGGTCTTCACTTCAATCAAAGTGGGCCGATTCAGTTCCGCCCGCGCTTCCCTCAGCGCGCTCTCCACAGCGCCGGGGTCGTTTCCGTCAACAACCTGGAGCACCTGCCAACCATGCCAGACCTCCACGTTTTCCACTCCTCTGAATTTGAACAAAAATGAGAAGGCGGCCGGATCTCCCCAGCCACCCTGCTGAAACGTGCGCCGCCACCCGTTATGCCTGTACCGAGTCGTCTGCAGTCGGCTGGTCAGACGTCCGCTTGGTGACGTAGCTCGCCAACAGCACCAGGATGGCGCACACCACAATGGTAAGGATGTATGCGCCTGCCAAACCGGTCTTGGCGAACAGGCCGCCCACAATGCCGACCCAGCAGAAATCGCTGTCGCCAAACGTGGTGTTGGCCAAGCCGAACGAGCCCATGAACGCCAGTAGCAAGGCCGGCAACACGGTAATCAGTAGGCCGTTGATGAAAGCGCCAATCATCGCTCCGCGGCGCCCGCCCGTGGCATTCCCGTACACCCCCGCCGTGCCGCCGTCGAAGAAGTGCGGTACCATGCCGGGGATAATCAGCGCCAGGCCCAGTGGCCCCATCAGGAACATCCCGACGATGCCGCCGACCAAGCTGGAGATGAATCCAACCAACACGGCTGTCGGAGCGAACGGAAAAACCGTCGGACAGTCGAGGGCAGGTACAGCGTTTGGGACAATTTTTTGGGCAATCCCCTGGAATGCGGGGATGATCTCGGCCAGAATCATGCGCACGCCCATCAACACCACAGCAATCCCGGCACCGAACGTGAGTGCTTGAGTGAAGGCGTACATGATGTAGTTGCCGCCTTGGGTGTAACTTGCGATCGCTTTCGGGCCAGCGACAATCGCCAAAATCAGGAACAATACAATCATAGTCAGAGTGGTCATCACCAACGAGTCGCGCAGGAAGCCGAACTTCGGAGACACCTTGATCTCTTCGGTCGTGCGGCTGTTCCCGCCAACCAACTTGCCCACCGCGGCGGAGGTGATATAACCAAGCGTGTTGAAGTGGCCGAGCGCGAATTCGGCGCCCCCTGTGACCTTTTTCGTAAATGGATGGACGAAGGCAGGCATGATGGTGGAAACCGTGCCGGCCAGAATGGCTCCGATGATGGTTTGGTTGGTGCCTGTAATGCCCGCGCTGCCGAGCACAACGGCCAGCACGGTGGCCATGAAGAACATATGATGGCCGGTCAGAAAGATAAATTTCGCCCGCGTGAACCGAGCCAACAACAGGTTGACCACAAACCCAAGCCCCATGATGACGGCGGTCTGAGGACCGAATGCTTTCTGCGCGAGTCCGACAATGGCTTCATTCGTCGGAATGACACCGTGCAAGTGAAAGCCCGCCTGGACCATGTTACCCAGCGGCGCCAAGGCGCCGGATATAATGTTGGCGCCCCCGGACAGAATCAGGAACCCGACAATCACCTTCAGCGTCCCGGTGACCGTTTCACTGAACGACTTGCGCAGGGCAATCAAGCCGATGAGGGCAATCAAGCCCACCAGAAGCGGCGCCTGGTCAAGAATTTCGTGCACAATGAAATGGATGACGACCATCATATGTCCTCCTTTTTACGCTGACAGCACCGACGACAGCTTTTGTCTCATTTCCTCTTTGTCCACGTAGTTCTTGATTTCCAGAATCGGTACACCCTTATCTTTGAGCAGCGGTGCGAATTCGGAAGACGTGACAATGACATCCGCGCTTTCCGATTTTGCCGATCCGATGTCGGAAGTGGCGACGGTCGCCTTCACCCCCATCTCCTTCAGGACGGATTCGATGGTCATGCGCAACACCATGCTGCTGCCAAATCCCATGCCACACACTGCCAGAATTTTCATGCGACATACCTCCTGTTCTACTCTGTTCTTCAGGCTGTTACCTTGCGAATCACGGCCAGTACCTGTTGCACATCGTCCGCTCTGCGGATGGCGTCGAGTGACGCGCTGTCAGCCAACAATCGCATCAAGTCGGACAGCGCCTGCAGATGGGCCTCATTGTCCACAGCGCCAAACGCGATGGCGATATCCACAGGATCATTGTCCTTGTGCCCGAACGCAACTCCGTTGGCCAGGGTGACCAGGCTCATGCAGACCCGCTCCACGCCGTCCTCCGGCCGTGCGTGCAAGATGGCAATCCCCGGAACAATCACCATGTATGGTCCATTGACCGCCAGCGATGTTTTCATCGCCTGCACGTAACGAGGCGCCACGGCACCTGCGTCCACCAACAATTGACCGGCAATGTCGACAACCTCATTGGGGTTCGCGGCCTCTGCTTGTACCCGAATACTCTCCTCCGTCAGCAGATCCAGCATCCTGAAAACCTTCTTTCTGTCTCCTAGGTGGCTGTCTTGCGTAGCACTGTCCCCCAACGCAGCCCGGGACGCAGGGCCCCCCGCCCGCGGTTTCGCCAAGTAGGCCCCAATCCGGGTGAACATCCGGTGAATCTCTGCGGTTACCGCGGCCGGATCCAATACTTCGTAATGCGCCTGAATCACATCCAAGACTGGTTTCAACAACGTGCGCTCGGCGCCCGGCATGTCGGCCGTCATCCCCATCACGGATGCCACCCAGCGGTTCACCCGGTGGTAATCGGCGAGTGGCAGTAGCGGATTCACCACAATATGCGGGAGGGGCGAATGGGACAACTCCACCGTTGACACAATCACGTCCGCCGCATCGGCGCTCACATGATGAATGCGCTGTTGGTCCAGCACATCGACCACCTGCAGGTGGGTCAGGTTGGCCTCAATCCGGGACTGCAAAATCTTCCCGGTGCCAATGCCGCCTGCGCACACGACCAGGATGCGGACGGCGTCCGCGCTGCTGGCGGGGCGAGCTCGCCGCCGTTCCAGCGCCGCCCCGAAGTGCAGAGCAATATACCCGATTTCTGCTGCGTTCAACGGCTTTCCCAATTCCCCCTCAAGGAACTGAGCAGCCACCACAGCCGCGTAATACGCGAGCGCATGGTCCTCCTTGATGTCCTCCAACATGTCGTTCTCGATGGACACGCCGTACAGCAGTCGATAGACCATGGGTTTAATATGCAAAATCAAACCCCGAAACAAGTCTTCGTCGGTGCTCAGGACAATTCCCAAGGTTTCGTCCACAGCCTTGAGCATTCGGGTCACCAACTGCTGCGAGAAATCGTCGACAGCCGCGGTCTGTGCGCCGCACTCCTGCAACTCCAAATTCGGATGCGCCCCCAGCATGTAAAGCGCGAGCGCACCTGTCTCTTCTTCCGCGAAAGGCAGTCCCGTCTCCCGTTGCAGGCGTACAGCCAGCGTCAGCGCGAATTGATATTCCGCCGTCTGCTGCAACAACTTCAGATTCGACTTGAGCAAAGACACCGCATGCCCCTGACGCATCCGGCCCAGCGTGACGGCCGTGTACAGCACCAGCTTCGTCCACCATCCCTGCAAATGCGGATGCTCCGCCGCGCGGTCGGCCACCAACCGCGCCACCGTCTGCACATCGTCCGCCTGCACCAGCCCGGTTCGCACACGCGCATCCACACTCTGGCATAGTCTGTTCCAAAAGGTGGCTGCACTTATACACAGATCCAAGAGCTTGACCGAGGGACACGCCGCCAATAGCAAGCGATAGCTGGCGTGACGCCAGTACAATTCCTCCCCTTCTACCTTTGCACCGAAGTGCGGCTTCCGGATGAGGCGCAGGCCGTGCCCCACCAACCACCGCTCGGCCCGGTCCATATCCGCGTATACCGTGCGCGGACTGGCGTCCACGACATCCTGCAGCTGCTTGACCACCAGTGGCTGTTCAGCGGTCAGCAGCAAGGCCAGTAGAACGTAGAGCCGCTGGTCTGCAGGTGAAGGCGCGGTGGCGCCTTTGAGCACCGCCCACTCCCTCTGCAGGGCCCTGCGCGCTTCCGCTGGCCCGTCCAACCACACGCCATTGCGCCGGTGCACCAGCGTGACAGGGAGCGAAACGCAGCTTTGCTCCAGCTCCTCAAGGTCGTAGCGAATGCTCCGGTCGCTTAGGCGGTAGCGCTGCGCCAATTCTGTGGTACGAACCGGTGCCTCGCGCTCGAGCAAATCCTGAAATATTTCCTGAACCCGTGGTTTCAATGCGAGCAGCGACGTCATCCATACCTGATTGGGCATTCTAGTCACCCCCTCACGGCAGTAGTTACGGAAGTCCACTTGCAGTATTTTGTGACTTTGAAACCTCTTACACATTGAAGATTACGCTCTATGAGGGAACTATACAATCACGAGAAACTGCAATCTTTTTCCGAAAACAGATGGAAACGTGGATGCAATCGGGTGGACCGGCTATGTGGGGTCAAGTCCTCCATCGCGATCGTCAAGGGGAAAAGAATGTGAGGGTGCACTACGCAGTTTACCGACCATAAGTTGAGACAGCCCCGCCGTCTGTATCGCGGAGGGGCTGGCGAGGATGTCGTTATTTGTTGTCGAGCACGTTGGGGGTAACACCTCCTATCTGCTGCCGTTATGGGTGCCCCTTACGCCATAATCTCCGGATCTGGGAAACAGGAGGTCAACGACCTCTTCGTACGCTCGTTGCTTTCGAGAGTCATCTCATACTACGAGGCGCCTGATTTGTCCCAAGACTGGTGGGTAAGCTGATGAATGGTGATCTCCCAAAATCGTTATGTGAGCGGTCTGAGCAACACGTCTCTACGTATTCTCTCGGCGCGTCATTCGCCGACTCGTGGAAATCAATATCCAGAGTCCCAACACTGCAATGAGGAGGCAAAACCCATGCCAGCCAATACAGAAGTGGTTGACACACACTCATTGGGCCGCCGGGAGCAAGGCGCTGCGCACGGCGGTTCGGGATGTACTCGGCCACACGGCACTGGTCCAGGGTTGCCAGGTACACAAGCAGCTCAACATGCTGGATCATCAAGTGGCGATGCCCAGAGGAAGTCCATTCGAACCATAAAACTGTCCATTTTTCTCGTAGAAATATTGTCCCAAGTTGCTCCCCAGAAGGGATGCTGATTGGCCCCGGCAGTGTATTGTTTCACCCCAACAATAACTCGGTTACCGATTCTCGGTTTTATTCGACCCGAGGCCGGACATGGCTACATCAGCAACGGACGAGCGATTACCATCCGACCACTGATAGCCGTTGATCACCATTTGGAGGCGCTGATTCCCGATTGTAACGGAAGCTTGTGGAGGTTGTGAACTTCCTGTTGATGTGAGTCGTGAAGCATCGTCGCACCCGACAATCAAAAGCGAAGCAAGCAAGACGGGAACAATTATATTCTTCACACGATCACCCGCCTTGTTGTTTCTTTCCATTAGACGGATTTGCCTCTGAAACGGTTACAGGAGGCGATCGCAATACGGCTCAATAGGCAATAATGGGATCGACGAAAGCCTGATGATCAATGTAGGTTGCACTCACTCAAAATCTTGTCAGGCAGAAATTTTGGTACATCGAATTCAAGACCGCGTGGGTCCTGAGAAAGAGGGAGGGACACCCGATGAAACGAGCGATGTCAAAACGCATCGTCGCGCATAGGTTGATATTTTGCTCACTTGGCGTCGTAGGTATGGCTATTCTTTTCATCGGCTCCGCCGCCACACAACCCTGGTTCCATTCGGCATCGGCCTCTCAATCCGCACATCATCCGACGACTTCCCCTCCGGGCAAGAGCCACCTCCCTCCAATCTCGCCAACTCCGCAGTCTGTGCAGCAGCGTCTGGGGAGTTTTCCACTCACACCAACGGTGGCACTGGTCAAGGGCAAGAATACCGATCCGTCCGCTCTCCGGACGGTCACGCAGGTCCTAAGGGAAGATGGCGTGAAGCAGATCCAGAAAATCTCTGCGCAGTCCGCGCAAAAGCAGTCCTCGCACGCACCATTGACCATATGGATCGGCGGTCCTTCTGAGAACGCAGGCTCAGCCGCGCAACTGAAGTCTCTGAATGCGGAAGGTCCAACCGGATTGCCCGCCGGTGGTTATGTGCTCGCTACAGGGCGCAATCACGGACGCGCCGAGATCGTGTTGTCCGGGGTGGATCAGACGGGGACGTTCTATGCAGCTCAAACCTTGCGCCAGCTCATCCCAGCCAGAGGTCACAGCCGTGTCCTGGTACCCGTTGTCGTCATACGCGATTGGCCAAGCATGCAGACGCGCGGTGTGATAGAAGGCTTTTACGGTGCTCCGTGGTCGCAGCAAAACCGCATCAGTCAGCTGAATTTTTTCGGAGAGAACAAGATGAATACGTATGTGTACTCCCCCAAAGACGATAAGTACCTGCGCGCCAAATGGTACCAGCCTTACCCGGCTGACAAACTGCAGCAGATTCATAAACTAGTGTCCGTCGCCAAGCAGAACCACGTCAACTTCGTGTACGCCCTGTCGCCAGGGTTGAGCATTTGTTACTCCAGCTCCAGTGATCTGCAGAAGCTCATGGCCAAAGATCAGGAGTTGTACAATCTCGGGGTTCGCACCTTTGCCCTTTTCTTCGACGACATCCGTAAGACGTTTCACTGCCAACAGGATCAGCACAAGTTTGGTAACGATCCAAACCCGCCCGCAGCGGCCCAAGCATACCTCATCAACCAGTTTTACAACAAGTTCATCAAGACACATCCAGGAACCCAGTTGATTACTGTACCGACTGATTATTACCAAGCAGGCCATACAGCGTATCGTGATCGCTTTGCGCAACTGGTCAACCCGAACATTCTCGTCTATTGGACAGGCGTCGGCGTCATTGCCCCGACTATCACCGACGCCGACGCCCAAAAGACGTACGACATTTTCCAACACAAGCTCCTCATCTGGGACAATTTCCCGGTCAATGACTACGTTCCCCATCAGTTGCTCCTGGGTCCGTTGGTCGGACGCGATCCTGGGCTTAGCGAGCACGGCGTCGTCGGATTGACGGCGAATCCAATGATTGAGGCCGAAGCTTCAAAAATCCCACTCTTCACGGTGGCTGATTACGCGTGGAATCCGCACGCGTACAAGCCGGAGAAATCCTGGCAACTGAGCCTTCAGCGATTCGGTGGGTCGGCTTACGTACCGCTGCGCAACTTTGCTGAAAACTCACTTCAGTCCAAACTCAGCCCGACTAGTGGGGATACGGTGTTGAAACAGCAGATCAGTGCCTTTTGGCAGGCCTACGATGCTGGGGATTCGATACAATTGCAGGCAGCCGCCGCCAAACTTTTGAACCGCTTTGCAACGTTGAAGCACACTCCCAGTGAGTTACAGGCTAAATTGAATAACAAAGAGTTCTTGACAGAAATCAAGCCATGGCTTGACAAACTTACGATGGAGAGCGAAGCCGGAGAGGCAGCTGTACGGATGGTGACGGCGCAGTCTGAGGGCAATGATCAGGCTGCCTGGAGACAGCGACAGATCTTCGACCAGTACATGCAGAAAGCCAACGCCATTCCGCAAGTCATCGGGAGTGGAGTGATTCCCCCCTTTTTGCTGAAGGCACAATCGGAAAGTGATACATGGTTACAGCTGCGAACTCCCATGACTTCGATTCACGGTAAGCACCGTACAGTCCGGTGAATCGCTTTCCATCCGGCGCGTGCCAGCGTCGTGCAGATGATCCGTTCGGGATGGCGCGCCCGACCGAGACCTTGTGGCAAGGAGGCCGACAATGCAAAGGATACACATACCGTCCAACAAGATCGGCAGCCCAATGGGCGTGTGGAGCCAGAGCGCGCCAGCCGCCCCGGCGGACAGCGGTTCGATGTTCCTCGCCTTGGACCTTGCGAAACCAATCGAGAACTGCGAAGCTATTGAGAGAAGCCATCGTTGCGTACCTAATGCTGGATTCCGATTGCTGAAGGTGCCCCCACCCGAGGCACCGGCCCACTCAGGTCCGTAGTGGCAGACATTGAGAAGGAATGGGCGCATGTCATGTTGGAGTTTAGGATAGACATCGAATAGGTCCAATCCCGTGAGGGTGTACCAGCCAAGTGGTATACATTTGGAGATCCGTAGGGAAATCGACTGGGCTTCTTTGAAGAAATCAAATAAGAAGGACAGATTATCGTATGTATGGAGGTGTAACGCATGCCCCAGATTCGCCTGATCAACATCTACGTCAGTGATCTGGAACAAGCGAAGCTATGGTATTGCGAAATTCTCGGATTTGAACTGGCACAAGACTTGCCTCCGCTGGCCGCTCAACTGCAACACGAAGGCT
>NZ_BCQV01000050.1 GCF_001552255.1 Alicyclobacillus shizuokensis NBRC 103103
TATGTAGAAACGAGGAGCAATTCCCTTCGCTTCATAAAACTGCTCAACCTGCTCGCGGGCGGCGCCATGGTCTTCAGGGACCTTCAGCACCCAAGCATGGTTTGCATCCCAATGCGAGGGATTGTTCTCATTCCAGTATAAATAACCCCAGTCCTGCTCCTTGGTGTTCGCAAATGAACGCTTGTACGCATGCTCCATTTCCATGATGATGGCGGTATCCACGACCGACACTCTCGACTTGGTTTTCAAAATGTGAAAATCTGCACCGTTTCACGGTTGTTTGCAGCTCGCACACAGGGTCACCCATGACGCCATCCATCAGGCCCGGGTTTTACGATCCGGTGACCATAACCGGTCCTTCACCGCTGAAAGTTGTATGCCCGCTCCACTTTGCAAACCCGGACCGCGAAACATTCATACCACTATGGCACGCATATGTCTCCTAAATGGGCAGATTCCCCGGCTGCACATCCGACTTTCCGGACAAACCGGACACGGTCTCCACCTCGGCCGTCGTAATCCGTTGTAACCTGGACCCCGTCTACTTCGGCGTCGCCTGGTTCTATCTCAAATCCCATGGCCGTGTGAAACGCGATGGAAGATTGGTTTGCTGGAGATGTGATGCATCGCACCTCTCGGCAACCACGCTCCCGCACGACTGCAAAAAACCTGTCGTAGAGTTGACAAGCCAACCCGCGCTGGCGAAACTCGGGATGGACACCGACAAAATGTATGTACGCCTGCTCAGGTTGGGATTGGGACACAAAGCCAACCAAGAACGCGATAATCCGACCGTTTTCCTCCACGACAAAACTCGTATCCTGAAAGTGTTGGAAGAAGAGTCTGGGAAGCATATCGGCCATACGCCGGCCTCCCCACCAATGATCGATCACGCTGATGATGGGCCCGTAGTCCTGTTCGCGGATGTTGCGCAATTGCACACGAATCCCTCTTCCTGCACGTGTATTCAAAACTCACTGAACGCGTTGCGCCGTCTATAAATTCTATCATGGCCTCCTGTTTCCCTCCCACGCCGTTGCACCCCCAATGTCGCGTCTTGGACCAGTTCCATCCCTACACCATGTCGACCGACATGGCTGGTTACCTGCTCTGGACCGCGCGGCCGCATGCCCCAAACGGGATCGCGAAAAGGCCCCGGCCATTCCTCACATCTTGTGGACGGATTGCGGAATTTTGCGCTCATATTCCTCCATCGTTTCGGCCGCACGCATTTGGCGATATAGTGATGGAGAGGTGAGAAGCATGGACGAGTCGCTCTGGCGGGCGATTGTGCGGTGTGAACCCACGTTCGACGGGCAATTTTTCTACGGTGTGGTCACAACCCGGGTCTTTTGCCGGCCATCCTGCCGATCGCGCACGCCGCGTCCGGAAAATGTCCGCATTTTTACAAGCGTCGACGATGCCATCGCGGCTGGGTTCCGCCCCTGCAAGCGTTGCCGCCCAGATGAGGACCCGCTTGGCCCCGACGAGGCGTTGGTCGAGTGCGCGAAAAGGGTCATGGACCGACTCTACTCTGCTCCGCTGAAGCTGGGCGACATCGCGCGCGAACTCGCCGTCAGCCCATACCATTTGCACCGGGTGTTTCGTCGGGTGGCTGGAACGCCCCCGGCAGCATACCTCCTCCAGACCCGGGTGGAGGCCGCAAAAAAGGCACTTGCGACGGAATGCGGTCGCCCTATCACGGATATCGCTCTGGCGGTGGGATTTCGGAGTTCTTCACACTTCTCAACCACCTTTCGGCGAATCGTCGGGTGCAGTCCTAGCCGCTACCGAGCTCTCCATGTGAGAAGTCAGGCGGAACAGGAGGTCGCGCGATGAACCTTCTATCGAACGTGGTGTATTGGGACACGCTGCAGCACCGTGACTGGACCTTTCACCTGGCAGCCACAGAGAAAGGATTGTGCCGCATCACATTGCCCAACGAAACGTTGGCCACTTTGAAACGTTGGTTGACAACGCATGTTCCGGATGCGGCCTTGGTGCATGACGAGAGGAAATTGGCAACCTATCGGACGCAGATTGAGCAGTATTTGACGGGCCGCAGGCAGAAGTTCTCCTTCCCGCTGGTTCTCACAGGCACGCCGTTTCAGGTGCAAGTCTGGCGTGCACTGTTGGCCATTCCGTTTGGGACCACGTGGAGCTATTCCGAGCTGGCTGTCAAGATTGGGCGGCCCACCGCCGTGCGGGCCGTGGCAGCGGCAAACAGGGCCAATCCCATCCCCATCGTCATCCCCTGCCACCGGGTCATTGGCAAGAACGGATCGCTCACCGGCTACCGGGGTGGGACGGACATGAAAGCCAAGTTGCTGCGGTTGGAAAGCATCACGCCTGTCGGTGAAGGTGGATCAGCCTGCGACTGAATGTGTCGGCGGCCTTGGCCCCGTATGTATATTTACCCGGCAGGCCCTCATTCTGGTGTTGTCTGCACCCGATTGCGGTGCCTGAATCCATCATTCCGAAAAGTACATTGTGCAGGCCCCATGCACACACCGAGCTCATGCTCCGGCGCCACGACCTCGACCTTGATTCGGTCTGGATCCTCGAAAAATACCGCATAATGATTCGTCCCTCCCGCGTAGGGATGACGATCCTCATACAAGATGCGTACCCCACGTGCCCGGAGATCATGCGTGATTTGGTCAACCTGGGCACGGGATGCGGCATGAAACGCCAGGTGATTCAGCCCTACACGGCGCCGATGGAAAGATGGCTCCTTGTATGGGTCCGCGACTTGAACAAACACGAGATAAGTCTCGCCCAATCGCCAGCTCCGCCCACCTTCCCATACCTGATAGGGTTGGTATCCAAGAAGGCCGAGAAACCATCCCCAAAATTCAGCCGAGCACTCGAGATTGGACACATTGATTTCCACGTGATGCAACAGGCCACCGTAGTCTATGGGCGATATGACGCGTCCTGCCGGAGATGAATGCGAAAGTGAGGCGAGGTGCTGCCATTCTTCACGGAGTATTCCCATGCGAATGGAATCATAATAATGACCGTTGTAATACCTGCACTTGCGCAAACGCCCTTCCAGTTTCATGCCGAGTTTCTCCGCGCACCGCATCATTCGTTGATTGCCCGACCACGTAGTCAGCCCAATCCTCGGCAGCGACGGCATCGACTCAAACAGGTAATCTATCCACAGCCGAAGCGCCCGTGTGCCAATACCTCCGTTCCAATAGGCCGAATCGTAAATGACAATCCCCACTTCCAGCCAGTTCGACGGCTTGTGCTCCCAATAATAAGAAACCGTGCCGACCAACTTGCCGGATACGGTGAGGGCGCACCGTGACGGCACCACGTCGTCACTGAGCACCTGCTGTCTAAGCTCGTCACAAAACGGCTCCAAATCTTGATGTTCAAGGGGAAAATACGGCGCATCCCACTTTTTCCATTGCGGATCCGGTTCTCCGTATATGAACCGCCATAAGGTCTCGAAGTCACGGTCTTCAAGCGAGCGGATCGTGATATCTCCGTCGGCCAAGTACGTTGTCGTCCGCCTTGCGTGGCCGGTCACGACGAATTCCCCCTCTTGCGTTGAAAGTTTGTTGGCTGATAGGACCTTCCTTCTCTTTCATTCTTCAAGCCTCTGCGAGAGGCCACCCAGCCCATCAGCCCCAGAACTACAGGATACATGCATGCCCATCCACTGAATGGATACAATCCCGCGCTACTCACAAGTGCAATCCCTGCCATGACCCTTGCGCCAGGCTGGGAGCGACCTAACAGTCGCAACGCGGACGCCATGGAAATCATGTACAGAGCCAAAAATGTGACGCTCGGCCACGGGAGGAGCGCACCCACGCCCGCATGACAAGCCGTATAGATCGTCAGCACTACGGCAAAGTCAACACCCAGAGCGTACAGAACGATGGCAGGTGTGTGGAACCGAGGATGCAGCCGAGCACAGATGGAAGGAAACACTCCATCTCGCGCCTGACTGTATACCATTCGGGAAAAGCCGCCCACATTGCCGTGGATAGCCACCATCGTGATCAGGAGCGCCGCCACCCCAGTCACGACGCTGCCGAATTGTCCCAATCCCACCGCCACCAGTTGGCTCAGCGGGGCGGCCATGTCTTCTGTTCCGTATGCGTGCGTACCAATCGTCACGACGGACAAGGCCACATACAACCCGGCCACCAGAAGCGGCGCTGTCATGAATGTCCGTCGCAAGTCTCGTTCGGGGTTTCGAAACTCCTCAGCCAAGTGGACAATCATCTCCCATCCCACGTAACACCAGAAGATCTCCACCGCGGACGAGAATATCGGTCGAACGCCGTGGGGAGCCAGCGGATGAAAGTTGGCCGCTTTTGCGTGCGGAGCCGCTGCCAGAATGGCCGTGAGCATCAACAAGACAATCATCCCAAGAAACATCACTTGTGTCCATGCTGCCAACTCAATTCCCCTCCGATGCAAGTACAAGGAAGCCCCTAGCATGAGAGCGGCCAAAGCGGGTGTGGCCCCTTCAGGAAATCCGCAGACCTCGGCTACGTAATCAGCCCCGACCAAAGCAATGATAGGCACGCCAATCGGGATGGTCCCCAGGCATAGCCAGGCTGTGATTCGGCCTGTTGTAGGTCCGAATGCCAAACGGGCATACTCGACCATTCCGCCGGCATGGGGATATTTCGCTCCCAAGGTCCCGACTACCCAGGCGACAGGAAAGGAGAGAAGAGAAACAAAAACCCATGCCAAGATGGACGCCGGACCGGCTTGTCGTGCGGTCATGGCCGGCAAGATGAGAACACCAGAGCCCAGCACGGCTCCAACCGCAAGGGCGCTGCCCTGCACCCACGTGAGACGCCTTCGAAGCAGCTGCGAATCGCTCATGGAATGCCTCCTATCGTCTGTCTTCCCTATCCACCTTAGCGTCGTGGTATTATCTTGTCATACGATAGTTCAGATACGGTTTATCGATTGGATCGATAGGAGTGATTCCCATGGAACTTAGGCATCTTCGGACGTTCAAGATCCTGGCGGAAGAGCTGAGTTACACGCGGACGGCGGAACGACTGAGCTACGCTCAATCCAGCGTGACAACTCAGATCCAGACTTTGGAACACGAATTTGGGGTGCAGCTCATCGAGCGGATCGGCAAGCGTATTCGCCTTACGGAGGCGGGAGTGCGTCTGTTGAAGTACGCCGATGACATCTTGCGACTGACCGAAGAGGCATACAGAGCCGTCCCGGGAAATCCAGAGCCACGAGGTACGCTCACCATTGGGGCAGTCGAGAGCCTATGCACCTATCGGCTGGCACCGGTATTCATGGCGTTTCGGGCTCGCTACCCGCAAGTGGAGCTCGTGTTTCGTACCAGCATCTGTGCCGACCTGCGCAAACAGGTGGCTCAGGGGCATTTAGACCTCGCATTTACGTTGGAAGAATGTTGCCGTGACGATAGGCTTAGCTTTGAGACACTGAGATCGGAACCGATGCTCGTCCTGGTCTGCCCCCATCACCGCCTCGCTGAGAAACAGGGCGTGGAACCTCATGACCTTGACGGTGAGACCATCCTGGTGACGGAACCAGGCTGCAGCTACCGCACGATGTGGGAGCAGGCGTTGTCTACGGCCGGATCCGTCAATCCCAAAATTGAATTTGCCAGCATAGAGGCGATAAAGCAGTTTACCATGGCGGGCCTCGGGGTGACGCTGTTACCCGAGATGGCCGTGAAAGCAGAGATGGAAAGCGGCCTGTTGCAGCCGCTTACGTGGAACGGTCCCCAATTTGCTGTGGTGACCCAAATGTGCTGGCGAAGGAACAAGTGGTTGACGCCTGCGCAAAGAGCTTTCATGGATTTGACCAAGGAACTGCTGCTTGATACGTACAAATCAGCTGATGAAAGCCATGAAACGGTACTGGACCGCTGAGCCACGTGACAAACTGATGAGCCGGTGATGAGTGCTGATGCCGGGATCTGCTATAGCCTAGCCCTATACCTCTAGGAATCGACCGTCCAGCTTGCCAAGGTAACACGGACAGGGTGTACCCACCCACTTATGCATCATCGTAAATCCCTGGAAGTGATTCCAGTTCGTGTTGCCTGTCTCGGTATTCTTGTTCCAAAATCGACATCACGACAAGAGATTCGTAACCGTGCGCTCCTCGAAGACACTCTCTGAGGACACCCTCCACTACGAACCCCAACGCGCGATACACATGCTGCGCCCGAATGTTATGTTCCTTGACATCCAACCACAGACGATGGGCTCCCAATTCCATGAAAGCCCACCTTTGCACGAGTCGAATCGCCTCGGATCCATAACCAAAACCCTTCTCGGCTATGACGATTCGCACCAATTCGACACTGCGGTTCTCGTTCTGTACCCCTGCTAAGATCATGTACCCAATCCGTCCATGGTCATCAGTTGTCTCAATCACAAGATGTGCCATATCTGCATCTGCCAGGACCCTTTCGTGCTCGGCCCTGGACCAGGGTATAATGAAACGAGCGTTGTCTTCGTCACTCTCCAGTCGCAAGACGAAATCGAGGTCTTGCGGTTTTGTATTCCGTATGGTTATAACTTCAGATTGCAGGAAAACAGCCACTGAACATCCCTCGCAAATTATTCCTCTTCTTGTGACACCGATATCCCGTTGCGAATGAACAGCGCTGCAGTCACGCCCACACCGTCCTTTGTCTTGCCGGAAAAGGATCCGTCGTAGATTCGCGTGCTCCCGCAAGACGGACTCTTCGCTTTCAGGACTGCTTCTTTGGCCTGCACCATTTGCGCAATCCGCAGCGCTTCCCGCGCCCCTCGAATGAATTCATCTGTGACATCGTTTCCCTGAGAGTCCATCACCTTGGCTCGTCCGTCGAGAACGTCGAATCCATCTCCGCCCACAATTTCCGCCGGATTTCTCGGAGTCGGCAAACCGCCCATTTGCTCTGGGCAAACGGGAATGGCGTCACCTGATTGGACCCATGCCTCAATATCCTGCCTTGTGGCTGCCCTGTGATCATACCGGCATTTGCATCCCGCCAGACATGCACTGACCACTTTCATGAATTGATCCTCTCCCGCTCACCATTTACCTCAACTTCTTTTCCAAGATGATCTTCGGTTCCCCCTTCTCGTCCGTATATGTCCCAACGATGTCGAACCCATGACGCAGATTGAGAATCAGCATATCTCGCCACTTGTTTTTGGTTTGCGTTCGAATGACCCTGTATCCTCGCTCGCGGCACCACTCATGCTGTCTGCGCATCAATTCCGATGCAATGCCCCGCCCACGGTATTCTGGATAGACACCACCGAGCCAACTGTAAAACCGTTGCGTCCGATCTTCATATCCGACTTTGTAACCTACAACTTCACCTTGGTTTACGGCTAAAAGAATGAGAAACCGTGATTTCCTTTGCAGCTCCATGGAAATGGTGTCTGAATCTTGCTCTGTGAAAATGCTGTCGTGCAGACGACACATGCCACTGTCATACGGTTTGCCCGGGTACTTTTCGAAGCTTACATATTCGACCATTTATCTCCTCACCCTTCCCAACACGAACTCGCAATCAGCATCGGCCAACTCGGCGGCATCTTTCCCGACATGATTTTGAAACGCTGTTACGAGTAGATACCCATAGACATACCCGGTTCTTGGCGGCATCCCGGACATCGGGATCTTCTCAGGGTGACGTGAGAAAAGAGCAGACATGGCGTCGTTGTCACCTGGATCAATCGTCTGTATCCATGTGCTTATCTCGTCCATATGCGATTGAACCCAGGACACCGTGTGGTAAGGAACAAAACAATACTCGTTAACGGGACGGCCTGGTTGAACCTCCTCAGAAAAACGGATCGCCAGTCCTTCTGTGACACAACGTTCATGAACGCCAGAATCAAAAATGTTTTGGGGAAGTGAACTTTGCCGCTTCCAGTGATGCACCTCATGAGCCAACAACAATTCAATTTCCTTGAAATCCCCATTTGTCGCTTCTAAACAAAGCACCGTCACTGGGCAACCTTCGAAGTCTGTGGCGTAAATGTTGGTACAATCAAGACCAACAATGACGTACACCTCTTGACCGTCCGCTTCATACTCAAGGCGCTTGAGTAGTTAGTCGGTCATAGAAACGATGGTGGACTCGAATCTACCTCGGTCGTCCAGAGCCTCACATAAGCGGAAAAATATCCCCCACTCGAAAAGTAGACAATGTCAGTACAAACGTTTCGTATAACTCTCCGCCAGCGAATCAGCCACCTTGTCAACGTTCATTCCTGGCAACCTAGCGTGATCCGCCAATATTTTGGCCGGACTCGGCAATTTTCTGAACTGGGCCATGAGTCTGGCTGCCAAGCGAATCCATTCGACGATTCCCGGGTCGCTCTGGAATGACAAGATGCTTGTCATCAATCACGTACACAAATACGGATGCGTCGCCTCGAAGAAACACGTCGCATTCACCATACCTATGTGCTGATCCCCTGATACTGGGCAGTCCGACCAAGTTTCGCGTATAATGCTGTAAATGTTGTGATGCTCCCACACCCCGTCGTTCTTGTTGATCTTCAGTTCGCAAATCCTTCATATCAAAGACCGACCTTAGATGGTACACACCCTAGCGTTTTTGCGCTGCCACAAACCACAACCGCAAATCTTCGACATCGCCGCCTGGGTCGGATTCGGTTTGAACGTGAAGCTCGCACTCCAAAATTTTGTAATCGGCCTCCAACATCGACTGAATCTCATTCTCATCGAAGAAGTGCAGAGGCTTCCCTGCGTGTTTCTCGAACGTGTTCGGTTCCATTTCCACACCGATTCCATAATTGTTTGTGTCATGTACCGATATACAGGAGAAGGTGAGGATGCCGCCAGGTTTCAGCACGGCGGTCATGCGGCGCAGAAGTTGCTCTCGTTGCCGCGCCAGAAAGAGGTGTAGCACATTCGACAGATACACACCTTCAAACTGCCTTCCGACGAGAAAAGTTTCATCGAAAATATCACCCACCGTATATTCGATATCGGCTGACCGCTCCCTGGCTTGTTCCATGGCCAGCTGTATGGCGACGTCGGAAACGTCAAACGCAGTTACCTGCAGACCCTGGCCTGCCAGGAACACACTGTTCCGCCCGTATCCGCATCCGGGCACCAGTACGCTTTTCACGCCCACTCGCCGGAAATGCTCACTCGCCATGATGGCGGACGGGCAGGGCGAGTCGCCCCAAATCCGCCCGCGGCTATATCTGTTGTCCCAGTATGATTTTACCCTCATTTTTTGATTATCCATAAATTTCATTGCTCCTTCTTCTTACGATGTGCATAAATATAAATACGAGTATTCACATCAAATTTGTCGACTGGACTGCCAGAGACACCGCAACCCTTGTTGTAGTGTTTCTTTTTTGTACACCATCGCGAGACGAGGTGTCATTCCTAATGCGTAGATATTTCAAGGTCAGATCCATGAAGCCAGGACTAGTTGTCAGTGCCATGACAACGACATCGCTTTTGTTCAGCGCAGCGCTGCCTGTTCAAGCGGACACAGTTCGGTATGCAAACAACAAACATTGGGTGGGAACATGGTCTGCCAGCCCACAAGCCCCGTCGAGCAGTGGTATTTCTTACACGGGGTTCGATAACCAGACCATTCGAATCATTGTACACCCTCATGCGAACGGAAAAGCCATACGGCTTCGTTTCTCCAACACGTTTGGGAGCAATCCGCTCACCCTAAGCGATGTTTACGTTGGATACACGGGAACGGGGGCTCAAGTGATCCCTGGGACCAACCACAGAGTGACGTTTGGCGGTGCCCGCTCCGCAACGATTCCTGTGGGCCAAGAGTTACTGAGCGATCCCGTATCATTCCCGGTTACACATTACCATGATTTGACCATCAGCATCTATGTTACCGGACAGACCGGTCCGACGACCTGGCATCCCGATTCCCTCCAAACCAGCTATATTTCCAGCACAGGCAATTATGCGTCGGAAAGCAGCGGCCAGGCCTTCTCCGGCCAAGTCAACTCCTGGTTTTGGCTAGACGGCGTAGATGTCCAAAATCCGTCGGAGCGTGGGGCCATCGTCTTACTGGGTGCCTCCGCCGCCAACGGCACGGGTTCCACTGTAAACGCAAACCACCGTGTCTCCGATTACCTGGCAGATAGAATCAATCGAGAACCCGTAGGGCTGAGGAAATCCGTTTTGAACGAAGGGATCCCTGGAAACCAATTGCTCAGTGACACGGCCGGAAGCGGCCAGAGTGCGCTGAACCGCCTGGAACGGGATGTCTTGGATCAAACGAAGGTGACAGACGTCATCCTGTTCGAGGCGAATAATGACATCCAAGCGCATAAAAGTGCCGCTCAAATCATCGATGCTTATAAGCAGATTATCCAACAATGCCATCAACGAGGCATCAAGGTTTTTGGGGCAACCCTACAACCTTTTGAGGGATCTGGGTTTTACAGTCCAACCAATGAAAGCACGCGGGAAGCCGTGAATGATTGGATTCGTACGAGCGGTGCGTTTGACGGTGTAATCGATTGGGATAAAGCCGTACAGGATCCGCAAGACCCACAGCGTCTCTTGCCTGCTTACGACTCCGGAGACCATCTTCATCCGAACGACGCGGGATACGAAGCTATGGCCAACGCTGTTAACCTGTCGCTCTTCCATCATAGATAACGTTGTGGCTTCATACGCTCGGCCCGACCCCGTCTCAGGCTGGTCGGGCCCTAGATTCAGCTCGGGGCGCGCGATGCACGCGGTCGCCCATCCTGTCGCACACCTTATTGAACAATCACATTGTCAATCAGGCCATAGGCTTTCGCTTCCTCCGCACTCATGAACCGATCCCGGTCCGTATCCGCCGCTATCCGTTGCACCGTCTGTCCCGTGTGCTTGGCCAAAATTTGATTGACTTTCTCGCGCGTTTTCAGCATCCAATCCGCATGAATCTTAATGTCCGATGCCTGACCGCTCGCTCCACCAAGCGGCTGATGAATCATGACCTCGCTGTTCGCAAGCGCAAATCGTTTGCCCTTGGCGCCTGCCGTAAGCAGAACCGCACCGAAGCTGGCGGCCATCCCCACACAAATGGTCCAAACGTCCGGCTTGATGTGCTGCATGGTATCGTAGATGGCGAACCCGGCCGTGACCGAACCACCCGGGCTGTGGATGTACATGTGAATGTCTTTGCTCGGATCATCCGCTGCGAGGAACAGCAATTGCGCCACGACCGAGTTGGCCAGCTGATCATCAATGGCGGAACCCACGAATACAATCCGATCCTTCAACAGACGTGAGTAGATGTCATAACTCCGTTCACCTCGGCTGGTTTGTTCCACCACGTAGGGAATCAATCCCATAGAGCATGCCTCCTTTGGACTGGTCCATTACGCCGCCAAGACGGACATCGGGATCAGACCGTTTGAAGTACTCGAAACCGCCGGCCTCCGGGCGGATATCAACACCTTGCTCGTCGCCGGCACCGGATCGAACGCGTCACCTAGGCACAGCTGGATGAGCGCTGCAGTGTCCGCCGCATGAAACGCCGCAACATACGCTTGCAGAACCTCTTTCTGCACATCGTGGTCTGTTGCAGGTTGCATCTTCGTCACCGAAGCCAATCGCCGTTTCGCCCGGTGCAGCATCGCTTTCACAGCGCCCCGGGTCATGCCGAGCAGTTCCGCAGCTTCCCTGTCCGCATATTGAAAAACGGTGCACAGGAGAAATACGGCTCGTTGCTTGGGAGTCAGCCTCTGTATCAGCACTTGCAAGGCCGCTTCCACTCCCACATGCTCCTCCGGCGGCATGGATCCGCACAGGGCTGACAGTTGCGCGGGATCGAGCGGGTGACATTTTCTCTGTTTGCGAACGTGGTCAATCCAGGTATTTTTCGCGATCCGGCGCAACAGCGCCAACATGTTTGGATGCGACTTCCCCTGGAGAACTGGGAGCGCTTTGAGCAACGTGGCCTGCGCTACGTCTTCGGCCTCCTGACGGGAACCGCTCAGGCACTCGCAATAGCGGAGCAAGTGGTCACGCACAGCCGACAAGTCTCCACAGACACTCGACTCCGGTTGTCCAGACGAGGACATCGGGACATGGTTCTTCACTTCATCGCCCTCCCTTCCGCTGACATTTAATAAACGATGGAGAGGGCCAAAAGGATACGCGTGTATGCAAGTGTGAAACGATCCTCATCGTTGATGCTGGAGGAAGAAACCACGATAATGATGGGTGATAGGCAAAGCTGAATGGTCCCTGCCGCGCCAAGCCATATGTGCACCGCCACGGCATGAGTCGCGACTGACGGCGAATTCTACCGAGACAACATGGAGGTCACATGAGTACGACATCCCGCTTGGCTCTCGTTCGAACGGACAGGCTCATCCTTCGCATGCCGCGTCCCGGCGATGCAGCGTCTGTGTTCGTCATTCACGGCGATCCGGTCACCAATCGACACAACCCTGCCGGCCCGATGACGGACATGGCGGAAGCCCAAGAATGCATCTCTCAGTGGATAGACGATTGGTCGGTCAATGGAATCGGCTATTGGTGCGTATCCACACTGCGCAACCCACGGGTCATCGGCGTCGGAGGAGTCCGCGTGATGAAATGGTCCGGGCGATCCGTATTGAACCTGTATTATCGATTTGCACCCGATGCTTGGGGCAAGGGGCATGCGACCGAAGTAGCCAGGGAGGCCATCAGACTCGCCGACATTCACCTGCCGGACTTACCGGTTGTCGTACGCACACGCCCGACCAACCTACCAGCGCTGCAGGTGGCAGAACGGGTTGGACTCCCTCGACGCCCAGATCTAGATACCGACGAGCATGTGGTCTATGCCTCGTGGTGGTGATCTACGCAAATCCGACGGCAACCTATGAAAGAAAGGGGGACACATGTTCATTTTCGGGTGTGAATCCGAACTTCTTCACAAAGCGATATCCTGTGATCTCATACCCGAGAGCCTTGTAAAAGTGATGGGCCTCTTCTTCCCGGCCAAAGCCGCTTACCAACCAAGTCCCGATACAGCCCTGATCCCGAGCGAGCTTCTCCGCAAAGTCCATCAAAAACCGACCTACCCCTTGGCGTCTTGCCCCTTGGTCCACTACAATCAGAGATACCTCGCCATAGCGACTTGACTCCTCCAAATTCTCACGAATACGGAACCCGAGCAGACCCAATACCTTTTGGTCCTCGTGACAAACGTATAAAGAATCGAAAGCGCTGTTCGATACGAACTCTATGCGTTCCTCCATCGTCTGCGCAGACACTTCATGATTTGCAGATAGCCTCGCTGTCTAACCCATTTAACCCTTTCACGCCCACACCTTCATCCGCCCCGCCAGCGTCCCCGTGTGCAACTCCAGCTGCGTGCCATCGGGATCGAGAAAATTCACGGTCCATCCCCCGCCACGCTCCACCGGTCCCCGGACAATCGGAACGTTGGCTCTTCGCAACATCTCCACCGCTTCATGAAAGGCCACTGGCTGAATGTAAAAAGCCACATGATCGACGCCAAGCTGCGACCGCTGGGACGCAAGTTCCGGCCGCTCCTGCAGACAGACCCACGCGGTCCCCCACTCCAGATAAGCGTCCCGTCGCCCCCGGTGCACCAATCGCATCTCCAATTGACCCACGTAAAAATCGAGCGACTTGTTCAAATCCGACACATTGACGGTGACGTGGCTGAAGTCTCGAGTGCGAGGGATAGTCCCCCAATCCGACGCTAGAACCGCTACAGCTTCTGGAACTTTTTGCACATCCCAGACCGGCAGAATAAAGGGCGGTGTCACAACCGGTGCAGAAAAATTTTGCCGCACACAGACCTCAGGATTCTGTAACCAGATGGCGTGTATTCCACTTCGGTTGGCACCCAGGATGTCCGAGTCCCAAGTGTTCCCTACCATCACCGCCTCGTCCGGGGTAATGCTCAGCGTCTCCAGGACCCTTTGAAACACGACCGGATCTGGCTTGCCGGGAATGGACGGATCGAGCTCGGAGGCCGTGGCATGGATGGAGTCAAAGTACGGCTCGATGCCCAGCCTCTTGAGCATGCGCCGGGCGCTGTCGCTGTCGCTCACCGCCGTGTTGCTGAGGACCGCCTAGCGATAGCCTTGCTCTTGAAGCGTCCGAAGCACCTCAGGAACCCCCGGACGCAGACTGATTTCTGGATACTCGTGCAGAGGCTTCTTGTCCTGCCCATCCGGAGGCGGTGTGGTCAGTGTGTCGCCGAGATCCCAAATGACCAATCGCAGCACAGGCAGCCCCCCTCCTTCAATTCTTGGATCCGCACAAATCTATGCAACGACTGCCACTGGTATTATTCGACTCATACAGCTTCGGTCCTGCCCGTTCTGTGTTTGCGCCTTTCCTGCCTGGTCCTCCACAGCAGGTACCCGATGCACAATGCCGCCACCACCAACGGGATCTGGATGAATGTCCCAACAAACGGGTACGCGATCAAGCAGAGGGCGCAAGCGACGCCCGCGCACACCTTGCCAATCCACGCTCGGAGCAAGCGCACCCCGGCCGCCGTGCCGAGAATGTATGTGGCAATGCCAAGCGAATTCGGGATGTACACCAGCTGACTCATGCTCAGGTTGAACACATAGGTGACGACGAGCCCAACCCCAGCCAGCGCACCCACCAACAGTACCGCCCTTTGCGGCGTGGACCTTTGTTCGTTGACGTGATCGAACCAAGCCGGAGCCAACCCTTCATGCGACAACGAATAGGCCAGGCGGCTGATACTGGCGACAAACGCGTTCGTGGTGCCCAGACAGATGACAAGTGCAAGTACGGCCGTCACTACAGCTCCACTTCCCCCAATGGTGTTCGCCAGGACCTCGGCCAAGGAAGCATTGTTCATCGCCTGCGCCATCGATTGGTGTCCGGTGGCATACGAGTGCGTGCCAATCACCGCCAATGCGATCCCGAAATACAGCACGCCTACAATCACCACTGCACCCCACGTGGCGCGCGTCACATCCCGTTCAGAATGATGAAACTCGGGTGCCAGGCTCGCAATCGCCTCCCATCCAAAAAACGACCAGAAGATAAGCATAGCCGCCCTGCCGATGGATTGGAGCGCGGACCCCGAAGCGTGCGTGGAGAAGGCACTGGCGTGCATGGACGGAATGGCCAACACAATGGTGGCCAGCAGCACCACGACGATGAGCCCGCTCGTACTTAGCTGCACCTTCCCGCTCGTCCGTAGTCCAAGAAAGTTGCCGATGACGGCCCCAAGGAGCACCACTGCCGCAATGAGGAAAGCCACCAGACTTGGCAGATGAAAGGCATACGTCACGTAGACGCCCCCGGTCAATGGCACGATAAACTGTCCAGCGGAAGCCGCGATGAAGTAAAACCAACCGATGAGTGCCCCAGCGTGACGGCCAAAAGCCTTCTCGACAAATGTCGAGACCCCGCCAGCGCTGGGATACTCCCTCGCCAGAAACGCAAAGGTGTATGCAAGGGGAATGCTGAGCACAATCATTCCGCCCCAGGAAAACAAGGCATTCGCTCCCGCAATCCCGGCGGTCATGCCGGGCAGAATCAGGATGCCCGAGCCAATGACAGCACCGACATAGAGTGCAATCCCCTGCCACACCGAAATCGAGTTTTTCATTGTACTAGACATCGAACCTCCCGATACCCGTCAGCTTGGTGTTTGCGCACTTCTGTTCCGGTACGACGCGGTTGCATCCTTGATATACCACGTCTTGGTTCGAGCTGGCTTTCAGCATCTTGCTGTCAAATCCGCATCTTTCGTCCCAGGTTTCATCCTGTTGCAGGCCGAATCACCCTGAGATCCCCAGAAGAATAACGCCCAGCGTAATCACCCCCGCCGCGAGGATGCGGCGACGACCCTGGGCTTCTTTCAGCACCAAGATGCCAAGAACGGTTCCGAAGACGATCCCGATCTCGCGCATGGGCGCAAGCTGCGCCAGCGGAAGAATACGAAGTGCCACCAGAAACAACAGATATCCACCTGGAGACATGATGCCGCCAAGAAGGATGGTTCGCCAGTTGGCCTTCCACTCGGTCGTGACGGCGCCGGACTTGATCGCCATCCACGAGAGGGCTATGAGGTTCCCCAAGTTGCTTGCATCGTTCAGCGTGACAGCTGGAATGTAATGCAACGTGACTTTATCGAATGTGGTGTACATGGTGATGCAACATCCAACCGCCAGCGCAACCCATGTGGCCTGCTTAGCAAGTCGGGATCCATTCGTTCTACCAGCCACCCGCCACTGGCCCAGCATCCACATGCCGCCCACCACACAACCCACGCCCAGCCACCCCATACCCGACAATCGTTCCCCGAGAACGAACACCCCAATGAGCGGGACAAGCAGCGGACTGATGCCGCGCATCAGGGGATACACCTGGGACAAGTCACCGATGTGGTACGTTTGGGAGAGCAGAATCACATACAAGCCATGCAGTGCGGAGGTGATGCCGAGAAACAGCCAGCCCTTCCAAGGCACCGCGTGATGCCAAATGGCCCTAACGGCCCACGGAAGATAGACCACCACGGCCACCCACTGCAGGGACCAGAGGAACACGACCTTGTTGAGGCTCTGTTTGGCAAAGAGGTTCCAGACCGCATGCAGCAGCCCGGACGTGATGACAAAGAAAATCGCGACAGCCAACAAAATGAGTCCCCTCGCTTCACGGACCGAAACGGTGTGCACTGGACGAATACCAGGTCCTGGTGGAAACTGTTCAGGGTATATGGGCGCTACGGAATGGACGTTTCATGGCCGAGACCAATACTTCAACGCCTGGCATCCTTTCGGAGAAAGGGCGGCTGCACATGTGTGTCCACCAGTCTTCCGTAGGCACTGGGCTTGCGATAGGCATTCCCCCATGTCTCCCGCTCCCGGTATCTCCGCAGGGCGTCCAAATCAAACTCCGCAATCCACACGCCCTCCGACTCATCCGCCTCCACCACGGTGGAATCCGTCACTCGACCGTTCTCGGTGAACACGCAAGGATGGTACGCCGCGGACCGTCCCCATCCTGGTCCAACATAGTTGGCCATCGCCACGCCAACCATGTTTTCAAACGCCCGGACAGACAATTGACGCAACCGGACGTCGTTCATGTCACAAGCGTTCGGAACGAGAATGATCTCGGCCCCATTGAGCATCAGAATGCGTGCGCTTTCAGGAAATTCGCGGTCATAGCAGATCATGGCACCCACGGCAACCTTGCCGGCAGCGGTGTCGAGTTCGCAAACAGGAAATTCCTCCCCCGGCGTGATCAGCGCTTCCATGGAGAAGTCGCACGTATGTACTTTTGCGTACTTGTGCGCAGGCCTTCCATACCGGTCAATCAGGAGCATCGTATTGCGTGGAGCACCTGGCCAACGTTCCAGGTACGTGATCGCGATGGCCATCTCAAGCTCAGCAGCCAGATTGAAAAAATGTTGAACGTACGGGTGCTGCTCATCAACTGCCCGCGCCCTCCATGCTTGGCGCTCCGCCTCCTTGTCAGGTCGCCATGGGTCACGGTCCGCCTCGGGAAAAGGGAACGTATATCCGATATTCCACATCTCTGGGAAGAGTGCAATGTCTGCGCCGCGCTCCTTGGCTGTTCGGCATGCTAGCTCCGCCCGTTGAAGATTGGCGATCTCATCCAATGATTCGGGTTTTAGTTGGAGCAGAGCAATACGCAGGACAGCCATGAAATTTACCTCCACTTCGTTCCTAGAGTTCCTAGCATTAAAAACCGAGTGATTCGAACATGCGTCGACTTCGTTCGTTATAGCTCAAGACCTTATTTACAGTAAGTCCGTTCCACCAAGACCTCTGGCGTACTCAAGCAATAGAGAAATCACTCGCCTCCCGATCCCCTTACCACGATACATCGGAACTCCAATGACGATGAGGATCATGTCACGGCACAGGCTCACGTCGCCAATCGGCTTCCAGACATCATTTTGCTCGCAAATTTCAATCACATAAAGTTCACTATGTTGACTCAGATAGCGATACATACGTTCCACCGTTTTTCGGTCATACGGTCGTGTTTCATCCCCCTCTGAATACAAGAGAGTATCTGAATCCCGATACCAATCCACGGCACCATTCAAAGCTGATTGACGTCTGCCCATAGCCGCCCAGCGATTATATCGGCATTCGCGTCTCGTCAGATGTTCACCGAGACCGCCGATTCCTCGTTGTGCGGGCGTCCCTGGATCTTACCAAGATCGTGTCGATGGGTTTTGAAAAACGTATCCGTCGAAATAACCACGGTCATCCTCATAGGATACGTACTCCATCAGTTCAAGTGACTTATTCAACTGGATAAACTCACATTCCGCATAGCAGTAGTCCTTTGGGAAATTCCTTTCCGCGTGTTGCCGAGCATTGAACGAAGTCATGAGCAATATGCCATTTGGACGCAACATCCCGCACAGTTGTTGAAACGTATGCAACGATGGCTTGAAATGAATGACAATAATGTTGTCAAACCGCCCTAAATCAGAGAGTGTACCTTCTTCGTCTAAATCTCGCTGATAAGTCTGTACAAATAGGCCCTCTTGTGCAGCAAAATGTGCCAGACGCTTCAGGCCCTCGACAGAAAAATCAACGCCCGTCACCGCAAATCCCCTCTGGGCAAGATAAATTGAATGCCTGCCGTCTCCACACGCGACATCGAGTACCGATCCAGGACGTAAAAGGTGCTTCCGCTTTACGAGAAAGTCCTCCGGCTGAAGCACAACGGAACCTCTACAACTGTATTTTTCGTTCCACCTCTCCTCTGCTCGGTTCACTTTTCATTCACTCCCAAGATTCGCCTCAAACTGACCGTAAACCTCAATATTCAGCACCCTCTACTTTAAGTTTCCGACCCGTTCATCGATGCTGGTTGCACCCCACGCACCACTAGCTCCAGATGCGTTCCACACTGGATTTGTCCTCGGATATCGTGACAACGAATACGTCCGGATTGGTCAACCGTGACCGTTCTTCGAACCCAAATCGTCCATCAAAATGCTTCAATAACAAAGTCATCAAGTTGCCATGTGTGACAATAGCCACCCTCTCATAATTCTGGGATAAGACCTCGCTTACGCATTGAACCCCCCGGTCCATCGCCTCCCGGCTCGTCTCCCCTCCCACGAACGCCAAATCCAAATCCTCAAACGTCTGTCGAAGACATGATAGC
>NZ_BCQV01000051.1 GCF_001552255.1 Alicyclobacillus shizuokensis NBRC 103103
CCATAGAACTTGGAATAGAGTACATAGAGTACTCCACGACAAATTCCGAGAGTGGAGAGGCGATGATTGTGGTCCAGTTGAGAGAAGGATAATTGGTATTAAATACAACAGCAATGATACTGCGTGTACGCGTAAACGCTACGGCCTCTTTCTCAAACGCATAAGTTGATTGAGCACCATGTGGTATGCTCCAGGGCGGCTATAAATATCTGAGCCTAAGCCGAGAGGGAAGGACGAAACTTGAAAAAATAGTTTCGGTCGGGATTGTTCTTACTATAGCAACCGTCGGTGTGGTAGGATGTGGAATCAACACTAGTGCTATTTGTCAACATATTGGTAGGATTCCTAGGCGCAATTATCGGCATGCAATTGATTGTATCGCTTGGAGTTACGCCTAACACGGCTATCATTCATTGGCGCCTTGATTGCCATGTTGATTGCCCGTATCCCGCTTGCCGCGTTGCAAAAATTTAAAACGATTCATCGCCAGAATCTCGTACAGACGACCATCTCCGGAGCGACTTTCGGTGCAGCCAACGCGTTGCTGCTTCCTATCGGCATCCCTTTCTTGTTTGGCAGACCGAATCTGGTATGGCCGACGCTGATTGGTGTTGCTTTGGCTCTTTTGATTGACGCCACGATTCTCTACAAACTCTTCGACACCCGGATCTTCCCAGCCGCCAACGTTTGGCCTCCGGGAATTGCTACCGGCGAGGCTATCTTTGCCGGGGATCAAGGCGGCCGTCGAGGACGACTGCTCTTATACGGTACAGGGATTGGGCTTATAGGCTCCTTTTTCGGGATCTCGATGTCTGCATTCGGTGTGGCCCTCATTGGCAATATCTGGGCCTTAGCTATGTGGGGCATAGGTCTTCTGGTCAAGGGATATGACAAGCAATTGTTCGGAGTGGACATGGATGCCTATTACATCCCGCACGGCATCATGGTCGGCGCGGGGATTGTCGCCTTGATTCAGGTCATCTGGGTGCTTTCGAGAAAGCGACATGCGTCCCCAGACCCACGTTCATCTGAATCGGTAACCACAACGGACACGAGTGGACCTGTCTCCGCAGCTGACATTCAGCTGCCATTAACGCGCACAGACAAAGACATTTCGAAGGCCGTTCTGTACGGCTTCCTGGCTTTTCTGCTTTGTTCCGTATTGTTGGCGTTGATGACCGGTCTATGGGCGCACATGTCGATAGGAGCGCTCGTTGCTTGGGTGGTCTTTGCCGCCTTTGTGGCGCTGGCGCACGAGTTGATTGTCGGATTGTCGGCGATGCATGCTGGCTGGTTCCCTGCCTTTGCGGTGGCATTGATCTCGTTGGTTGTCGGGATGTTGCTGGGCTTTCCGGCTACGCCTCTGGCTGTGCTGGTGGCGTTCTGCGCTGCCACGGGTCCTGCATTTGCCGACATGGGGTATGATTTCAAGTGTGGCTGGATCCTGCGCTCCAATCGGAGCCGCTCCTATGAACTGCAGGGGCGTCGTCAACAATACTGGGCTTCGCTATTGGGGTTCGCGACCGCGTTCTTCACCGTCGCCCTGTTCCAGCATCATTATTTCGCCAACGGACTCATACCGCCGGTGGATAAGGTGTATGTTGCCACTATCAAGGCCGGATTGACCGATCCGCATATCGCAGCCAACCTGCTGCTCTGGGCCATTCCTGGCGCCATCGTGCAGTTGATTGGCGTCCTTCGCGGCAGATTGGTGTCTTGTTTGCCACCGGATTGCTCATCAACAACCCAATCGCCGGTTGGTCCGTATTGGCGGGTATCATCATTCGGCTTGTGGTGGTCAAAATCTACGGAAAACAAGCGGAAAGCACCATGAGCATTCTGGCGGCCGGATTTATTGCCGGCGACGCTCTGTATGGATTTTTCGGTTCATTGTTCAAATTTTTCAAGGTTTAAACCAATGCGATTCCAACCGTGCGAGGGGGAGAAAGATTGCAACCTGTGTCCGATAAGTTGGTCGCCACAGGAAGTCGGATTCTGGTTGAGTGTCTCGGTTTGGCCACTTCGGAAACGCTGTTGGTCGTGTCCGACGGGACGCGGCCAGAGATATGCGCGGCGCTGGTGGAGGCCGGCCGCAAGCTGGGCGCGGAATCGATTCTCATGGAGATGGCGCCCCGCCAGAGAAGTGGCGAGGAACCGCCGGCCGTGGTGGCGGACGCGATGAGGCGAGTCAATGTGGTGGTCTGCCCGACCCTGCACTCTCTGACACATACCCAGGCGAGAAAGGACGCGGTGAAGGCGGGGGCGCGCATGGCCACCATGCCTGGAATCACGCTCGACATGTTTGAGCATGGCCCCATTACCGCCGATTACGCGGAGGTTGAACGGCTGACGCAGCGGGTTGCGGATATCCTGACGGGCGGGAGGCACGTCCGCATCGAAAAGGATGGAGCGGTGTTTGAGTGCAGCATCGCCGGTAGATGCGGAATCCCAAGCACGGGAATCTACAGGGAACCGGGACAATCCGGCAATTTGCCGTCCGGGGAAGCGTATATCGCGCCGGTCGAGGGATCAGGAGAAGGGGAGCTGATTGTCGACGGGTCCATGGTCGGCCTGGGTCTCCTGAAAAGCCCTTTGCGCCTGGTCGTCGAGAACGGATTGCTTGTGGAGGCGGAAGGCGACAGGGCGGGAGAGTGGCTCGAGAAACTCGGCGACAGCCGCGAAGCGCGCAATGTGGCCGAATTGGGGATTGGCACCAATCCTAAGGCGCGCTTGACCGGTGTCATTCTCGAAGACGAAAAGGCCTACGGGACCATCCATGTCGCATTTGGCAGCAACGCTACTTTTGGCGGCACGGTCCAAGCCGGCGTGCATTTGGACGGTGTGATTCGGAAACCGACGGTATATGTGGACGGGCAGTTGCTGCTCAAAGATGGCCAACCGGTGATATAGCCGTCATATAGCCATCATAAAGCCGCTATGCATAAAGCCGCCATGCGCGCATCGCTCCCAGCCGCCCCCGTGCCCGAACTCGTAGAGCACGGGGGCGTTTCTGGTTTGACAACGTGCCGCCCGTGTTGTATTACTTTATGAGAATACGTTTTCTGTAATCGTATTCCCAGGGGTGATGGGCATGGTGACGATTCGGGATGTGGCGGCGCGTGCGGGGGTGTCTGTGGCGACGGTGTCGCGGGTGCTCAACGGTGTGCCGACGGTCGACGAGGAATTGGCTGCGCGCGTGCGGCAGGCGGCGGAGGAGCTGAACTACCAACCGAACCAGGCGGGGCGGAACCTGCGGATGCGCATCGACACGGAATACGGCCCGGAGTTTGCCGTGCGGTCGCGTGAGCACCTGGTGGCGAAGCGACAGATTGCGGCGCGCGCGGCGCAGATGGTGGAGCCCACCGACGTGATTGCTTTGGACTCCGGATCCACCATCGCGCTGATGTGTCCGCATTTGCCGGCCGAAGTCCTGGTCTATACCAATTCGCTGGCGGTGCTGCAGCCGGCAGCGCGTCGCGGCGCCATCGTGCACCTGGCGCCGGGTAGGTACGTGCCGGAAATGGCAGCGGTGTTCGGCAGCGAGACGGACGCTTACTTCCGCCACCAGCGGGTGGACAAGTACTTTCTGTCCTCCGCCAAAGTGGACGTGCGCCGTGGTCTGTACAACTTCAATCCGCTGACCGCCTCTGTGAAGCGCGCCGCGATGGAAACTGCGGGGATGTCCATCCTGCTCGTGGATCACCATAAATTCTGCGATGCGGGGCTTGACGCGTACGCGCCGTTGACCCAGGTCGACCTGCTCATCACCGATTTTATTCCGGCGCCCTACCGCGAAATCGTGGAGCAATGCGGTGTTCCCATCGTGGAAATCCATCCGCAGGGGGGCGGGGAGAGCGAGTGAAAGGCGGCGAGGCATGTTGGAAGGACAGAAGGCGTCCGCGCGCGTCCACATCCTGGCGGATGACCTGACCGGGGCTGCGGATGCGGCCAACTACTTTCAGGTCGGCGGGTACAGGGTGCGCGTCGGGTTGGATGCGGACCGGCCCTGGGAGCCTCAACTGGGTGTCGATGTGGTGCAGGTAGCCGACACCGAGACCCGCGGCCTCCCACCAGCGGAGGCCCGGCGCCGCGTCTATCAGGCTGCGGCAGGAGCTTCCGGCGGACGCGTGTACAAAAAGGTGGACTCCACCCTGCGGGGCCACCTCGGCCTGGAGATTGAGACCGCGCTCTTGGGGCTGGGGCGCCGTGTGGCCGTCCTTGCCCCGGCTTTTCCGGCGAACGGCAGGCAGGTCGAGGGCGGACGCCTGACCGTGGCCGGGGTTCCCGTGCACCGGACCGCCTTTGGCCGGGATCCGCGCAACCCTGTCCGGTCTGACCGAATCCGCGAGGTCCTCGCGGAGACGACCTCCTTGCCGGTGGCGGAGTTGCCGCTGGCGATTGTCCGCAGCGGCCCGGATGCGATTTTGACCTGGATGAGCCGCCTGGAATCCGGGGAACGGATTGTGGTGGCGGATGCCACCGAGGATCAAGACCTGTGTGCCGTGGCGGAGGCGTTTGCGGATCGACCGGACATCCTCCTGTGCGGGTCCGCCGGGCTGGCAAAACAGCTGCCGCGCCTTTGGCTGGCGCCCATGGATGGCGAAGCGCGCGACCGGGGGCTGCCCGCGGTCGGTTGCGACAAGGTGTTGGTGGTGGTGGGCAGTGCCAATCCGGCGGCGCACGAACAACTGGAAGTCATGGCCGGGAAGACGGGCGCCCCGGTGATTGAACTCAATCCCTCCCTGTTGGCCGACGACCTGGCCCGGCAGTGGGAGATGGAGCGCGCCCAGCGCGCCCTCGCCCAAACCTGCCATTCGGTGGTGGCTCTCCGCCTCGGCCTCAAGAGGCTGGATAGGGGGGATCGGCGATTGGAAGCGGATCTAGCAGCGGCGGCGAGGGTGTGGTCCGAGCGATGGGCCGGTGGGACGGTGGGGTTTGTCGCCACCGGTGGGGATACCGCGCTGGCGCTGTGCAAGGCGCTCGGGGCCCGGGCGCTGTGGCCCGGGGGAGAGGTGACGACGGGGATTCCCTGGAACACGGTGGAGACCGAGAGCGGACGCACTTGGATGGTGACGAAGGCAGGCGGGTTTGGCGATCCGGACGCGCTGCTGCGGGCGGTGCGGTTCTTGCGGAACATGAACAACGAAAAGTGGAGATGACGTGTCATGACGAAACCGTTGGTTGCCGTGACGATGGGAGACCCGGCGGGTATTGGGCCGGAAATCAGCCTGCTGGCGCTGGACGCGCCCGAGTGCCGGGAACGTGTACGGCCGCTTATCATCGGTGACCTGGGGCGCCTGCGCGAGGCCGGCCGGATTCTCGAGGAAGCGGGGCGTTTCCCCAATGGAGCGCCGGAGCTGCGGGAAATCCAGGGAGTGGAGGAGGCCGCGTTCGCGGCGGGTACCATCGACGTCCTCCATCTCGCCAATGTGCCGAGCGGCCTGCCGTGGGGCAAGGTCACGCGCGAGGCGGGGCAGGCGGCGTTCGATTATGTGCGCAAGTCGGTGGAGTTGGCCGTGCAAAAGCAGGTGGACGCTGTCTGCACCGCGCCCATCAACAAGGAGGCCTGGAAGCTGGCGGGGGTGAAGTATCCCGGGCACACCGAGGCGCTGGCGGCGCTGTCCGGATCGGCCAGTTCCGCCATGATGCTGGTCAATGCAGGACTGCGTGTGGTGCACGTGACCACCCACGTCAGTCTGCGCCAGGCCATCGAGATGGCGACCACGGAGCGGATTTTGGAGCGCATCCGGCTGACGGCGGCCTCGTTGCAACAGTTTGGCTTGCCGAATCCGAAGATTGCCGTCGCTGGGCTCAATCCCCACGCTGGCGAAGGGGGGCTGTTTGGCGACGAGGACGAGCGCCAGATTCAACCCGCGGTCGACCAGGCGCGGGCGGAGGGCCTGCAGGTGACAGGTCCGCTGCCGCCGGACTCTGTGTACGCACGCGCGGCAAGCGGCGAGTTCGACGCCGTGATTGCCATGTACCATGACCAAGGGCACATCGCCATCAAAATGCTGGGGTTTGACACCGGCATCAATGTCACCCTCGGCCTGCCGATTCTGCGGACATCGGTTGATCACGGAACCGCCTTCGACATCGCCGGACGCGGCGTCGCGCGCGAACGGAGTATGATTGCGGCCATCCAGGTGGCGGCCGATTTTCTCACCGGAAGTGCGGGATAAGACGGAGTGGAGGGGAATTTCCTTGCGAATCAAACGTGCCATCGACAAAGTGCCGGGCGGGATGATGTTGATCCCGCTCCTTATCGGAGCCATTCTGCGCACCCTGTTCCCGAACCTCGGGGACGACACGGTGTTCACAAGTTCCTTCACCGGCGGCTTGTTCACCGGTACGCTCGCGCTGCTGGCCGCTTTTTACGTCTGCCTCGGGGCTACCATCCAGTTTCGTTCGGCTGGGTACATCCTCAAGAAGGGCGTCGCCCTGTGGGTTGGCAAGATCTTTACAGCGGCTGTCATTGGGCTGTTGATTAAATACGTGGCGTCAGATCAGAACCACCTGGTGCTCGGCCTGTCCGCCCTGGCCATTGTGGCCGCGTTCAGCGACACCAACGGGGGCCTGTACATGGCGCTCATGGGCCAGCTCGGCAAGCGGGTCGAAGATGTCGCTGCGTATTCCATCATGTCCTTGGAGTCAGGGCCCTTTTTCACTATGCTCATCCTGGGTGTGGCAGGGCTGGCCTCGTTCCCTTTGCTGGCGTTCGTCTATGCCATTCTGCCGCTCCTCATTGGCATGGTGCTCGGCAACCTGGATGAGGAAATGCGAAAATTTTTAAGCAAAGGGCAGGACGTGCTCATCCCGCTGTTCTCCCTGGCGCTTGGCTTTGGCATCAATCTGGCGAACGTGGTTCAGGCGGGCGCGTCCGGCATCATCCTGGGTCTCGCTGTGGTGGTCATAACGGGCGTTGTGTTGATCCTGCTCGACCGGGTTACGGGCGGTTCTGGCGTGGGAGGCCTGGCGGCGGCGTCCACGGCGGGCAACGCGGCTGCGGTGCCGGTCGCCGTCGCGGCGGTGTATCCAGCGTACAAGGGGATCGCGGCGACGGCCACAGTGCAGGTGGCCGCAGCGGTGATTGTGACTGCGATTTTGGTGCCGATTTTGACGGCTTGGTACGCGCGCTGGGCGGATAGACGGGAGGAATCGAGGCGGGGACGGGAGAATCCAAGTGTCCTTTGAGCCTGTACGACCAGCGTGTCACTGCGTGAGAGGGATCCGTTGAGCATGGCATCGGGGGGATGGCGATGGACAGGTGGGCGCTTCTCCGTTTGGCCCTTTCGGTGGTGGCCAGCGGAATCAGTTTGTACTGGAGCTTGGGCCTCGGCTGGCTACCGTGCGATTTGTGCTGGTACGAGCGGATTTGCATGTATCCTATCGCACTGATTTCCCTGGTGTCCATGGCGAGGCGGATCCCGTCCCGCCCGTACACCCTGCCGCTTGCGGCCGTGGGCGGGTGCGTTTCCTTGTACCACTACCTGATACAAATGGTGCCTGCCTTGAACTCCAGCACTTCTTGCACCTCTTTTGTATCCTGCGCAACCCCGGACTTTGTGGTGTTTGGGTTCATCACGCCGCCGCTCTTGGCGCTCGTCGCGTTCCTGGCCATCCTTGGGTTGGACGTGCTGGGCCATCGGGACAGACGGGCGTAAGATGCATGTTGCTGTGGCTGTTTCGAAAGTATGATATTTTTAGCATAAAGGAGTTGGTGGCATGAACCGAGAGTTGTATGCCTGGGTGCAGGAGTCGCGCCGCGTCCTGCTCAACTCCTGTCACAGCCTGCGGGACGGGGAATTCTCCCGGCCGGTGGACGGGTTTGGCTGGGGAAGCATCCGCAGCACGCTGGTCCATGTGGCGGATTGCTACAGGGCGTGGCTGGGGGCGTTCGCGCTGGGCAGTTTGGCGCATCCGTTTGCGTCGGACGAGGAACTGGACAGCATGGACGTAGGCGACGTGGCGAGTCGATTCGCGGGAGTGGACGACGTGGTCGTGGAGTTCCTCGATGAATTTGATGCGGATGCGCTGCGACCGATACGGCGCACGATTCCTTGGCGGGCGCCGGCGGTCCTGGAGGTCTCGCCGCAACAGTTGTTCATGCACACCATCACCCATGAATTTCACCACAAGGGCCAGATTGTCTCGATGATGCGGCAAATGGGCCATGTGCCGCCGGATACAGACCTGTTGTGCGGAGTGAAGAGCGAGAATCCCAGGCCGTAAATGTGGCCCGGGAGGTCGCGGCTTGTTGGGGAGGTGATTGCTTGTGCGCGTAACTCGCATACGTCGCCGCAGACCGACGAAGCACTATGATGAGAGGGTACTGCCGATAGATGAGCAGTTATGTGCCCTGATTGCGAGACGCAAGGCGGTGGCAGGAGGGAACCCTGGGTTCCCGCCGCTGGAGCAGATTGACTGCTGGGCAGGCCAGTTTGGTCTTTCTGAGCACCGCTTGGACAGTGTGTTTCACACGCTGTACAACGAAGACTTGTACCAGCACCGGGTGGAGCCTAGCAGGTATCTGCGCGCGGTTCCGGTTATGAGATGGGCGGAGCAGGACGGGCAGGTCTTTCTTGTTACGCATCTGCGCCAGTATGAGAATGCGAGCGTCGTCTATTTTCAGATTGACAACAAGTCGGAATCGAACATTGATCAGGGTGGCCCCCGTCGTCATCACTTTGTCCACTGGGAGCTTTCCGTCGGTCCTGGGTATGAGTGTTATATGGAGAGTGGATCTGGGGACGAGCAGCAGTTTGTCCATCGATTTGTCGTCAGCCCGGCGCTGCCAGACGATGTCTCGAGCATCCCGTTTACGTTTACCTGGACACCGCGATGGTCGGAAGAAGACTCGGAGTCGGAGGGCGGGACGGTGGTCTTGACGTAGGCCGAATCCGAGACAGATTGTGCGTGGTTTCCGATGCGCATCTCTTGTCCCACAGGCATGTGGATGTACGCCACATAGCAGGGGAGGGCCATCATGCTGGTGTTTGTATACGGAACCTTGCGAGAACATGAGCAGAACCACCATCTGCTGGCCGGATCGAAAATCGTAGCGAGGCAGGCGCGGGTGCGGGGACGGCTGTACGACACGGGCGAAGGATATCCGGCCCTGTTGGAAGACCCGGAGGCCTGGACGCACGGGGAAGTCTACGACGTCAGCGCGGCGGTTCTGCTGCGCCTGGACGAACTCGAGGAGTATCACGGGCCGGGGGAAGACAACCTGTACAACCGTGTGCTGATGCCGGTGCAGACGGATGCGGGCGAGATGGCGGCGCAGGTGTACGTGTACGCGGATGCATCGGCCGCTGCCGGGTTTCCGGAGGTGGCGGGCGGTGACTGGCGCGCCGCGCGGGTGCGAGAGGGCGGAGTGTCCAAGCTTTAGGCAATCCGCCGGTCAGGGCAGGCCCAACGTGGTCTGGCTTCCTTCCGGGCCCTGCCCATGGTGGTCATAGGGCTGCAGCAAAGCGGCGTCGTCGTGGCGCACGTTGCCGACGCGCGGGTGCACCGGGTACGCCGCCATCTCCTCCTGCGAAGGCCGCAGCAGCGACGCGGCCACATCGGCGTCGGTCAGCCCCGCGTCCAGCCACGCCGCCAATGCCGAATCGTCCAGAATGACGGGCATGCGGTTGTGGATGGCGGCCATGAATTCATTGGGCGCGCAGGTCACGATGGCGAAGGAGGAAACTTTGCGGCCGTCCGGCCCGGTGAATGTGTCGTAGATGCCCGCCAGGGCGAACACCGGCCGCTGGCGGAGCCGGATGCGCAAGGGCTGTTTGGTGTCCTGCCGCCACTCGTAAAACGAATCGACGGGGACGGCGCAGCGTCTGCGCGCGAGAAGGGGACGGAACCAGCGGCTGTCAAGCAGGGTCTCCGCGCGGGCGTTGATGGGGCGCACGGGCGGTCGTTTGGGCGTGGCAAACCGCGGCACAAGCCCCCAGGACAAGGGGCCGATGCGGCGCCGGTTCCCGTCCGCGACGATGACGGGGACGTCCTGCGTCGGGGCGACATTGTAGCGCGCCGGCCAGGAGAACCCGTCCGCTATCACCTGAAAATACGCCAGCACCTCCGACCAATCCTCAAACGCCTGCGTGAACCGTCCGCACATTCCCATACCCCCGCACCCATTATAGGGTGGGGGCTGAATCCTCCGCAAAACACTCGGCACGGGCGCTGTGGCCGCCGCTTATGTGGCGGAGCTGTGCTGGATGAGTCTGGAAATCCGGTTGTGCGACGTGGTGGCCAGGGCTTCCATGCCGCCGCGATCTCGCGTTTATCTGCCTTATCTCCTATAATCTTGATTTTCCGCTTTACCAAATTGACTATCATCAGTATAATAAAACGGCAGCAAGCTTTTCCTCCGGATCCGTAGATCTAGATACGCTTCCAAGTATGTGTGAAAAAAAGGGCGAAAAGCGTCGTGATTTTTTTGCCCGCGACAAGGAGATTTGAGAGTCTTGTCGTATATGCATATTATGTGATATGGGTATCTATATCTGCGTTACCATGTTTACTCGGCAGAGTGAAAATAGAAGAGGGGGGGTAAGTATTGGCGCGCGCAGCACGTTTTGCATTGAAAGGAGGGATGCCTTCCTGTGAGATTGCTTGGAGGGCACTCTGAGACGCGCGGCGCAAGCGCGCCGGGGCGGAGACATGGCGCGCTCGTGAGCCATGGAGACGAAGCCCCAAGCTGGCTTGCAGGAGACAGAAACGGGTGCGTTTGGTGACTTGTCACCATCCCGTCATCAATCTTCAAGAGTTGCATCTTTTGAAGGAGTCAAGGAGGAGGAACGCACTTGAAGCGTGCATTGAAGGGCATCGCGGCAGCATCCGTAGTACTCGGTACCATGGCCGCACCTATGTCTGCATACGCGGCAACCACGCACTACAACACGACCAAAGTCGCGCATGAATCGGCGACAACTCTGAAAAGCATTATGGTGACAAAGACCGAGAAGTTCACGGTCACCATCAAGGATTCGCACAACAAGCCCATCAAGGGAGCGTTGGTGACCTTCCGGAGCTCCAACCGGAGTGTGGCCACGGCTTCCCCTGGAAACGTTGTGACGAACAGCCAGGGGCAGGCCACGGTGACCATCACCGGCCACAAGGCTGGAACCGCCTATTTCACCGTAACGGCGAACGGCGTGTCGCACAAGTACAAGGTGACTGTGACCCAGCCGGCGGCGCCGACCGTGAGCATCACCGGTTTGAGCAATAACCAGACCGTCCTGACGGCTTCGCAAACCGTGACGGTGAAGAGCAACGAGAAGTCGGTCAAGTTGTACCTGAACGGTAAGCTGCAGAGCGGCAATGGCCCGACCTTCAAGCTAACGCTGCGCGATGGCAAAAACACCATCACCGCTGTCGTCACGAATGGTGTGGAGACGAAGAAGCAGAGCATCTATGTCACGCTCGGAGAGCCCAGTGTGAGCATCACCGGCCTGAGCGACGGGCAAGTTGTCACAACGGCCTCTCAGAAGGTCACCGTGAACAGCAATGAGAAGTCCGTCAAATTGTACCTCAACGGTAAGCTTCAGAGCGGCAGTGGCCCGGACTTCAACCTGACGCTGCGTGAAGGCAAGAACACCATTACTGCTGTGGCCACCAACGGCGTTGATACCAAGAAGCAGAGCATCTATGTGACCTACAATCCTCAAGTGGCTGTTTCGTCGGTAAGTGCTATCAACGCCGAGCAGATTCAGGTTGTGTTCAACGAGCCGGTTGACAAGAAGACCGCTGAGGATGTTACCAACTACACCTTGAATGGTACCAATCTGAATAGCAACGCCGCTACTGGCGGTGCGCCAGCTACTTCCGACGCGAAAGCATCCCTGCAAGCGGACGGTAAGACGGTAATCATTACAGTAGGTTCGACAGGTGGCTTTCAGGCTGACCTGTCTACGAAGACAGGGTACCTGTTCACTGTGGACGGCGTGAAGAGTGCTGATGGAACCAGCACCGTTTCGAAGTACTCTACAACCTTCAGCTTTGCTGGCGATACCACGCCCGCCACTGTCACTAACGTTAGTGCTTCTGCCGGCAGCGCGAGCAGCACAACCACTGTAGTGGTCGACTTCAGCGAACCTGTTAAGGGCACGGGGCTGTACTACATTAACGGCGAGGCGGCTACGATCGCATCGGCTTCCCTTGCTGGTAGTGCGGTGACAGTAACCTCTGGGTTACCCGCCTCTCCTGTTGATTCCATTACCCTTACTGCTCCGAAAGCCTTGGCCGCTGGTAGCTCAAACAGCCTGCAAATCGTGAACGAAGCCGACACGTCTGGTAACTATACCAATGTTACACAGAGCTTTACGGTGACGCAGGACACCGTGGCGCCGACGGTTTCGAGCGTGTCTGCGGTGGACGATCACACGATTCGCGTGACGTTCTCGAAGAAGATTGACCCGACTACCCTGGAGACAGCGGATGCAGGAAGCGCTTTAAAAGATGTGCAAATTTTGAAGTCTGACGGCACTAACGTTACTGGTGCCACCGTGGCTCCCACGGCCAATGACACGACTGGGACTGAGTACGACATCACGTACAAACCGGCCTCGACGGACTGGGATGCCAACGGGAACTTGGCTTTGACCTTGGTGTTCACGAACGGCATCAAGGATACGTCGGGGAATGCTCTGTCACCCAGCACCCAAAGTGTAACCTTGCACAAAAACACTGTTGTACCGAAGGTCACGAGCATTCAGTACGCCGAACCGGGTGCAAAAGTGGATGGTACGACAGTTGGTACGAATGGCGCGTTTGTGGTGACGTTCAACGAGCCGATTGCTGTGAACGACGTAACAACGGGTCAATATACCGCTGTGGATGACAGTGGTAATGATGTGACCTCGACGTTGGATAAGCTGACGGCTCAGTACGACGGCAATGGCGACAATAATATCCTGGTGCTGTCACCGTCGAACGCGGTTCCTTCTACTGCGAAGAGCATTACGTTCTACTTCAGTGCTGGGGCGTTCACAGATGATTCCGCAGCGGCCAACACGAGCGCCGACCAGACGGTAACCGTCGATCTGACGAAGGGCGCAACGGCACCGGATACGACAGCTCCGACTGTTAAAATTACAGGAGCTTCGGCTACACCTGTGAATGGTCTGAATCACAACGCGATCACCTATACGGTTGACAACGATGTTGACCCTTCGACTGTTCTGAATTTGAACAACTACCGTCTCAATGGCGCTGCATTGCCGAGCGGATCGTATGTAACTATTGCCTCGGGTACGCCTGATACGGTGACCGTTCACCTCGGGACGGGTACGATTAAGACCAGCGGTGATTACTCGTTTACTGTGATGAACATCGCTGACAAGTCAGGCAACGTTGCAAATACCGCTGTAAAAACGGTCTCGCTCACGAGCGATGTTGCTCCGACGTTGACGGGAGCGTCGTTCGGCAATGATGGTCAGACGCTTATCCTGACTTTCAGCAAGCATGTGTCGGGCGCGAACGGGAATGATGGTGACTTTACTGTGAAGCTCAATGGAACTACTCTGGCACCTAGTACTGACTTCACAGTCGCCGATGGCACAGGCGCACTTGATGGAGATGTTATTGTGACCTTTGGTAGCGGCGTAACCATCAAACCGGGCGATACGGTCACCGTGAGCGTGTCCGGTAGCGATGTGAAAGATGGAGACGGCAACGTGGTGGCTGGCTCCAACACGGTGAGTGCGACCAAGTAATAGGCGTCCTCTTGCCGCAGTGGAAGTAGGGAGTTCCCCTCGTGGGGGCTCCCTCTTTTGCTTTGTAGGATAAGAGACAGGTTCCATTGAGGCAGACACCTTCTCACTCTCTCTCCGCTTGACTCGTGGTTATCGGGGGGAATGGGATTGTAGCTGCTTCTAGTGCTCGCCATCCTGGCCCTACCCGCAGCGTTTCCGGTGCCTTAAAAGCACACACGGTAAGGCGGGAAAGGCAACGCCGTCTGCCTCTCGCCTCCTATGAAAGAATTCTCCTCCACATCCTCGCCGACCATCCCCAAGGGGTGATAGAATAAAATCGCAAATAGTCGAACTCATAGTGGGGTCTGAGAGTAAGGGGGGACATTCTCTCGTGCGCCGATTGGGGTCTTTATGCGGTGTGGCCGTGTTGGTGCTGTTTGGCTGGCTGGCGTTCGCGGGGCAGAAGCCGCTCGCCAATTGGCTGGCTCGTGAGGAGTGGACCGGCTCTGCCGGGTCGCTCCCTCTGCCTGCCCACAAGCTGGTGATGCCAGCGGACAGCCAGTCCGATGAGGAAGTACTGGATGGAGCACCGATGAAGGTGCAGACCGCGACCCATGTGGCTCAGGTGCACGGGAGTGCCCCGCCTGCCAATTACAAGAACGAGATCTATCGACACCTGGAGCAAAGGGACAGTTCCTTCACGCTCACGTGGCCTCATCTGCGCTCCGTTGGCCAGGCGGAGCAGGCGTTCCGCGCGGCTGCCGCGGCCGATCCGTACGTCGACTGGAACATCAGCCGCTGGACGGTGGAGTGCACGTGGCTGGCTTCCAAAGATACGGTGCGGTTCTATGTGAAGTACCGCGAGTCGAAGGCGGAGAGTGCGTTCGTGAACACCCGCGTTCACAAAATCCTGCGGCAGATCATCAAGCCGGGTATGCTCGATTTTCAGAAGGAAAAGGCCATCCACGATTGGATTGTCCAGCATGTGCAGTATGACGTGAGTGGGACGCGCTACACAGCCTACGACGCTCTGGCCAGCGGCAAGGCGGTGTGCCAAGGATACGCTCTGCTGGCGTACCGCATGCTGACTGACGCTGGCATCCCCACACGCATCATCACCGGAACCGCGGACGGATCGCACATGTGGAACGAGGTGAAGCTGCACGGGCGCTGGTACCAGCTCGACGTGACCTGGGACGACCCGCTCGGGGACAGACCCAAGGACGTCTCCTACGCCTACTTCAATTTAACAGATGCGCAATTGGCCAAGGACCACCATTGGGACCACCGGCAGGGCCCCGCCGCGGTCACCGATTTTGTCCATGAACTGCGCACCTTGGAAAGCTCGGACAAGGCCCATAAGTCGGTCTACGTGAGCCTCTTGAGCGTTCTGAAGGGACGGCACTAGCCCTCCGTGGCCTTATCGGGAATCTCACGCACCACCGGAGGGCTAAGCTAGGGGCTTTGCCTTTGTCCGTCACGACACGTGTACGTAGGTCCTGAGCGTTTTTCCGTTCGCCCGGATGATGACGGGCCAGGATCCGCGCGTGGTGTTGGTGCCGACGGTCCACGTCCAGCTGATGAGCCCGCTGGAGTTGGCGTATTTCGGTCCGAGGCCTTTGGCCTTGCTGGGGCCGCTCTTGTAGTCGACCTCGATGGTGCCCAGGGCTTTCGGCTTCGTGCGGACGGTGATGCTGGCTTTTTGGCCCCGACGCACGCTCAGATGCGACGAGACGATGCTGAGGCCGCTCGTTTTGCTGGTTGATGCGCTCTTCGTCCCGTTCTTGATGTTGCTTACGCTGCTGTAGGCGCTGGAACTCGCCGTCGCCGAAGACGCTTGGCCGCTGCACCCGCGCGTCGATTCATGATGGGCCTTCGCCCAACTGCAGGCGATGGAGAGGTTGTAGCCGCTTTCGGTCACATACCCCTTGATGCTCCAAATGCCCAGGTGATGAGCTTTGGCGTACGCCTGGTCCGATTGGAGCGCCGACAGGTGGTCGGTGTTTGGCGGGTAGATGTACGCGACCCGCGCGTAGCCTTTGCGCACTACATCCTCGTTGTACATGTCGTGCGGCGTGATGTACACGTAGGCGAGCAGCCGTCCGTACTTGTCCCGCGTGTAGCCCTTGTGGCCCTCCTGCAGGTATATGTGCTTGCCGACAGGCAGGCGGCTCTTCGCGTAGTCGGCCGCCGTTTGGCCGTACGGCTCCACAGGTTTGACCGGATCGACATCCTCGGGCGTGTCAATCAGCAGCATGCGGACCGTCTCGTCCTTGCCGTTCAGCCGCACATGAATGGTGTCCCCGTCCACATCCCGGGAGACCACTGCGGGCACCAGCTCTTTCGGCACGCTCGTGGCGGTTTGGTGGCTGGACGTGTTAGAAGACGCCTTGGCCGGGTTTTGGTGGGTTGCGCTGGCCTCGTGAGCCTGCGCAGATTGGCTCCCCTGGGAGGCGTGCGGGTTGGGCGATTGCCGGGCCGTTTGTGTGGTGGCCGTGGACGACGATGTCGCGGCGTTCCCCGTGCTCGAAGAAGGCGACGCCGCGCAGCCGCTGGCCACAGCGGCCGAGAGGCAAATGGCGGCGAAGCGCATCATCCAGCGCCGCGTCGCGCGAGCATGGTTCCGTTTGTTCTGTTTATGGAAGAGTCGAGATGCAATTCCCACTTCTATCCCCCCTCTCCTTGTTTATATCATGTTTTCGCATAGGAGAGACCAGCTCTCTCATGGCGAGTGCTCTTTTGGAGTTAGTAGGATATTACGGAACAGGCGATTCCAATGAGTCTTTGTAGATAACAGCGTGCCTGCTGGTAGCTATCTGAAAAAGATGGACGCAGAACATGATGAAATGAGGGGAAAGCGGCGAGACGGGTCGCACGGTAGGCAACCCGTCCGCTTTTTCGCCCGGCCACGCAGCCCTTCTATCTCATGAAGACCTAGCGTGGAGTCTGGTGCGGCATGATTCCCCAGCAGCAATAGGGTTGGGGATTATCCCTTGCTGCCATTTTGAGGGTTACTGGGGATTGGTCATCCACAACCCGGCCGTCTTCACGAACACCCGCTGCGGGAGTTTCAGACAAGCCAGGACCAACTCGGCCACATCCTCCGGCTGCATCATGTGGTCCTCATCGCCAATCGGCAGGCCGAGGCTGGCCGCCATGCCCGTGTTTACAGTGCTTGGCGTGAGAGCCGTAACGCGAATGTTGTTGCGGCGGACCTCTTGCATCAACGATTCGGTTAAGCCCATGATGGCAAACTTCGAGGCGGAGTAGGCCGACGTGGTTGCGGCCCCGCGTTCTCCGGATGTGGAGCTGATGTTGATGATGTTGCCGGTGTTGCGCTCAATCATCTGCGGCAATACGGCTCTTGTGGTGTAGTACGTGCCGAACAGGTTGACGCGTACAATCTGTTCAAAGTCCTCGGGTGCCATCTCCACCAGCTTGCCAAATTTGGCCGTGCCGGCATTGTTAATGAGGATATCTATCGGCCCTAGTTCCGACTGGATGTTTTGCACCGCCGCTTCAATCGCCTCGCGCTGAGAGACATCTGCCGCCGCTGTAGCCACCCGGACGCCATACGAAGCCCGCAGGCTGGCCGCCAGGTCCGCCAGATCACTCTGAGTGCGGGCCACCAGACCCACGTTTACGCCTTCCTTCGCCAAGCGCGTGCTGATGGCGCGGCCAATGCCTTTGCCTGCGCCTGTGACGAGGGCGACTTTGCCTTTGAGGTCCATCCACTCTTCCCCCTGTAGACTGATAGAATGTCAGCAGCCGAAATAAGGATAGCGCGAAAGCTAGAGTTTCACAAATATCGACCGCTCATACAGAGCACGATCCGTCCGTGCAAGCGGGGCTGTCCGCGTCTTGGCTGTCATCCCCCACAAGCACCAGACGGGGCTTGTTCTTCTGTTCCTCTTCCCACGCCTTTTGCAGGGTGTCGACAAACAACGCGATGGGCTGGGCGCCGGAAATCGCGTAGCGGCGGTTCACGACGAAAAACGGCACGCCGTGGATGCCAAGCTGCTGCGCCTCGGCTTCGTCGGCCCGCACGCGCTCGCTGCAGCCGCCTTCCTCCAGCATGGACCGGGTTTCCTCGGCATCCAGGCCGGCTTCCGAGGCAATCTGGACCAACACCAGGCGGTCGCCGATGTGCAGGGAGTCGGTGAAATACGCCTTGAACAACCGTTCCACCACAGTCTCGCCGGCTCCCTTCTGGGCGGCGAATTGGGCCAGGCGGTGGGCGTCAAACGTGTTGGTGGGAATCATGGTGTCAAAGTGGTAGGTGAGTCCCACCGCGGCCGCGCGTTCGGCCATCTTGGCGTTTGCGGCCCGGGCTTCCTCCAGGCTCATGCCGTACTTGGCGGCCAACCGCTCGTGCACAGATGTGCCCGGGTTTACCGGGGAGGCCGGATCGAGTTCAAAGCTTTTGAACACGACCTCCGCCTTGTCGGCCAGGCCGGTGCTGCACAGCGCCTGCTCCAGGTGGCGCTTGCCGATGTAGCAAAACGGACAGACAAAATCCGACCATACTTCAATCTTCATGGGTCAACCCTCCTCTGAGCGTGTAAAGTTTCAGTAGGGGCTTTTCCCCGGGAGGAAGGGGGAAGGCAAAAATAGAAGAGACCTCACAACTCACCACAAAACAACAGCCGCGTTGCAGCGCGGCAAGGAGTGAGGTCTCTGTGTTCCCGATTCGACACGCCTTGAGTGTTTTCCTGCAACTGATGGCTGACCTTTATTCGGTAATTTCTGACTCCAGGAGCTTTGCGGAGTTGGAGGAGGGCGTGGAGAAGGCTATCGGGCTGAGCGCACGCAGTCTGCTGGCACAAGCTCTAGAGACCGTGGATGAACAGCTGATGCGCTGTCGGGACAAAGATCGCTATGAGTT
>NZ_BCQV01000052.1 GCF_001552255.1 Alicyclobacillus shizuokensis NBRC 103103
CGACGAAGGGAGGGGTGGGGAATACTTTGCATTCATCTGACGAGGACCTCGTCCGGGAGGTTCAGCAAGGGAGCAATGCGGCGCTGGAAGTGTTGATTCGCCGGTATTACAAATTTGTGTTTGCTATCGTGTATCGAAAAACGGGTGATTACCACGCGGCGTGTGATCTCACACAGGAGGTTTTCGTAAAGGTTGCCACATCAATTCGCCGTTACCGGGCTTCGGGAAAGTTCAAAAGTTGGCTGACCTCCATTACTTACAATCATTGCATCGATTTTTATCGCAGCACGAAGGGTTCTCGGCAGGATGCGGGGATCGGAGTTCATGAGGAAATCCCGGACGAGTCTGCCAATGTATATCGGTTGTTGGAGTACAACGATGAGCGTCAGGCCATTCGCAGCGCGCTCATGGAGTTGCCGCTGGACCAGCGGGCCACCATCGTGTTGCACTACTTTGAGGGCATGAAAATCCGAGAGATAGCCGAGATCGCAGGCTGCAGCGAGTCCACCGTCAAGTCGAGACTGTATCGAGGACTGAAGAAATTGGGGCAGCAGCTTTCGGGAGGTGAAGAATTTGGTGGACACAGAGACTACTCATGAGTGGGAACGCGTGTTTCGCGAAAATGACGATGTGGCGGATTTTGAACTGTTGACTCGGGCACTGGACCACTACACGGTTGACTTTCCTCCAGAGGAGGTCGTTCAGAACACAATTGACCGCACCATTCGGGCACTCCCGCGCGTCCGGCATGCCCCTCGTGACTGGGCTTCCATGGCATGGTCGCTGAGGAAGCTGTCCGTGCAAACGGCCTATTTGGGACCATGGTTTTGGCTGGCGAGTCTGCTGTTATTCACAGTGGGGTACCTCGCTGTCGTAAAGAGTGCGTTGAATCCATATCAAGCCGTGCTGCTGCTGGCTCCTATACCCTGTATTCTTGGTGTCGTCGAACTCTTGAAGGGCGTGGACAATGGCATGGTTGAAATCGAATTGGCTTGCAAGATGTCACGGCCAGAGGTGTTGATGACCCGCATGGTCGTTATCGGCGTCTATAACGTCGTGCTGGATTCGCTCATCTCTCTGGCCGTCTCATGGACGGCAGGGAGCGATCTGTGGCGCGTGGTGTTTTTCTGGCTGGTGCCGTTCACCTGGATGTCGAGCCTGATGCTGTTTTTGACCGCCAGGTTTCGCGGCCGGGTTGTGGCTCCTGTTGTCCTGTGCGCATGGGGTCTCGCTGTTGGCAGCGTGTTTACAAGCCACCAGGTTTTGCCTTGGCTACTGTCCCTGAACGCCGGCCTGTTTGTGTTGTTGGCGTGCGTGGGCTGCGCGCTGTTAGGCTGGCAGACGCGTTGCCTGTATCAGAGCGCACAAGGAGGCGTGTGGCTTGAAGCTGCAGATTGACGGCGTGTCCAAGGTGCATCGGGGACAGGCCGCTCTTTCCCGTATCGACGTGACCTTCAGTAAAGGAGTGCACAGCCTGTTGGGGCCTAACGGATCCGGCAAGAGCACGTTGATGCGGATCATGGCCGGGGTGCTCAAACCGTCCTCTGGGCGCGTGCTGTTGGATGGAGAAGACATCGTGCAGATGGGGGAACGATATCGGGACATATTGGGCTATTTGCCACAGAGCTTCGGGCTGTATAAAAATTTTACGGCGGAGCGTTTCTTGTTGTACATCTCCGCATTGAAAGGATTGGACAAGGCGCTGGCGGCGGAGCGCATCGAGGAGGCCTTGCGCGCAGTTCATTTGCAAGACGCGCGCCATCGCAAGATAAGGATGTTTTCTGGGGGAATGAAGCAGCGTCTTGGAATTGCCCAAGCCCTCTTGAATGATCCACAGATTCTGATTCTTGACGAGCCGACGGCCGGGCTCGATCCCCAAGAACGCATCCGTTTCCGAAACCTCATCAGCAGGATGTCCATCGACCGAATTGTGATTCTGTCCACTCATATTTTGTCGGATGTGGAGTTCGTGTCCCAGCGCATTGTCCTGATACGGGACGGTCGTTTGCTGGCAGAGGGCACGGCGGAAGGTCTTCGCAAACAGATGCAAGGGAAGGTTTGGACGTTGACCTGTTCACAGGCCGAGGCCCCGGTTTACCTAGAGCGCCTTCCGGTGCGCAGCGTGTCCCATACGGATGCGGGAGTGGAGTTGCGTGTTGTGGCCGATGACCAACCTGCGTCAGGTGCCAAGCTGGCCGCTCCGACACTGGAGGATATGTACCTTTACTATTTTGGGGAAGGAGCGGTTGGCGATGAGGTCTCTTTCCATCGTACGGTTTGAAGCGTACAAGTTGTTCTCGCGCGCAAGCCTGTGGGTGTTCCTCGCCGTGATGGTGGCGGGCGTCTATCTGCCCCTGCAGGTCTTCACAGTCGCTGCGCACCACCCCATGGACGATTACCAAAACACGCCAGTCACCGCCCAACAGGTGGCACAAGCGAAGCGGGAAGCAAACCGGTTGCGGAAGCAGATACAAGAGGTGCAGCCGGGCACGACCGCGTATGACCATATATCCTACGAGATTGAACGCGATCAAGCCATCATAGACTCCGCCTCGGGAAGCGTAGAGAAACCGGTCTTCCAGATGCTCCAGCATACCATCCACAAGCTGCAAAGAGAAGGAAACACGGGCTTTGCATATCGGATGTATAACCTGGAATACAACATGTATCGAAATCTGCCGTTTATCGGTGGCGGCGGGAATGTTACCAGCGGTGGCAGCATGGCGGCGGACTTTGTGAAGACCTATGGATTCGTCATCTACGGCGCTATGATCCTTGTCGGGCTCTCACCGGTTTTCTCCAAGGAATACGCTGACGGCACGGCAGGATTGCTCTTGCCTGCCAGGCGGGGCAGGGAGGCGTTGGTCACGGCCAAGGTGCTGGCGTCCATTCTGTATATCACAGTGATGCAGGGCATCCTCTTCAGCGTCAACGTCCTTTCCAACCTGCTCCTTTTTGGTACGCAAGGACTGGACTATCCTTTGCAGAGCATTCCTTTATACGGCGCACCGTTTCACCTGTCCGTCTGGCATTACCTGCTTGTGTCGACCGGCATCCAATGGTTTGCCGGGATGGCGTTTGGTTTGCTCGTCCTTTGGCTGTCGTCTTTGTTCTCGAGTTCGCTGACGACATTTTTCCTCGCAGCGGGGATCTTGGCTCTCCCCGAACTGTTGAGGCAGTTCACACAGGCTATCTGGGTCGATAAGGTGTTTTCCTTTAGCTATACAGGGCTGCTGCAAGTCTCCGGATTGTTTGTGAAGTTCGAAGCCTACGATGTTTTCGGGTATCCGGTGCTGTACCCGGTGCTCGTTCTCCTGTTGGCGGCTGTGATCTGCGTGCCGATTGTGCTGTTGACCTATCGCTCCTTTTGTCGCCATCAACCCGCGTAAGGTCTCGGGGCGTGTGGTGGTCTTGAAAACCGTCGTGTCCACGGAGGATGCACCCGAGACGGCCCCACCGCAGGTGGGGCTCAGCTTTCCTTATCGACGTCCACGTCCTTCCCGGGTGCGCTTTTCCTCTGCCCCTGGGGCAGTCTGCCGTGCGACCGGGCCGCGTCGCGCAGCAAGAATTCCATGTGCGCGTTGACGCTTCTGAGTTCGTCTTCGGCCCAGCGGGCGATGATGTCGTACAGGTCCGGATCCAGTCGGAGCAAAAACTGCTTCTTCTTCGACATGAAGAGCCATCCCTAGTACAGTGTGCTCGCGTTGATGATGGGCTGGGCCGCCCGCTCCGATGTGATGGACACCATCAAATTGTTGATCATATTGGCCTTGCGTTCCTCATCCAATTCGATAAACCCGTCTTGCTCCAGCTTGGCAATCGCCATTTGCACCATGCCCACGGCTCCTTCGACGATCCGTTCCCGCGCGGAAACAATGGCGGCCGCCTGTTGCCTTTGCAGCATGACGCCGGCAATTTCGGGCGCGTAGGCGAGATGGGTGAGGCGGGCTTCCATCACCTCCACACCTGCGATGGCCAGTCGGTCCTGCAGTTCGCGGGCCAGTTCAGCCGCGACCTCCTCCCCGTTGCCGCGCAGAGAATGGGCGCCCTCGTGCATGGAATCGTACGGGTAGCGGCTGGCCACATGCCGCAACGCTGTTTCACTTTGAATCTCGACGAACTGTTCATAGTCTTCAACTTCAAACAGGGCCTTGGCGGAATCTACCACTCGGTACACGACCACCGCAGCGATTTCCACCGGGTTTCCTTCACTGTCGTTCACCTTCAACGTGTCGCTGTTGAAATTTCTCACACGCAAGGTCACCGTACGGCGTGTCGCCAGTGGAATGGTCAGCCAAATGCCACTGTCTTTGACGGTGCCGAGATAGCGGCCGAAAAAGACGATGGCGCAGCCCGCGTTGGGCTGTACCACAAGGAGGCCGCTCGCCAGCAGGAGGAAGATGAGCAGCAGGATGACACCGATGGGAACGTGACCCGTTACCAACGACACGATGCCGAACACAAGCAGGACGGCCAAAACGAGGAGGGCGGCGTATCCGTTCAATGCGACTGCAGTTCGTTCTTTCATATGGACCTCCATTGAGAAATGTTAATATCGTAATGATATCATCATGATATGTAGTGTCAATGGGCCGATGGAGACAAAGCTGCATGCATGCGGCCGTTTCCGTTGTGGTATGATTTACGAAAGCCGGGATCATGGAATGGAGTGTCCAAAATCACAGCCAGACGTCTCGACAGAGCTTCTTCGACACCGTTGTATCAACAGATCATGAACATTCTGCTGGAAGAGTACATATCGCGCGGAGAAGGCATGCAAATTCCGACAGAGATCGAATTGGCGAATCGATTCCAGGTCAGTCGGATGACCGTACGGCAGGCTGTGCAGGAACTCATTCGCCAAGGCATTCTCGTCCGCTATCGCGGAAGAGGGACCTTTGTGGCTCCGAGTCGGATTCGGCACAGCATACACTCGCACGAGGTCCTCAGCTTGTTCGAAGACCTCAATCTATCCGGGAAGATTTTGCATTCTATAATCCTGCTGAGAGAGCTGGTGGATGCACCAACCTATCTAAAGAATCTGCGAGTGGTGGGTGAAGACGAGAAGGTCGTGGAACTGGTTAGACTGCGTACTCTGAACGACCACCCCCTGGTGTACCAGGTGTCTTATTTTCCAGCCGAGTTTTATCCTGTGATATCCACGGCCGATTTGGCCAAGGTGTCGCTGCTGCGCATACTTGAGCAGCATTTCCACACACGGCCTGTGAAGGCGCAGTTCTCCATCCGGGCCACCGCTGCGGATACCACAGTGTCCCGCAAGCTGTCCGTTCGCCCAGGGGATCCCCTGCTGCGTGTGGAGAAACTGAGCTTTGGGGAGCAAGAGAAATGGTTTGAACACGCTATCCTTTACTGTCCTCCGGATGAATTCGAAATCACATTTTCGTCTGAGTACAAGGCTCGCAATCAGGACCTGATGACCGGTCCTTCGATTTCGGCCCTGCCCGGGTCCCCGCAAATACGTATCCACTCCTGTTCTCCGGAGGATTCCTCTTCGGCAACATAGCCTCAGGGCCTGCCAATTTTCAAAGACCATATTGTCTAGACAATATAGATCTAACTATGATACAATGCGCATATCCACAATGTCTCGGCGTATCACATCATTTTTGATGTGATAGGTGCTATGCTGTTGGTAGCTGTGGTGGTTCGCCTGTTTGGCAAGGAGACCAATGCGGTCCGCCGGAGGGGGGCGATGCGTCCTGAGCAAAGCGCCGGCTTGGAATGACACCGATTTCATTGCAAGGGGAGAATGAGAAATGGCCTCAAAGATGACTCCGACTATGAAGGCTGTGGTCGTTCACGCGCCTCATCGAGCCTCCGTGGAAACCGTCCCGTACCCTGTTCCTGGGCCTGGCGAGGTGACCATCCAGGTCAAAGCCTGCGGCATTTGCGGCACCGATTATCACATTTTCGAAGGGGAATTTCTATCTCCGTATCCTATCATCCCCGGTCATGAGTTTTCTGGAGTCGTGCACGAATTGGGGGACGGGGTCGGTGGGTTGGCAGTGGGCGACAGAGTTGCGGTAGACCCCACCCTGTATTGCGGATCTTGTGATCGGTGCATGACCAATCGTTTCAACCAATGCAGGAATTGGGGAGCGCTTGGCAATACGACGGACGGGGCCATGGCTGAGTTCGTCAAAGTACCGGTGAAGAACGTGGTGAAAATCCCGGATACCATGTCTTACGGGGAAGGTGCCTTCATCGAACCGGTCGCCTGTGTCGTCCATGGCATGAACCGGCTTCAGGTTCAAGTGGGAGACAGGATTTTGTTGTTTGGCGCCGGGGCCATGGGTCTGCAACTTGTTCAAGCGCTCGCCCATGCGGGCGCCTCGGAACTGGTTGTGGTGGATGTGGACCAGAAGAAGGTGGATCTCGCGCTGTCGATGGGGGCCACCCGGGGCGTGGTGGCGTCCGAGGCTTCCGCCATCCTGACCGAGGCCTATCCAGACGGCTTTGATGTGGTGGTCGATGTGACCGGCATTCCACAGGTTATTGAACAGGAGTTCAACTACATGGGGCCCACCGCGAAATTCTTGCAGTTTGGCGTGGCTCCGCAAACCTCCGCAATCCAGGTGAATCCGTTCCAGGTGTACAACAAGGACTGGACCATCATTGGCTCCATGGCGATTAACAACACCTTCATCCCTGCGTTCCGCTGGGTGAAAGAAGGGCGCATCCAGGTCAAGCCGCTGATCACGCACACGCTTGCCCTGGAAGAGGTGCCCGCACTGTTGGCCCAGCCGAAAGACCCCAACATGCTCAAGGCCCAAATCGTGTTGTAGCGCATGTGCCTGCGTGTGTAGGTGGGCGACATCCGTTGTCCCAGGTTACCATGTGCGTATCGATAGGTTGCTGCAAACGGATCGATCCATACGGGGGGAGAGTGATTCTCCTCCCGTTCTTTGGCTGGGCCGCCATGCGGCAGCCTGCGGAAAATTCCGTAACTGCGTCTTTTGCATCGCATTCTGGCCTTCAAGGATTGGGGATTTGGAGGTTGCGTGTCCGACACCCGACACTCTGCCGGGTACGGATCGAGGAGTTGGATAGGAGAAAAACGAATAATTATAGAAATAATGGAACTTGACGTGAAGGATAGGAAGAACGGACGACGAATTGACGAATTATGGAACAGAAAATGTTGTGGCAGACCGCCGCACAGAAGATTCAATGACAACTATACACCGGATGTTGGGGGTAAGGGGATGGCCATCAGGTCTATCAGGGTCAAACTGTGGCTGTCGGCGCGTCCCGACATCAGAGCTGGGCTGTGGCGGTTGCACAAGGTGACCAACGCCGGTGTCCGTTACTACGCAGAGTGGCTCTGTCTGATGCGGCAAGAGAGCTTCTGCCCGCGGGCGGCCGACGGGACGCTGACCTCCCGCTTGACAGCACAAGATTGTCAGTGGGAGCTGCTGCGGCGGCTGCGCGAACGTCAGCGGTGTAACGGCCGTCACGACCTACCGGGGACGGATGCGGAGTTGCTTGCTCTGGCCAGAGAGCTGTACGAAACCTTGGTGCCTCAGTCGCGGGGCAAGGCGGCCGATGCTCTGCAGTTGGCGAGAAACTTTTTCAGCCCTCTGGTCGACGCCAACTCGGTAGGGGGGAAGGGCGAGTCGAGATCGGGGCGAAAGCCGGTTTGGAAAAAGATGCGTGAGGAGGGGCACCCTGGGTGGCAGGCCGCGAGGGATGAGTACGAGCGGCGCAAGGCGGCAGATCCATCTCGGCGTATCCTCGGATCGTTGCAGGACTTGGGGCTGAGGCCGTTGTTTGCGGTCTTTACCCAAACGTGCGGGGCGGACATCGAGTGGAAACCGCTGGGCAAATCCCAAGGTGTACGGACTTGGGACCGAGACATGTTTCAGCAAGCATTGGAGCGCCTGACGGTTTGAGAGGTGTACAGCCGGCGCGCGGGCGAGAAATATGCCCGGTTGCTGGAACAGAAGTCGAAGTTGGAACAGGTGCATGTTGCTGAGCGACCGCACTTGGTGCAGTTGGCGCGGGCGCTGGAGGCGGACATGCAGGCGGCGGGGCAGGAATTCGCGGCCAAGCGTGGTAGGGGGGCTTGGCTCACAGAACGGGCGCTCCGCGGCGCGGACAGGGTGTTTGCGCAGTGGATGTGGTTGCCAAAGGACGCTCCGTTTGCCCAGTATGAGGCGGTGATTCGGCAAGCGCAGGCCGAGCGGCGGGGGACCTTTGGTTCCTACGACTTGTTCGCGAGTTTAGCGGAGCCGCGATATCAGCCGCTGTGGCGAGAGGACCCGACGTTCCTGCGATGCTACGCGCTGTACAGCAGCGTCTTGCGGAAATTGCAGCAAGCCGAGCGAGTCCTCTCGTTCAGGCTGCCGGACCCCTGCGTCGACCCGGTTTGGACGCGGTTTGAGCACGGTGACGGCACGAATCTGCACAAATACGAGCTGGTCTTCGACCACTTTGGTCCCGGTCGCCACGCGGTGCGGTTTCAGAGGATGCTGGTCGAGCAGGACGGGGTTGCCCAGGAGACGGAGTCGGTTCTGGTACCGGTGGCGCCGTCCGCCCAGTTGGACAAGCTGCGGCCGCGCCGGGACGGGCAGAGCCGCATCGCCCTATGGTTTACAGATGCGGGGCAGCCGGCAGGGTTTCCGGCCCAGTGGATCGGCGCGACGCTGCAATATGCGCGTAAGGCGCTGGCACGGGCGGCCCGCCGGGGGCAAGAGCGGCGCGGGCCGGGTCCGTCGGCCGAGCGGCTGGTCGGAGCGTCACCGACGGCCCAGGAAGCGGGAGACGCGTATCTGAATATCCGCGTGCATGTTCAAAGCCCCAGCCAGGTCCGCGGACGACGCTTGCCGCCTTACGCGGCTGTCTTCCGAGTGGACGACCATCATCTGCGGGTCAAGGTGCAAGCCGGTAAGCTGGCTGCGTATCTGCAAGAACACCCCGATGACCGGATTCTCGGGGCGCCGGGGCTGCTTTCGGGACTACGGGTGATGAGTGTAGATACTGGCCTCGGGACATCCGCCAGTGCCAGCGTGTTTCGGGTGGCCGAGCGCACGGAGGTGGAGTCGGCCGAGGGCCGAAGCTTGCACTACTACGCCATCCACGGCACGCTGGACTGGGTGGCGGTGCATGAGCGCTCACTGCGGATTCGCATGCCGGGAGAGACCCATTCGAGGCGGCTGCGTGAGCTGCGCGAGCATCGGGCAGCTGCCTTGCGTTCGCTGCGCGTCCAGCTCGGCGTGCTGTGGCTGTTGCTGCGCTGTCGGGCGTCCGACGAACGGATCCGCGCGCGCAGCTGGCGGCGATTGCTGGACGCGAAGCGGGAGTCCGCCCATGGGCTCACATCCTCCTGGCGGGAGGCGCTGGAAACGGAACTGGCCCAGTTGCAGGCCCACCACGGCCAGGTTCCCGATCCCGACTGGACGTGCTTGGTGGACAAGGCGGTCACCACGTTATGGCGGCACATGAGCCAGCAGGTGCGTGCTTGGCGAAAGCAGGTGCGCTCCGGCGACAAGCCCAAGGTGAAAGGGTATCGGCGGGATGTGGTTGGCGGCAACTCACGGGCCCAAATCGCGTATCTGGAGCAGCAATACCGGTTCTTGCGGGGCTGGACCTTGTTCTCCCAGGCCAGCGGTAGGGTGGCGCAGGTGCAGCGGGAAGCGCGCTTCGCTGCTTCCCTGCGGGAGCACATCGAGAATGCCAAGCGGGATCGATTGAAAAAATGGGCCGACCGCGTCCTCATGGAGGCTTTGGGATATGTGTACGAAAGCGACGGAGGGAAAAAGAGGCGATGGGTGGCCAAGCATCCGCCATGCCAGCTGATTGTCCTTGAGGAACCGAGTGCCCGCCGGTTCCCTCACGGCAGGCCGCGGCGCGACAGCGGGTCAGCGATGGGCTGGGAGCAGCGGGAACTGCTGGCGGAGCTGACCTCGCAAGCTCGGGTTCACGATGTGTTGGTAGGGACGGTCAGCGCCGCCTTTATGTCCCGGTTTGATGCCCGCACGGGCGCCCCCGGGGTGAGCTGCCGCCGTGTTCCAGCGCGCTTGGCCGGGGAAGCGGCTGATTCGCTTCCGCCCTGGCTCACGGAGTTTCTGGCACGTCACCAGCTGGACAGTGGGCTGTTGCGGGCGGACGATGTGATTCCGACCGGAGACGGCGAATTTTTGGTTTCCCCGTGTGCGGACGGGCACTTCCGCCAGGTGCACGCCGGCGTCAACGCGGCGCAGAACCTGCAGCGTCGGCTATGGAAGAGCATCGACATCGGCGAACTGCGCCTGCACGGAGAGGTGAAGACGGATGGCGTGGTGGCAGCGCAGGCGTCTCGCGCCTCCAACCAGAGCAGGGAGGCGGCGCATGGCCATAGGGTATTGGTGTCCAAGGATGGTGTGACCTTTTTCTCCACCAGGCGCGTGGATGACGTGTTGTGGCCGTATGTGTTCGAATATCTATCGGCAGAGGGGATGGAGTTGCTGACGGAGGCCGACGATTCGCGCGCTGGGGCCATCGTCCTCTTTCGTGATCCGTCTGGGCAAATCAACAAGGGTCTCTGGACGCGCCAAGATGAGTTTTGGTCCCAGGTCGGCCAGCGAGTGGAATCGTACGCCGTCACAACCATACGCCGTCGCGCTGCGCGCAGGTAGCGACGCGGGCAGGGCGAAGTGGAGGTTCTTCCTCAGGCAAAAAAGCTAGGGCGCTCGACTCGCTTTGTCCGTATTCAATCGCTGATGAGGGGGTTGTAAAAATGGTATATTCCCTGTGGTCGTCCGGATGTGGGGCATCCTAGCCAATACGGGGGGATACGCCCATGGACAGGATGAAGACCGGATGAACAAACGGGAAATTGTCCGCTGCCTGCGCTTGGCCAACGACCTGTGGGCCATCGAGGGCGCGAATCCGTTTCGCGTTCGCGCGCATGAGCGGGCCGCCGAGGCGATTCTTGAATCTCCGTTGGCGATAGAGGAAATTCTGGCGCTTCCGCCCGGCAGCATACGCGGGGTGGGGCGGGAGACCTTGGCGATGGTACGTGAGCTCCGGGAACATGGCATGAGCGGGTTGCTCGACCGGATGCGCATCACCACACCGGTCGAGGCGGCGGAGCTGCTGCGTCTGCCCGGGATTGGGCCGAAGACGGCGCGCCGACTCGTCCACGATATGGGGGTCCGTTCCTCGATAGAGCTGAAGCAGGCGCTGGCATCCGGTGCTCTGCGCGAGGTGCCGGGACTGGGCGTCAGTCGCTTGGCGCGGCTGAGAAGAGAGTTGGACGTGCTGCTCGAGCGCAAGCGCGCCACCCCCATCGCTGCAGCGTGGCCGCTGGCGTGTCAGCTTGTGCAGCAACTGAAGGCTTGTCCGCGTGTTCACGAGGCTGCTGTGACGGGTGCTGCGCGCCGAATGGTGACCATGGTGCCGACCATCGACCTGGCGGTGGCATGTACCGACACACGGTGGCTGAACGAGTGGGCGCAGTCCGTGGGTGAACTTGTGTCTCCCTCGGATGGGTGCGACCCAGCGCGGCAAGGACCTGCCAGCGAAAGGCCGTATCGAGATACGCTATCCGTCGCCGAGCCCGCTCAATCTCATCTTCAACCACTGGAACTGACCGTCCCTTGGGCAGGGGAGACAGCGCGCGTACGTCTATACGCCGTCGAAACAGCACGCTTCCCCCAGGTGTGGATGCGTACCACCGGCGACTCCACACACCAGCGATTGGTGGCGGCCTTCCTGGAACAAAACGGAATTCAGTGGACCGCCGACGAGAGGCTCGTGCGCGGGGGAAAGGAGCTCACGGTCCACGAAGAGTCTGACGTGTACCGCCTTGCCGGGCTGCCCTTTTACCCGCCCGAGGTGCGCGAAGGGAAAGGCGTTTTGTGCGACGTAGGGCACCTCATCCAACAGACCGACATTCGCGGTGACTTGCATGTGCACACCAACTGGAGCGATGGGTTGCTGTCCATTCAGCAAGTGGTGGAAGCAGCCGAGGCGCGTGGGTACGAATACGTGGCCATCACAGATCACTCCCAATCACTGACCATCGCCGGCGGACTGACGCCGGAACGCGTGCGCCAGCAGGCGCGGGAAATCGCCCAGGTGCGCGCGCACAGCCGAATCAAAATCCTGCACGGCATTGAGGTGGACATTCTGCCCGATGGGCGCCTCGACCTGCCCGATGAAGTGTTGATGGAGCTGGATCTGGTCATCGCGTCGGTGCACAGTGCCCTGCACCAACCCCGTGCGCAGTTGACCGAACGCGTGCTGGCGGCGATAGAACACCCGGCTGTGCACATGATTGGCCACCTGACAGGTCGTCTGTTAGGCCGGCGATCCGCCTGCGACCTCGACACGGGCCGTCTGTTGCAGCGGGCTTTGGAACTCGGGGTGATGTTTGAACTGAACGCCAATCCCAATCGCCTGGATATTGCGGAGGACTTGCTGCGGGAGGCCAAATCGCGGGGCATGAAGGTCCCCGTCAACACAGACGCGCACCATGAACCGGAGTTCAACTACATGGAGTACGGCATCCGCATGGCCCGCCGCGGCTGGTTATACAAAGAGGACGTGCTCAACACCCTGCCGTACGAAGAAGTGATGGCGTGCCTACAGAGAAAGCGGCGCGCGTAGGCGCCGCTTGGCACATCACAAAGCGTCGTAACCGGCCTCTTCAATCGCCTGTCTCAACGTCTCGACGCTGATCTGGCCTGCATCGTAGGTGACGGTGGCACACTCCCTGGCGAGGTCCACGTCCGCCTTTTGCACGCCGTCAATTGCCTGCAGGGCGCGCGTGACTGCATGGACACAACCGCTGCAGGTCATGCCTTTGACCGTAATGGTGGCCGTCGCCATCGTCTTCATCTCCTCTGAGTGAATGGGTGTTCCACTCGTCATCCAGCATACCCCCATATGGTATCCAGCGTCAAGCGAATCGGGTCTCGTCTCCGGGTGTCGCCCGTTCAGCCACCCGACTGGCAAAGGCCATCGGACGGGTGGCTACATATAGTGCCGGACAACGCCTCTGCGGCCCAGGTGAGCCGGAGGGAAACGACTCCCCTCAAATCTCTCGCGTGCGCGTCAGCGGGCCCTTGTCTCCCGGTTCTTCCGCCGGTCGGGTGAACCAAAAGTAAAAGGTTCCCAAAAATATGGCAGCCGCGTAGATGACCGGTTGTGGCACACGGATGGCGGGTATCTTGTGCAAAAACATGTCGATTCCTCCTCAGTCGAAGCCATTTCTGGGTGCAAGCGCCAGATTGGAGGACGGCCCGCCGTGTTGCAACTCCCGTTGTATGAGGGCGCGGCCGAAATCGGCAAAAAATTCACGGGCACGCTCGCTGGTCTCTGTTGGGCTGGCGGCAACGGGAACATTGGAGTTGCCAAAGGCCGGTCCGCTGAGCACCAAACTGAGACGGCCGGACGAGATCCAGGGGCCGGTGTTGGTGATTTGCCCTATAACCAACAGCAGCGCGGTGACGACGTCGATGGCGTCGAGGACCAGCCCGCCCGCGGTTGAGTCGGATTGTTGCCGGGGTCCGCCGAGCACAGGTCCAGAGAGGCTAAGCCATATCGCCCCCGAGGACAAATACACACCCGAGGTGGTCACCTGGCCCGTGAGCAGCAAGATGGCCGTCCATAGGTCGATGGCGCGCAAAATGCCTGTCACGACGGCGCGTTTGCCAGCGGTGCGGCGGTGCTTTGGCTGCATCTGGCATCCACCATCCTTCTGGCCAGCCCGTCCGACAATTCTTCGGCGCAGGATTCCTGTCTTGGTTCGAGCAGATTATGCTGCCGTCATTCCAGCCGTGTGGACGGTCCCCATGGCGCACAGGCGCGACCCACCCTGCGCCTGCGTTGAGGATTCGATGGTCTTACAAGCACGTTGTGTCCCAGATAATGGACACGTAAAAAGAGGACAACAATTGTGGAGAATCGTGATAGTTTCGCGATGTTTGGTTGACAAGGACCAGAAACGCCAGTTCAGAACCTCGTCTTGCCGCCACAGGGTGCGTATAATGGCGAACAGATGGACGCCCAGTTTGTTAGGATAAGCGGCGCTTTGTTTGGTTGAGGGGGTTGTAAAGATGCAACGGAAGTGGAAAGTGGGGGCCGCGTTGGGCACCGTCGCAGCTGTCACGTTAGCGCTTGCAGGGTGCGGATCGAGCGGAGGCAATAGCAATGGGTCTGGGTCTGGCAAAGGCACCGCGGCCGGCGGCGGAAAAGCCGCCACCATGGTCATGGTGCCCTCTCCCTACGGCAGTTTTCAGCGCAATTTCAACCCGTTTCAAAGTTCAGCCTGCAACGGGGGCACCATTGGGCTGATCTATGAACCGATGTTCTACTACAACCGGGTGGGGCCGCAACGTTATCCGCTGCTGGGCAAGAGCACCCAGTGGAGCAACGGCAACAAGACACTGACGGTCACGCTGCGCTCGGGCGTGAAATGGAGTGACGGGCAAAAGTTCAGCGCCAGCGACGTGGTGTACACGTTCAACCTGATGAAAAGCAACCCGGCGCTGGACAGCAGCGGGGTCTGGCAGGAGCTGGCGGACGTCAAGGCGCAGGGGGATGACAAGGTCGTCTTCGACTTCAAGCGCGTGGACGTGCCGTTTGCGCTGTACATCCTTGAAACGCCGATTGTGCCCGAACACATTTGGAAGCACATCAAGGATCCGAAGAAGGACAACAACCCGAACCCGGTCGGCACGGGTCCGTATGTGCTATCGTCGTTCTCTTCGCAATCGTATACGCTGAAGGCGAATCCGAATTACTACCTCGGCAAGCCGCCGGTGCCGGAGATCGAGTTTCCGGCATACAGCAGCAACGACAGCCTGAACCTGGCCTTGGCGAACGGTCAGGTCACCTGGGCCAGCTGCTTCTTTGCCAACATCGACAAGGTCTACACATCCAAGAGCCCGCACAACAAATATTGGAGCGCGCCGAACAACGACGTGCAGCTGGTGCCGAACTTGAAAAACCCGATTCTCAACAACCTCACTGTACGCAAGGCCATCAGCATGGCCATCAACCGCAGCGAGCTGATTCAAAAGGGCGAGTACGGGCTGTTTCCGGCGGCCCACCCGACGGGCGTGCTGATGCCGACCATGAAGCAGTGGTTGGATCCGAATCTGCCTAAGCAGGACCAGCGGTTCACCTATGATCCACAAAAAGCCGTGCGGCTGTTGGAGCAGGCCGGGTTCAAGAAGAACAAGAACGGCATCTTTGAGACGCTGGACGGGGAACCCCTGTCGTTCTCGCTGCTGGTCGTCTCCGGTTGGACGGACTGGATTGCCGACGCGCAGCTCCTGATGCAAGACCTGCGCAAGATTGGGATTCAGCTGCAGGTGGAGCAGCAGCAGTACGGCGGCTATATGTCGGCCCTGCAGAATCACAAGTTTGACTTGGCGCTGGTTTCCACGGGGAACGGGCCAAACCCGTATTACATCTACAAATCCTCGTTTGCCACTGGAGCGGTCAACAACTACGGCGGCTGGAGCGATCCGGCGACCGACCAAGCGCTGCGCGAGTTCGCCAGCACCACGGATAAGGCGGCGCAGAAACAGGCGCTGTACAAGGTGGAGCGCATCATCGCCGAGAAGATGCCGACCATTATCCTGTTTGAGGGGCCAGCTCTGTACGAGTACAACGACAGCGACTACACCGGCTGGCCGACCGCGTCCAATCCGTACGCGACCCCGGCCGCTTGGGCCTGGCCGGCTCCGGAAATTGTCCTGATGCACCTCAAACCTCGTTCCTAAAGAACATCTCGCACCGTTGGTCCGGAGCCCTGCTGAGCTCGTCTTGCCGGGGCTCCGGACGGTCTTATTGGCTGCGTTGTCCGCTACTATGATGGGACTCCGCTACGTGTCAAAACATCCGTTAGCTAATTGTTATTATGTTTGGCAAATTACAATATAAAAAGACTATAAATCTACTATTATCACCTCTTTGGATCCGAAAAACTGTACTATAATGTCTCCAAGCAATCGCTTTCACCATGTTCGCCAAACAAGCCTAACATGTTGGTTCGGCGTGATGAAATCGGGTGCCAGTGTCGGTGAATCGCGGTTTCGGACGCCTTCTCTCGCAAACCAAAGGAAGTGGTGATATGGCGGTCTCCGTCCGGCAGCTGCCGGTATGGGAGGGAAACGGAATGGACGATACGATGCAAGCGGTGCCGTTTGTGAGCCGCAAGGATATTCTGTTTTCCGAGCCCTGGCAGATTGACCTCCAGGCGGTGACGGAAGCGCTCGGCAAAGTGAATCCGTTGGCGGACGTGGCCGTGCTGGCGGTGCACAGCCAACAGCCGTTTCCTATCTACCCATTCTTGAATGCCCTGCAGACGGCGCGCACCGAGGTGCTGCATGTGCTGTGGCAAGGCAGCCGGAGCTTTGTGTTGACCCTGTCGACCGCCTCCATGGAGCCGCTGCGCCAGGTGGTTGAGAAACGGCTGCGCGAGTGCTGCGACGGCAACGTCTTGGCCGGATTGTGCGGCCCGTTGCCGTTGGCCCGTTGGGATGAGTGGCTTGGGGCGTTGGAGCAGGCGTTATGGTGTTTGAACCAAAACGTGCTGGAGCGCCGGGGGGTGAGCGTGGCTGAGCCAAGGGTGTTTCGCAGTACGGGCGGCTGCGCGGGGGCCCTGGACAAACTGCTGCAAGTGTGGCCGGAAGGCAGCGTGAGCGCGGTAATGTCGGTTTTGGACGAAGCGTTCGCGGTGATGCGGCAGGAGCACTGGCCGCTGCGGGAGGTGGTGGTGTACTGCGCGCAGGTGGTGGTGTTGATGCAGGCGCAGGCGCACTGGCCTCGCGGGGGTTCGTCGCGGATGTGGCGACGTCCGGAGGACTGGCAGGAATGGATAGCCGCGGAGTGCTGCAAGCTGGAGGCGCTGAAGGCGCGGCTAAAAGAGATTGTGAGCGGGTTGTTGGAGACGCCACGGGACGCAATGGCAGCGGGCCGAAGCATTCAGGTGCTGCGGGTGATGGAGTGGATAGAAGCGGAGTATGCGTCGGAGTTGGAGCTGGAGGACCTGGCGGCTCGGGTCTATCTGAGCGCGGGGCACCTGAGCAAGCGGTTCAAGCAGGAGACGGGGATGACGGTGCATGAATACATCATTCGGACGCGCCTTGCCCAGGCGAAAGACCTGCTATTGAACGATTTGAGTCTGAAGGTCTACGAGGTGGGGGCACGGGTCGGATATCCGGACGCCACTTATTTCAACAAACTGTTCAAGCGGCACGTCGGCGTCACCCCCAAGGAGTACCGCGAGCGGGGCGGTGTTTGAACGGTTTGCGGTCTTGTGGGCTTTCGGCCTTTGGGAGCAAGCGCCTTCATAACGTTGAACAATAGTTTGGAAAACCTTGTTCAGATCAGACGATAGACGGCAAAAAAGCGCATCGTTTGAATGAAGGAGAATGCCTGCGCCGTTGTGGGAACGGCCGCGTGATGAG
>NZ_BCQV01000053.1 GCF_001552255.1 Alicyclobacillus shizuokensis NBRC 103103
GGGACTTGATGGTACGCGCACATACACGGCACTACGAGCTGCGCTTGACTTGGTTTGTTTTTTTGGTCTTGGGGTTCGTTTTTCTGGATCGTATTTCCATTACGTTCCTGTTGCCGATTGCGGCTCCTGAACTCCATCTGAACAACGCGGCCATTGGACAGATTATGATGGTGGATGACCCTTGCGTTCGACGCTTCTGCGTTGTGTTTTGGCGCGTTGTCGGATAGGTCAGGAAGGCGCAAAGCTTGGCTGGTGCCGTTTGTTTTGGCGACGTCTGTCTTCTCCGGATTGTCTGCCGTCGCCGCCTCTTTTACCTCTTTGCTGTTGATCCGCTTGCTCAACGGGGCGGGCGAAGGTCCAACGTATCCGCTCGGTGCGGCCATGTTGATGGCTGAATCCACACCCGAGCGCGTCGGGCGGAATCTTGGCTTTGCGCAAAGTGGCGTTGGACTTATCGGCTTGGCTTTGGGGCCGCTGTTGGTCACCCAGTTGGCGGTGCATACCAATTGGCGTTGGGCGTTTCTGTTGGCCAGTGTGCCGAGCTTTGTGCTCGCGTTCGTCTTGATACGGTGGACGCGGGAGGTGCGGTTTGCCAAGGCGTCTTCTACAGCCTGGGACTGGCGTGGCTATCAAGAGGCCCTCTCTTATCGCAACGTTTGGGTATGCGTTTTCATGTCCGTTTGTCTCATGGTGGCACTGTGGGTCATGAACATTTTTGCTCCCTTGTTTCTGAACCAGGTGGACCATTTGAGCGAGGCTCAGATGGGGTACGTCATGAGCATCATGGGGCTGGGCGCGTTTTCTGGGGCTTTCTCGTACCCCTGATTTCCGACTACTGGGGTAGGAAGCCGACCATGATTTTGTTTTCGTTTGTGGCCATATTGCCACCGCTGGTGATGCACTCGTTCCATGGCGATTGGGTCATGTTGGCTGTACTCGGCTTCTTCTTAAACGTGGTGCAGGGATTGTTCCCCTTATTCATGAACATCGTTCCCATGGAAACGGTTCCAGAGCGGTTAGCCGCGACCGCCAGCGCGCTGAGTATGAGTGTCGGCGAGATGATAGGGGCAGCAGCCACGCCTGCGGTCGCCGGGGCGTTGGCGGATGTCTACGGGCTGCCCATCGTAATGTGGATAGCGGCTGCAGGACCGTTCCTTGCCGCCTTAGTCGGGTTTGCCATGCGGGAATCGAATCTGCGCAAGGTGAAATCTCGCTTGCCGAATGGGGCCAACGTGCCCGCAGTGGAGAGCGAATGAAACGTCCGCGCCGGTGAGGGAATCAGGAAATCAGGTTGCGATTTGATGGTAAATTGCTAGGATGAATGTTAAACGGCCCTGTATGGCGTGCGCTTGCCAGAGCGTCATGGTCAGCGGCGGTCATGGACGATGGAGAAGGATATGCGCGAATTACAGATTCACTTGAACCGCTCGGTGGACAGGGCGATTGACATTCTCGACGCATTTACCACGCAGCACCCGGCGCTCACTTTGGACGAGGTCGCTACGGCCACGGGGCTGCCGAAGGCTACCGTCCATCGCATGTTATACACGATGGAGCGCCGGGGACTGGTTTCCTATGACTCTCAAACGGCCCGCTATCGCCTTGGTTTTAAGCTGTTGGAATACGGAGGCATTCTCACATCTACGCTTGATGTCTTGCAAGAGTGCGAGGAGTTGTTGGACAGTTTACAGCGTGACACTCGGCAATCGGTCGTGATGTCCATGCGTGACCATTGCGGCATGATCTACATCTATCGACGCGAGGTCACCGAAGGGCTTAAATACTCGTCGTTTGTCGGGCAGCGCCGACCGCTTCTGTATGGGGTCCTGGGCTGGGTGTTGGCCGCGTATTTGCCAGAGGAGCAATTGTGCCGCTGTTTTGAACAACTGTCGGACGAGAACCCATCCTTGCCGGAACCCGTGCGCCGAGGATTGAACCAAGTGAGCGATACCCAGTCACGATTGGCCCGGATCCGTTGTGAAGGCGTGTACTGGGAGATGGATGAAACCATACGGGGAGTTGCCGGCGTGGGGGCCCCCATTTTTGATGTCCACGGTCGCGTCAATTACGCGGTCGGGGTGCTCGGGCCGACCGTGCACTTGGCCGAGACGATAGCCGAGGTTCGCGGGCGAGTTGTGGAGACGGCACGCGCCATCTCCAGCCGCATGGGGTACGATGGAGAGGCGTTTGCCCATTAGGGTGCGTCAGGAACCATCAGCCCAGAGAGGTATCACTGCGCAGACAATGGATTAGCTGTTCTGCACTGGCGGTGATATGTCCATTGGTCTTGGTGACAATGATGTAGCTTTGGGTTGGCTGATATCCTTTGGGAAAACGGACCTCAGACAAGCGCCCATCCTGCAATTCCCGCTGAACTGCGATCAACTGCATGAACGCGATCCCGATTCCTTGCAGCACCATCTGCTTAATCGATTCGATGTCGTCCAGCCTCAAACGCACTCGATAATTTTCGAGCCCAATGTCCATTTCGTTTAATATCCGTTGGATGATCTTCCAATTGGTTGAACTCTCTGTCGTGGTGATCAATGGCGCGTCTTTAAACAGGGAACGGCTCACCACCTGGTGCTTACTGAGCCACTCGCAGCCGCTGGCAGCCACGAGGCACCAGGGTTCATTGCGTATCACGCTGGCTGTTAGACCCGGAGGGAGTTTGATCGACGGATCCCAAGTGACAAGTCCCAGGTCAACCACATTGTTGAGCACCTGTTCACAGATTGTTTCCGAGTTAGCATAATGGACATCTACCTGTACCTGCGGGAACTGTTTGCAGTATTGCGACAGGATTCCAGGCAGCAAATAGCGCCCAAACGGTCGGTTGCTTCCGACTGTGACCGTCTCGGGCGTCTTGGCGGACAGGGAATGAACAGCGGATTTCAATCGGCCATCAAGGCGTAACATGTTTTGGGCGTACTCATAGACAACTTTTCCCGCCTCACTGAGGAGCATCTGATTGCCATGGCGCACGAACAGTTTGGCGTTCAGATGGCGTTCGAGGGCCCTGACCTGCTGGCTGACAGCAGGTTGGGTCAAATTCAGGTGCTCAGCCGCGCGCGTGTATCCGCCATTTTCAACCACACAGCAAAACAGTTGAAGTTGGTTGAGCCTGAGGGGTTCGTCCAACTTGCACCCTCCTTTGCGTCGGAGAAGGTATTCGTAATTACTTATAAGATAGCAATGAAATAATTATTTGAAAATACAATCGACACAAGATAAGCTCGAACTGAGCTCATCGGCAGTTGATTTGTCGGACATCGTGGGCGGATGCAAACGATTGGTACGAGTGGAGGGCGATGCATGCAGGGGGCGCAGATTCAACAGGAGATTCAACAGTTGAAGGTGGACTTGGTCAAGGCAGTTCGCATGTTGGAACGGGCCCGAATTCTTGATATGAATGGCCATCTGAGTTCGCGAGCACCTGGTGACGACCGTTTCTACATCAACGCGCGGTCTGCCAGCCGCGCATCCCTCACAGTCCAGGATATCACGTGCTGCAACCTGGACGGGGATGCATTGGCCGGGGAAACGGAACCACCAAGTGAGGTGCATATTCACGCCGCAATTTATCGCAGGCGTCCTGAAGTCAATGCTGTAATCCACAGCCATCCGCATTGGCAGACTGTCTTGGGAATCGCCGGACAAACCATGCAGCCAGTATACTCGATTGGCGCGTTCGCAGGCAATTGCCCTGTGTTTGAAAAATCCAGTCTTGTCAACACCCCGGAGATGGCTGAAGAACTTGCGCAGGTCCTGGGAAACCGTTGCATGGTGGAAATCCGCCATCACGGGAATGTGCTGGTGGGCCCTGGCATACGTGAGGTGTTTGTAGCTTCCATTTATTTGGAGGAAAATGCCAAAAAGCAGTACCACGCTTCCTTGTTGAATCCCAACTTCCATGTCCTCTCGGGAGAAAATCTACAGCGAACGCGCGAAACGAACTGGACACCGAGTATTGTCCAGAAAGCCTGGCACTACCATGAGGAAAAGGCGAGGTTGGCCGGAATTTTCAACGATATGTGGGAATGAAACCGATATTCATGTAACCACGGAGGAGAGTCAAGGGTATGATCAGCGAAGAGCAAAATCGGACATTGACACAGGTGGGGCCTGGGACACCTATGGGAAACCTATTGAGGAGATACTGGATTCCCATCGCAGCCGAAGTCGAATTGGAACGCAGGTGGACCAAGAAGGTTCGGGTTCTAGGTGAAGACCTGGTTCTCTATCGTGATCGCAGCGGCAAGCTCGGCTTGATTGCAGAGAGGTGTCCGCATAGAGGCGCATCTTTGGCCTACGGTATACCAGAGGAAGGGGGAATCCGCTGCCCGTACCATGGGTGGTGTTTCAACCACAGGGGTGAATGCACAGAACAACCGAATGAGCCAGCGGATAGCCACTTTGCCACAAAGATTCATGTAAGCGGTTATCCGGTGCAGTGCTTGGGAGGGTTGATCTTTGCCTATATGGGTCCAGATCCAGCCCCTTTGCTTCCCCGTCTTGATGCGTTCGTGGTGAAGGATGCCATTCGTGTCGTCGGGCAGACCGTGCTGCCTGTGAATTTCATGCAAATTATGGAGAACTCTCTCGATCCCGTTCACACGGAATGGCTGCATGGCCACTATCACGAATTTTTGAATCAAGAGATGGGGAACCCTGTCCGGGTCGCCTTTAGCCGACATCATGTCAAGACGGCCTTTGACGTATTTGAGTATGGAATTGTCAAACGCAGGCTGTTAGAGGGGCAGAGTGAGGATTCGGATGATTGGCGCATAGGGCATCCCGTCATTTTCCCTTTTACATTGGCTGTCGGAAGTGGCGGTTTGGGGACATATGCCTTGCAGATGCGGATTCCCATCGATGATACACACACGTGGCATGTCTGGTACAACGCCTATGTCCCGGGTGAGGGTGTCGAGGTGCCCCCCTCTCTAAAGAAACTTTGCCTCTACGAGGTTCCGTGGAAAGACGAATCCGGCGAATTTATCACAGACTATATTGACGGTCAGGACATCATGACTTGGGTGACGCAGGGGTCGATTGCCGACAGGACGGATGAACACCTGGGGACAACCGACAAGGGGATTATTCTGCTTCGCAAGTTGTTCATGGAACAGATAAGAAGGGTAGAGGCGGGAGAAGACCCGCTGGGCACAATTCGTGATCCCTCGAAAAATGATTGTATTGTCCTGCCTCTCGAACGGAAGAAACATCATTTCAGCGAAGGTTTCGAGAGTGTCACGATGCGGTTCCAAACGCGATTTTGCCCGGTTGTGAGGGACCTGATTGAACTATTCGATAGCGTGGGAGTTCGATAATGAACCCAGACGCACAGAAGTCGAGTTTGAACGGGGCGCGACAGGGGGCTGGCGCGGCGGCCTGGTGCCCGGCGTGCGGCCGGCCGTTGACGGATAAACAAAGTCTGGTTGTCGAGTACTGGAGAGCCGACGAAGTCATCTATGACTGCTACTGCTCGAAATGTGAATGGAACGGGGAAATCGTTGTCGGTCCGCGCGTTGTCATCGCGGAGTACGCAGACTAGCAGAGGCAAAGACATCGCCATGCGCGGCCTTTGCGGGAACGCGCGCATGGATAGAGACTCCACCCGTCGTGACGCGATTTGTCGCTAATTTCTAGAATGTGGTTTTTACTGTGATAGAGAAACTATATAAGGCGCCGTTGTCAACGGTATCTACATCGTAAGATTACGCCTTTGCATCTCGGTCATGTCCGGTATTTGCGGGGGAACCGGGACGAGGGTTTGAAAGCGGATTCAGGCAAGGGCCAAGACGGCTCGTCAAAGGACGGTTGATTTCTATATGAGATTCTGAGCCATTCCGTAGGGGGGACATCCTGAAATGAATACAATGCCGGGTATACAGGTGGAGGGCGGCCAAATACGGGCTTTCACGAAGATCCGTTGGACACACATTATCCCTGCGCTCGTAGTGTTGCAGACCATCGGCATGGTAGACAAGATCAATGTGGGCATCGTTATGGCTTACAAACCTTTTCAGGTCGCCATGCATATGGTTGGACGGCATGAATTGGCCGGACTGCTGATGACGCTTTTCCTTGTGGCCTATGGTGTTGGGATGCCATTTTGGGGGTTTTTGAGTGATCGGTTTGGTCCTAGAAGGATTGCCATCTGTGCTTGTACCGTATGGGTTGTCATGTTGCTGCTGGGTGGAATTTGCTCCAGCCTCGGTGTCCTGTATCTGTCACGGATTGGTCTGGGATTCGCTGAGGCCGCAATTTGGCCTGTATGCAACAACCTAACCGCCCGCTGGTTCCCAGTGAAAGAACGCAGCCGGGCAAGCGCCATGTGGATATCGGGCATCAACTTGGGGGTAGCGCTGGCCGGTTTGATTGTGCCGGTTTTGCTGACTTCCCTGGGATGGCACTCTGTTTTCTTTGTTCTGGCTGTTGCGGGAATCGTGCCCATCGTTTTGTTGACCATTCTGGTCCGGGATGATCCGAAGAAATCTCGGGCGTCCGAACTGGAAATAGAGCACATTGAATCCGGCGTTTTGGAAGACACAGATGAGGTTCCTAATGCCCGTGAATTTGCTCGTGGAAATGTGTTCCGCAACTATCGGTTTTGGTTCCTCGCATTGGCCAACACGGCAACAGGGATGGGAATATTCGGGATTAATACTTGGTTGCCGTCCTATTTGACGGATGCTCGTCACATGAGTATGTCGGGGATGGGGAACTTTACTGCAGCCGCTTGGATTCTCGGTATCGGCATTTTGCTTTGGCTGAGTCGATGGTCTGATCGGTTGATCCGCAGGGCGCCGTTTGGAATTATCCTCTTTCTGGTTTATGCGCTTCTGATCTTTTTCTCAACACAGGTCCACAGTATAGCTTTGGTGCTGATTATGATTGGTTTGGCGATTTGGGTTCTGCAAGGGACGACCGTCGTGATCCATTCTCTGATTCACAGTTTCAGCAAGGAAACCCAGATGGGCGGGGCTGGCGGCATGATGTCAGGGGTGAGCAATTTCATCGGGGCTTTCGCCCCGTACATCATGGGTTGGTTACTGGAACTCAACAACAATTACTCGGCTTCTTTCGGTTTTCTGGCCGGGGTCGCGCTTCTCTCCGCGGCGGCGATGGCCGTCCTGACACCTCAAAAATATTGACGCAAATCATTCACGGACTTTTTCGACCACACTCTCGCGTGGGCGGAGAGGCATATAAGGAAAAGTTTATATTTGATTTAAAAACTTTAAATTTGTTAGTTTGATATCTTTTATCATAAGATTGTTACAAACCTGCCGTGAGCATGGCATGAGGCGGCGTGTTGATTAGGAAGCGATTTCAAACGCCAGGGGGGCCAACGTATGGGAACATTGTCTCTGAGTTTTGCGTGTTGGAACTACGACCGTATTGGCGCCCTGATTGACGGCACCGTACGTCCCAAAGGCATTGAACTCAATCATCTGAACATGGAGGTGGAGGAAATTTTTTGGCGCATGATGCGCCATCAGGAGTTCGACGTCGCGGAGCTGTCCCTGTCGTCCTTCCTGATTGCAGTCGATCGCGGATTCCCGAAATTCAAGGCTATTCCGGTCTTCATGTCCCGTTCCTTCCGGCATTCTTCCATCTATATTCACACGGGCGCAGGCATTCGGGAACCCGCCGACCTGCGCGGGAAACGCATCGGACTTCCAGAGTACCAGCTGACCGCCTGTCTCTGGGTGCGCGGAATTCTCGAACATGAGTACGGTGTCCGGCCAACTGATGTGCTGTGGTTCCAAGGTGGCGAAGAGAGGCCTGGCCGCATTGAGAAGGTTGCGGTGGATTTACCGAGCGACATCCGTATCCAGCCCATTCCGGAAGGCCGGACCTTGAACGAGATGCTGGAGACGGGTGAACTCGATGCACTGATCGCGCCGCGGGCCCCTTCATCGCTAGTGCGGGGATCATCGAACGTGGCCCGCCTTTTCCCGAATTATGTGGATGTGGAGATTGCGTACTTTCAGAAGACCGGCATCTTCCCCATCATGCATGTGGTTGTGATTCGAGAGGAGATCCTCGATCGGCACCCGTGGGTCGCCATGAACCTGTTTGAGGCGTTTGAAGCCGCCAAGCGCCAGGTGTATGAGGGATTTGCCCAGACGGCCGCGCTCAAGGTCACCCTGCCCTGGTTGACGTACGAGGTCGAGCGGACGAAGGCCATCATGGGAGAGGATTTCTGGCCTTACGGCCTGGAAGCTAACCGTACGACGTTGGAAGCCGCCATCTCCTATTCGTATGAGCAAGGTTTAATTCATCGCCGGATTGGTGTCGAGGAATTATTCGCGGCACCCACGCTGGAACGGTTCGTGATCTGAAGAGCAATGGCAAAAGCTACACATCGCGAAAGAGGAGGGGCACCGATGTCCAAGCGTATTCAGCAGGCGATGGCCGACCTGGTCTTGGCAAACCATATTCTCAGCAACGAAGGCGTCTTGGACGCGTTTGGCCATGTCAGTGTCCGCAACCCAGATAACCCGGACCACTTTTTCTTGTCGCGCTCGCTCTCCCCGCAATGGGTTCAGGAACAAGACATCATGGAGTTCGATTTCGACGGCGACGAGGTTAGCGCAACCGGATTCAGCCCTTACAAGGAGCGGATTTTGCATGCGAAGATCTATGCTGCGCGACCGGACGTGCAAGCGGTTTGCCACCACCATGCCGCATCACTCATCCCGTTCAGCACTACCGGCGTGGAGGTGCGGCCCATCTGCCACATCGGCGGCATGTTTTACGAAGGTGTCCCAGTCTATGACGACTACGACGTATCGGACGGCATGCTGATAGTCAATCCGCGGGAAGGGGAACGCATCGCGCGCACGCTCGGAAACAAACGGGGCATGCTGCTGCGGGGTCACGGCGCAATCGTAGTCGGCGAAGACATCCGCCGGACGGTGATGGCTTCCATCTACTTGGCGAAAAACGCGGAGATTCAGTATCGCGCCTTGCAACTGGGGACGCCGCGATACCTGTCTTACGAGGAAGGACGGGCGGCTGCGGAGACGATGTTCAGCGAGAACCCACTGGAGCGGGCGTGGACGTATTGGCGCCAGAGGGCATGGGCCGCGCGCGGTGAGGCGGACTCGTCCAGGGTTCCCGTGTAGGGGCACGCGTCCGGCTCGTGGAGGCAAGGTACGGGTATGAGCCGAGGTTGTCTTGATCTTCGGGAAAACGCTTACAAAATTCCGGGGGTATGACCAAGCGGTTGGAAAATCATGAAGGAGGGGATTGAACCGTGGCGCAAAATTCGCTGGCGTCGGTGGCGGATTCCAAGGTCACCGTCGCGACAGCCGTTCGATGGAAATTCGTGATGCCTACGCTGTTGGTGATCTGGATTGTGGGCATGGTCGACAAGATTGGCGTCGCCGTCATTGCCACGAACACGCAGTTTCTTCAAGAGATGAATTTGACCAATCACCCGTCCTTGGTGGGGCTTCTGGTCACCGTGATGCTGTTTGCCTACGGCATCGGGTTTCCCATATGGGGGCTGTTGGTGGACCGGATTGGCCCGAAGCAATGCACGGTTTACGGCCTCATGCTGTGGGCTTTAAGTACAGCGATGGCGGCGCTCGCCCAGAGCTACGCAGTGTTGTTGGTGTCCCGCATCGTGCTTGGGCTGGCGGAGGCTTATCTATGGCCGGCGTCCAACGCGCTCACCGCGCGCTGGTTTCCGCTTAGCGAACGCGGCCGGGCGAAGGCGATATGGATTAACGGCATCAACATCGGGCTGGCTATCTCCGGTTTTGTGGTTAACGGACTCATCGGTTCATTGGAGTGGCGGGGCGTATTCTGGTTCTTGACCATCTGTGCGGTCGTCATCTGCCTGCCCATGGCGGTGTCTTTCCTGAAGGATTGCCCGGACCACGACCACCGCGTGTCCGCCTCCGAAGTGGCGTATATCCAGCAGGAGCAACTGACCGAGAAGGAGCATGACGAACACGCGAAGGACATGAAGTCGTCCAGCTTCTGGCTGGCGGTTCTGGTCAACATCGCGAACGTGTTCGGGGTATTCGGGCTTGCCACCTGGTTCCCATCGTATCTCACCGGCGCCAAGCACTTTAGCCATGCGGCCACCAGCAACTACATCGCACTGGCGTTCGGGTTGTGCATGGTTATGACCACTTTGGTGGGAATGGTGACGGATAAAACGAGGCGCAAAGCGATTTGGGGCTCCTGTGGATTTCTGATTTCCATGTTCGTGTTGATTATCGTGCCGTTTGTGCAGGCGCCTATTTACGACGCCCTGCTGGTAGTGGTGGCTATACTCTGCATCCAGGGGATCACGACGCTCGTCAACCACGGCATCATGCACAGTTTTACAGTGACCGAACACATCGGGCGCGATAACGGAACCATGGTCGGCATTTCAAACCTGTTGGCGGCATTTGGTCCGACCATCATGGGGGCCTTGATTGGTTTCGGGGGATACAGCTTGGCGTTTGCGTTCCTGGCGGCCTGTTTCCTGGTCGGCACCGTAGGGCACGCAGTGCTCGTCCGTCAGGGGTATTGAACCGCCCACCGGAAAGGTGGCGCGCCGGCGAAGCCTGGCTACTGGCCGTATGGCGCTGCAACGGCGCATCGGCGAGAGGGCCAGAGCGCCGCCTGACGATCTGGGGAATCGGGCTGCCGCAATGGGATATCGCGAAACGAACGAAGAGCAGCCCCTCCCTCTTTTTCATTTCGGTTCCCCCAAATCCAAACTCCTTGGAAACCGCTCCAACAAAAACTCCACAAACCGCTGTACAATGGGCCGACTGCGGTTGTTGTCGAGGGTGACGATGACGCAGTTGAGCGGCGGGTGTCCATCGGGGAAGGGGAACTCCACCAACTGACTGTTCGCCAGCTCTTGCTGCACGGCGGTGTACGGCAGGAATGCGATGCCAAGTCCACGCTGTACGACGACCTTGATAGATTCGAGGTCTTCCATGCGCAGGCGAACCGTGTAGTCGCCCGCATGAATGCCAAGGCGGTTCAATATCTTTTGGATCAGTTTCCAGTGCGTGGAGTGGGATACGGCCGTGACCAACGGCGCGCGCTGGAACAACGCCTTGTCGATGCGCCGCGGTTCTGTCCAGGGCCGCTCCGCGCTCGAAACTAGGCACCAATGATCATGGCGCAGCCGGGTGGACTGCAGTCCGGGCGGAACCGGTACAGCTTCATCGCTTGTCACTACGCCGACATCGAGGATGCGGTTGAGCACCTGGTTGTAAATCGTCTCCGTGTCCTTGTACACGACGGAGACATCCACGTTCTCGAACGCTTGCACGTATTCGCAGACGACAAACGGGATGAAGTACCGCCCGAATGGCCGGGAGCTGCCGATGGACAAGGATCCATGGTCGGCGTGCATGAAATCGTCGACAGTGGATCTTAATTGGTCTTCGAGCGCCAGCAGGTTGCGGGCGAATTCGTAGGTGATTTGACCGGTTTCCGTCAGCACCAAGCGGTTGCCCCGACGCTCGAACAGCTGGGTGCCGAGGGCCGTCTGGAGGGATTTGACCTGCAGGCTTAGCGCCGGCTGCGTCATCATCAAATGTCTGGCCGTCTCCACGTAGCTGCCGTGTTCCACGACTGCGCAGAACAGTTCAAGTTGGTGCAGGCTGAGGTGTTCGGCCATTTTGCACCTCCACGAGGCAGTGTCGCCCGTCGTGAACCGGGACGCTGTGTTGTACCATCCTTCAAATGGCTGTGGATATAAAGAATTACTTATGATGAAATCATGAAATTTAAATTTGTGCAATACACAGAGTAGCCATAAGCTAGAGTCAAGAAAGGGCTTCCATGCACATGCGGATGCCGTGAGGGCAAACTGGGCCTCAATCGGAACAGGGGATTTTGGGTGTGAGGAGGTGTGGTGGATGAAGAATGTGATTCGCCTCGGCATCGCCGGATTGGGGACGGCCACGCGACAGATGCTTTCGGCCATCCTGCGGCACCCGGCCGTAGAACTCGCGGCTGGAGCGTCGGTGCGGGAGGAAGAGAGAACCGCCTTCCAGCGAGACTTCCAGGTGCCCGTGTACAACGACATCAGCGAGTTATGTGCGAGGAGCGACCTGGACGCCGTCTATATTTCCACACCGACGCACTTGCACAAGGACCATGTGTTGATTGCGCTGGAGCACGGCAAGCATGTGCTGGTGGAGAAACCCCTGGCCACCCATCTGGACGACGCCAGGGCCATGGTGTCGGCCGCCGCAGCGGCGAACCGTCAGGTGCTGGTGGGCCACTCCCACAGTTACGACCCGCCTGTGCAGGTGATGCGCGACATCATCGCCAGCGGCCGCCTTGGCGCGCTGCGGATGATGCATACCTGGTGCTATAACGACTGGCTGTACCGTCCCCGGCTCGACGAAGAACTGGACACCGCACACGGCGGTGGCGTGACCTTTCGCCAGGGTGCGCACCAGTTTGACATCCTCCGCTATCTTGGCGGCGGCCGCTTGCGGAGCGTCCGTGCGCAGGTTGGCCGCTGGGATCCGTCGCGCCCCACGGAGGGCGCCCACGTGGCGTTCCTTGAGTTCGAGGACGGCGTGGTGGCAACCGCAATTTACAACGGCTATGACCATTTTCACACGAGCGAGTTGACGTTTGGGATTGGCGAGTGGGGGCACCGGGTGTCGGCAGAAGCTTTCGGGGCGCGCCGCCGCCAGTTGCGGGACATCGACCGGACGGACGAGATCAACCTGAAGCGCAGTCAGGCCGGGTACCGTTCACGTGATACGTTGCCCAAGCCGGGAGCGCACCAGCCGTTTTTCGGGATCACGCTGGTCTCCTGCGAGCACGGCGACATTCGCCAGAGCCCGGACGGTCTGCTGGTCTATGGCGAGAACGGAATTGAGGAAATCGCGCTTCCGAAGGATGTCACGCCGCACGACCGGGTCGTGGAGGAGTTGGTCGGCGCGGTGTTGGCCACACAGACCCCGGTGCACACAGCGGCGTGGGGACTGGCCACGCTGGAGGTCTGTCTTGCGGTGCTTGAGTCCGCCAAGAGGCGCGAGGAGGTGGCGCTGCACCACCAAGTAGGTATTGGCGGGTTGTGAGGCCGCGTCGGGAAATAGCAGATGGGAGGAACGCAAGTATGTTGAGCAAAGAACGCAATGAACTCTTGACGCAGGTGGGGCCGGGCACTCCGATGGGAAACCTGTTCCGACGCTACTGGCTGCCCATCGCGGCAGCTTCGGAACTCAAGGACCAATGGACGAAGAAGGTGCGGCTGTTGGGTGAGGACCTGGTCCTCTACCGGGATCGGAGAGGAAAACTGGGGCTTATTGGCGATCGCTGCGCGCACCGGGGTGTTTCCATGACCTGCGGGATTCCGGAGCACAACGGGCTTCGCTGCCCATACCACGGCTGGTTGTACGACGGAGACGGCCGCTGCTTGGAACAGCCGAACGAGCCGGATACCAGCACGTTCAAGGACAAGGTGAAGATTCCGGGGTACAAGGTGCAGGAACTGGGCGGCCTGATTTTCGCTTACCTCGGGCCTGAGCCGGCGCCGCTTTTGCCTCGCTATGACCTGTTCGTGCGCAAAAACGTGGTTCGCACCATCGGCTACGCCGTGATTCCCTGCAACTGGCTGCAAATCATGGAGAATTCGCTCGACCCGACGCACCTCGAGTGGCTGCACGGGCGTTATTTCCAGTACGTGTTCGAACAGAACGGACGGCCGCAGGAGAGCTGGCCTATCAGCCGCCACCATCAGAAAATCGGCTTCGACGTATTCGAATACGGCATCATTAAGCGGCGTGTGCTGGAAGGACAAACCGAGGATTGCGAGGATTGGGTGGTGGGCCACCCGGTCGTCTTTCCGAACATGCTGCGGGTCGGCGACTACGGCGCGCACTCCTTTCAGATTCGTGTCCCGATGGACGACACGCACACCTACCATATCTGGTATACCTGCTTCGTGCCCAACGAGGGGGTGCAGGTACCCGAGGACTATCCCATCTCCCTCTATGAGGCACCGCTCAAGGACGAACGTGGGAACTTCGTCACGGACTACATTGACGGTCAAGACATGATGAGTTGGGTGACGCAGGGTGAAATTGCTGACCGGACCACGGAGCGTCTTGGCACGTCGGACAAAGGCATCATTCTCTACCGTCAATTGCTTCTGCAAGAGTTGGCCAAGGTGGAACGCGGGGAGGACCCGATGTGCGTCATCCGCGACGAGGCGAAGAACGATGTGATTGTCCTGCCGCAGGAGGAGAACAAGTATGGCGTGGGCGACCTGTTGTCCGGCATCGCGAAGGACTGGAACACACGGTACGCTCTGAACATCGACGAGATCATCCAGATTTGCAAGGGCCGCATGTCGCAAACGGTGTGAGGGGGCGCCGTTGTTGCAGGAAGAAGCCAAAGCAGCACTGGAGTTCGTTTGCTACTGCGCCCGCTGCGGAGCATCATTGGCGGATCCGCGCAACCTGGTGAACCTATATTCGGACACGGGGCGGTCCATCTGTTTCTGGTGGTGTCACGCGTGTGGCGCCAAAGGTGAGGCGGTCGAGGTCGACCGGGTCACCGCCCCACACATGGCGGAAGAGTGAAGGCGGATGAGCAGCGCACTGGAGCAGCCGCGGGAGGCCATCGCCACGGCGTGCAGGATTCTTGGTATGGAGGGGTTAGTCGATGAAATCCTCGGGCACGTCAGCCTGCGTATTCCTGGCACGGAGGAGATGTGGATCCGTTGCCGCGGCCCGCACGAAGCGGGCGTGGCGGACACACAGGCGGACGCAATCCAGCGCGTGACGTTCGACGGGGCGGGGGCGGAAGAAGGCTATTGCGTGCCGAATGAACTGCCGATTCATGCGGAGATCTATCGCGCGCGGCAGGAGGTGGGCTGCGTCATTCATGCGCACCCGCCTGCCGCTCTGGTGTGCGGCATCACGGAGTTGGATTGGAAGCCCATCTTCGGTGCTTATAACATCCCCGCCATGCGGATGGCTGTCGAAGGCATTCCCGTGTTTCCCCACGCCTACCTCATTTCACGTACGGAACTGGCGCTTCCGCTCGTCCAGACGATGGGGGATTGCCATATCTGCTTGATGAAGGGGCATGGCATCACGGTGACGGGGCGCACGCTGGAGGAAACCGTGGTACGCGCGTTGAACTTCCATGCGCTGGCCAAGGTCACGCTACAAGCCGCACAGACCGGCCGGACGGTGGCTTCCATCTCGGAAGAGGACCTGCGGGAGCTGCCGGACCTCGGGCGCACGTTCAACGAGGAGTGGGTGTGGCGGTTCTACGTACGCAAACTGGCGCATTGGGAAGGGGCGCCGCTGCAGGAAAACTAAGTTGCTGGCCGGGCAGGGCGAGAGCAGGTGGCGCTGGCGGCGATGGGCGGATGTGCGGCCATGCAATAGATAGAATGAAGGCGAGTCACCAGCGTGTCTCCAATTGTTCTTGTGGGTCCAATTGATACCCTTCCCGGACCGCATAGGCCGCGAGCTGGGCGCGGTTCTCCAGGCCCAGCTTTTTCAGCAGTCGCTGGATGTAATTGCCGACCGTGCTGACGCTGATGCCGAGCGCCTGGGCCAGCTGTTTGTTCGTGGCGCCCGTGGTCAACCAGCGCAAGATGTCCGTTTCGCGCGGCGTGAACTCGCCTTTCTCACCGTACTCCCGCAACAGACGCCGCACCACCAGCACCGTCACTTGACTCGGGACCACGTACTCACCCCGGTGTGCTTTTTGTATCCCTTCCACCAGCTCCGACGGGGGCGCGTTTTTCAGGATGTACCCGGCAGCCCCGGCCGAGATGGCCTTGACAAGCGTGTCCTCCCTCAGATCCGTGGCCAGCAGGAGCACGCGGACGGAAGGCTGGCTGCGCAAAAGTTCCCGGGTGGCCCGAAAGCCATCCATGTCCGGCAGGTTCATGTCCATCAAGACCACGTCCGGTTTAGCGGTTTGCGCCGCGGCTATCGCTTCCTCCCCGTTGGCGGCCTGGCCTGCCAACACAAGGCCCGGGGTGGACTGTAGGATGCAGGCCAGGCCGGCCCGCAGCAGTTCCAGTTCATCGGCAATCAGGACACGAATCACAGCTGTTTCCTCCATGGCAGTCTCCCCTTCCCATACCACCTCGAGGATACGGGGGTCTCTGCTGGTGCCGAAAGGCCGGGTTGGACCGTTTTCCGACGAGTCCAAAGGAGTCCCCCGGGGAACGGGGAGGGTGCGTTTGGACTAGTCAAGTCAGCAGGGCTTATGGAACGGGGGCTTGCAGGCTTTGTGTGCGGCAGGCGCTGCTCAGGTGCCAAACAGGGCCAAGACCTCCGTCACCGAACCGCGATTCGCGCCGTCACAACTGATCATCCGCTGGACATCAAAGCGTTCGATCTTGGCCGCCGCGTACGCCTGATTCGTGAAATCGGTCTCGTGGTTCGATATCAGAACGGGAATCCCTCTGTTGCCGAGCGCCGCGGCCAATTGCGCCAAATCCGCCTGGTCCTGCGGGCCGAAGCCACCTGCGGCATAATCGGTGAAACGAGCCGTCTTGGAAAGCGGGACGTAGGGGGGATCACAGTAGATGACATCGCCCGGTTGGGCCTGCCCCATGACGGTGCGAAAGTCGGCCAAGCAAAACCTGGCCCTTTGCGCCTTGTGGGCAAAATAGCGCATTTCTAGTTCGGGGAAATACGGCCGCTTGTAACGCCCAAACGGAACGTTGAACTTTCCATTGGAGTTGTACCGGCACAACCCGTTGTAACCGTGTCGGTTCAAGTAGATAAACAGCGCAGACTTCCGCCACAGGTCGTCGGTTTCGTTGAATTCGGTGCGCAACTCGTAGTACCTATCGGGCGCGTTGTTCTCGGGGGTGAACAATGGTTTGCAGTAGGAGATGAAGGAATCGCCATCCTGTTGGAGGATTTCATATACCCGTATCAGGTCCTGGTTGATGTCCGACAGGATGTACTCGTCGAAGTCGGTGTTAAGAAAGACGGCCCCAGATCCCACAAACGGCTCAATGAGGCGTTTGCCGTCAGGCAGGTGCTCCCGTATGCGTTGTACAATTCGATATTTTCCCCCTGCCCACTTCAAGAACGGCCTCATGGTGTGTCTCCTTTTCATCTCCACTGCGGGATAGCGTGCAAAGTGATGTCAAGCGGTTCGGTGAGGCGGGCCATCCGTAGGCACCACCGACCAGTCTATCACGCGGCATGCGGAAAGTTCCATCGGTTTGAGGGGGAGGT
>NZ_BCQV01000054.1 GCF_001552255.1 Alicyclobacillus shizuokensis NBRC 103103
TATTTCGTAGTATATGGAAAGCCAAGATTTCCCGTTCCCAGCAATCCCTAAATCCTGCCTCGACCTCACCACACCCACGAGAATCGTCAACAGTGGCGCGACCAAAACAGGTATCCAGATACTTGATGTTCGAAGCTTCTTCCACTCGCACAGCAACATTCGAAAGAGCACCGTCCTACTTCACTTCCTTCCTTGCGAAAAGCCCGGTTCCCAAAGCCAACAGCAGACCCCCTGCAAGAAGTCCGTAAACCACATATGCAAAGTCAACGTGCTGTACAGCCCCATGCGTAAGAGCGGACAAAGAAGGATAGACCCAAGGCACAAAGGGGGCCCAGTGCCCAGCATGAGTCAGCCCATCAGGCGAGAGAGCGTCGCTGAGGCCACTGATAATCATCCCAAGAACGCCGAGCGTAATCGCAAACGACTGGTTCGCCACCAGCACGGAAAGCAGCAATTGAATGGCGATGACTCCGTAGGCTGCAAGATAAGGGTAGTAGCATTCTTCAAGAATTCCCGCCCAAGGGACATGGGGCGTAAATCCGAAAGCAAAGCCAAGGAGAATCGTGCCAACGGCGCACAGTGTAGCCGAAATGGCCAACAGTCCAGCAATCCAAATGAACTTGCTCAAATAAAGTTGAACCCTTGACACGGGCAGAGCAAGCAACTGCTTCCAAGCATGCCCTTGATGCTCCAACCCAGACAGCAAAGATGCCAACAGCGCGATACCAAGCATCAAAGTCGGCATCAACAAATGACTGATGTTCTGGATGAGTAACGCCCAGTTATACGCATCGTCGCCAGGTCTGACAATGCCGTGATAATTGAGAGCATAGCGCACGGCATTCAAGGAGATGACGCCAAACGGGCCAAGGATGACAAGGATTTTAATCCACGTCTTGCGCATTTTTATCCAATCGGACACGAGCGCTCCGTTCATCACAGACTCCCCTCCTTGTCCACGAAATCAAGGAAGATGTCTTCTAGAGAACGACTCTGTTCCGAAATGCGATACACCGAAATTCCGGCCTGAACCAGTTGACGATTGATCTCCTCCGTAACCGACAGGTCCGAGTTGGGAATCTGCAGGTTGTCACCCTGTATTGAAACTTTGAATCCTGCGTCCTGTAAAAGCCTCTTGGCCTCATGGGGCTTATCGACCTGTAAGAATAATTTGGGAGAACTTTGTTCACGCAGCTTTTCAATGGAATCCTGGAACAAGAGATGTCCGTGATCGATGATGCCGACGTGCGTTGCCATCTGGTCGATCTCGCTTAACAAATGGCTTGATACGACGACCGTGATGCCGTGCTGTTTCGGCATGTCTTTGATCAATGTGCGAATCTCGTGGATGCCAGCGGGATCGAGCCCGTTGGTCGGTTCGTCAAGAATCAGCAAATCTGGATTTCCAAGAAGAGCCGCTGCGATACCCAAACGCTGCTTCATACCCAGGGAATACCCCTTGACCGTTTGATGGGCTGCGGGTGTCAAGCGGACAATCCCAAGCACCTCGTCAATGCGTTTCGAAGGGACCTTCAGCAACCGGGCAATCACATCCAAATTTTCATAACCAGAGAGATGACCATAATAGGAGGGGCTTTCGACAAGTGAGCCGATGCGGCGCAGTATGGGCATCCGGTGTTTGGAAAGATCCTGATTGAAGATGCGAATGTGTCCCGACGTTGGCCGGATGAGTCCGAGCAGCATTCGAATGGTCGTCGTCTTTCCTGCGCCGTTCGGCCCCAAAAAGCCATAAATGCTGCCTTTTGGCACCTTCAGATTTACGTTGTTTACCGATACTTTCTTGCCGTATCGCCGCGTAAGATTCGATGTTTCGATAACCATTTCACTCACTGTCCCTCACCTCGGTCCATACTGTAACGAACCAAGCTTACAGGACGTGAAACGGTAGCTTAATAGAACCTTAATTTTGCGGCGGCAGTTCCACCACAATGCTCGTGCCGCGTCCCAATGCACTGTCAACCGAGATGTGACCCCCATGAGCTTCAATCAACTGCTTGGCAATGGCGGTCCCCAAACCGGATCCCCTCACCTGCTTTTCCGACGTGTTCGTCCCACGGTAATACCTGTCGAATAAGTGCGCCACCGTCTCCTCATCCATACCGGTGCCATTATCACGTATTTCAATGCACACACCGGGATACCGAAAACCATCCTTGCGCAGAGGTCGAACCTCCACAGAGATAGTGGTGCCATCGGGGTTGTGCAGCGAAGCATTGACCAGCAGATTATCCAGTGCCCGCGTAATCCACTTGGCATCCAAAGGATAGATAAGATCATCCACTTCACTTTCAAACAGCACCGTCTGCCCCTCCGATTGCGCTTGGTTCACGAAATCAATCACCACGTTGCGAATGATTTCGACGACATTTTCCGGTTTTCGCCGCAATGGCAAGGCTTGGTTTCGGAGGCGAAAGGTGAGTCCGAGATCCTCAATGAGGTCATCCATGTATGCAGCTTTATCGGAAATCACCTGGCCAAACTGACGGATCTCGCTCTCTGTCCACTTGTAATCGGGTGATGCGAACAAATCGGCATAGCCTTTGACGGAGGCAAGCGGGGTTCGAAGGTCGTGCGTAATCCCGGTGATCCATTCCTCTCGCGTCTTTTCCAAACGTTTGCGCTCCATGTCGCTTTGTTGCAATGCAACGGCCAGACGCTCAAGGGCTGCGAGGACCTCCCGATACATTCTGTAGGGCCTGCGCAGGTCTCCATGAACGCCGTTTTTACTCTTCGGAAGTCCACGCGCATCCGTTGGCTCCGAATAGGACCCGTTTGCCAAATTCTGCAACCAATTCATCATGTGCAATACCGGTGTACCAATGCGGCGTCCAAAGAGAAACCCGGTGACAATCGTAGCCAATAAACTTCCTGTGAAGACTAAAAGGATATAGACATATCTCTGGTGACTCTGCCCGCGTATAGGGGTCTTCAGCGGCAACCCGTAAAGCCAGGTTAGTGACTGATGGTCTACGGTACCGTACCAGGTAGAGAGTTGATAGCCAAACTTCTCTGGAAATGATTTATCGTACACCAGCAGCCCTGGTGCATACTTGGTTGGAACGTTCTTGGGGCGATGGAAATTGTAGATGGCCTGTCCATTGTCATCAAGTATCTGCAGCCATCCACCACTCTGTTTGACCTCGGCCAACACGTTACTGTAGACATGAATGGTGTTTCCATGAATGGTCGTCTCTGCAGGCATTTTGTCAAGAAGCATGACGGGATTCATGCCTACCGTCTGCGCCGAAGTTCGTGTGCTGTAGAGATAAAAACCAAAGGCGGAGCCAATGAGACACCACAGGACAATCAAGAGGGCTCCCATTTGAAGGAGAAATTTCACAGTGATCCGTGCATTCAGGTTCATTACTTCAGTCCTCCGTCTGTGGATGGACTAGTTTGTAGCCCAATCCGCGAACGGTTACAAGGTACCTGGGGTGTCCCGGGTCAATCTCAATCTTTTCCCGCAGTCGTCGGATATGAACCATCACCGTGTTGTCGTCGACAAGGCTAGTCTCGCCCCATACCCGCTCGTATAATTGATTCCGACTGAAGACGCGATTTGGATTCTGACAGAAAAATAAGAGCAACTGAAATTCCCTCGCAGGACAAGCCACCTTCACGCCGTCAACGATGAGTTCTGCAGACGCTTCATCTACCTGAAATCGTCCGAAATCATAAACGCGCTTCTGTACGCTGGTGTCGTTCGGCTGCGGCAGCACTCGTCGCAAATGCGCCTTGATCCGCGCGACCACCTCCAGTGGATTGAAGGGCTTGGTAATATAGTCATCTCCGCCAATCCCGAATCCCATCAACTTGTCCAAATCGGTCGATCTCGCTGTCAAAAACAGAATCGGCGCCTGCGTGATTTCGCGGCATTGACGGCACACTTCAAATCCTTCCATGTCGGGCAGCATGACATCCAAAACAAGAATATGCGGAGCAAATGTCCTGCATTTACGAATTGCCTCCGCACCGGTCGTGGCGGTTTGAATGTTCTCGAATCCTTCTTTTCGCAGAACAAGGACAATCATATCCAAAATAGCTTGTTCATCATCGATGGCCAATATCCTCGCTGGGTTCACTTCGTTTCACTTCTTTACTTTTTTGCGTAATTGTATCATGTACTTGCTATCCCTCTGTTTGGATTCGGACCTGCTGCTGTCACTGTAGCTGCCCGTCCATCACCCAGCGCATGCTGACTCTGCAGCTGAGAGAGCTGGAGAAGCGAAACCTACAAAAAGAAGAGCACAGCGGACGGTTTGCCCGTTGACGCCTCGGCGGAAACGTTGTAAATTATCGATTAAACGCCCGTCTGGGGACGGCTGAACCACTGCAACGTCACCTTGCACAACGGACTTACACAACTGAATCGAAAGTTCTCTTATCAAGAGTAGGCGGAGGGACTGGCCCGATGAAGCCCGGCAACCAGAAACGCCCTGCCCGTGTCTTATGGGCGCGGCTCGTCGATGCCAAGGCCGAAGGCGAGCCCAGGACAGAGCGTTTCCCGGTGCTAACTCCTGCAGAAGCAATTCTGAGAGATGAGAGACTTGAAAGCGAACCTAGGTTTTCAAGGTCCTTCTCATCCGGGAGGGGCCTTTTTTCATGGCCCGATACTCTATGACCATGCCCACTGGAGGTGCCCATCACGATGAACATCGAGACCCTGCTCGCCCAAGCCGGTAACCGCCGCGATCCGCTGACCGGCGCGGTGGCTGCGCCGATTCACCTTTCCGCCACCTACTCCCACCCGGCGGCCGGCCAATCGACCGGCTACGACTACTCGCGCATGGCCAATCCGACGCGGACGGTGCTGGAAGAGACCATCGCCAGGCTTGAGCGCGGGGTACGTGGGTTCGCGTTCGCCTCGGGCATGGCCGCGATACACGCCGTCTGCTCCCTCCTGTCACCCGGAGACCATGTCATTGCCAGCGACGATTTGTACGGCGGGACCTACCGATTGTTCGAACAGATTCTGCGCCCCCTGGGCATCACCGTCAGCTACCTGCGCGCCGGCTGTACCGACGCGCTCCGTCCGCTGCTCACGGAGCGCACCAAGGCGCTGTTTTTGGAGACCCCGACCAATCCGACGATGAAGGTCTACGACATCGCCGGCCTCGCCAAAGTCGCCCGGGCGCACGGCGCCCTGACCGTGGTCGATAACACGTTCATGACACCCTATTACCAGCGGCCGCTGGAACTTGGTGCGGACATCGTCCTGCATTCGGGCACCAAGTACCTGGGCGGCCATAACGATGTCGTCTGCGGCCTGGTCGCGGTCCGCGACGAGGCCCTGGCCGAGCGCATCGCCTTTTTCCAGAACGCCATCGGCGCGGTGCTCGGCCCCCACGACAGCTACCTGATGGTGCGCGGCCTGAAAACCCTGGCCCTGCGGATGGAGCGCCACAATCAAAACGCCCGCGCCATCGCCGACTGGCTTGTCCAGCACCCGCTGGTCACCCGCGTCTACTACCCGGGACTCCCCAACCACCCCGGGCGCGACGTGCACGAGCGGCAGGCGAGCGGGTACGGCGGCATGGTCTCGTTTGAGGTGCAGGATGTGCGGCTGGTGGAACCGATTCTCAATCACGTCCGCATCATCACGTTTGCCGAGAGCCTGGGCGGCGTCGAGTCGCTCATCACCTACCCGTCCGTGCAGACGCACCACGACATCCCGCCCGAGGAGCGTGCGGCGATTGGCGTGACCGACACGCTCTTGCGCCTATCGGTCGGCATCGAACACCCGGGCGACCTGATGGCCGACCTGGACCAGGCGTTTGCCCAAGCCCGCCGTGCGCTGGAGGCGGTCCAAGCATGACCGACATCCGGCGGGCCCTGACCGAGCGCATCCTCATCCTCGACGGCGCGATGGGGACGATGATTCAACAGCAAAACCTGACCGAGGACGACTTCGGCGGCAAGGAGTACGACGGGTGCAACGAGTATCTGACGCTCACCCGCCCGGACGTCATCCTCTCCATCCACCGCCAGTACCTGGAAGCTGGCGCCGACATCATCGAGACCAACACCTTCGGCGGCACCCCGCTGGTCCTCGGCGAGTACGGGCTGGCCGAGCGGGCGCGCGAGATCAACCGGCGCGCGGCCGAACTCGCCCGCCAGGCCGCAGACGAGTACAGCACACCCCAGCAGCCGCGGTTCGTGGCTGGATCCATGGGGCCGACGACGAAAAGCCTCTCAGTGACGGGCGGGGTCACCTTTGACGAACTCATCGGCCACTACCAGGAGCAGGCGATAGGGCTCATCGAGGGCGGGGTAGACGTGCTGCTGCTGGAAACCTCCCAAGACCTGCTCAACGTCAAGGCGGCCAGCCTCGGCATCGAACACGCCTTTGCCACGACCGGCAAACGGCTTCCCATCATGGTCTCGGGCACGATTGAGCCGATGGGAACGACCTTGGCCGGCCAAACGATAGACGCCCTGTACCTGGCGGTGGAACACCTGCGTCCCATCTCCGTGGGCCTCAACTGCGCCACCGGGCCGGAATTCATGCGCGATCACGTCCGCGTCCTGGCGAGCCTTGCGACCTGCGGGGTCAGCTGCTACCCGAACGCCGGCCTGCCGGACGAAGACGGCCACTACCACGAGACCCCGGAGAGCTTCGCAAAGAAGGTGGCCGACTTTGTCGAGCAGGGATGGCTCAATGTGGTCGGCGGCTGCTGCGGCACCACCCCCGAGCACATCCGCGCCGTCCGCCAGGTCACGCTGGGCAAGCCGCCGCGCCCGTTTGCCAAGCGGCACGGGCACGCCGTCTCCGGCCTGGAGGCGGTGTTCTTCGAGGAGGACAACCGGCCCATTGTCGTCGGAGAGCGGACGAATGTCATCGGATCGCGCAAGTTTCGCCGCCTGATTGCCGACGGCCAGTACGAGGCGGCGGCCGAAATCGCCCGCGCCCAGGTCAAGTCGGGGGCGCAGGTGATTGACATCTGCCTGGCCGATCCGGACCGCGACGAGGCGGCCGACATGGCGGCGTTTCTCCCACACGCGGTGCGCAAGGTGAAGGTGCCGCTGATGATAGACTCCACCGACGCCGAGGTGGTCGAACTGGGGCTGAAGCACTCCCAGGGCAAGGCCATCATCAACTCCACCAACCTGGAGGACGGCGAGCCCCGCCTCGCCCGCTTCGCCGAGCTGGCCCGCCGCTACGGCGCGGCCCTGGTGGTCGGGACCATCGACGAGACGGGCATGGCCGTCTCGCGTGAGCGCAAGCTTGAGATTGCCAAGCGCGAGGTGGACCTGCTCGTGAACAAGTACGGTCTCGCCCCGTCCGACATCATCATCGATCCGCTCACCTTCCCCGTCGGCACAGGCGATGAGAAGTACATCGGATCGGCCCGGGAGACGGTGGAGGGCATCCGCCTGATTCGCCAGCACCTGCCGGAGTGCCCAACCATCCTCGGCATCAGCAACGTGTCATTCGGTCTACCGCCGGCCGGACGCGAGGTACTGAACTCGGTGTTTCTGTACGAGTGCACCAAGGCGGGGCTGTCCTACGCGATTGTCAACGCGGAGAAGCTGGAGCGCTACGCCTCCATCCCCGACGAGGAGAAACGCTTGGCGGAGCGGCTGTTGTTTGAGACGAGCGACGAACTGGTGGCCGAGTTCACCGCCTTCTACCGCGAGAAGAAGGTGGCCGCAAAGGTGGACACCGCCAGCCTGCCGCTGGAGGAGCGCCTGGCCCGCTACATTGTGGAAGGCAGCAAGGAGGGCCTCGTCCCCGACCTGGACGAGGCGCTCACGAAGTACAAGCCGCTCGACATCATCAACGGCCCCTTGATGGACGGAATGAACGAAGTCGGACGGCTGTTCAACAACAACGAGCTGATTGTGGCGGAGGTCCTGCAGAGCGCCGAGGTGATGAAGGCGGCGGTCGCCTACCTGGAGCCGTTCATGGAGAGAGCGGACGCGGCCAACAAGGGCACCGTCCTGTTGGCGACGGTCAAGGGCGACGTGCACGACATCGGCAAAAACCTGGTGGAAATCATCCTCGCCAACAACGGCTTTCGCGTCGTCAACCTGGGTATCAAGGTGCCGCCGGAGCAGCTGATTCAGGCCTACCGCGAGGTCAAGCCGGACATCATCGGGCTGTCCGGCCTGCTCGTCAAGTCGGCGCAGCAGATGGTGGTCACCGCAGAGGATTTCCGCCAGGCCGGCATCCAGGCGCCGCTTCTGGTCGGCGGCGCGGCGCTGACCAAGAAGTTCACCTTTACCCGCATTAAGCCCAAGTACGACGGCCCCGTGATCTACGCCAAGGACGCGATGGAAGGGCTGGACTACGCCAACCGATTGGTGGACGAGCAGGCGCGGCCAGGGCTGTTGGCGGAACTGGACGCCGTGCGCAAGGAGATGGAGGGGCGCGGCGAGGCCGAGGCGGCGCCGGCCGAAGCGGCGGCAGGCCCCCGGGTCTCTCCCGTCCGCCGCGACGCGCCGGTGTTTGCGCCGCCCGACCTCAATCGGCACCTCCTGCGGGACGTCCCGCTGGCCCACGTGCGCCCGTACCTCAACCTGCAGATGCTGCTCGGCAAGCACCTGGGGCTGCCCGGGAACGTGGAAAAACGCCTGTCCGAAGGGGACGAGAAAGCGCTGGAACTGTTGGCGCTTGTGGACGAGTTGGTCAGCCAGTGCAGCCGCGAGGGGCTCCTGCAACTGCACGCGGTGTACCGGTTCTTCCCGGCGCAGGCGGATGGAGACGCCGTACACGTCTACGATCCGGACGATCCATCGCGGGTCCTGGAAACCTTCGTCTTCCCGCGTCAGGCCAAGCCCCCCTATCTGTGCCTGTCCGACTTCCTGCGCCCGGCGCAATCGGGGGTGATGGACTATGTGGCCTTCTTCTCGGTGACCGCCGGCCGCGGGGTGCGGGACCTGGCCGAGCGCTGGAAGGAGACGGGCGACTACCTGCGCTCGCACGCGCTGCAGGCGCTGGCGCTCGAGCTGGCAGAAGCGTTCGCGGAGCGGTTGCACCAGGTCATCCGCGACCGCTGGGGCTTCCCGGATGCGCCGGAGATGACGATGCGCGAGCGGTTTATCGCCCGCTACCAGGGGATTCGCGTCTCATTCGGGTACCCGGCTTGTCCCAACCTGGAGGACCAGGCCAAACTGTTTCGGCTGATTCGCCCCGAGGACATCGGGGTGCAGCTGACCGACGGGTTCATGATGGACCCGGAGGCGAGCGTGTCGGCGATGGTGTTTGCGCATCCGGAGGCCAGGTACTTCAACGCGGAGTAGATAGCGAGTAGACCGCGCCCGGGCCGACGGCCGAGGCGAGACGCGGTCCGCCTGGCTTGTGCAGCCGCACGGTGCCGGAACACTATACATGAAAACATGGACAGGAGATGACGACATGACCCAGTCCGCTGCCACCGATTTCCTCACCGCCCTGCGCCAGCGTCCAGTCATCGGCGACGGCGCCATGGCGACACTGTTGCACCAGGCGGGCGCGCCCATCCGCACCTGCGTGGAGGCCCTGTGTCTGACGCACCCGGACTGGGTGGAGCGCGTACACCGGGCCTACATCGAGGCCGGAGCGACGGTCATCCAGACCAACACCTTCAGCGGCCACCGGGTGGGTCTGGCCCGGCACGGGCTGACCGACAAAGTGGCGGACATCAACCAGGCGGCGGTGCGGATCGCCAAGTCGGCCGGGGCCGCAGCAAAGACGGGCGCCGCGGGCTCAGCGTTGACCCCTTCAGCCGCTTCAGACACCTTCGGTACCTCCACCTCGGCCACCTCAGCCGCCGGCGCGGCTGGCGGGCAGGTGTTTGTGCTTGGCACCATCGGATCCACCGCAGATTTGGGGCACGCGCCGACCGGCTCGCTGGACGCGGGGACGGATTCGCACCCCTCCGCCTCACTCGCCGCCGTTTACGAGGAACAGGCCAGCGCCCTGTTGGCGGAGGACGTGGACGGGATTTTGCTCGAAACCTTTCCCGACCTCGACGAGCTGCTGCTGGCGATTGAGACGGTGCGCAGCCTGACCCCACTGCCCATCGTGGCTAACCTGTCGCCGGACGCCATCGGCGTCACCCGCGACGGCCACCCGTTGCAGGAAGCGTTTCTGGCTATGGAGCAGGCGGGCGCGGACGTGGTGGGGCTCAACTGCCGACTCGGCTTGGCCGGGATTCTGCGCAGCTACGAAGGCTTGCGCCTGCGGCCAGACGGCCTGTACGCGGCGGTCCCGAACGGCGGCATGCTGCACCTGGAGGACGGAGACTACACCTTCACCGGCAGCGCCGGTTACTTTGCCGACATTCTCGCGCAACTGGCGGATGTCGGTGTGCGTTTTTTGGGCGGCTGCTGCGGCACCACGCCCGCACACATCCGCGCCCTGGCGGAGCGGCTGGCCGGCTGGCGGCCGGCAACGCGGCCTCCGGCCGCAGACCCCGACAGCCCGCTGGCCGGTGCCGCGGCAGGTCGCGGCCGGCCGCAGACGCCGGTCGTCGGCGTTGACCCTCTGGTCACCGTCACGCGCGCACAACGCCCGGCGGCGGGAGATGCGGCCAGCGCAGGGGCGCCCGTACCCCCTGATTCCCTGGTCGAGCGGGTGCGGCAGGAGGTGACAGTGATTGTCGAGCTGGATCCGCCGCGTACCCCGTCCGTCCGCCGCTACCTGGAGGGGGCGCGGGCGCTGAGCCGGGCAGGAGCGGACGCCATCACCATCGCCGACAACTCGCTCGGCACCGTGCGCGTCAGCAACATGGCCATCGCCAGCCTGCTCAAGGCGGAAGGCATTGAACCGCTGGTGCACGTCACCTGCCGCGACAGGAACCTCATCGGCCAGCAGTCCCACCTGATGGGCCTGCACGTGCTGGGTGTCCGCCACATCCTCCTGGTGACGGGCGATCCGTCCCGTTTCGGCGACCTTCCCGGCGCCACCTCGGTCTACGACGTCTCGTCCACCGAGCTGACCAAGATGGTGCGGCGGCTCAACCAGGGTGTGGCGTTCTCCGGCCAGCCGCTCAAACACCCGGTTCGTTTCGTCGTGGGGACATCCTTCAACCCGCACGTGCGCAACTTCGACAAGGCGGTGGAACGGCTGCGGCGCAAGCTGGACGCCGGCGCGGATTTCGTGATGACGCAACCGGTTTACGACATCCGGCTGTTCGAACGCATCGCCCGCGCCACCGAGGGTTTTGACGCGCCGGTGTTCGTCGGCGTCATGCCGCTGACCAGCGCCCGCAACGCCCAGTTCCTGCACAACGAGGTGCCCGGCATCGACATCCCGGAGTCGGTGCGCCAGCGCATGGCGGCCGCTCCGCCCGACGCCGCCGCCGAAGCGGGACTGGCCATCGCCCGGACGCTCATCGAAGAGGCGCTGAACCACTTTCGCGGCATCTATCTGGTGACGCCGTTCCTGCGCTATGAGTTGACGGTCCAGCTGACCGAATTCCTCCGCAGCACTGCCGCCGCCAGGCGGTACGCATAGGCGGAACACGGCCATCCTAACAGGGCGACGTCTGTCAGACAGGGCGATGTTTATTCTATAATGATAATGTTGGAAAAGAGGAATGAGCGAGGTGGTGAGCGGATGAACACACTGTCCGAGCAGCAGCTGCGGGCCGTCACCGTGCATCTGGTGGACAGCGTGCATCCGCTCCTCATTTACTTGTTTGGTTCTGCTGCGAAAGAACGACTGCGCCCGGACAGCGATGTGGACTTGGCGTTTCTCCCGGACCAGCCGCTTGACCCCTACGACACCTTTTTACACGCGCAGGAGCTGGCTGATCTACTGAAGCGCGAAGTCGACCTGGTGGATTTGAGCCATGCGAGCACCGTCATGCAGGCAGAAATTGTCGCGTATGGACGGCTTCTGTACGAACGAGACCGAGACCAGCGGTGTGTATACGTGATACGTGCCATGAAAGCCTATGCCATGCTGAATGAAGAACGCCAGTGCGTACTGGACCGCCTCAAGGAAAGGGGAACCGCATTTTGACGGCGGACAACGTCATTTTAAACAAGGTGCAGACCATTCGCCGATGCATCAAGCGAATCCTTGAAGAATACGACGGTAATCGGGATAACCTGAACAATATCACCAAGCAGGACGCCATTGTCCTCAACCTCCAACGCGCGTGCGAGGCCTGCATTGATCTTGCGATGCACGTGATATCCGTTCGGAACCTTGGGCTACCCCAATCGAGCCGAGAAGCGTTTGAGCTGCTGGAAGAGTCGGGAGTTCTCCATCACGCCCTGGCGAAAAACCTAAAGGCGATGGTCGGATTTCGAAATATCGCAGTTCACGACTACCAATCACTCAACATTTCCATTGTCGAGAGTATTATTGAGCGTCACCTCGACGATTTTCGCACCTACTGCGACCTCATGATGGACCTGAACGCCTAACGCCCCACCCCGTCCGCTTGTCAACTCACCCGCCACATTGTGCATCCTGACCCTGAGAACTGTCCAACTGGCCAGTTCCCGCGTTCATCCAAAGCCCTGCCGCCGCCCGGCCATGTCCGCCGCGGCCAGAATGGCGACACTGGTCTCAGCCTTGCCAATTTTGGTACAGAGGTGTACTCTGGTTCTAACCAAAGGTAAGTTACTATTTTGATACGAGGGTGAAACTGTGAACAGCTTGCAGAAGATTGAACGAGCGACCAACCCGGACGCGATGGGCAAGATGCCACAGCGGGTGTTTCCCACCCGGCGGTTGCTGTACCCTGACCCTTTCATTCTCTTGGACCACTTTGCCATGACCAAGCCCGATGGGTTTCCGGATCATCCGCACCGCGGATTTGAAATCATCTCGTACGTGCTCGGCGGCGCCATGGCGCATGAGGACAGCTACGGCCACGCCAGCGTCATCCCGACCGGAGGCGTGCAGACGGTGACGGCCGGACGCGGTCTGGTGCATTCGGAGATGCCGTACGGCGACGAGACGGCGACCGGGTTGCAACTGTGGATAAACCTGCCGCGGGCGGACAAGCAGCTGGAACCATCCTACGCGGAGTTCTCCCCGGCCGACCTGCCCACCACCAGCCACGACGGCGCCACGGTAACGACCATCGTGGGACCCACCTCGCCGGTCCGCATCCACCGCGACATCCTGTATTACGATGTCCGCTTGGACGCGGGCGCGCGGTACGAGGCAATCCTGCCCGCCGGCCGCCAGGGATTCGTCTACCTTCTGGAAGGAAGTGGACGGTTCCAGTTGATCCCGGTGCAAGGCGACGAGCCGGCAGCCAGTTCGTCGGGTTCTGCATCAGCGGACGCCGACGCCGAGACGGCCGGCAAGGGAGACCTGCTCAACATCCCCAACCTGGATGGGGAGGCCAGGCTGCAGGTGACGGCGCAGGACACAGGGGTCCGGTTTGCCTATGCGGCGGGCCCGCCAATTGGCGAACGCCCCATCTACAACGGGCCGTTTGTCGATTGAGGAGTCAAGGCACACGGCGGCACGACCGCGGCATACGACGCCAATCCCACGAATGGAGTTGTGTCGCCCGCGGCCGTGCCCGGGGACTCTCTCCGAGCGCTGTTCTCTACCGGAACGTGGCGGACAACTCCGCCAAATCCGCCTGGGAGAGAGACCAATCGCGCTTAGCGATGGCTTCCTCGGGGAATCCATACGTGGCATCCTCGAAGGACGGTCGCCCGGTGTCCTCGTAAATGAGGCCGACCACCATGCTTTCGCGGCCCGCCACGCGGGCCAACGCCGCGGATCGGTCGTGCGGATCGTACGTGTCGTCTTCATCCAGGTTGACCAGTTCCTGTTTGTAGAAGTCGTACGTGTTGACCTTGTTGAAGGTCACGCAGGGACTGAATACGTTGACGAACGAGAATCCTTTGTGCCAGATGGCCTTTTCTATCAACTGGGTCAACTGTTTAATGTTACCCGAGAAGCCCTGGGCGACGAACCCGCACTCCTGGGCCAGCGCCAATTGAATGGGATGGATGGGCGCCTCGACTGTCCCGTAGGGCGACGTCTTGGTGTTGAAACCGACATCACTGGTCGGTGACGCCTGGCCGGTCGTTAGGCCGTAGATGTGGTTGTCCATGACCACGTAGGTGATGTCGACGTTGCGCCGCATGGCATGGATGAAGTGGCCCATGCCGATGCCAAAACCATCGCCATCTCCGCCGGCGGCGATGACCGTCAGGTCTTTGTTCGCGAGTTTTACCGCCTGCGCCACCGGCAGGGAGCGCCCGTGCAGTGAATGGAATCCGTAGCCCCCGAAATGCTGCGAAATTTTCCCGGAGCAACCGATGCCGGAGACCACCACGATATCGTCCGGATGGATGCCGAGATTCACGGCCGCCTTCTGCAGCGCGTTCAACACCCCAAAGTCGCCGCAGCCGGGACACCAGGTGGCCTTCTCGGTCTTGAAATCCTTGATTGTAATCATGCGTTCAGCACCTCCGCAGGAAACACCTCGTGGCACCTGGTTATAATTTCCTTGCAAAGAATCGGATCGCCATTGTACTTCAGGCAGGACGCGAGCTTATCGTGATCCCCGGCATGCTGACGGATGAGGGAAGCCAGCTGGCCTGTCGAGTTCAGCTCGACGACCAAGGCCCGGTCGACGCCGGCCATGGCTTCGTGCAAAGGCTCGGCTGGGAACGGCCCCACGCGGGAGAAGTGGATATGTTTCACAATCACTCCTTCGGTCGCGAGCCTGGCGCGCGCCTCTTCCAGCACGCCGTACGTGCTGCCAAACCCGATGAGCGCAAACCGCGCATGCGCATCGCCGTCGACGCTGATACCGCTGTCATGTTGGAAACCGGAAAGTTTGCGGGCCCGCTTCTCGACCTGCACCACACGCGTCTCTAGGTCCTCCACCTCCAGGCCGATGCCGTTGTGCTCGTTGCCGAGCGCCGTATAACGCCCATTGGGCTGGCCAGGCAAGGCGCGCGGCGAGATGCCGTCGGGAACGGACGGATCGTAACGTTGATACTGGAACGGCGAGAGGCCGGCCAGGTCCGCATCCGCCACCAGTTTGCCGCGGTCAATGCGCACCCGGTCCAGCGGAAAACCAGCGATGGACTGGTACGACATGCCCAAATAGAGATCGCTCAAAACAATGACCGGACACTGGTAACGTTCGGCCAGATTGAACGCGTCCGCCATGAACAAAAAGCACTCCTCCACGGTGCGCGGCGTCAGCACAATCCGCTGGATTTCTCCGTGCGTGCCGTACAGGGCCTCGTTCAGATCGCTTTGTTCGGTCTTCGTCGGCAAACCGGTGGATGGGCCGCTGCGCTGCACGTCCACAATGACGACCGGAGTCTCCGACATGCCGGCCAAGCCCAGCGCTTCCATCATCAGCGAGAACCCGGGACCGGACGTCGAGGTCATCGCCCGCGCGCCGGCAAAGTTGGCGCCGATGGCCATATTGATGGCGGCGATCTCATCCTCCGCCTGCAAAACCACGCCCCCGTATTTGGGAAAATACTTGAGCACCCAGTACATGATTTCGGTCGCTGGCGTGATGGGATAGGCCGCCAGCAATCGGCATCCCCCCGCCAAGGCGCCGAACGCCGTCGCCTGGTTGCCGGAAGCGTACAGGTGGTCCACTCCCGCAGCCAGAACCGGTTTTGCCGGCACCGGGAAATGAACCTGGAAGTGCTCCTGATAATACGCATGGCCGCGCCGCAGCGCCTCCATGTTGCTGTCGACCACCTTCTGCCCCTTCCGGCTGAACTTGTCTTCGACGATGGGCCGAAACTCTTCCGGTGAGATTTCGTTGATGGCCGCGGTGACGCCGATGGCGACCATGTTCTTCATTATCGGTCCGCCCGTCTCGCGAGCGATGTCGGTCAACGGGACACCGAACAGGTGCACGTTCGCCTGGGTGGGTGGGGTGGCCTGAAACGACGATTGGTCGTAGATGACGATGGCCCCATCGACCAGTTCACCCCAGTTGTGGTCCACCGTGGCCTGGTCAAATGCAATCAGGATGTGCGTATCGTCGCCATGGTGGCGTACCATGTCATCCGCCACTCGGATTTTGTAGTTGGTGTGCCCTCCCTTGATCAGCGACATGAAGTGACGATACGTGAACACAAAGTATCCCAGCCGATGCATCGCCAGCGCGTAGATCTCGCCCGTGCTGTCAATGCCTTCACCCTGTTTGCCGCCGACTTTCCAGCCAATGTCCTTCACGGTGATCCCCCCGTCTTAGAGGTGTTCTTCCTAGGTCTATTTTATCACTTTTGAATTGGTCAAATATTGACGGCAGAAAGCATTATGATAGATTTTTCCGGCGAATGGATGCCTGCCCCCACGCAGGCGAGCGTGGTCAACGGCGTACAAACCAAACGTGCGAACGGCCGGACGCTGCCCGATAAAGTGAAGTCCAGCCGGTCTGTCCTTGATGAACCCCCAAACGCCAGCTCGCCCCTTGCTGCACAGTGGCGGAATCGGGATGACGGCAAGCGACAGCGCGGACAGCAGAAACGAGCCACCGTCCACCAGAACGGCGCTTACAGGGTGAATCCACGCGACCAAAGCACCTCCGACCGCATGGCCGACAAACGCCAAGAGGCTTCCCGTCGCGCCCAAGATGGCGTTGTTGGAAGATAACGAGCGAACAGAGCATCGGAATGACCAGCACAATCGCGGTGTCGAGGGCTGACTCGGTGCGATCCAACACGTACCACGTCGTCGCCATGGAGAACAGCATGTAACCGAACAGAGAGACCATTCGTCCGCTCCAGAACACCAAAAAAGTGGGCAAACGCATAACGTCAATGGATGAGGATTGGACCACGCCGCCACCCCACCGCACATTCTTCGATTATGCCATTTGCGGAATTATATATTATATCATGATTTCCGAGCAGAAACGGTGATAGGCGAGGGCAGGGAAGACGCGTCCATTAGTTAGTGGCCCCTGAAAAAGTCCTCCATTGAGTTTCCGCTCTGCAGCTGAAGTGGTCAGATTGGGATTTCTCAGGAGTGTCCGTTT
>NZ_BCQV01000055.1 GCF_001552255.1 Alicyclobacillus shizuokensis NBRC 103103
CGAGGGGGAGAATGTCGCGCGATACAACCGGCACAGACGCGGATACGCCCGCAGCCCCCCGACCGGATGGTACACCCATCGTTCGACCGGGGAGCCACTTACCCTTTCCCCTTGGGCGCCTCGCGTTGGCCGCCGCCCGCGCGGTGGCGTCCGTGCCAGGCCAGCCCTGCGGCCGGGCCGGAACCAAGCGCCGCCCGGTGGAGGACGGCAGCCTCGCTCGGATTCTCTCTATGCCCCGAAGCCTAACGCGCGGGGGTGTCATATCGCGTCACGGAACGTCCGTTCGATACCGTTTTTTCATCGCCTCAATCTCTCTCCGCATGTCTGCCCGCAGGGCCGCCGGCTCCAAGACCTCCACGTCTGCCCCGTATTGCAGCAAGAAGCGCTGAAACTCACGGTTCCAGTGGGTGCGCACCCAGACTTCGTAGCGCCCGTCTGGCCACTCAGTTGTCGACAGGAGCCGCTCACCGCTGATTTCTTCCTTCGCGTAACGCGCCGCCTCCGCGGTGAAGAGGAGGTGGATGTCCGACTCGGGGCCGGACTGGTCTATGCCCCAGGCGGAGCGGAGGAATTGGGAGAGGGAGAACTCCCGTTGGCGCGTGAACGGCTGGGGCAAACACTCCGCACTTTCGATGCGCACCACCTTGAAGGTGCGAAAGGCGCGGCGCAGGTGGCAATAGCCCACGATATAGAGCGAGTTTTTCTCGGGGACAAGGGCGTACGGATCTACCAGGCGGACTTCGGAGGCGGGAGAGGTGATCTTGCGGTAGACCATGCGCAGGGTATGGCTGCGCCGAATGGCCTGCAGGATCTCGAGAATCACGCCGTCCTGGACAGACTGTGCCGTCTCGTTCATACCGGCTGCCAGCGGCGGGGCGGTGCCGTCGGCGACCAGCGCCGCCTGTTGGGCAGGCGGGAACGAGTGGTTCAGCAGTTTTTCCATCGCCCGTTGGTAGGCGGAGAGCAGCGGGTGTACGCGGCCGTGGGCCAGCGCGCCGGCGAGCAGCGAGGGCATGATTTCCAGAACCATCTTCTCGGCGTCGTTCAGCGGCGCGGGCATGCGCCGCAGGTCCTGCATAATGAAGTAGCCGCCCCCCGGTTCCGACTCCACCCGGATGCCGACGTCCTCCAGGGTGCGGATGTCGCGGCGGACGGTGCGCACGGAGGTGTGGAAGTAATCGGCCAGCCGCGCGGCGGTGTACTCTTTCGGGTGTTGCCAAATCAGGTGGACGAGGTCAAACAACCGCCCGGCCAGGCGGACGCTTTGTGAATCGGGCATCGCGTTCACCCAATCATCCAAGAATCTGCCAATTCTATACAAGATGATAGGTTTGCCCCAGCCAACCGTCAATAGCCGGGCGGCCAAGCCAGGGAGTCGGGCGCGCCGGCACACGGATTGGGTGGCCGTCGCTCTGCGGCCTCCTTTGACCGCAGTTCACACGCTCTCCTGCCACGGCCAGGCACCGAGGCGCCACGTCTCCGGGGCGGGCGTGACGGATGCCGGGAGGCGATGCGGGCAAAAGTGGCCCATCAGTTCTCCGGGCCGCACGTCCTCCAACCGGTCGATGAGTCCCGCCCAGTATGCCAGTTGGCCGACGACACGCTCGGGCGGCACGCCCGCCTCGCGCAGGGCGGCGAGGTGTAGCGACTTCTCCCGCTTGGACAGGCGCCGACCGGCGGCGTCGGTCACCAGCGGGGCGTGCGCGAACCTGGGCACTGGCCAGCCCAACGCCTCGTACAACCACACCTGCCGTGGCGTCGAATCGAGCAGATCGGCGCCGCGCAGCACATCCGTAATGCGCATGGCCGCGTCGTCCACCACCACGGCCAACTGGTACGCGAAGAAGCTGTCCGCCCGTCGCACAATAAAGTCGCCGCCGGCGCCCGCCTGAAAGCGCTGCTTGCCGAGGATGACGTCGTGGAATTCGACCGCATCATCCGGGACATGAAAGCGCAGCGCCGGCCGCTTCTGCTGTGCTTTGGCGATCCGCTCGGCTGCGCTCAGATGCCGGCACGTGCCCGGGTATGCGGGTCCCTCGGCGGCCAGGCCATGCGGGGCGCTGGCTGCGCGGGCCAAGTCGGTGCGGCTGCAAAAGCACGGGTACAGCCACCCGCCCGCCTCAAGCTGGGCCAACGCTTCTTCATAATGTTGGCTTCGGTCCCGTTGTCGGTACGGGCCGTAGGGCCCGCCCACGTCCGGCCCTTCATCCCAATCCAGTCCCAGCCAGCGCAAGTCGGTGAGCAAATCGGCCACGTATTCCTCGCGGCATCGGGGGCGGTCTATGTCTTCGATGCGCAGGACAAACTCTCCACCTGCCTGGCGCACCTGCAGCCACGCCAGGAGCGCCACGAGCGCGTTGCCGATGTGAAGCCGGCCCGAGGGGGTCGGCGCAAACCGGCCGCGCACCAAAGAACGCGTCTCCCGTCCGTTGGTTCCCTCGTTCATTCCCATCCTCACCTGCTTTTTATGATACCATCGGCGTCCGTGCGCGCTGCGTCCGGATGGCGGGCCACCTTCTTATTGACGAACATAGGGCAATATGAATACGCTTATTCTGTACAAGACGATGCAAACAGAGGTAGATCATGGTTCGCCGGGAGGAGGAGCGTCCAGTGCGCAAGATTCGTTGGGGCATTCTTGGCACCGCCAAGATTGCCGAAGGGGCGTTGATTCCAGCCCTGCACCAGGCGGAGGGGGCGGAGTTGACAGCGGTGGCCAGCCGTCGCCCCGAGACGGCGATGGCCTACGCCGAGCGCAACCGGATTGAGAGAGCGTACGGATCGTACGAAGAGCTGTTGGCCGATGCGGACATCGACGCGGTGTACATCCCGTTGCCCAACCACCTGCACGCGGAGTGGACGGTGCGTGCGGCCGAGGCGGGCAAGCACGTGTTGTGCGAGAAGCCGGCCGCCCTCAACCGGGCGCAGGCGGAGCGCATGGTGCAGGTCTGCCGGGACAACGGCGTGGTCTTCATGGAAGCGTTTATGTACGGCTTCCATCCGCAATGGGCCCGGGTGCGCGAGCTGGTGGAACAGGGGGCGCTGGGCAAGCTGCGCCTCATCAACGCCAGTTTTTCGTTCTGGCTGCGCAATGAGCAGGACATCCGCTGGTACCCAGAGGGAGGCGGAGCGCTGTACGACGTCGGCTGTTACTGCGTCCATGTCATCCGGTCGTTCGCCGGCGACGCGTTGCCCGAGGTGGTGCAGGCGGTCGGGGATCTGGACAAGCGCGGCGTGGACCGGGCGGTAACGGCAGCCCTGGCCTTCCCCGGCGGCGTGTTGGCGCACTTCGACGCCTCGTTTGCGGCGGCGGACAGGCAGCGTGTGGAGCTGGCGGGGGAGGCAGGGAGCCTCGTGGTCACCTGGCCGTTCCGGCCGGACAAAGGCGATCCGTCCATCATCTGGCGCAACCAGGACGGTGAGCGGGTGGAACGGGTGCCGAAAGTGGACATGTACCGGCTTGAGGTGGAACACTTCAGCGCCTGCATCCGTGGCGAGGAGACGCTGCGCCAAACCCCCGAGCAAACGTTGCGCAACATGGCGATTCTCGACGCCATTTACCAGGCTGTGGGCCGCGATACGACCGCCCACGGGCGGTGATTGGCCGGGGACATGGGCTTGAGGAGGGAGGCAGGGCGGCCATCGGCACCCTGGCTTTGTCTGCCCTTATCCTTGAAAGACAAGTAACCGCCCCCTATAGGTTCGCGCCTGAGGGGCGGTTACTTGCACGCTTCATCTAGCGGGCAGGGACACCTTGTGCGTGGTGCCCGAGAGTCGAAGGTAGCCGCCTTCGGCTCTCTTTCCATGTTCAGTTTAACACAGCAGGAGTATACGTCAATGCTGGCCACGGGCGGCCGTTCTGCCGCTGCCCACATCGCGGCCGACATTTTGTATGCTGAAGGCATCCACCCATCCGCGGTCCGCGGAGGGCCATGGATGGCCACCCAAGGAGGGACGTATCTATGCTCCAGTATGCCCACCAGGGCTGCACCATTTCTCTCCTGCGCGGGGACATCACGAAGGAACCGGTGGACGCCATCGTCAACGCCGCCAATCGCACGCTGCTCGGTGGAGGGGGTGTGGACGGCGCCATCCACCGCGCCGCCGGGCCCGAATTGCTGATTGCCTGCCGGCGCGTGCGTGAGCAGGTGCTGCACGGGGCTTTGGCCGCCACCGCACAGCCCGTGTTGACGTACGGGTATCGATTGCCCGCCAAGTATGTCGTCCACACCACCGGGCCTGTGTATGCCGAGGATGACGATCCGGACCGAACCCTGACCCTGACCTACTGGAACGCCCTGCGCCTGGCCATCGCGGTCAGGCAGCCGCCCATCGCCTCCATCGCGTTTCCTTCCATCAGCACCGGGGCGTTCGGATTCCCCATCCGCCGTGCGGCTCCGCTGGCGCTGCGAGCGATGCTTGCCTTTCTGAACGGAGACGACTTGGCGTCCCAGGCGCCTCTCCCCTTGGTCGATCCGGCCGTCCCGGGTGTCCGCCTGTCCACCCCTCCGCCACCGCCCGGATCTATTCGCGAGATTCGGGTCGTGCTGTTCTCAGACGCGGACCTGCAGGTGTACGAGCAGGCGCTGGATGACATCGCGGGCCCGTTGTCGGAGCAGGAGCCGGGCAAGGCAGGCGGCTGACGGGATAGACGGCCACCGGGGCGAAACACCTGGAAAAGTGAGGAGCCAGCCTCGCGGGGGCTGGCTTTTTCACGGGCCATCATGTAAATTCAACTGTATATACAGTTAGTTTGGGCAGGCGCTTGCCCGCTTGATGCGGGCGGATCGACAAACGAAGACGAGGTGATTGCCGATGCTGGCTTCTGTTGAGGCCGGGTTGGTGGAGGAGATAGAGGCCCTGAAGCGCGAGAAGAACGCGCTCATCCTGGCGCACAACTACCAGCGCCCCGAGGTGCAGGACGTCGCCGACGTGCTCGGGGACTCCCTGGCCTTGGCGCGCGCCGCGGCGAACACGGATGCGGACGTCATCGTGTTCTGCGGGGTGCATTTCATGGCCGAGACCGCGGCCGTGCTCAATCCGGACAAGACCGTGCTCTTGCCCGACCTGCAGGCAGGGTGTTCGCTGGCGGACAGCATCACCGCCGATGAGCTGCGGCAATGGAAGGCCCAGTACCCGGACGCGGTGGTCGTCGCCTACGTGAACACCACGGCCGAGGTCAAGGCCCTCTCCGACTACTGCTGCACGTCGTCCAATGCCGTGCAGGTGGTGGAATCCATTCCGCGCGACCGGGAGATTTTGTTTCTGCCCGACATGTTTCTCGGGTCTTACGTGCAGAAGGTGACCGGGCGCGACAACATGCACATCTGGATGGGCGAGTGTCACGTGCACGCCGGCATCCGGCCGACCCAGGTGCGCACCGTCCTGCAGAATCATCCGCGCGCTGAGCTGCTGGTGCACCCGGAGTGCGGGTGCTCCACGTCGAACATGTACCTGGCCGCGGAGGGCACGCTGCCGCGCGATCGGACGCACATTCTCTCCACCGGCGGCATGCTCAAGCACAGTTTGGCGTCGGACGCGGAGGAGTTCATCGTCGCCACAGAGACCGGCATCCTGCACCAGATGCAAAAACAAAGCCCGGGCAAGCGGTTCCTCCCTGCCAACCCGGATGCCGTCTGCCCGTTCATGAAGATGATCACCCTGGAAAAGGTGCGCGATGCCCTGCGCCACACGCGCCACGTCATCTCGGTGCCGGAAGGCGTCGCCCGCCAGGCGCGTGTGGCGATTGAGCGGATGGTTGCGATAGGGTAGGGCGGGAGTGTTTGCACGCCCCAGTCGCTGTGGCTGGGGCGTTTGTGATTCAGTGCACACGGCGTTATCTGACGGGGTATACCACCTTGGCTGTCGTCGCGCATCGACATGGTCCTCGCAACGACTTTAGCAGTACAACCCCATATACCAGTGCGTGTGTTCATGCGCTCGGCGACTGGTTGCGGGGCGGACCTCACTCGCGGGTTTCCTCCGCTTTATTGGACAGGCTGATTAGGAGTTTGTACAGAATAGCGATCAACGTCTCCTGTTCGCTGGGAGTCAGTTCATTAAACATCCACCGCTGCAGTTCCAAGTATTCGTGCAGATGTGTTTGCACAAACTCCTTTCCTTTGTGGGTCAGGTGAATCAGTGCACTGCGCCGGTCGGTGGGGTCCTTGAGCCTGGCCACGAACCCTTCATTCTCCAAACCGTCCACCAGTTTGGTGATATTGGTGCGCGTCACGTGGTTCTCAGCACTGATCTCATACATTCGAAGTTTGTTGCCCGGGGTGCGAAAGAGCAACAGCAGCGTTGTGAATTTCGCATGTGTCAACCCACGTTCTGTCGTGTACCCATTGAATAGCGTCTTAACAAGGTTGTACACACGCGCAATCAAAATCGATATTTCCGTGGATGGTTTGTGCAGCTCTGGTCTTGCGACACCGTAACTTTCCACAATTCCATGAATCTTGGCTTGCAGCTTGTTCGCGCGTTCTGTGTACAGTTGGCCCTGCTCAGATTTACCTGCACGGTCCATTTGGGTCACCCATTCACGCCTCCATCCTTCACTCTTTCATCGGAGCTCGCTCAGGCCTCGACCGGACGGAAGGTACGGCCATCGCTCACCTTCGTCGGGGCAACTGTTCGTGCCGCAATCGGCTGGAAGAACCGCCAGAAAGCCTCAATTGCCCGTGACTCTAACTCGCAACCATTGGCTCACTCGATTCCTATCTCGCTTGCTAACAAAGTATCATTCGCGATTTGGGTGGGGCTCCCTCCTGGCAATGGCCACTCAATCATGAAGTAATGAACATCGCCACAGCTGGAGATATTCGCCATCCGACAGGCCGATCCTTCTCTTCCTCAAGCTACCTGCCGAAGATATGGTGGCAGTATATTGACGCCAAACAGAATTTTTGATACTGTAAACTAGTAAATAATAAACCGGTTTATTAGATTCCGGTGAATAAATGGGGGTGAGTACATTGGTTATCGACGTTCATGGTCATGTCGTGGCTCCGCCAGAGTTATACGCATATCAGGCTTCCCTGTTGGCGAGCCGTGGGGCACACGGAAGGGGTGCACTGCACATTTCTGACGAACGTCTAGTAAATGCCGTGTGGGGAAGCCGAATGGGAGAGCCTGCGACGCACGTCCAGTTGCTGGATGAAGTGGGCACCGACGTTCAGTTCATTTCGCCGCGGCCCTTTCATGCCATGCATTCCGTGCAGCCGGAACGCATCGTCCACTGGTATACGGAGGCGGCGAACGATATCATCGCTCGCTTGTGCAACTTGTTTCCTGGGCGGTTCCGCGGCATCGCCGGCCTGCCACAGTGTGCAGGCGTCAGTCCGAGGAACACCTTGGAGGAACTGGAACGGTGTGTGCGGGAGCTCGGATTCATCGGCTGCATGATCAACCCTGACCCGTACGAGGGGGCCGGCACTCCACCAGGACTTGGCGACGAGTACTGGTATCCGCTGTACGAAAAGCTAGTGGAATTGGATGTGCCTGCACTCATCCACTCGGCCAGTTGTGTCTCGCCCCGCGAGAGCTACAGCCTGCATTTCATCAATGAAGAGACGATTGCGGTTCTGTCGTTACTGAATTCAAACGTGTTTAAGGACTTCCCCACTCTGAAGATCATCATTTCCCACGCGGGGGGCGCCGTTCCGTACCAAATCGGTCGTTTCATGGCGGGTCGCTACCGGAACCCGAAGGCCGAGCCATTCGAAACAAGCATCCGTCGGCTGTACTTTGACACCTGCCTGTATACGAAGGATTCCTTGGAATTGTTGTTCAAGACGGTCGGCGTTGACCGCTGTCTGTTCGGCACGGAGAATCCAGGCACCGCCTCGGTGATCAACCCAAACACCGGCGACTATATGGATAATACTCGTCCGCTCATCGAGCGCATCGAATGGCTGTCCGAGGAAGATAAGCATAAGATTTTTCACGAGAATGCTGAACGGCTGTTCCGTTTGGTTTGAAGAAAGCGCTTGTAAACCGGGAGAGAAACGGGGTCAGAGGCATGGCGAAAATCGTATTCGGGGTGGCTACGTCGCACAGCCCGCAACTGAGCACACCGGTTGAGCAGTGGAACCTGCATGTCGACCGTGATCACGTCAATCAAAAGCTTCACTATCGGGGTGGTGTGTATCGCTACGATGAACTGTACGAACTGCGGCGTGGAGAAAACCTGGGGAGGGAGGTTAGTGAGGAGCGCTGGCAGGAGAAGTACCGCCAGTGGGAGCGGCGGATGGAAGAGGTGCGAACGCAATTGATGGCGGCTGCACCGGACATTCTGGTGGTGATTGGAGACGACCAGCGGGAACTATTCCTGGACGACGGTATGCCGACGTTTTCAGTCTTCTGGGGAGACCACGTTCAGTGTATTCCTGCAAAGCTTCCACATGAGTCGCTCGAGCCTGCTCGTTGGGCGAACTATGGTGAACAGGTTGAGTTCTATCCGACGGATTCGCGGCTCGGTCGGCACATTGTGGAGCAAATGATGGTGGACGGGTTTGACGTCACGCAGCTCACTAAACAAGCGGAGGGCAGGGGCATTGGTCACTCGTTCATCTTCACCAAGCATCGCCTGATGAAGGACGATCTGAACGTACCGATGGTGCCGATTACCATCAATACGTATTTTCCTCCCAATCAGCCTACCTGCGCTCGATGCTATCGGTTCGGCCAGGCGCTGCGCCGCGCTTTGGAATCGTATCCACCTGACGCCCGCGTGGCGATAGTTGCGTCCGGAGGGTTGAGCCACTTCGTGGTCGATGAGGACCTTGATCGCAAGGCTCTCGAAGCGATGCTGCACAAAGATGTCGCAGCCTTGACTTCGTTGCCTGAATCGCACATGACCTCCGGCACCTCGGAAATCAAGAACTGGATCACTGCGGCAGGCGCGCTTGAGCATTTACAGATGGATGTCGTCGACTACATCCCAGCCTATCGAACCCCGGCAGGGACCGGGTGTGGAATGGGATTTGCGGTATGGAAGTAGCTGATCTGCACCGGACGGCCCTGTGGCTGGCTGCACATCGGGATCGCACATGTGTCCACACGGGATGCGGCTGCTCGGGAGAGGGTCGGGCCCATGGGTGCGGTGAAGCCCTGCGTGTGGTTTGCTAAAGCTCACTCTAGAGATAACAGAGCCACCAGTCGCACGACGGAGGTGATTTTGTGGAAGATTGGCTGAACCGGTTGGCCGTTCTCGACTCGTGTGCAGTGTCCGACGCGCTCGACGCATTGCACTTGGGCGGGTATGCACCGGGAATTCACCGCGTCACCGTCCGCCAACGGGTGTGTGGGAAAGTGTCGACGGTCACCTTGGGGCCAGCTGGCGGTCGAGTCGCTACAGCACATCTTGGCACACGAGCCATCGATGCGGCCACGGATCAGAGTGTCATCGTGGTCGCGCATCAAGGGCGTTTGGATGCGGCTGGTTGGGGCGGTAACCTCAGCATTGCTGCCATGCAACGAGGTGTTCGCGGCGTCATTGTGGACGGTGCGTGCCGTGATGTGGACGAAATTGAGGACATGGGTTTTCCAGTCTATGCGAAAGGGGTTGTACCGTGTACCGCCAGGGGCCGAGTCATCGAATACGGATGGAACGATCCAGTGGTCGTTGCGGGTGTAAAGGTGGCACCAGGGGATTATGTTGTCGCCGACAGTTCGGGTGTCGTATTCATCCCAAGATCCCACGTGGAGGAGGTCATCCAAGCAGCGGAACAGATTGTACGACAGGAGTCTGCCATGGCCGAGCGTCTGCGTGCTGGCGAGCCATCCGTCGATGTGATGGGCCGGAACTACGAGACCATGTTGGAGGAGTCCGGCGAGTGAAATTGGGTGAGTGGCAAACGTACCGGTCTGGTTGTGCGGTCGGTCCTTGCGCTGCTGCGTTGATGTTCGAAAGGGCGAGGAGAGAGGTTGGCTGATGTTTGTGGATGAAACTGTATCAAGGTTTTCCAGGTTTTCGACCCCTACCATCTCGGACGCTCTGGATAAGCTTGGTCTGGAGGGGACGTGTCTGGGCATTCGTCCTCTTCGCCCGGATTTTCGGATGTTGGGGCGTGCGTTCACGATTCAATACGGGCCCATAGGCTCCGAGCAGGGTACCGTAGGCGATTACATCGATGATGTGGCAGCGGGAAGCGTTGTGGTGTTGGACAATCGCGGGCGCATGGATTGCACAGTGTGGGGTGATATCCTGACCATCGTGGCAAGCCAGCGGAAACTCAGTGGCACGGTCATTGACGGGGTCTGCCGGGATTCGGCACGCAGCTTTGAACTGAACTATCCGGTGTTCAGTCGCGGCACATACATGCGGACAGGGAAGGACCGCGTCCAAGTCGATGCGATGAATGTGCCCGTCAGTGTGGGTGGCGTGCGCGTCCGTCCGGGGGACATCCTGCTCGGAGACGCCGATGGCGTCGTCGTGATCCCGGCAGAGCAGGAGGAGGCCATCTTTCACATCGCCACGTCCATCGACGAGGCGGAAGAGCACATCCGCCGGGCCGTTCGGTCTGGCCGGCGATTGGACGACAGCCGCAGAGAGTTTAACTATCACAAGCTGCAGAGCCGATGAGGGGTGGTCGCCCAGATGCCAGTGGAAACATGGGTTCCAAAGGCCCAAGGGTATTCTTCTGCCACTTTGCATGAGGCGGCGGGACAGCGTGGTGCCCTGCCGTCCGCCATCAAACCATTGGAGCCCGACTGGAAGGTATGCGGGCGCGCCGTACCCGTGTCGTCACCGCCAGGTGACAACCTTTGGCTGCACAGGGCCATCTACGCGGCGCAGCCAGGGGACATCCTGGTTGTCCACACGGGCGGAGCATACGAGTACGGATACTGGGGAGACGTGATGACCACCGCCGCACTGGCAAGGGGTCTCGGCGGTCTAGTAATCGACGGTTGTGTACGGGATGGGAAAGTTCTGCGTGAGCTCGGTTTCCCCATCTTTGCCCGCGGGCTTTGCATTCGCGGGACTCGTAAGGACCCTTCAGGGGCAGGTTCCATCCGTCTGCCAATTCGCATTGACGATGCGGTCGTCCAGGATGGTGATTTGGTGGTTGGCGATGCGGATGGGGTCGTCGTCGTCCCACAAGCGGATGTGGAGGCCACCTTGGTGCGGGCGCAGCAGAGGGAACGACATGAAGAGGAGGTCCGAGTCTTGTTGAGGCGTGGCGCAAGTACCTTGGATATCTATCATTTCCCGGCGGCTCCTCCCGAGTGACGCAGAAGACGGGGATGGGGATGAGAGTACAGCGCGTTGTAAGTAAGCGCTATCATCAGGGCATTCGAGCCTGTGGGACCGATGCTCAGATGCGAGTTCGCTGCACCAAAGTGCAATTCAGAGCTTGCCTTAAACACTATGGACATGCGAGAACCGTCGCAAAAATGGACGTCTTGAACCAAATTTTCCAAAAAAATTTGGAAAGAAAGTGAGTGATCCGTGTGTCTGTCGTTGTCGGAGGAGATTCGAAGCCGTTTGCGGGGGTACAGAAAAACGTCACCGGCTATGTTGTGCTGCTGACGGTCCTGGGTACCCTTTCCGTGTTGACCGCCGGCTTCGATCAAGTATCTCGCAACGTGTCGTTTAACGTGGTTCAAACTCAGCTGCATATCAGTTTGAACAACATGGGGCTTATCACCAGCGGGAACACCCTGATGACCTGTCTGGCCCAATTTTTGATTGGCCCCATCATCGACCGGCTCGGCAGAAAACGAGGGCTGCAGATTTTGCTCTTGGTCAGTGGTCTGTTCAGCGGGTTGACTGCCTTCGTCACAGGCACCGTGCAATTCGGGATTTTTAACTTCCTCGGCGGGGCCGCGGTGGCCGTACCGACTGCGGCTGAGTGCCTGCTTGGCGAGGAGGCGCCGGCCAAGGTGCGCGGCTTGCTGATGGGCATCATTGTTTCTGGATTCTCGATGGCGGCGGTACTGGTCAGCTTTGTCAGCGCGCCAATTCTGGACATGGGAAACTGGCGCCTACTGTTTCTGCTTGGATTCGCCCCTATCGTGGTGGCCATCTTGATTCAGTTTCTGGTTCGGGAGACGTTTCGTTTCTCGGAGCTGCAGCAAAAACGCAAGGCTGCCTTGGAAACTCGCACCTCCGATGACCTAGACCTGGAACGCCCGTCCTGGCGGCATCTGTTTACACCTGAACTGCGCAGGCAAACGGTGGTTGTATCCTTGGCTGGATTTTTTCTGAATTTTGCAAACTCATTCATCCTTGTTTTGGGTGTCGAATACTTTGTCGTGTTCGATCACCTGAATACTCCAGACGCGGTGCACAGCATTGCGTTTGAGGGAATTGGCGCGTTGATAGGTCAGGTTATCTGTGGATGGATTGCGGATCGTATTCCAAGCCGGCACGTGATGGTATTTTTCCAGTTTTGCGGGGGTGTAGCCCTCTTCTTGTTCCATTGGCACGGCAGTGCCGCGTTTATCTGGACACTGTCTGGATTGGTTGGATTGTTCGCTGGGGGAGCCGTGGGCAGTTATGGGCGGTACGTCGCGGAATCCTTTCCGACCCGGGTGCGCGGTACCGGATCGACCTTTGCGTGGGGGGTGTATTCGCTTTCGGCGGTGCCCGCCCCGACCGTGTTCACGGCGGTCATGTCGAGCGGGCACCCAGCCCTGGTGCCGGTGTTGTGTGCGATCCTAATCGTCATTGGTGCCATTGTCTTCCTTTTCGGCCGGTTGATTTTACCCAACAAGGAACTTGAGGAAATCACCAACTGATTTCCTTTGCCTGTCGAGCGGTGGAGGTTGCTCCGTTGTCCACACCTCAACTGTGGCTCACAACGGATGCCTTCACCGTCTTCCTGCCGAAACCGGGTCCGGCCCGCTTGGCTTACACCGTTTCCGATCCGGTGTGGGTTGTGCCCCGTTCTCGATGAGATATAGTAAACCGGTTAAGTATTTCGGGCCCTACTGCCTGTACACGCGGGCATGTTGTACAATGGAGGGAGATTTGGCATGAATCGCAATCGGATTCGCAGAGAGCATCTGGAGCAGCTTCGTGAAAAGATGTCACGCGGCCTGTTTCCGCAGTGGGTGATAACGGATCCCGATGTGTATGAACTGGAATTGGAGCAGATCTTCTCAAAAACCTGGCAGTTTCTTGGACATGAGTCAGAGCTTCGTGAACCTGGCGACTACGTGACACGGTGGATGGTGAACGATCCGGTTTTGTTAGTGCGGACACAAACCGGTGACATTTCTGCCTATGTCAATTCATGCACACACCGCGGCGCCCAACTATGCACGGCAGACTGCGGGAACCGGCAGACATTCACCTGTCCCTATCACGGCTGGACGTTTCAGCTCGACGGGACACTCATTGGGGTCACTTTGGGAAACAAGGTATACGGAGAAGAGTTAAAGCGCGAGGAGTGGGGACTTCGCAAAATTCCTCGGGTGGAGTCGTATCTGGGCATGATCTTTGGCAATCTCGACCCGAACGCGGAACCCCTCTCGGAGTATCTGGGCGATATGAAGTGGTATCTGCAGATGCTCGTGGGCCGAACTCCGAATGGCGTGGAGGTGGTCGGCGCCCCGCAGCGATGGGTGGTTGATGCCAACTGGAAGGTCACCTACGAGAACTTCGCCGGCGACCCGTATCATGTGGTGACGACTCATTCGTCCACGGTGGAGGTCGACATTAGTCCGCGTGCAGCGGACCTTCCGCCGAGAACCGGCTACCACGTCGTACTTGATCACGGACATGCAATGAATCTGGGTGTTTACCGCGACGTTCCTGAACGCCCGTACCAGGGGATGCCAGAGTCGCTATGGCCGCTGTTCCAGCAGCAGTTGAACCCCGTTCAACTGGATTTGCTGGCGCGCTCCTCCATTTTCACAGGGGGCATTTATCCGACACTGTCCTTCAACAGCGCGCCGCACGGGTTCCACGGCGACTTCCACAACTTCCTCAACTTTCGGGTATGGCGGCCGCTTGGTCCAGAAAAGGTGGAAATCTGGAGTTGGTTCATGGTCGATCGCGAAGCACCCGATGCATACAAGCGGGCATCCTATCAGGCCTACATTAGTTCCTTTGGTCCCTCCGGTACGTTGGAACAGGACGACACGGAGAACTGGGCCCGTGTGATACAGGCAAGCCGGGGATGGATGGCTAGGAACAAGGACCTGAGTTACAACAATGTGTACAATTACCTGATGGGGTTTGCGAGGTTGGAGCCGAACGAAGATTTCCCTGGTCCCGGTACAGCCTACATTGGGTTCAATGACAATACGTCGCGCAGTATACAGCAAGTCTGGCTGGATTACATCTCTGCAGGCATCAAGGAGGGAGAGCAGTGAACTGGGAAGTCTACCATGGAATTGCCGAACTCCTTTATCTAGAGGCGCATTTGCTCGACCATCGCAGGTATCGGGAGTGGCTCGACCTACTGACGGATGACATCAGGTATCGGATGCCTGTGCGCATCACCACGGAGCGCAAGGACGGAGATGGTCTGGAGGCAGGGATGACCTACTTTGACGAGACCAAATCCTCTCTCGCCGCCCGTGTCGAGCGGCTGTACACGAAGACGGCTTGGGTGGAGGACCCGCCGCCGAGACAGCGCCATTTCATCAGCAACTTGCGCGTCCAGCCTGCCGAACAGTCCGAGGAATACAACGTGCTCAGCTACTTTCATTTCTGCCGGAGCCGGGCCTCCGAACACGCGATGGAGCAGTTGACCGGTGAACGGCGCGATGTGGTGCGGCTCGTGGGGGACGAATGGCGCATCGCCGAGAGAACAATCATCTGCGACGAAACTGTGCTGGATGTCAAGAACCTGAGCATGTTCCTGTGAATTTGAGGGGGGACTGTATCATGGGTAAGGTCAAGGCCATGCCCAGGACTGGCGGCGCAGATTGAAGGACCGGCAGCGTCCCACAAGACGAGGATTGGCGGTTGATGGCCCACGTTTGCCGCTTGCGGCGCCGCGATGAAGGAGTGAGACTCAATGCGGTACAGTTACCTTTCCCATCTGGAGTGTCCCAAGTGCCGTGCGACGTATCAGGCGGATGTGCCTCAACAGGTGTGCGCGTGCGGATCGCCGCTATTGGCGAGATACGACCTCGAGGCCATGCGCCGCGAATGGTCAAAGGATGACTTGGCGGGCCGCCCGAATACGCTGTGGCGTTACCATGAGCTGCTGCCGGTGCAGGAGGAACAGAACGTGGTGTCGCTCGGAGAAGGGATGACCCCGCTTGTGCCGCTCGCGCGCATCGGGGAGTCGATAGGCGTCCCGCGGCTGTACATGAAGGATGAGGGGCTGGTCCCGACCGGATCGTTCAAGGCGCGGGGGGCGGCCGTCGGCGTCTCGCGGGCCAAAGAACTGGGCATCCAAGTGGTGGCAATGCCCACCAACGGCAATGCGGGCGCGGCGTGGGCCACCTATGCGGCCCGGGCAGGCATCCGAGCCGTCATTGTTATGCCGGAGGATGCGCCGGCGATTACCCGCAACGAGTGCGCCATCGCCGGGGCTGATTTGTATCTTGTCGACGGGTTGATCAGCGACGCCGGGGCCATCGTTCGGCGGGCGGTTGCCGAGCACGGTTGGTTTGACGCTTCCACGCTGAAAGAGCCGTATCGTCTGGAGGGGAAAAAGACGATGGGGCTTGAGATTTTGGAGCAATTCGGCTGGAAGGTGCCGGACGTCATCCTCTATCCGACTGGCGGCGGGGTCGGCATCATCGGCATCTACAAGGCGCTGCGGGAGTTGCAGGCCCTTGGCTGGATTGGCGAGAAGGTGCCGCGCTTGGTCTGTGTGCAAGCCAGCGGATGCGCGCCGTTGGTGCGGGCGTGGGAGCAGGGCAAAACAGAGAGTGAATTTTGGGAGAATGCATCCACTGTGGCCTTTGGCATCACAGTGCCAAAGGCTTTGGGCGATTTTCTCGTCCTGGAAGCTGTGTATCAGACGGAAGGGTGCGCCATCGCGATTGACGACGAGGAGACGTTGCGGGCACAGGCGGACCTGGCGCGACAGGAAGGCGCGTTTATCTGTCCCGAGGGAGCCGCCACGCTCGCGGCTGCGCGCAAACTGCGCGAATCGGGCTGGATCCGCGACGGGGAGTCGGTCGTTTTGTTGAACACGGGTGCGGGCATCAAATACCCGAACACGGTATCGGTGGACGTGCCCACGCTGCGGCCGGAGGATGATTTGTCTTGATGAAAAGGATGCCAACCTGAATCTGAAGTGGCTTGACGACGCGGATTCATCCGGTGGACCAGCGGCCCGCATGGCGTGGGCCGCTTTTTGTTGAGGTGTTGCGGCGCTTTGTGCCCTGTCTCTGTGGTCATCTCTTCGCCCATGTCCCGAACACAAAATTCATACTTGACATCTTGGAAAACTAATGATTAGAATTCGGGTAATCCAGCCAGATTGAGTGTTTCGAATGGTAGGACCGGCCGATGGGTCGCTCGTCCAGGGACTGACGTTGGTCCACCTGTGCCACGAACAGGAATTTTAAGCCAAA
>NZ_BCQV01000056.1 GCF_001552255.1 Alicyclobacillus shizuokensis NBRC 103103
GTAAGGAGTGGTATTTCATGTTCTTCGGTGCGATGTTGATCGCCTTTTCTAGGATGCGTATAAGTTCAGTCATTGATCCGTGCTGCATATCGACAAACCGTTCTGCAGCGTCAGGCAACGTGTGGACTGCGTCACGAAATGCTTCACGTTGACTGGATACCGTAGCCCCGATTAACAAATCAACCAATTCGCACCCCGTCGGAATTCCCGCATATCGTGAGAACCCTGCCCCAGCCCAAAGGATTACTCTTCCTTGCCGGATTTTAGTAATCAAACGTTCAATATTAGACATGACAGCCCTCTCCAACTTATATCGGACTGCGTGGGTTGAGTAGCGCGTAGATGTCATTGTCTTGGTAAGGACGCCGTTTTCCAACACCGAACACGTAAAGCGTGTTTGCAGTGAGGTCGCATCGATACACCAAACGCATATCTGCTTTCTGCCCTCGTGGTGGTCGGCGCACCGAATGGAATTTCTTCTTTCGATATGTAGGTGCCAGAGGCGGCCTCTGCAGCGGTGCCCCCTCATTGGCAGGGTCTCTCATGATCTCGTCGATCGCTTTATCCAAGCATTCCAGGAACTCAGCGAACTTCGCATCGTCTCCCATTTCCTCTTCGATGCGAGGTAAATCGGTATCGAAAAACGCCTGATGATCAATTCGATTCATTGGCCAGTTCGTTCTTTCTGACGCTGCCGATACATCTCCAGAGTGGACATACCCTCGGGATGTTCAATCCATTCTTCTCTGGACGCATTGAACCTGCGGCCAAATTCCTGCATCAATTTCATGTTTTCAACCATGTCCTCCAGCTTCTCCACCATTTCCTCCAGCTCATTCATGCGTTTGACGATGGCCTCATATCGCTTGTACGACATCATCACGGCATCCAGACCCACGTTATTAAACAGTACCCCGATTTTTTCATGCGTTCGCAGTTGCTCTTGCAGGGCTTTTTGTGAAATAGAGCGGAACTGGTTTGCCTGAAGCATCTCGTCTTTGGCAAACGTGGCACTCATGCAGATGGGCTCCTTTCCGTCCACGGTCTCCCCTCCATAGTAACATGATTTTGTATCGCGATGATCAAATTACTGTGCGTCTTTTTGTTAAAAGTATATCCCGTTAAGATGTGCGATATTTCGTTGTAACTCGAAATGGGGACGGGCAGTGTTCCGACATGTGGTGAAAATTCACTGCTTGTGCCCAGAGTGTGACGTAATCGCTTTGTCCCCACGGGGAAGGGTATCGACCGCCGTCACTCCGGCAAGGGCCCTTGCGCTCGTCCGGTCGGACGCCTCTTGACGCAGCCCGACCGAATTTGAGCAGTTAGGGGACAAAGCCAAGGTTGTGTGGGGCATTTCCGCACGTCACCTCCGCCTTCCTGCAGGATCTGCATGGCCTTCGGGAACTTGTCCTGCAGTCGCTTCACCATATTCCGCAATTGCGCCCTGGCCGTCTCCTAAGAGGGTCGTACTAAAAGGGTCCGGGTGATCGCCGCCACCATCGACTGCTGCTTCTTAGGTACCTGGCTGAGTATATTCCGGGTGGTATGCACCTTGCACCGCTGCCACACAGCCCCCGTCAGCACCCCTGATATCGCCTGCGTGAAAGTCCTCATGAGTTCACGCAGAGCGTCGATATTTTTGTCGTCAATTGTGGACGCCGGCATTTACATCACTAACCACTATTTCAGACTCTAACGCGAAACTCCAAAAGATCGGCTTCATTCATATGGATCATATGGATAATTCAACGTCGCTGTGTGTGCGTTCGGAGGAAGCTAGACACCGTTTACCGAATAGTTATGCTCGTAAGCAAACTTCTGGGTGTGACTTTATCCTTCGTGTCTCGTCGAGCAGGGGGACGTCTGAAACACGAGAGTGGGGGATGAAGTGTGAGTGGCCCATTCTTATCGAAGCGTATCTGGAGGCGATTTGTCGAAGAAGGTGTATTGGATTCGTATCGGGTCAGCAAGAGCATTGCGGAGTCTTGGATGAGGTGCCGGCAGAGTGGGGTGAACCCATACGACGGGCGAGGACGGAAAATCTTGACGGGGGAGGCGCTGCTGCAAAGGAAACAGCAGGCCGCCGCGTTGCAGAGCGTGGCTGCCCCGCATCTCCAGTCACTCTATCGGAGCTTCCGTGGTGCCGGTGTGATGGTTCTGTTGATTGATGCGGAGGGATACGTGTTATCGGTGGTGGGAGACGGAGGCATTCTGGTGAAGGCGCGTGAGATCAATTTCGTCGAAGGAGCGCGCTGGACGGAGAGCGAAGTGGGCACGAATGCCATTGGCACGGCGCTCATCGTCGGGCAGCCGATGATGCTAGTGGGTCTCGAACATTACGCCGTGGCGTCGCAGGACTGGAGTTGCACGGCCGCACCGATTCGCGATACGGACGGGCAGCTGTTGGGCGTCATCGACGTCTCCGGATTCGCGCACAGCGCCAAGCTGGACACCCTCGCGCAGGTGACGCTCACCGCGTACGCCATTGAACAAGCGTGGCGAATGCACGAGCAGGAGATGCTGTCCGAACTCCTCGAGAAATCCCACCGACTGCTGGTGAAATCCGCCGTCACCCAAACGGTGGTGACGGATGCTCGCCGGCGCATTGTGCACATGAGTCCAGACCTGGAGGTCATCGGTCGGCACTGGTTCCGCGTTCCGCTGGATGAATTCTTGAATGAAGGCTTCGTCATTCAACACAGCGAACCCATTTACGCTTCAGGGAGAGCGCATGGGGAAAATCCTGTCGGTTATCGTGTAAGCGTTTTACCGGACGCAGAGGACAGTCGGCGGGCGTTTTCATGGGATGGACTGCGTTTTGCAGGTGAGACGGGTGTGAGTGCAGCGTTTGCCGAGGTCCTTCATGAGGTTCGTCGCGTGGCCGGGACGGATACGTCTGTTTACATCTCGGGGGAGAGTGGTACGGGGAAGGAGCTCATCGCCCGAGCCATCCATGACAACAGTCCGTGGCGCCGAGGGCCGTTTGTCGCAGTGAACTGCGGGGCTGTGCCGGACAATCTGATTGAGAGTGAACTGTTCGGTTACGTGGAGGGGGCGTTCACCGGAGCGCGCAAAGGGGGTTACAAGGGCAAGCTGGCACAGGCGCATGGGGGAACGCTGTTCCTCGACGAGGTGGAGGCGATGCCAAATACCCTGCAGGTGGCCCTGCTCCGGGCATTGCAGGAACGGGAGGTCACACCGATTGGAGGGACCAAGGCAGAGCGCGTCGACTTTCGGCTGGTCAGCGCGAGCAACCGGAACCTCTGGGACCTGGTGAAGGCGGGGCGGTTTCGTGAGGATCTCTACTACCGCATCTGCGTGTATCCACTGACCGTTCCACCCCTGCGGGACCGAAAGGAAGACATTCCTCAACTGGTCCGGTACTACTGCAGGCGCCATGACTGGTACGTCAAGATGCCAGAGGAAATTCTGCAGCGACTGACCGCGTACGATTGGCCCGGAAACGTCCGGGAGTTGTTGAACGTCCTGGAACAGATTCGCATCCGGGCTGGATCCGGAGTTCCCAATGTCGCTCATTTGCCTCCATTCCTCCGAGACATGGAGCAGGGCGGCGTCGCACGGACGGATCGGAATCCCATCGGGGAACGAGAGGACGAAGGGCTGTCGTACCGTCAGCGCGTTCAGAAAACGGCCATGATGCGCGCCCTCGAGCAGTCGGGAGGCAATGTCACCAAGGCCGCATGGCTGTTGAACATGCCGCGCAGCACGTTTTATCGCAGGATGCGGAAGTTTGGCCTGTGATTGAGATGGAATGAGACAAAACGAGACAGAGTGGGACGGACGTCTCATTTTGTCTCGTTTTTTTCTGTCCGTACGGACTCGGCAGCACTCGTCATGGCCTCAGTGGACCGGGAAGTCAGCTTCACTGGGCATTGGCATAAACTTTGCTGAATAAGTAAGGCAGCAGGAGGTGGGAAGCGCTTTCGGAAAGACGGTGCATCACGGTGAATAACCAGCCAATCGGACATCACCAAGGAGGAGGAGAAGGAATCATGGGTATGGTGCAAACGGCGCAACCCGTACTGACGCACGAAAAGGCCCTCTGGATGTATCGCAAGATGGTCGAGATTCGCCGGTTCGAGGATGCGGTGCACGATTTGTTCGCCAAAGGCAAACTGCCTGGCTTTGTTCATCTGTACGCCGGCGAGGAGGCGGTCGCCGTTGGCGTCTGCGCGCACCTGTCGGAGGCGGACAGCATCACCAGCACGCACCGCGGGCACGGTCACTGCATCGCCAAGGGATGCGATCTCGATGGCATGATGGCCGAGATCTACGGCAAGGCCACCGGGTTGTGCAAGGGCAAGGGCGGATCGATGCACATTGCCGATCTGACCAAAGGGATGCTGGGTGCGAACGGAATCGTCGGTGGCGGTTTTCCGCTCGCCTGCGGGGCGGCACTGACGGCTAAGCGTAAGGGGACGAACCAGGTCGCCGTTTGTTTCTTCGGCGACGGGGCCAACAACCAGGGCACCTTCCACGAAGGGTTGAACCTGGCGGCCATCTGGAAGCTTCCCGTCATCTTTGTGGCGGAGAACAACGGCTACGCCGAGGCCACCCCCTTCACGTACGCATCCAGCTGCCGGCGCATCGCCGACAGAGCGGCGGCGTATGACATTCCGGGTGTCGTCGTCGACGGCAAGGACGTCGTCGCGGTCTATCAGGCGGCGGAAGAGGCGGTGCGGCGGGCGAGAAGCGGCGAGGGCCCGACGCTCATCGAGTGCATCACTTACCGGAACTACGGCCACTTTGAGGGCGATGCCCAGACGTACAAAGCCAAGGAGGAGCGCAAGCGCCACCTGGAAGAACTGGATGCCATTGTGCGCTTTCGTAGCTACCTGCTGGACGGTGGGCTTGCGAGCGGGGAGGACTTGTCCCGCCTCGAAGAAGAGGCCCGCGCGGCCGTCGAGCAGGCGATTCAGTTCGCGGAAGAGAGTCCGTTCCCGTCGCCCACCGATCTTTTTGACGACGTCTACGTCTCCTATTGAACGAAGGATGGAGGGATTCGTATGGCACGATCCATCAGTTTTTCGGAAGCCATCAACGAAGCGCTGACCATCGCCATGGCGGCGGATGAAAATGTGATTCTCATGGGGGAAGATGTGGTGGGTGGCGCCCAGGTGGATCACCTGCAGGACGACGAGGCGTGGGGCGGAGTCCTCGGGGTGACCAAGGGACTGGTGCAGCAGTTCGGACGGGATCGAGTGCTAGATACTCCCATCAGCGAGGCCGGATACATCGGCGCCGCGGTCGGTGCGGCTGCGACGGGACTTCGGCCGGTGGCCGAACTGATGTTCAACGACTTCATCGGCAGCTGTCTGGATCAGCTGATGAACCAGGCGGCCAAGCTCCGCTACATGTTCGGCGGCAAAGCCGAAGTGCCGCTGACCATCCGCACCATGCACGGCGCCGGATTCCGCGCGGCCGCCCAGCACTCGCAGAGCCTGTATGCACTATTCACGCACATTCCAGGCCTCAAGGTGGTCGTCCCGTCGACACCTGCCGACGCCAAGGGGCTCTTGCTCACGTCCATCGCCGATAACGACCCGGTCGTGTTCTTCGAGGACAAGACCCTCTACAACGTCAAGGGTGAGGTGCCGGAGGGGGACTACCGGATTCCACTCGGTAAGGCGGACATCAAGCGCGCAGGGCGGGACCTGACCATCGTCGCCATCGGCAAACAGGTGCATACCGCGCTCGCCGCCGCAGACACCCTGGCCACGCAGGGCATCGACGTGGAAGTCGTCGATCCCCGCAGCCTATCCCCGCTCGACGAGGACACCATCCTCGCGTCCGTCGCCAAGACCAATCGCCTCATCGTCATTGACGAAGCCACCGCCCGCTGCGGCGTGGCCGCGGACATCGCAGCGCTGGTCGCCGACAAAGGGTTCGACAGTCTGGACGCTCCCATTAAGCGGATTACCGGTCCCCACACCCCAGTGCCATTCTCGCCCGTCCTCGAAGACTTGTACCTGCCGACGCCGACAAAAGTCATCCAGACCGTCGCTGAACTCCTTGGGGACAGTTCCATCGCTGCAGCTGTGTCTTGAGGGTGATTCGGCGGGGCGGGAAGAGGTAGGCGCCTCAGAGTGGGGGCCAAGTGGGCAATCCGACTGGGCGGTCATGGAGCGCCTCGCCGTCTCAGTAGGTTTCGGAAGGAGGGATGCAGGATGTCCGTGGAAGTCATCATGCCCAAATTGGGAATGGGAATGGAAGAAGGGACCGTGGTCGCGTGGCGAAAGCAAGTCGGCGATTCTGTACAAAAGGGAGAATGCTTGGTCGAAATCCGCTCTGAAAAGATTGAGTATGAGGTGGAAGCGCCGGAAGACGGCGTGCTGCTGGACATCCTGGTCCCGGATGAGGGCGTCGTCCCGTGCGGTACGGTGATTGGGTATGTCGGTCAGGTCAGCGAGCGTGTAGCAGTCGGGGCGGGCAGTGGTCGAGGTGCCATTGGCATGGCGTCTTCGGTGGGTTCGGGGTCAGCGACGTCGGTCTCGAGGGCGGACGCGGGGGCGGCCCAAATCGCAGAGAATCCAAGCCCTCCGCGCCCCGCCAATCAGCCACGGAAGGTCTCCCCGGCAGCACGGAAACTCGCGCGGGACTTGGGTGTCGACATCCACCAGCTGGAGGGAACCGGACCCGGCGGGCGGATCACGAAGGAGGATGTCGAACGAGCGGCAGCAAGCAGGGACAAGGGACGCTCTGTGGATGCAAGGTCGGTGGAGACGAGCGGATCGGCACAAGAACCATTTGCCCAAGAACGTATTACCGATACGAAAGCGGCGATGGGGTTGGGTATCGACGGCGACGCGGTGAAGTCGCCTTCTGACCCGCGCACGGAAGCGGAATCAGTCGCAGTTCCGATGACAGGTATGCGTCGTGCCATCGCCACGCGAATGATGCAGAGCTTGCGCCAGTCTGCACAGTTGACCCTTACCATGACCGCAGATGTGACGGACGCGGTTGCTATGTTGAAGAAGCACGCGGATTGGGTGCGCGATAGGTACGACATGAAGTGTACGCTAACCGATCTCGTCGCGCGCGCTGCGGTGCTGGCGTTGAAGGACCATCCCGCCGTCAACGGCCACGTCACGGAGGAAGGGATTCGTTCGTATACCGTCGTACACCTCGGCGTCGCAGTGGCGCTCGATGCCGGCCTGTTGGTGCCCGTGGTTCGTGACGCTGACAAGTTGTCGTTCATCGAGTTGGCCAAGGCCATCAAGTCCATCAGCCGCCGGGCCCGCTCCGGCAAGCTCGAGGCCGCAGAAACGGGAGGATCGACATTCACCATCACGAATCTCGGCGGGTATGGCGTCGAATTTTTCACCCCAATTCTCAACCCACCAGAGATTGGCATCCTCGGCGTCGGCGCAGTGCAGGACAGCGCCAAGTATGTCAGCGGAGAATGGCAGCCGCGCGCCCTGCTGCCACTGAGCCTCACGTTTGATCATCGTGCGCTGGACGGTGCACCGGCGGCTGAGTTTCTGGCGAGTGTGAAGCGGTACTTGGCGGAGCCGATGACATTGTTGTTGTGAACGGGAATCGACGAAACCGAGACGAGGCAGTGCGAGGAGCCGCGCTGTCTCGTTTTGTCATGGACGATATCATCACAGGATGGACGCGGCCGTATAATCTTTCATAGTTACTGAAGATTCTAACCGAATATGAGTCCCGGCTGGTCCAGTCATGAATGTGGCCGACATCGCTGTGGATCCACAATACCGAGCTGGAGACATGATCCTAGGCGTCCAGGGGGACCGCGGGGAGAGGGTGGGAATGCTTCGCGTAGTGCCGAAACTGAAACCGTGAGGATAACCGGCCTGCGAAGGGGGGATATGTCCATGACTGACGCCGCTATCGTAACACGACTCAATCAAATGCCGGTCGGCAGCTTGCATCGAAAGATTACGGTCATCATCGGTCTCAGTCTATTCTTCGAGCTTTTCGACGTGTATCTCGCTGGCGTCCTGGGCACGGTGCTCACCGAGCAGTTTCATGTCAGTCGGGCTGTGCAACCGTTGCTGTTGGGATCCGCGTTCCTCGGGATGTTTATCGGTGCCGTCTGTCTGAACGGGCTGGCGGATAAAATCGGCCGGCGCCGGGCCATTTTCTTTGTGTTGTTTGTTTACTCCCTGTTCACTTTCGTCGGTGCATTCAGTTCAAGTGTAACATTTCTTATCGTAGTGCGTTTCCTCGCCGGTCTGGGTATCGGCGGGCTACCGCCTTTGGCCGACACGTACCTGAGTGAGATGCTCCCAGCCCAGCATCGTGGACGTATGATGGCGTGGGCTTACACCTTGCAATTCTGTTCCACGCCCGTCGAAGGGTTCTTAGCTCGGTGGCTGGTTCCGACCCACTTCCTGATGGCTGGTTGGCGCTGGCTGTTCATCATCGGGTCCGTTGCTGCCTTCATCGTCTGGATGTTACAGCGATATCTGCCGGAGTCCCCACGGTGGCTAGAGTCTGTTGGGCGTGTGGAAGAGGCAAAGACCATCGTGGCCGAACTAGAAGCATCGGTCGGTCACTCATGGACACTGGAGAGCGAGTCCGTGGCGTCAAGGGGGCCAAGCAAGCTGCCGCTGTCGACCCTCTTCAGCCCAGTCTTCGCGAAGCGCACCGTCATGTTGTGGATCTTCCAGATCCTGCAGACCCTCGGCTATTATGGATTCGGGACGTTGGTACCGCTTATCCTCGCCAGCAAGGGGGTGACGGTTACCAGTTCGCTCACATATGTGACCATTTCGTTCTTAGGGTATCCTATCGGTTCATTACTGTCACTGCCCATCATTGAACGCGTGCAGCGAAAGTGGCTCATCGTGGGAGCGGCATTCTGCATGGCTGTGTTTGGCATTCTATTCGGTATGTCCACGGCGCCAACTCTGATTATCCTGTTCGGGTTCTTGTACACGCTGTCGAGCAACATATTCTCGAACGCTTATCATATCTTTCAAGCGGAGATCTATCCAACCGCTATCCGCGCAACAGCCGCCGGCTCCGCATACAGTCTCAGCCGTCTGATGAGTGGACTGATGCCATTCGTTCTGCTCCCGGTGCTTAATACGCATGGTGCGACCGCGATGTTTACCGTGGTGGCTTGCGCTATGGTCATCATCATGATTGACATCGGCTCTCTCGGGCCACGCACCTCGGGTAGATCCCTGGAAGACGTAAACGAGTCTCGCTTGATTCCGCAGTCTGACTCTGGCCAATCGCTGCAGGGATGAACTTCATGTCTACTTCGGGGCGGTGTCACACCACGAGGTGTACACCGCCTTCTATCCATCCAGCCCGATGTGACTGAATCCTCCATGTCCACAAACAATGACCTTCCGAGAGCTCAATTCAGCCCCCAACCAACCATATTGACAACGTTATCATTCTGTGCAATCATTAATTTATCAAGTGTATTAATTAAATAGAAAAGGGGTTGAGGTGATACTTGAAAGTTATCTATTTCGACATCGATAGCCTTCGTCCTGATCATCTTGGTGTGTACGGCTATAAACGTCCGACATCTCCCAATATTGATCAAGTTGCTCGGGACGGGATTGTGTTTCAAAACTGCTTTGCGTCAGACAGTCCTTGCATGCCTTCCAGAGCTGCCACGATAAGTGGACGGTTTGGCGCGAGAACAGGCATTGTGACTCACGGACCACGCGGTGAGACGATGGATCTGAAGGTCGATACCTTACCCAACATTCTGCGCGCCGCAGGGGTGACGACGGCCGCCGTCTCTACCTTTGGAAGACATCCTTCTCCGTGGTTTTATGTCGGATGGGAAAATTTTTACGATCCAAAAGGTTGGCACTTTCAGGCCACTCCGGCTTGGAAGATCAACGAGATCGCCCTGGATTGGCTGGATGACCATGCAAAGGACGACTTCTTTCTCTGGGTACAGTACTGGGACGTCCACAGTGTGTACAATCCGCCGGAGTCCTGCGTGGACGCAGTAAAATCGGACGATTATCCAGAATACCCGACCAAGGACCAGGTTCACAATCATCGGAACGATGTGTTTTGGCATTCGGCCGGCATGATGGGGATTGATTCCTACGAGACGTACAAGCATATGGTGGACCTGTACGATGCTGAGATTCGATATGTTGATTATCACATCGGTCAGGTCCTGAAGAAACTCGATTCGTTAGGGATAAGCGAGGACACGGCCATCATCATTTCCGCCGATCATGGTGAGGAACTTGGCGAGCATGGGGTCTACATTGAGCACTGGAGTGTCTATGATGGCACAAACCGTGTTCCGCTGATCGTGCGTCTTCCGAAAGCTTTGCAGCAATCGGGAGTCAGGCACGACTTGGTCTACCAGATGGATTTGTCCGCAACAATACTGGATTTGTTTGGCGTCCGCGTTCCCGAGAAATGGGATGCGAAATCTCTGCTTTCCGGGGACAGCCGAACGCACCTGGTGTGCGGACATGGGTTGTACACGGCTCAACGAGCTGTCATAACGGAAAATTGGAAATTAATCCGGACCTATCATCCAGGTCAATGGGATATCCCTAATGTGCAACTTTTTGACCGGAAGCATGATGTATTCGAACAGCACTCCGTGGTGCATGAGCACAGGGGTGTGGTGAAGGAGTTAATGGATTACTTGACGGATTGGGAATCGCGCGTCGCCGGCGAGACGGATCCCATGAAGGTGAACGCGCTGTACGGCCCGCCGGGAATTCAACTCTACGGCCAGCAAGCGATGGAGGCCTATGAGAAGCACCGCCGCGTGATGGATTTTGTTTTGCCGGATCGCAAGCCTTCCATTGACCCCTGATTGGGAATCTCGTGAAGACAGTGTATGGGCGGTGAGAACGATTGCGAAGGGTTTACCCTGCGATTTCAATTGTCGGCGGAATTGCCTTGTGGTGGGTACTCGCACTCATCCCTGCGTTCAGTAAGGTGTTGCCGACACCCATAGCGGTGCTGCAGGCGGTTCCCCAGCAACTTCATGCGGGGCTGGGGACGAACATCGGCATGAGTTTGATGCGGGTAGGCATTGGCTTTGCCATAGCGTTGGTTCTTGCGGTTCCCATCGGGTTCTTGATGGGGTGGTACCGATGGGCCCAGGGATTGCTTGAACCTTGGATCCAGTTTTTTAGAACCGTGCCTCCCATAGCGTTGATTCCAATGGTCGTGATTATTTTCGGCATCGGTGAATCGGCGAAGATATTCGTCATTTGGACCGCCGCATTTTTAACCATCGTGATTTCCGTCTATCAGGGCGTGAAGAACGTGGACACCACTCTGTTGAAGGCGGCCAGAGTGCTTGGGGCCAATGACTTCAATCTGTTTTGGGATGTGGTCATCCCCGCCTCCTTTCCATACATTCTCGTCGGCGTCCGGCTGGGTCTCGCGAGCGCTTGGAGCACTTTGGTGGCTGCAGAACTTATCGCGAGTCAGCATGGGCTCGGCAGCATGATTGAGCAGGCTGGGTTGTACTACCAGGTCTCCGTCATTGTCATGGGGATTTTCATCATTGGCATCATCGGGTTTCTCATGGACCGGGGCGTTCTCTGGATGGAAAGGAGGCTGACGAGGTGGCAGGAGACATTGAAATAGGCTCTCAACATGTCATCAAAGTAGAGAACGTGACGAAGGCATTTGCGACCGGTAAGGGAACCCATGTGGTCTTAGACAACGTGAATTTGGAGATTAACGAGGGGGACTTCATCTGTGTGGTCGGTCCTTCTGGATGCGGGAAGACCACCCTGCTGAACATTCTTGGCGGGTTGGAGAGGGCCGACGGAGGAACCGTTTTGCACAGAGGAATTCCTGTCGATGGTCCGCATCCCAGTCGCGGTGTCATCTTTCAGCAATACGCACTCTTTCCGTGGAAGACTGTTCTCGGAAATGTGGAGTTTGGATTAAAACTCAAAGGGATACCCAAACGTGAGAGAACAGAAATAGCGCTTCATTATTTGGATCTAGTTGGACTCACAAAGTTTAAAGATGCCTATCCCAAGGAACTGTCCGGGGGCATGAAACAACGCGTGGCCATCGCCAGGGCGTACGCGGTCGATCCCGAGGTCCTGCTCATGGACGAGCCGTTTGGGGCCCTGGATGCGCAAACCCGCGGCCAATTGCAGGAAGAGCTTCTCAAAACGTGGGAAAAGGAGAAGAAGACTGTCTTCTTCATTACGCACGACGTGGAAGAAGCGGTCATATTGGCCAACCGCGTCATCATGATGGACACCCATCCAGGACGCATTAAGAGAGAGTTAAGAGTGGATTTACCATACCCGAGAAATCAGGAAACCAAACTCTTGGATAATTTTACACAGTTGAAGAACGAAGTGTGGATGAGCGTCTATCATCACTAATTTCAATAATTTCAATTTCAAGGGGGAATTTTCAATGAAACGTGTGATGCTGGCTGGTGCAATTTCTTTGGCTTCTGTCGTCGCTTTGGCTGGTTGCGGCACGAGCAGTGAGAATTCAACCAACGCCCAAACTTCGAAAGAAAAGGAATCTGGAAAGCTCCCTGTCGTTCGCGTTGCGTACATGCCTGATATCCATGGGGCGGCTCCACTGGCGATTGCTCAAAAGGAAGGGTACTTCAAGCAACAGGGCATTGATGTACAGCCTGTGAAATTCACGAGTGGGCCGCCCGAAATCGATGCGATGGCGGCAGGACAAGTTGATATCGCGTACATTGGGCCGGGCGCCATCTTCCTGGCCGCAGAAGGCAAAGCTGACATTGTTGCCATTGATAGCCTGAATGTGGGTGACATGATTTTGGCGAATCCGAAGTCAGGCATTAAGACGCTGGCGGACCTGAAGGGGCATACCATCGGTGTGCCAAAAGGAACGTCAGGAGAGATGATCCTCAACCTGGCCCTGAAAAAGGCAGGGTTGACCCCGTCGGATGTCAAAATCGTGAATATGGATGTGTCCAGTGAAGTGAGCGGCTTTGTGGCCGGGCACGTGGATGCTGTGGCCACATGGAATCCTTACACATCCGAGATACAAAAGCAGATGCCGAACACAGTGGTCTTGGCGACGGACAGGACATTCATGCCTGAATTTACGTTTCCGCAGGTATGGACAGCCAGCCCAAGTTTTGAGAAGTCCCACAGTGACCTGGTCCAAAAATTTGTCAATGCTTTAGCCGAAGCGAATGACTGGCGAATGAACCATGTCCAGCAGGCGGTCTCAATGACGGCTTCCTTCACCGGCGCGCCAGCCGCTTCCCTGCAATCCCAAGCAGGCACGACGGATTGGTTGAGTTCCTCCCAAATTCGGTCCTACATGGTCGACGGGACTGTCGATGGGTGGATGAAAAATTTGGAGGAGCAGTTTGTACAGAGCGGAACCCTGCCTAAGGTGGTTAATCCGTCAACGTTTGTGAATGAGAAATACTACAAGAACATCTCCAAATGATGGGTTGCTTTGTCTGTGCTGTGCGCATGGTGCAATGATGAAATGGAGAGATGGAAGTGGCGCAAGTGAGGCCAAACGTCCTGCTGATTACGACTGATCAACAACACGCGAACACGATTCATGCATTGGGGAACTCCGTGATAAAGACCCCGAATCTGGACACCTTAGCCGCACGTGGCGTGAGTTTTGGGAGGACATACGTCACCAATCCGGTATGTTCCCCAAGCCGAGCTTCTATCTTGACAGGTGAATATCCATCACGGCACGGATGCTGGAATATTGGTGTGAAATTAGATGAAGGCCGACCGCGCATAAGCGATGCGTTCAGCGCGGCGGGGTATCGCACGGCGCTGTTCGGCAAGACCCACTTCCAGCCTGTACTGGCCGAGGGGAGTTTTGAGGCGCGCCCGCACACTTTTGATAGAGATTTTTGGCGACATTGGGATGGCCCGTATTACGGCTTTCAGAAGGTCAAGATGCTCCACGGTCACGCTGACGAGATATCCTCTGCGGGCATGCACTATGGCGTCTGGTTGGAGGATCAAGGCATCGATATTGACAAGTATTTCGGCCCGAATGGCGGCTATCGCGAGGGGAGGTGGGACCTCCCCGAGGAATTTCACTATACCAGGTGGACGGCTGACCAAACGATAGAGTTCCTCGAGCAGCACGACACGGATCAGCCATTCTTTGTGTGGTGCAGTTTTCAAGATCCCCACAACGCGTTCTTGGTACCTGAACCATGGGACCAGATGTACGATATTGAGGATCTGCCCGAGTTTATCCGGCGGCCCGGTGAAATGGACGACAAGACCCTTTTGCACAAGTGCCTCATTGAGGACAGGCTGGATGAAATGGATGTCGAAATCACCGCCGATCCGAACCATCCAACGAAAGGCATACAGTGTCTTGGGCCGACGACGGACAAGATCGGTGAAACGCGCGCCAAACGGTGGCTGGCCGCCTATTACGGTATGATCAGTCTGATTGATCATCACATTGGTCGACTGATGCAGACTCTTGATCGACTCGGGCTGACCGAAAATACGGTCGTCATCTTCACATCGGATCATGGTGATTATGCGGGTAACCACGGGCTGTGGTTAAAAGGCCCGCTTCACTACGAGGACGTGATACGCGTTCCGTTTATCGTAAGCTGGCCAGGGCAAATTCCGCAAAATGTCCAGAGTCAGAGTTTGCAAAGTCTGGTCGATCTCGCACCTACCTTGTGTGACTTGTGCCAAATTGGGAACGTACCTAGTGTCCAAGGTATGAGCCAGCTTCACACCTGGATGAACCCGCGTGAATCCGTGCGGAACTATTGCTTGATCGAGAATCGTGCCGAACCTGCGTTTTATGTCAAGACCATCGTTGACGAGCGGTACAAGCTCAACTATTTTCTGGGCCGCAATGAAGGGGAGCTGTACGATTTGCAGGAGGATCCGCACGAATTCGTGAATTTATACAACGATCCGGCTTACACCGATGTTGTATTGCGAATGATGAAGGCCATGATAGACATGTATGGACAGCTCGAAGGACCGTATCCGCCTCGATTGAGTTTCGCGTAGAACCACTCGGGGAGCTGCCTTCACAGACAAGAGGTGAACCTTGCGATGATTGGCCAGAATGTAAACCGTACAAAGCACCTGAATCGCTACTTGGTTTTAAAAACGGTTTATCAGTACGGGCCAATCAGTCGCTTGGCGATTTCGAAGATCACCCATTTGGCTGCGGCGACAATCTCCAACATCACATCCGAGCTCATCTCCGACGGCATTCTCGTTGAAACGGATCGGGTAGCTTCTCACGGTAGAGTGGGTAGGAGAGAGATCTTAATTGATGTGAACGCGGATGGCAGATACGTCATTGGCGTTCACATCGGGAGGAAGATTCTCAGCTGCAGTGTGATCAATTTGAAAGGTGAGATCCTGCAAAGAGAAGACCATCTCTCGGAAGACCAGTCTGTCGACGAGACCATAGCGCTGATTGAGGCGTTCGTTCGCAAGCTGACAGTGAACCCAGAGAAAGTGTTGGGAATCGCCTTGGGAGTGAATGGCTGGGTGGATTTCTTTTCTGGCACTGTGAATCGGCGCCCTGATGAGCGCTGGGCCAATGTACCTTTGGTGGAATTAGTTCAGAGACGAACGGGCGCGCGTGTGGTGATGGACAACAATGTAGTGGGAATGTCACTGGCGGAAAAACTCATGGGTCTCGGGAAACCGTTGAACAATATGCTTTTTCTGTATGCCGATGTGGGTGTGGGCGCTGGGTTGATCAGCAATGGTGTTCCCTATCGGTTTGGTCCTGTAAATGTGGGGCACATCTCCATTCGCCAGGACTCTGATGAATGCTGGTGTGGAAGCGTTGGATGCGTGGAGTTGTTTGCGGGTACGGATAACATCCGGCGAAAAGTGCAATCGCTGTATCCTCAATATTTCGCGAACGGGGACATGGACATATCTGACCTGATTGCACTTGAACATGTACCTGAAATCCGGGGGGTATTCCAAGAAGTCGGAGCCTCCCTGGGTATCGGGTTAACCAACACGATGAACGTGTTGTCTGTACCCGATGTGATTGCGTGTGGGCGGATATTTGACAGTGAAGTCGTGTGGAATGAACTGAACCATGTTGTGGCCAAGAGAGTCATCACCGGGCCCGTCACCATCCAGAAATCCGCATATGGTGTCCATGAGATTGGTGTGCTTGGGGCAGGCAGTTTGGGCCTCTACCACTTTGTGCTGGTGGGCGGATTACCGGATCGGGAACTCATGCCATATATCTAGACGATATTTCGATTGGCTCACCTCCAGTACGTGCCTGATGATTTCAAACGAGGGGATCTGCAAATGAGAAACCTCCAAACTCATTCGTGTTGCACTCCGGGACGGAAGGGGTCATCAGGTTGCGTCCAAATTACACACGGTGGTGCAACCAAGCCCGTCACTTCTGACATGATCTATCTACCAGGTGGAGACTTCCTGATGGGGACCGACTCCAACGAGGGCTTTCCCGATGACGGGGAAGGTCCGGTGCACAAA
>NZ_BCQV01000057.1 GCF_001552255.1 Alicyclobacillus shizuokensis NBRC 103103
CTGACGCCGACGGGTATCCCTAGTTCGTACGGATGTCCGATAAGTGATCATTATTGCCTCTGCAGGCAATTACGACCGGTATACACCTGCTACGTTGCCTGGCATTCTCGTTTGCTCGTTGGAGGAGGCTAAGGCCCTCGTTCCCCAATGCCACGATTTTCTTGTTCAGCTTGGTGCGGAGAATACGCAGGTAAGCCGGGGCGGAGACTCGTACCAGATGAGCATCCACAGTCGCAGTTTGCGTAGAATCCGTGATGCGCTGTATCCCGATGGATGTGTGTGCAACGAACGCGTACGAAGGATGATGCATCAAGCCTGACAAGCAAAAAGCCAACCGGGACCAATGTGGTCCAGGCCGGCTTCTTCAATCAATCTCAATGCAGTTGCTTCCGCAATTCCTCGATTTTCTCCCGGCTCAAGCCTGTGGCTTTCGCGATCACGTCTGCGCTGACGCCCTCTGCGAGCAGCTTCAGCGTAACCTCTCGCGCCTTGTTATCCGCTCCTTCCCGACGCCCTTTTTCCAACGCTTCTTGTTCCAACTCCCGAACCACATCAGTCATCCTCATCGTCTCCTTCAGATGTTGCTTTTGTGTATCCGTTAAATTCCGCCCACTCAATCCCAGAATCAGCGCTGTAACATAGTCTTGCTCAAAGGTATCCGGAATTTTCCTTGTTAACTCCAGAACTTCATTAAACGCCTCATCGCGAGACCTTCTTTCAAAATGCATGTGGAACGCGAAGGCTAAGCGAACGCGGTCCTGTTCTGTCCAATCACCGAATTCCAGATGCCTTTTCACGGTGTCGAGTGCATCATCCCCGTTGAGACGGTTCAGAAATACGTTTTCGACATGGTATTTGGCACTGCCGATATCGAGCGTATCCGGCCCAGAATGCACATCACCCGTGTACATCACGATGGTTCGGATTTTACGGCCAAACCGTTCAGCTAAGGCCACATCGTACGCCAAAAACCGATTCAGTGTGGCCTCACGACTCGACTGAAACTCCAGGTGCAAAATCTCCCCAGTTTCCAACTCGAACATGATGTCCGTGAACTGCTGACGAATAACGACTTCGTCCAGCTCTGTCGGCAAAGCGCGAACCACTGGGGCATGCGAGATACCAATCACGTCCAAAACACCGTCGGGGCAGGCGCCCGTCAAGTGCTTGGACAAAACGTCGTTTGCGTTGCGCACACTTTTCATTTTCTCACCTGTTATATGATCAGTATAATCCGCGGCTTTCCCGGTGTCATCAAATCAGGTGTCATCAATTCTAATGGAGACTTCCAGCAATTGAGCAATCGCCGCTTACGGGCGCATCCAGTATGCGAATAGCCGACCAGGACCGATGTGTCCCAGGTCGGCTTCTACTCCGTTAGCGGATGCAGTCGCTTCTCTTCTAACCCCACCATTTCGTGATTCATCACAATTCAGCCCACCGCGCTCGCCCTCGGCGATCAGCCGCTGATCCTCTATTCTACCGGAGGCAGATAGTTCAGACTGGAATGCACAACGAAGCCCACTGTGGTAGCCGACAATCTGACGGTCGTATACGTGTTTTCCACAAGTAAAAAGTGGAGAGAAACGCTGCGGATCTGTGCATAGGCACCGATTACACTGAAGATTATGACGGCTTCACTCCAGATAGGGCAGATGGGCATGCTCCCTTGCCTATGCGCATGAAAACTATGGGAAGGCAAAACGGTGGTTCCGTGTATGCGGGATGACATCTAAATATGCAAATATCTTCAGGGCTTCAGGAACGGGGAATGATATGCGTCTACGGGTCACGGTTCCCCCTTGAGCTGCAACAACACCAGGTGCGTTATCGGCATTGGTATCGTCAGTTCAAGCAGAAATCTCTCCGCTCCATGGGCCTCACCTCCCGGTACCCGCCGCGCGGTCCGCAGGCCCCTACGTGCGGGAGGTGAGGGCCCATGCAAACATCCGTGCTGATCATGTCAAAGGACATGAGAACCAGCGCAACGAGGCCGTGCCAGAATCATTCTCGGTTCGGTCCATTGTACAATCACGCCAGTCCATCGACCTCGCGACCAAAGCGCCCTTCAAACACCGTCTCAGCCAGGGGGCGGCGGCCGTTCGGCTGCTCGCGCTCCTGGAGAGCGGGCGGCAAGTCGGCGGCGTCGCCCTGGTAGCCGAGGGCAATCACCACCTGCGGCTCGAATCCATCCGGAAGGGCCAGCAGCTCACGCGCTTTGGCGCGGTCAAAGCCGCCCATCGCGTGTGCCGCCAGACCCTTCATCTCGGCGGCCAGCGCCAAGGAGACCCAGGCAGCGCCCGCGTCAAACGCGTGCATCCGGTTGGCGCGGCCATCCTCCATCGTGGCTTCAGAAGCCAACAGCAACAGCACCGGCGCCTTTTGGCACCATGTCACATTGCCCTCGTTGATGAATTGACAAAACAGGTCTCTGTCCACATCCGTACGGGCTAAGACGAAGCGCCAAGGCTGCAGGTTGTTGGCCGAGGGCGCGAAGCGGGCCGCCTCCAGCACCGCGAACAACGTCTCCTCATCAACAGGCCGCGAGGCAAACGCCCGTGGCGACCAGCGGTTGACAAACACGGCCGGTGCGTCATGGTTGGGGTGGCGATGCGCGGCCACCTGTTCCTTCAATCCTTCGACAACCTGTTTCACTTCGGCGTCCCTCCCTCATAACGAAACACACTATCTATGATACCCGCTGCGGCGGACGGAGCCAAACCATCCGATGGACGAACATTCCTATGTATAGTTTCTTCCATTGTTCGGATTTTGGTTGACACCCCAGCAGACCGGGGTTACACTGGCAACGGATACAGGTGGACGGAAGGTGTCCACCGCTGGCTGGAGGAGGAGCGATCCTGTGATTGACCGCTATACCCGCCCTGAGATGGGCAGGCTTTGGACGTTGGAGCAGCGGTACCACTGGTGGTTGCAGGTGGAAATCCTCGCTTGCGAGGCGTGGGCCCAGTTGGGTGTCATTCCCGAGGAAGACGCGGCGGCGATTCGCGAGAAGGCCCGTTTCTCGGTGGAGCGCGTCCTGGAAATCGAGGAGACCACGCGTCACGACGTGGTCGCCTTCACGCGCGCTGTGTCTGAGTCGCTGGGCCCGGAGCGCAAGTGGGTCCATTACGGCCTGACCTCGACCGACGTCGTCGATACCGCCCTGTCCGCGCAGCTGCAGCAGGCGATTGCCATCATCCGGGCGGATCTGCAGGAAATCCTCGATACCCTGCGCACCCTCGCCGACCAGCACCGCCACACCATCATGATGGGCCGCACGCACGGCGTGCACGCCGAACCCACCACGTTTGGCCTCAAGGCGGGGCTCTGGTACGCCGAGATGGACAGGAACTTGGAGCGCTTCGAAGCGGCCGCCGAGCGCATGCGCTACGGCAAGATCTCTGGGGCGGTCGGCACCTACGCCAATGTCGATCCGTTCGTGGAACGCTATGTCTGCCAGCGCCTGGGGCTCAAGCCGGCGCCCATCAGCACGCAGACCCTGCAGCGAGACAGGCACGCCGAGTTCATCTTCACGCTCAGCCTCATCGGCACCACCCTGGACAAGATCGCGACCGAAATTCGCGGCCTGCAAAAGTCGGAGATCCGTGAGGTCGAGGAGCCGTTTTACAAGGGGCAGAAGGGATCATCGGCCATGCCGCACAAGCGTAACCCGGTCGGTTGCGAGCAGATCAGCGGGCTCGCGCGCGTGTTGCGCGGGTTTGTCGTGCCGGCGTTGGAAGACGTGCCGCTGTGGCATGAACGGGACATCAGCCACTCGTCGGTCGAGCGCGTCATCCTCCCGGATGCCACGATTCTCACCGACTACCTGCTGCACCGGATGAACCGCATCCTGAAGGACCTGCGCGTCTATCCGGAGAACATGAAGCGGAATATGGAGCGCACCCATGGTCTGACCTACTCCCAGCGCGTGCTGACCGCCCTGATTGACAAGGGCGTCGCGCGCGAGGAGGCGTATGACACCGTGCAGCCGGCCGCCATGCGCGCTTGGGAAGAGGAGCGCCCGTTCTACGACATCATCCGCGAGGCGCCGCTCGTCCGGGAGAGACTCAGCGAGGAAGAACTCAAGGCGTGTTTTGATCCCGCCTGGCACCTGCGCCGGGTGGACGAGATTCTCGCCCGCCTGGGCATCTGACGGCCCCGTATCCGCGCTCCGGCGCGTTTGCGGCGCAGCCTTTGCCCTGGCGTGCGCAGACAATCGGATACCCGTCAGTCTCGTATATCCTCAGGGATACGGCCTGAGAGTTTCTACCCGGACCCCGTAAAGGTCCGGACTACGAGGGGAATCAAGGCACCGGGCGTGTTTCGGATCGGTTCAGCCTGCCGCGCCAGGCTGTCAGCCTCGGGATTGCGCGAGGCTGACAGGCCGCCGGCAAGCAACCCGCCCCACAGCGTAGCGCCCTTCTCGGTGTCGCCAGCCAGCAACGGCTCGCATTCCCCGCGTAGGTCGGGGGGCGGGCCGTTCATCGTCCCGGGCCCTCGACACACCACAGGGAGGGAGAGGAACCATGGCCGCCAAATTGGAACTGCTCTACGAAGGCAAGGCAAAAAAGGTCTATCGCACGGACAATCCTCAACAGTACATCGTTGAGTACAAGGATGACGCGACCGCCTTCAACGGGCAGAAGCGCGGGTCCATCGCCGGCAAAGGGGTTGTCAACAACCGACTGTCCAACCTGTTCATGCGGCTGCTCGCCAAGCAGGGCGTGCAGACCCACCTCATCGAGCCGCTCAGCGACCGCGAGACGCTGGTGCACGCCGTGCGCATCGTGCCGCTGGAAGTAGTGGTGCGCAACCTGGCCGCAGGCAGCATGGCCAAGCGGCTCGGCATTGCCGAGGGCACTCCGCTTGCGCGTCCGATTGTCGAATTCTATTACAAAGATGACGCCCTGGGCGATCCGTTCGTCACCGACGACCACATCGAGGTGCTGGGTCTCGCCCCGGCGGCCGAGCGTGATCAGATGCGGCAGATGGCGCTGCTTGTCAACGATATCCTGGGCGGGTTTTTGCGCCGCATCGGCATCACCCTGGTCGACTTCAAACTGGAGTTCGGCATCGACGCCGAGGGCAGGCTGCGCCTGGCGGACGAAATCTCGCCGGACACCTGCCGGTTTTGGGACGCGAAGACGCAGAAGAAACTGGACAAAGACCGCTTTCGCCGTGACTTGGGCGACATTGAGGCGGCCTACCGGGAAGTACTAAGCCGTGTGGAAGAGGGGATAGAGGCATGACGAAGTGGCGCGCGACGGTGCGGGTGTGGTTGAAGCCGAGCGTGTTTGACCCGCAGGGACACGCGGTGCTGCAGGCGCTCGCCAGCCTGGGCCACGACGGTGTGGAGCAGGTGCGCATCGGCAAGTCCATCGAGTTGACGGTGGCGGCCGACAATCGGGACGAGGCGGAGGCAAAGGTGCGCCGGGCCTGTGAAGAGCTGCTGTGCAATCCGGTGATGGAGACGTACGCCGTGCACGTGGAGGAGGGAGCCCAATGAGATGGGCGGTCATCGTCTTCCCCGGATCGAATTGCGACGAGGACGCGGCCCTTGCGATTGACCGGGTGCTCGGCGACCCGGTCGACCTCGTCTGGCACGACCGAAGTGATTTGTCGGCGTACGACGCCATCATCCTGCCGGGCGGCTTTTCCTATGGCGATTATCTGCGCAGCGGGGCCATCGCCCGCTTTGCGCCGGCGATTGCTGGTGTCCGCGCGGCCGTCCAGCGCGGCGCCCTGGTGCTGGGCATTTGCAACGGGTTTCAGGTGCTGACCGAGGCAGGGCTTTTGCCTGGGGCCCTGCTCGTCAATGATCACCTGCAGTTTCGCTGCGAGCTGGCGGAACTGCGGGTGGAGAACGCAGAGACGCCGTTCACGCTCGACTACGCCCCCGGCGCACGCATCCGCATCCCCATCGCCCACCGCGACGGGCGCTACCATGCGGACGCGGCGACGCTGAGCCAGTTGCAGCGAGAGCGGCGCGCCGTCTTGCGGTATGTGCAGAATCCGAACGGATCGGCCCAAGACATCGCCGCCGTGCTGGGGGCCAACGGCCGTATCCTGGGCCTGATGCCACACCCGGAGCGCGCGGTGGCCGAATGGATGCGTTCGACCGACGGCGCCCGCATGTTCACGTCCATGCACCGCTATGTGGAACAACAGGGGGCGTCACTGGCGGCGTCCGCGGAAGGAGTGGGAAGGCTTGGCTGAGGTGCGCGTACAGACAAAGGCGGCGGCCGGCACAAGCGGCCAACCGACGCCGCAGGAGATACGGGAGCAGCGCCGGTACCTCGAGCTGGGCTTGACCGAGGCCGAGTACGAACGCGTCTGCGAGCGGCTGGGGCGGCTGCCCAACTACGTCGAGGCGGGTTTGTTCGGCGTGTTGTGGTCGGAACACTGCAGCTACAAAAGCTCGAAAATCCACCTGCGCAAGTTCCCGACCAGCGGCCCGCAGGTCCTGCAGGGCCCAGGCGAGAACGCGGGCGTCGTCGACGTGGGCGGCGGGCTGGCGGTGGCGTTCAAGATGGAGAGCCACAACCACCCTTCCGCCGTGGAGCCGTACCAGGGGGCGGCCACCGGTGTGGGCGGGATTTTGCGCGACGTGTTCACGATGGGAGCGCGCCCGATTGCGTTTCTCGACAGCCTGCGCTTTGGCCCTTTGACGGACGATCGCACGCGCTATCTGTTCGCCAACGTGGTGGCCGGCATCGGCGGCTACGGCAACTGCGTCGGCATCCCGACCGTCGGCGGCGAGACGGTGTTTGACGAGAGCTACCGTCACAACCCGCTGGTCAACGCCATGTGCGTCGGCGTGTTGGAGGCCGACAAGATGGCCAAGGGCGCGGCGCGCGGCGTGGGTAACCCGGTGTTTGTGGTCGGCGCGCGGACGGGGCGCGACGGCATCCACGGGGCCACCTTCGCGTCAGCGGAAGACCCGACGGAGAAGGAACGCTCCGCTGTGCAAGTGGGCGATCCGTTCCTCGGCAAGCTCCTGATGGAGGCCTGCCTGGAGCTTATCGCGACGGGCGCGGTGGTCGGCATCCAGGACATGGGCGCGGCGGGGCTGACATCCTCGTCGGCGGAGATGGCGGCGCGGGCCGGCGGCGGTTTGGAACTCGATCTCGACCGGGTGCCGGTGCGCGAGGAGGGCATGACTCCGTACGAAATGATGCTCTCCGAGTCGCAGGAACGGATGCTGGTGGTGATGGAGAAGGGCCGGGAAGAGCTGGCGTTCTCCATTTTGTGCAAGTGGGGCTTGGAGGTCGCGGAGATTGGCCGCGTCACCGGCGACGGCCGGCTGCGCCTTCGGTTCGCCGGGGAGGTGGTGGCGGATGTGCCGGTGGCGGCGTTGGTCGACGAGGCACCGGTGTACGACCGCCCGGCGGACGCAAAGTACGTGCAACCCGGTTTGACGGTGGCCAAGCCGGAGCCGGCGGCGGGGGACGCAGATGCCTGGGCGCAGTACCTGCTCACACTGCTCGCGCACCCCTCCATCGCCGATAAGCGTTGGGTGTATCGTCAGTATGACACCAGCGTGCGCACAGCGACTCAGGTGGGGCCAGGCAGCGACGCGGCGGTGGTGCGCCTGCCAGGCGCGGAGCGCGCGGTGGCGCTGGCCACTGACGGCAACGGCCGCTACGTGTACCTCAACCCGCGTCGGGGCGGGGCGATTGCGGTGGCCGAGGCGGCCCGCAACCTGGTGGCCAGCGGCGCGAAGCCGCTCGCCATCACTGACTGCCTGAACTTCGGCAATCCGGAAAAACCTGCGGTCATGCGCCAGTTCATCGACGCTGTGGAGGGGATGGCTGAGGCCTGCCGGGCGCTGGATACGCCGGTGGTCAGCGGCAATGTCAGCTTCTACAACGAGAGTCAGGGGCAGGACATCTTCCCGACGCCGGTGGTCGGCGCGTTGGGCGTGATTGAGGACCTGGCGCACGTGACCGAGTCGGCGTTTTGCACGGCCGATTCAGCCATCGTCCTCGTCGGTCCCATCGACTCCGCGCTCGACGGCAGCCTGTTCTGGCAGCTGCTGGCCGGCCAGCCCGCCGGCGACGCCCCGCCCCTTGATTTGGCACTGGAGAGGCGCGTGCAGGACTTGGTGCAAAGCCTCATCCGGACCGGCCGTGTCCGCTCCGCGCACGACGTGTCGGACGGGGGACTGGCGGTGGCGTTGACGGAGATGGCCATCGCAGGCGGTGTCGGCGCCGAGGTGACGCTGCCCGTGACGCCCCGAGACGCCCTGGAACGGGCCGGGCTGTTGTTCTCGGAGGCGCAGAGCCGGATTTTGCTCGAGGTGGATGGGGCGTCGGCCGAGGTGATTGTCCAGGAGGCGGCACAGGCCGGCGTGCCGGCGCTTGTGCTCGGCAAAACCGGCGGGGATGCGGTGATCATCGGCGGCGACGACGGAGTCTGGCTGACGCTGCCGTTGGCGTCGGCCCGGGCTGCCTACGAGGGCGCGCTGCCGCAGGCCATGCGGGCACCCAGCGCGCGAGGGGAGGCGGATGCGTGATGTGGCTGGAACGGACAGATGGCCCCCATGAGGAGTGCGGCGTCTTCGGCATCTATGGCCACCCGAGCGCGGCGCAGATCACGCACGTGGCGCTGATTGCGCTGCAGCACCGCGGCCAGGAGGCGGCCGGCATGGCCAGCGTGGACGGGGAACGGATGTACAACCACCGCGGCCTGGGGCTGGTCTCCGACGTGTTCACGCGCGAAGACCTGGCGCGCCTGCGCGGCCACGCGGCGATTGGCCACGTGCGCTATTCGACGGCCGGACAAAACACGGTCGAGAACGCGCAGCCGCTGACCTTCCGCACGCACCGCGGCAGCTTGGCGTTGGCCCACAACGGCAACCTGGTCAACGCGCCCGCCCTGCGCGTGCTCCTGGAGCGCCAGGGGAGCCTGTTTCAATCGACCAGCGACACCGAGGTGGTGGCGCACCTGATTGCCCGCTCCGTGCAGACCAACCTGATTGAGGCGGTGCGCACCAGCGTGAGCATGGTCAAGGGCGGCTACGCGTTTGTGCTGTTGACCGACGATCGGCTCATTGCCCTGCGCGATCCGTACGGCCTGCGTCCCCTGGCTCTGGGCCGGTTGGGCGAGGCGTACGTGGTGGCGTCCGAGTCGTGCGCGTTTGAGACGATTGGTGCCGAGTTCGTCCGCGACGTCGAGCCCGGGGAAACGCTGGTCATCGACGCGGGCGGGCTGACCGCCATTGCACCGGCGCAGCCGACGCGGCGGGCGATGTGCACCTTCGAGCATATCTATTTTGCGCGCCCGGACAGCGACATCGACGGCTGGAACGTGCACGCGGTGCGCAAGAAGCTGGGCCGCATCCTGGCCGAGCGCCACCCGGCGGCGGGTGACATCGTAATTGGCGTGCCCGACTCCAGTGTCTCGGCGGCGGCCGGGTTTGCCGAGGCCAGCGGCGTCCCGCTCGAGATGGGGCTGGTGAAAAACAAGTACGTGGCGCGCACGTTCATCCAGCCCTCCCAGGCCCTGCGCGACCTGGGTGTGCGGCTGAAGCTGAACGCGGTGCGTTCGGTGGTGGACGGACGGCGGGTGGTGCTGATTGACGATTCGATTGTCCGCGGCACCACCAGCCGCCGCCTGGTGCAGCTGCTGCGCGAGGCGGGAGCGACGGAGGTGCACGTGCGCATCTCCAGCCCGCCATACAAACACGCCTGTCACTACGGCATCGACACTTCCTCGAAGGGCCAGCTGATTGCAGCGGACCATTCTGTGGAGGGGATCTGCCGCGAGATTGGGGCGGATTCGCTCGAATTCCTGACGGTGGAGGAGACGATGGAGGCGTTCGGAGTGCCTCAGGATGCGCCCTATCCGTTTTGCAACGCTTGTTTCACCGGTTGCTATCCGACCGAGGTGTACCCTATCAGCAAGGAGCAGTACGACGTCAGCCAGCAGGGGGTCGGGGTGTGATGAGCGACGAGTACCGCGCGGCCGGGGTCGACATCGCGGCGGGCAACGAAGCGGCGCGGCGCTATGCCCGTCTGGCCGCAGAAACGCGCCGGCCGGAGGTGATGGCGGCCATCGGCGGCTTTTCCGGTGGCTTCCGCATCGACGTCAACCGCTTTCCGCAACCGGTGCTGCTCTCGGGCGCCGACGGCGTGGGGACAAAGTTGAAACTGGCGTTTGCCACCGGACGCCACGGCACCATTGGCATCGACTGTGTGGCGATGTGCGTCAACGACATCCTCACCTCGGGCGCCGAGCCGCTGTTCTTTCTCGATTATCTGGCGACAGGCAAACTGGACGTGGAGGTGGCGGAAGCGGTGGTGGCGGGCGTCACTGTTGGCTGCCGGACGGCTGGCTGCGCCCTGTTGGGCGGCGAGACGGCGGAGATGCCGGGGATGTACGCGCCCGGCGAATATGATCTGGCCGGATTCGCCGTGGGGGTGGCCAACCAGCCGGACATCATCGACGGCCACCGCGTTCAGGCGGGCGATGCCCTCATCGGATTGGCCAGCGATGGCCTGCACTCCAACGGCTATTCGCTGGTGCGCAAGCTGATTGCCGAGGCGGGGGTCCAATTGGCCGACCCGCTGCCGTTTCCGGCGGCCCGCGGGCCGGAGCTCCTGGGTGCCACGGCTGCCAAGCGTCCCTGGACCTGGGCGGATGAACTGTTGTGGCCCACCCGCATTTACGTGCGGCCGGTGTTGGCGGCTTTGGCCGACGGCATCGATATCCGCGCCATGGCGCACATCACTGGCGGCGGGCTGGTGGAGAACGTGCCGCGCTCGCTGCCGGACGGATTGACCGCGGAGATCAGGGTGGGACGGTGGCCGGTGCCGCCGGTGTTCTCCTGGTTGCTGGCGCAGAGCGGCATGGACCTGGCCAGCGCCGCGCGCGTCTGGAACCTGGGCGTCGGCTACACGTTGGTGGTTCCGGAGGAGCAGGCCGATGCCGCGGTGAACTGGTTTGCGGAACAGGGGGAGCGCGCCTATCGGATTGGCCGCATCGTCGCTGGCAGCGGGAACGCGCGCCTGGTGGAGGAGGGCGGCCGGTGAAGCCCTGCGAATGGACCGAGGATATCCAACGGCCGCCCACCCGGCCGATGAACGCCCGTCGGGTGCGCCTGGCGGTGTTCGCCTCGGGCAACGGCAGCAACCTGCAGGCGCTGCTCGACGAACCAGCGCGCAATCCTGCCTGGCCGGCGCGCGTGGTGGCGGTGGTGTCAGACAAGCCGGGCGCCTACGCGGTCTCGCGCGCCCAGCGGGCGGGGGTGCCGGTGTTCGCCAGGCGCCCCCGCGAGTACCCGGACAAGCCGGCGTTTGAACGGGACGTGCTCGCATTTTTGCGGCAACATGAGGTGGAATGGGTGGCTCTCGCCGGGTATATGCGGCTGGTGGGGGATGTGCTGTTGAGCGCGTACCCGAACCGCATCCTCAACATCCATCCGTCCCTGTTGCCGCACTTCCCCGGCCGCCAGGCGGTGAAGGACGTCCTGGCCGCGGGGGCGAAGGAGACCGGGGTGACGGTACACCTGGTGGATTCGGGGGTGGACACGGGGCCGATTTTGCTGCAGGCGCGCGTGTCCATCCCGGACGGCACCGCCGAGGAGGATTTGTTGACGCGCATCCACGCGGTCGAGCACGGGCTGTACCCGCTGGCGGTCGGTCTGGCGGTGCGCGGGCTGCTTGTTGGAGAAACCTGAGAAAGGAAGGCGTGCACGTGAACAAGTGGGCTCTTGTCAGCGTTTTCGATAAACAGGGCGTTGCCGATTTCTGCCGCCGCCTGGTCGTGGCCGGGTTCGGCATCCTCTCGACCGGGGGCACCGCCCGCCACCTGCGGGAGGCAGGCATCGCGGTGACGGAGGTGTCGGATTACACCGGTTTTCCGGAGATGCTGGAAGGGCGCGTGAAGACCCTGCATCCGCGCATCCACGGCGGTGTGCTGGCGTGCCGCGACGACCCCGGCCACATGGCGGCGATTGCCGAGCACGGTATCGATCGGATCGACGTGGTCGTCGTCAACCTGTACCCGTTTCGCGAGACCATCGCGCGGCCGGGCGCGACGTTCGCCGAGGCGGTGGAGATGATTGACATCGGTGGGCCGTCGCTCCTGCGCGCTGCCGCGAAGAACCACAGCGGCTGCCTGCCAGTGGTCGATCCGGCCGATTACGCCTGGCTGGGCGAAGCGCTCGCGAGCGGGCGGGAGTTGACGGCAGACGAACGGGCGCGCTTGGCGGCCAAGGTGTTCGCTGAAACGGCAGCCTACGACGCGGCGATTGCCGCCTACCTGGAGGCGGCCGCGGCCAAGGACGGGCGCTCCGGCGCGGGCGGCGAGTCGGCGGCCCGGTCTTTGGCGGCCAAGGGGTCGGGCCAACAGGCAGGTCTACCCGCCGACGCGGCATGGCCGCCGCTCTACCAGGTGTCGTTCGTCCATAAGCAGGCCCTGCGCTACGGTGAGAACCCGCATCAACGGGCGCACTTCTACGCTGATGCGGACGCCAGCCCGGCGACGATAGCCGGGGCGCGCCAGCTGCAGGGGAAGGAGCTGTCCTACAACAACATCCAGGACGCGGACGCCGCGCTGCAAATCCTGCGCGCCCTGGACGACCTGGGGCAGCCGGCGGCGGTGGCGGTCAAGCACATGAACCCGTGCGGCGTCGGCCTGGGCGCGACGCTCGACGAGGCGTTTGACCGCGCGTACGAGGCCGATTCTGTCTCCATCTTCGGCGGCATCATCGCCCTCAACCGCTCCGTCGAGGCCGAATTGGCGGACAGGCTGGCGTCGATGTTCCTGGAGATCATCCTGGCGCCCGGCTTCAGTGAGCAGGCGCGGGCGCGGCTGGGGCGGAAGAAGAATCTGCGCCTGCTGGAGGTTGACATGACCCAGCCGCTTTGGCGGCCCGGTGATCACCTGCTGCGCCGCGTTTCGGGCGGTCTCTTGGTGCAGCAGGTCAACGTCGGCGACGCCGGATCGGACGCGTGGCGGGTGGTCACGCGCCGCCAGCCGACCGAGGAGGAGTGGCAGGCGCTTCGATTTGGCTGGCGAATCGTCCGCTTTGTCAAGTCGAACGCGATTGTCCTGGCGAACTCGGTGATGACGCTGGGGGTTGGCGCTGGGCAAATGAACCGCGTCGGCGCCGCCAAGATTGCCATCGCGCAGGCCGGGCCGCGCGCCGAGGGCAGCGTGCTGGCGTCGGACGCGTTCTTTCCGATGCGCGACACGGTGGACACAGCCGCCGCGGCCGGTGTCACCGCCATCGTGCAGCCGGGCGGATCGATCAAGGATAGGGAGAGCATCGAGGCGGCGGACGAACACGGCATCGCCATGGTGTTCACCGGCCGGCGCCACTTCTTGCACTGAGAGGAGAGACAAGATGGCACTCGAAATCCCAAACCATGCGCGGGTGTTGGTGGTCGGCGCGGGGGCGCGCGAGCACGCCATCGCCTGGAAGCTGGCGCAAAGCCCGCTGCAGCCGCGGCTGTATGCGGCCCCGGGGAACCCGGGACTGGCTCAGGTGGCGGAGTGTGTGCCGCTGGGCGCGGACGATGTGGACGGCCTGGTGTCGTTTTGCCGCGCGAACGGCATCCAGCTGGTGGTGGTGGGGCCGGAGCAGCCGCTCTCCGTCGGGCTGGTGGACGCCCTGACCGAGGCGGGCGTCCGCGCCTTTGGCCCGACGAAGGCGGCGGCGCAGTTGGAAACGTCGAAGGCGTTCGCCAAGGCGCTGATGGAAGAGGCCGGCGTGCCGACGGCCGCGCACCGGACGTTCACCGACGCGGAGGCGGCGAAGGCGTACATCCGGCGGCAGGGGGCGCCCATTGTTGTCAAGGCGGACGGTCTGGCGGCCGGCAAGGGCGTCACGGTGGCCGGGACGGTGGAGGAGGCGTGCCGCGCCGTCGACGGCATGATGCAGGCGGGCCGCTTCGGCGAGGCCGGCCGGCGCGTGGTGATTGAGTCGTTCTTGGTTGGGCGCGAGGCGTCGCTCATGTTCTTCATCGACGAGAGCGCCGTCGTGCCCATGCTGCCGGCGCGGGATCACAAGCGCATCGGTGAAGGGGACACCGGACCCAACACGGGTGGCATGGGCGCCTACGCGCCGCTGCCGGACGCGGACAGCCAGGCGCTGGCGGGGGAGGTGGAGCGGCGCATTGTCCGGCCCACGCTGGCGGCGCTGCGGGAGTGGGGCAGCGTTTACCGCGGTGTGCTGTACGTTGGCTTGATGTTGACGGACGACGGGCCGCAGGTGGTGGAGTTCAACGTCCGTTTGGGCGATCCGGAGGCGGAAGTGGTCCTGCCGCTTTTGGCCTCCGATTTGCTGGAGATTGTCTGGGCGGTCAGCGAAGGCCGCCTGGCCGAGGCGAAGGTGGCCTGGAGGCCGGAATACGCGGTGTGTGTGGTGTTGGCCGCGGCCGGGTACCCCGAGTCGCCACGCAAGGGGGACGTGATTTCCTTCGCCCCCAAGCTGAGCGCATCCTCTTCTTTATCGGGCTTTACGTCGGGCGGGCCGGGCGGCGCGACGGGGGGACCCATCGTCTTTCACGCAGGAACCGCATGGGCATCGGGTGAGCTGAAAACAGCGGGCGGCCGTGTGTTGACGGTGGCAGGCGTTGGACAGACCCTGTCCGAGGCGCGGGATGCGGCCTACCGCGGAGCCGACGGCATCACCTTTGCTGACAAATATCTGCGGCGCGACATCGGGCGCGGGTTGTAGGGTTGGCGCCAGGGGGAAAAGGGCGGTATACTGGGAATGGCTTGCAGTGAGCCAGCCAGATAGAGATCCGATGCGGACAAAGACAAGGTTCGGTGGGAGAGCGAAAGCCCTGGAGGGCATCGCCTTGCACCTTACAGGACCGGGCAGAGCCCGGTCTTTTCACGTGGCGGAGATCGTGCAGGGCGCATGGACGTCGGGGAGGTCGAAGAGATTGGCGCAGCGGGCAGTGTTTGCCGTCTTGATGTTGGTGGCCGGCAGTTGCTTTGGCGTCGTGTCTCCTTTGTTGAAGCTGGGGTATGCCCACGGGTTGTCAACACAGCAAATGACCGACGCACAGTACGGCTTGGCCGCGTTGATCCTGTGGGCGCTGGGGATATGGCGGGCGCGTCGCCTGCGGATGCCCGCGTCTCAGTGGTTGATTGTGGCTGTCCTCGGTGTGTGCGGCGCGGGCACAAGTTTTTGCTACTATCTGGCGTTGACGCGGATGCCCGCTTCCTTGGGCATCATCATGCTGTTCCAGTTCGCCTGGATGGTGATGGTCATCGATGTGTTGGTGACCCGTCGCCTGCCAGAGGTGCAGAAGTGGTTGGGGATGCTGATGATTGTCGGCGGCACCGTGTTGGCGGTCGGTATCATCGGCCAGCGGATCCCGGCTGTGCCTTGGTGGGCTGTGGGGCTTGGACTGCTGGCGGGGCTATTCTACGCTCTGACGCTGTACCTATCCAGCTACGTCGACACCAGCACGCCGCCCATCACCAGGTCCGCCGTGACTGTGACCATCTCCGGATTAGTCATCCTGCCGCTTTTCCCGCCGAGCTTTCTGTGGGACGGATCGGTCAACCGGGGGCTGTGGCTTTGGGGAGGCCTGATTGCCTTGTTCGGCCAGGTGCTGCCGATGCTGTTGATGCTCGTGTCCACGCCGCGTACCGGTGGCCGCATGGCCGGGGTGCTCGCGTCGATTGAACTGCCTGTTGCGGTCCTGTCGGCCCATCTCCTGCTGGCGGAGTCGGTGCATTGGTTGCGCTGGGTGGGGGTTGTTTTGATTCTGATTGGCATATGTATCAGTGAGTGGCCAGGCTGGCCGCGCCGGTCGGAGACGGCGGGGAATCCGGTGCATACGGCGAAATTTTGATGGGTTATAGATGGGTTATATTTACATTTGATCTCTCGCAGCAATCGTAGTATAGTATTCAACGTCGCCGCTCGACCGGCGGCCCTGAAAACCGCCAAATCCCGCGTCACGACAAGGTTTTTTGCGCCGCGCTGAAGGCGGGGCGGGGCTTGGAGAGACCCGGGCAACGACACCGAGTCTTGGGTGTCGGCGAGGTGGAAAGCTAGGCATCCGGAATCTACCACC
>NZ_BCQV01000058.1 GCF_001552255.1 Alicyclobacillus shizuokensis NBRC 103103
AACGGATCTGAAACAGGTCATGGTTGAGCCAACGAGCTCCGTCCACGGTCAGGCACTCGCCGCTGATGTAGGCGGCTTCGGGAGACATTAGAAACGCGGCGGCCGCGGCGATTTCTTCCGGCTGACCGAGGCGTCCGAGCGGGACGCTAGCGGCCATGCGCACTTTGTCTTCCTCACTGGGGAACAGGTGCGCCTCTCCCCCCGTGTCGCGGATGGGACCAGGGGCGATGGCGTTGACGCGGATATGGTACCGGCCCCATTCCACGGCAAGCGTACGCGTCATCGCCAGGACCCCCGCCTTGGCGCTGGCGGAGTGCACCACCCCCGGCCCGGCGCCCCAGGCGTAGGTGGCGACGATATTGGTGATGGTTCCTGACTGCGCCTGTTCAATCCAGCGTTTGCCGACCGCTTGCGAGCAGTAGAAGGTGCCGTCCAGGACAATCCCGAGCACGGCTCGCCAGCCGTTGTGCGTCAGCTGTTCTGCGGGACAGATGAAGTTTCCGGCGGCGTTGTTGACCAGGTGGTCCACCCGGCCAAACCGCGCTAACGCCAATCGGACCATGCGTTCGACATCGTCCGGATTGCGTACGTCCATCGGAACGGCCAGCGCCTCGCCGCCCTGCGACTCGATTTCATCCACCACCGGCTGCAGGTGTTCCATGCGCCGGCTCGCGACGACCAAGCGCGCCCCTGCTCCGGCCAGCCGACGCGCGATGGCGCGGCCGATGCCGGTGCCACCCCCGGTGACGATGACCGTTTGCCCGGAAAACACGTCTTCTCTCCCCATCGTCTGTCCCCCCAACTCACCCTACCGGGCGGTCGTTTGGCGTTCTCCTATTGGTTATACCACAGGCGACCGCGGATGGGGCAGCGTCAGTAGGCCTCCGCTCCAAACGTCATGATCCAGATGGATCCGGCGACGATGGTGAAGACAAAGATGAACCCGAGCGTCAACATCCACAGGTGCCAGCGGGGACCGCCGCCCTCCAGGATGTGCATGAAGAAGAACAGTTGCACCAGTATTTGCAGGACAGCCAGCACCATGATCGTAACGAACAGCCCGGACGGGGCCATGGCGTGCGCCAGGACCAGCCTCAGCGCAATCAGCGTCAGGACGATGGAGATCACGAAGCCGACGATGTGCATCCACGGCCACTTTCCGTCCTCCGCGCGGCCTTTGTGTCCGGGGACCTTTTCTTCCATCATGGACATCAGCCCATCACCCCTGTCAAATAGACGACCGTGAAGATGAACACCCACACCACGTCGAGAAAGTGCCAGTACAGGCCGACCACAAACACCTTGCGGGCGGTGACCTCGGTGATGCCCAGGCGCAGCACCTGAATGAGTATCGCAATCATCCAGCAGATGCCCAGCGAGACGTGGCAGCCGTGCGTGCCCACCAGTGTGTAGAACGCGGACAAAAAGGCGCTGGTGCTCATTCCATAGCCCTTCATGGAGTTGGTGGCAAACTCATCGACCTCGAAACCGATGAAGAGCAGGCCCAGGATGAGCGTCACCACCAGCCATCCCGCCACCCATCCCCGTTGGCCCCGCCGCATCGACCACGTGGCCAGGCCACAGGTGAAACTGCTGGTGAGCAGGAACAGGGTCTCCGCCGTAAATCCCGTGACGTCGAAGATCTGGCGGGCAGACGGTCCGTTCGCGATGTGGGTGTGCAATACCGCATAGGTCGCGAACAGGCTGGCGAACAGGATTAAGTCGGACGCCAGGAAAATCCAAAAACCGAAGATCCACAGGTTGGGATCCGGATGGTCCGCATGCTCCACGTGCTCTCCTCCCACGTGCGACGGCGGATGGTTGGAGAGCGCTTCTTGTGTGACCGACATGGTTACGACCTCCCGTAGGAAGCTTCCGTCTTCTTGATTTCGTCCACCGGAATGTAGTAGTCGGTGTCGTAGTCAAACGACCGCAGCAACAGGCAGGCCGCGACCGCGGAGAAACCGATGACGGTAAGGATGTACCAATGGAACACCAGCCCGAACCCGGCGACGAAGAACGACAGCGAGAGGATAAACGGCCGACCCGAGTTTTTCGGCATGTGAATGGGCCGAATCTCGTCCTCGCCAGGCGGCAGGACGCCCTGCTTGCGCTCCTTCTTCATTGTCCACCAGGCGTCGCGGCTGGTCACCACCGGAATCCGGGCAAAGTTGTAATGGGGCGCAGGTGACGGAACCGACCACTCCAGCGTGCGCCCGTTCCAGGGATCGCCCGTCGTGTCGCGTTCCCCGTAGAAGATGCTGTACACAATCCCGGCCGCGATGAACAAAAAGCCAAGCCCCATCATGAAGGCGCCGATGGTGGAAATCAGGTTCAGTGTGGACCAGCCCATGCCGGTCGGGTAGGTGTAGATGCGTCGCGTCATGCCCATGAACCCAAGCAGGTACTGCGGAATGAAGCACACGTAAAACCCGATGTTGAACCACCAGAAGCCCCAATTCGCGTATCGCTCTTCGAGCACGAAACCGAACATTTTCGGCCACCAGTAGTACATGCCGGCGAGCATCCCGAAGACGACGCCGCCAATCAACGTCTGGTGGAAGTGGGCAATCAGGAAGTAGCTGTTGTGGTACTGATAGTCCGCGGGCGCGACGGAGAGCATCACGCCCGTGGCGCCGCCCACGGCAAAGTTGGGAATGAACCCGAGCGCCCATTTCATCGGCACGGTGACGCGAACGCGTCCGTTATACATGGTCGCTAACCAGTTGAAAATCTTGACGCCCGTGGGGATGGCGATAATCATCGTCGACAGGGCGAAAAAGCTGTTGACTCCGGGGCCCGCGCCCATCGTGAAGAAGTGGTGCACCCAGGTGAAGTAGCTGATGACCGCAATCGCCATGAGGGAAGCGACCATCGAGGCGTAACCGAAGATGCGCTTGCCCGAGAACGTCGCCACCACCTCCGAGAAGATGCCGAAGGCGGGCAAGATCACGATGTACACCTCGGGGTGCCCCCAAATCCAGAACATGTTGATGTACATCATCGGATTGCCGCCGCCGAGCATGGTGAAAAAGTGCGCCCCGGCAATCCGGTCGATGAGCAGCAGCGCCAGCGCCACTGTCAGCACCGGGAAGACGAAGATGATGAGAATCGACGTGGCGAGAATCGCCCAGCAGAACAGGGGCATCCGCATCAAGGTCATACCCGGCGCTCGCATCTTCAGGATGGTGACGAAGAAGTTGATGCCGGTGGCGATGGAGCCGATGCCGCTGATCTGCAGCGCCAACAGGTAGTAGTTTTCTCCGGGACCTAGGTTGAAGTCCGATTCCGCCAAGGGCGGGTAGCTGGTCCAACCGGCGTCTGGAGATCCGCCGATGACAAACGACAGATTGAACAACATGGCGCCAAAAAAGAACATCCAAAAGCTGATGGCGTTCAGGTACGGGAACGCCACGTCGCGCGCGCCAATCATCAGCGGGACGGCGATGTTCATCATCGCGAAGATGAACGGCATCGCCATGAACAAAATCATGATGGTCCCGTGGGTGGTGAAGATTTGGTTGTAGTGCTCCGCCTCCAGGAACCGCGTGTTCGGGAACGCCAGCTGCATGCGCATCAACAGCGCGTCCACGCCGCCCCGGAACAGCATCAGCAGGGCTGCAATCATGTACATGATCCCGATTTTCTTGTGGTCCACAGTGGTCAGCCACTCCCGCCACAACCAGCCCCACTTCCGGTAGTATGTCAGGACCGCGACGATGGCGATGCTGACCACCACAATCGAGACATCGGCTCCATAGATGAGCGGATCTCCCGTGACCAGAAAATGGCTCACGTTCAGGGTGTCGTCTGGCACATCCTGACCCTCCCTACGCTTTGTTGTCGAGCACTGAGATGTCGTGTTTCATATACATGCCGCCCTCGCGCATGATGGTCTCCTGGAACAGTCCGGGCGGGAACGACGAGAACGACATCCGTCCCACCACACTTTGTTTGACCAGCTGGGTGTAGCCGCTGCGCGTCAGGGCCGGTGCGGTTTGGCGCACCTTGGCGGCCCATTGTGAAAACTCAGGGTCCGACGTGGCTATCACGTCAAACTTCATGTGGGCGTATCCGCGCCCGGTGAAGTTGGCGCCGGAGCCGAAATAGGTGCCCGGTTTATCCGCCTCAAGCCACAGGCGCATGGCCATTCCCGGCATGGTGTACTCCTGGCCGCCCAATTGCGGCACCCAGAACGAGTTCATGGGCGCGTCGGCGGTCAGCACAAACTGAATCGGCCGCCCCGTCGGAATGTAGCAGTAGTTGACGGTGGCAATCTTCTGGTCTGGGTATTCGAACAGCCACTTCCAGTCCAGGGACGTGACGTGGATGGTCAGTGGTTTTCCGGTCGGCTCCGGCGGCCGCGTGAGCCGAAACGTGTCGTGTACGGTGTTGACGGCGAGGATGCCAATGATGATAATCGGAATCCCCCACCAGATGATCTCCAGGGTCCTGTTCTCCGACCACTCCGGCCGGTAGGGCGCTCGGTTGTTTGGCCGATCCCGAAAGCGGTGCACGATGTACCACAAGATCAGCATGACGGGAACGACCACGATGCCGATGAGCACCATGCTCAGGATGATCAGGTGCATCTCGATCCTTCCGACTGGTCCGGCTGGATTGAACACCAGGAACTGCTCGCGCGTGCAGCCGGACAACAGCAGGCAGGCGGCACCTACCGGCAGCATGCGAAGCCAACGCGCGGCTTTGTACTTCATCGGCGCATCCGTCTCCTTTCTGCCCTTCTAGCGTGTGAAAATTATGGTCATCTATCCAAAATGGTGTGCGTGGGTCAGGTTCCCCATCCAGGCCGCCAGCGTGGCGTGTTCGTGAATGATGTAATCGTCGTACCACCACAAGATGGCGCCGAGCGCGAAAAATAAAACGATGATAATCCCCAGCACCCAATACAGCTTGGCCAGGCCCTTGTTGGCGTCCTGCTTCATGATCTCCCTCCTCGTTCGCTTTGTTGACGATGGCACCCATATCATGAGTAAAAAACCACCAATTTACCCATTCCAATCTGACCCCAGGTAGGTGTTTTCCACGCATGTTCAAGACATGTTCAAGGAACGGCAAAAGTTTTTCCGCCCGGGCTCACAGGGAACTCCGCTGTGCTAGAATCGAAGAAAAGGGTGAGGACGCGCACAATCAGGGGGGAGGGAGCGGTCATACAACTCATCATTCACGACGTGGAAGCGATTGTCCGCCGCGGACACATGTACAACGCGGAGATCATCGAGATTGCCGCGCTGCGCGCCGTGCCTGACGAAGACGGAAAATGGAAGGATGCCGGTCATTTTCACGCTTATGTACGCCCGCAGGACGTCACTTCCATTCCGGTCGTCACCACCCGCTTCACCGGCATCACCGAGGCGGACATGGCGGGTGCCAAGCGGTTTCCCGAGGTGCTGCAATCGTTTCTGGAGTGGATTGGCGAGGACGAGTATTATCTGTGTTCGTGGTCCCTGTCGGACCGGGATTATTTCATCGCGGACTGCCGGCGGCACGGTCTGTCACTGGACTGGATTCGCAACTACAACGACATCCAGAAGTGGTTCGGGCGCAAGCTGCACCTGAGCCAGCGCAGCAGCCTGCAGAACGCCCTGGAGCTCTTGCAGCTGGCGCCGGAGGGTCAGGCCCACAACGCGCTGGCAGATACCGTCAACACCTTTCGCGTTTTCAACGCCATCTATAACCATGACGATCCGGTCTTTCGCCTGGAACAAAACGACTGCTCGGGCCGCCTGAAGACCGAGGTGGTCTACGAGGAGGAATTCCGCAACAACCCGTTCACCAAGTTGCAAGGGTTGTTCGAATAGACTGCGGGATAGGCGCCGATATGGCGTCTTTTTCCAATTCGCGACCCCCGAGCATGCGCCTTCGCGTCCGAATACTATGGGACGAATTCCGTCGGAATTTGACTCAGCGAGGAGCGAAGCGCATGAACTTGGCGATAGACGTAGGCAGCTGTGGGTTTCGCGCCGGGGTGCAGACCCGTCCGGACGTTCTCAACGAACCTTCGGTGGTCGCGTACGGACAGGCGCCCGGGCCGTTGGTGGGGCAGCGGGCGGAGCAGATGATTGGCCGCCACCCGGGGCACATCCGCATCGCGTTTCCCGTGGAAGGAAGCATCGTACGTGATTTTGAGGCGCTTGTCGACGTGTTCAAATACATGATTGCGACGCTGCTGCCGGGCCGCTTCCGGAAACGGTTTGACGTGGTGTTGGCGCACCCGAGCCACCAGTCGCAGGTGGACAGGAAGGCCTTCGACGAGGCGGCGAAGGCGGCCGGGGCCCGCCGGGTGCGATTCGTCGAAGCTGTCTTGGCGGCGGCGCGCGGGGCCGGACTGCCCATTGATCAGCCGGTCGGGTCCCTGATTGTCGATTTGGGCGGGGGTGCGACCCAGGTGGCGCTGATATCCTTGGGCGGCGTGGTCGAGCGGCGCACCCTGAATTTTGGCGGACGGGCGATTGACCAGGAACTGGTGGACAGGGTGCAGCGTCGGTACGCCTTTGCCATCGGATTGGCTACCGCGGAGAGGCTCAAACGCATGGCCTGTCAGCACGTCGGCCAAGCGAAGGCAGACGCGGCCGCCGTGAGCGCGCACGCCGCAGGCGCCGGAACGGGCGGGGACACGGGTGCTGACGGCGCTCCCGACGCTGGTGCGGCGGCCCGTCCGGACGCTGCGCATGTGGCGGAGCAGGTGAGCGAGGTGGCCGCCGCAGACCTGCATCGCGGGGAAGACACTGCCGGGCCGGCCACGTTCACGGTACGCGGGCGAAATCTGGCTACCGGTCTGCCCGACTCGCTGGCCGTACCGATGACCTTTGTGCAAGAGAGCCTGGAGCAGTACGCGGATCAGGTCCTGGGGCTGGTTCGCGAAACGATGGAGGCGTGTCCGCCCGAACTAGTCGGGGATGTGATGGACCGGGGCATCGTCCTGGTGGGCGGCGGGGCCCAAATGGCCAGCGTCCTGGAGACGCTGCGGCGGCGCATCGACGTTCCGGTGACGGCTGATCCAGAGCCGCAAACATGCGTCATCCGCGGACTGCTGGCAACCGGGAGCTGACTCTCGGTTGGGCAGGAGGGACCGATATGGCAGGGAACGAGGGCGCAGGCGATACCGGGCGGCCAGCCGAGAGCGAATGAACCCGCTGCGGGCGAAAGCAGGCGGCGTGGCTTAGCGGGGCGGCTGTTCGACGCGGGGCCGGGTCGGATCACAGGCGGGATGGGGGATGTCGCTGACCTCGGACAGTTTGATCAGGTAGTAGCACTCTTCCCGGAACATGTGGTCCGGCATGAGCGGGCTTAGGGCTCCCAGCACTTCGTCGGTCAACTCCCATCCCCGCAATTCCTGCAGGAACGCCTGAAACATCCGCATCTCCCAATCGACTTGGCGGTTGAAACGGGCCAGTGCCGGAAAATGGTCCAGGTGGGTGCGCAGGTATCCGGCCAGCTCGATGGCTTTCAAATAGAGGGCTTGGAAGTCGTGCGTGAAGCGGTCGCTCTTGCGCTTGAGGTCGAACTCGCTGAAGTCCACGGTCTGGGCCAGGGTGGCCGAATGGCCGTAGGCATCCTGCAGCCACAACTGGTGATGGTGCAAAGGGTTCATAAGGGGCGTTTGCTGACCTTCCAACCAGCAGCCGATGATACGCAAGTACTCTTCATTCTCGTTGACCATATGGTTGAGAAAGGACGGCGACAGGGACATCTCCACTTCGCTCGCCAGATGGCGGCGCAGCAGGTGCAGCTTGAATTCGCGCAAGCGCTTGGCGACCTTGTAGGCGTGCGTATGCAGCCTTGTCAGGGCGGAATCATGGAGGTTTTGGCGGGCCCGCGCCAGCAGGCTGTCAAACACCTCGATGAAGCGCTGCGCGCGTCGGATCTCCGTGACTTCCGTCGGAGCCAGGGACGTATGGATGAAACGAGCGTGATCGCCCAAGACCTGCAGCCAAAAGCGATGCTCAAAGAGAGCGTCGTCGTGAGGCGATGAGGGTTTCATGGGGCTTCTCCCTCCGTATGGGCGCAGAGAAAAACCGTGCACCCCGGTTGGTGTCGCGTTGATAGCATATGCGCGGCACAGGTTGGGGTGCGTTACAGGGTGATGTTGAAAGAAGAGATGGCTTTGGCATAAAATCACGTTCCCGAGCGGCCTCTCTCGCTGGGGTGCCAACCGGTGTGTTCCATGAGATTCCAAATGGCCAAGGCTATCGTCAGCAGGGCCGGACCCGTCGTTCCCCAGTATTGAGCGACCTCGTAGGTGCCGAGGAAGGGTTCGACGAGAAACCACATGCCGGTCAACAACACGACCCAGTGTTGCCACATCCGCCAGCTGGGCGCCCGCGGCACCGCGGCCGCCCAAGCCGACACGACCAGCTGCAGCAGTCCGAAGACCACGCTGGTCCAAACCAAATGTGGGGAGCGAGGAACGCCGAGCGCCCAGGGCGCCACCACAAACCAGGCGCCCATCGCGGCCGCAATCCAACTTTTCCAGTTCAATGCAGAGGCCTCCGTTCGCACAGCGTCATTTCCAATTTCCCCGTGCGAACACTGGATTATACCTCCGTTGAGCCCCGCTTCGCGTGGGCAAACTTGCCCGTCTAGCGTGGAACGGCGCCGGAAAAGACGTACGCGTAGAGTGTGCTGATGACGGCCACCAGGACGACCAGGGCGATGCTGTGTTTGAGCGTGAACCGGTAGAGGTCGCCCTCCCTTCCCACGAGGCCGGTGGCCGACGTGCCGACCGCAATCGACTGCGGAGAGATCATTTTGCCCATGACACCGCCGGCCGAGTTGGCGCCCATTGTCAGGTAGGGACTGAGGCCCAACTGCAACGCGGTCAGCTTTTGCAGGTTGCCAAAGAGGAGGTCCGAGGAGGTGTCACTGCCGGTCAGGAACACACCAAGCCACCCCAGGAACGGGGCGAAGAACGGAAACAGCGCGCCCGTGGCGGCCAGCGCCATGGCAATGGTGGCCGCCATGCCGGAGTAGTTGAACAGGTAGCCGAATCCCACCACGAAAGCAATCGTCAACAGCGGATAGATGAGGCTGGCAAACGTTTCGGCCAGCGTACGGAACCAATCTCTCCACGCCTGCCTCAGAATGAATTTTGTGACGATGGCGGTAAAAAGAATGGAGGTGCCAGTGGCCGCCAGGCTGTCGAATTTCCACTGGGCGGCGACGGGGGTGACCTGATTCACGATGGGAGCCGCCTCTGCGACCTTCAGGTGCAAATCCGGCCAATTGACGAGCACGGTGGCTGCCGCGAGGAGGTCCTTGACGGACGGCAGCGCCCACAGCACGATGAACAGGCTGAGCACGAGAAACGGCGACCAAGCCCTCAGCACCTGCCCGGCGCTGGGCCCACTTGACGACGTTTCGGACGACCTTTGCGGCGCTGTTTCGTCTGGGAACCTCCACACCGTTTTCGGCCGCCAGAAGCGCAGCAGGACAACCAGGCAGACTATCGACACGATGGCTGCCGCGATGTCGGGCAGCTCGGGACCGACGAAGTTGGAGATAAGAAATTGTGTGGCCGCAAAGGACAGGCCGCACGTCAGCGCGGCCGGGAACACTTCGCGCATACCGCGCCAACCGGCCATCACTATCATCAGCCAGAACGGGACGATGAGCGACGCGAACGGCAAGATGCGGCCGACCATCTGGCTGATCAGCAGGGGATCGGAGGATGTGGCGGTAGCCATGGCGGTGATGGGGATGCCGACCGCGCCAAAGGCGACCGGAGCGGTGTTGGCCAATAGGCAAATTCCGGCCGCGTACATCGGGTTGAAACCGAGTCCGGCGAGCATGGCGGCGGCCACGGCCACCGGCGTTCCAAATCCAGCCGTGCCTTCGAGAAAGGCGCCGAACGAAAACGCAATCAACAGTGCCTGGATACGTCGGTCTTGACTGAGTCCGGAGATGGAGCTACGAATGATGTCAAAGTGGCCGGTATTGACCGTGATGCGGTACAAGAACACGGCGCTGAACACAATCCAGCCGATGGGCCAGAGCCCCGTGAACATGCCGTAGACGGAGGCGGAAACCGCCTTGTCGACGGGAAACCGGAAGATGACCCAGGCGTCCAGAATGGCGAGGATGACGGTGGTGAAAGCCGCCAAGTGGGCGCGCATCCGGAGTCCCACCAGCGCGACGAAAAAGTAGAGGATGGGAATCACGGCAATCAGGGCAGACCAGCCCACACTTCCGGCAATCGGGGTGTAAACCTGGGTGAACATGCGTGTTTCCTCCCGGACGGGCGCTGGGACCCGTCGTTTTTTCGCCCCTGCTGTCTGATATGCCGGTCAATCAATGGTCACTAGCCACTGTATGCAAACGGATTCACACCGTATGCGAGGCCAGAGCGGCCGCCGCCTGTTTGACTTCCACGCACCGCGCGGGGCGTGGAATCAGCTTCCCGGGGTTGCACAGGTCGTGCGGGTTGAACACCTCCCGCAGTCTGGTCTGCAGGTGCAGCTCCGCGTCGGTAAACAGATATTCCATTTCGCGGATCTTCTCGACTCCCACCCCGTGTTCGCCGGTGATGCTGCCGCCGACATCCACGCACAGCTCCAGGATGCGCCGGCCCAGTTCGGTCGCCTGCTCGGTTTGCCCGGGGATGCGCGCGTCATAGCAGATGAGTGGGTGCAGGTTTCCGTCCCCAGCGTGGAATACATTGGCGACGCGCAGATCCGCTTCCCGGCTGTACCGGGCGATGGTTTTCAGCACCTCGGTCAGCCGCGTGCGCGGGATGACTCCGTCCTGCACCATGTAATCGGGAGATATGCGGCCGATGGCGGGAAACGCCATCTTTCGGCTGCTCCACCACAGGGACCGTTCCGCCTCATCCTTTGCCACACGCACCGTGCGCACCCGGTGCCGACGGCAGACCTCCACCACCCGCTCCGCCAGCTCATCCACACCCGCCGCCAGTCCGTCCACCTCAATCAGCAGCACCGCCTCGATGTCGGGCGGGTAGCCTACGTGATACCGGCTTTTGTCGACAGCCTGCATGGCCAACTGATCCATCATCTCGCAGGCCGCCGGGATGATGCCGTCCGCGATGATACCGGAGACGGTTTCGGACGCGTCCTCCACCCGCTCGAACCAGGCCATCACCGTCTTCACCTCCTGCGGCCGCTTGAGGATGCGTACCGTGATCTCGGTCACGATGCCCAGGGTCCCTTCCGATCCCACCAGGAGCCCCAACAGGTCGAGCCCGAGCGGGTCCCCGTACGCATCGCCCAGTTGCACCAACCCCCCATCGGGCAGCACCAGCTTGGCGGCGACCACGTGGTTGGTGGTCACGCCGTACTTCAAGCAGTGCGATCCGCCCGCGTTCTCGCCCACATTGCCGCCGATGGTGCAGACCGATTGGCTCGATGGGTCGGGCGCGTAGTAGAACCCCTGTGGGGCCACCTGCCGGGTCAGGTCGAGGTTGACAAAGCCCGGCTGGACGGTGGCCCGTTGGTTGGCGAAGTCCACGTGCAGCAATTTGTCCATCCGGGCCAAGCTGATGACCACCTCCTGGTGCATCGGCGTGGCGCCGCCGCTCAGACCGGTTCCCGCTCCGCGCGGGAGAAACGGCACGCCTGCCCGGGCGAGGCAGCGGACGACCTGCGCGACCTGGTCGGTGTCTGCCGGCAGCACCACGGCGGCCGGACGCCCCGTCTGGGCGACGTACGCGTCGCACTCGTAGGCCGCCAGTTGCTTGGAGTCGTGGATGACACCGCCCGGCCCGACAATCTCCGTAAGCTTTCGTATCAGGGATGAATTCAGCACTCGATGACCTCCTTGCGGTATGATTCATCCAGCAGTTGCACGGTGTGCAGGACATCGATGCCGGCCTGACGGCGGTGCACCCCCAGCCGGATTTGCAGCATGCACCCCGGGTTGCCCATGACCACCGCATCCGCCGCTTCGGGGATGTCGTCCAGCTTGCGTTCCAAGAGACGGTTGGCCATGTCTGGGTGCGTCAGGTTGTAGATCCCGGCGCTGCCGCAGCAGCGCTCCGAGTCGGGCAGCGGTACCAGTTTGAGCCCAGGGATGGAGGCGAGCAGTTGGCGCGGTTGGCTGCGGATGCCTTGAGCGTGGCAGAGGTGGCAGGCGTCATGGTAGGTGACCGTACGTTCGATGCGGCCGCGCGGCGGTTGAAATCCGACCTCCACGAGCACCTCTGAAATGTCGCGCACCCGCCGCGCGAAGGCCTGCGCCTTGGCGTAAAGGTCAGGCTGGCCGGTGAACAGTTCCGGGTACTCTTTGAGTGCCGCTCCGCAGCCAGCCGCGTTGACGACCACGTAGTCGGCCCCCGCGGCCAAAAACGCGTCGATGTTTTGTCGCGCCAAGGCCCGCGCCTGTTCACGATCGCCCGCGTGGACGTGCAGGGCGCCGCAGCACACCTGCGTTTTCGGCACTACCACCGTGAGCCCGTTGCGGGTCAGAACGCGGGCCGTCGCCTGGTTGATGTCGGAGAAAAACAGATCCATCACGCAGCCCGTGAACAGGGCCCCAGTGACGGGCGCGGCGGCCCGGGAGCCCGATCCGGCTGTCGGGATGCGTTCCGGCAGTTTCAGCAGCGCGGGCGGATCGGACAGCTCGGGCAAAACCGCTTCCATTTCGCGGATGTGCGGGGGCAGGACATGGAGCAGGCGCAGGCCGTGGGCCACTGCCCGCAGTCCGGACTTCTGGTACAGACGCAACATCCTTCCCAACGCACGCAGACGCCTGGGATGAGCAAACACGCCGCGCAAAAACAGCCTTGTCAGCGGGCTTGCCACTCCCTCCTCCTCGGCCTTGTGGTGGAACTGGCCCCGCGCCTTTTCAATCAGGGCGCCTACCTCCACACCCGACGGGCAGACGCTCTCGCAGGCTCGGCAGTCGAGGCAGCTGAACACAGGATTCTGCAAGCCCTCGTCGAGGGCGAGCAGACCCTGGGCCGCCTGTTTGATCAAGTACACGCGTCCGCGCGGCGACAGGTTTTCATCCGAGGTTTCCTGGTAGGTGGGACACACTTCGAGACAAAATCCGCAGTGCACACAGGCCGAGTAGCGGTCTCTGTCCGGTGGTTCTGGATAAGCAAAAGCGCCGGTCTTGGGGGCGTCAGCCTGCATGGGGGTTTCCCGCGCCGGCTGAGAGAGTGTCCCACTCATGAGGTCATCCCTCCCGCGAAGGTGTCTGGAAAGTGCGGTCCGTCACTGCCAAAGGCCCGTTGCACGGCCGCCTGCAGTCTGCGCTCCGCCGTACCGAGACGAGGACTGTCGTACATCGGGACCACGCTGCGGACGGCCTTGGGCGCAGTCTCAAGCAGGCTGGCTGCTCCGCGCCGGCGGGCGCGGGTACGCAATTCCTGGAGCAGCTCCACCTGTTCGTCCACCCTCCTGGCCCACAGTCCGATGCGGCCGACGCCAGCGGGGAGGCTGGCGGTCACGGCCGCTGCCATGTGTCGCTCATGGGCCAACTGCGTCCACTCGTTGAGGATGGACATAATGTCGGTGGGCGGCGCCTGGACGCGCAGCACGCTCCCGGGGTGCTGCCAGGTCTCGGCGTGGCGCGCCCAGAACCGTTCCACCTCCTGGCCGCGGAGAACCTCGGCGTGCACGCCCAGGTCGGCTGCCAGGAGCAGCACCTGCTCCGTCTGGTAGGCGGCCGCCTGCTGGTTCTCGTGGCAATCTATCGCCAGCAGCCACTCCGCCGCAGGTTCATCCGTGCCTGGTCGACTCGAGATGAACGCGTGCATCAATGCGGCATCGTTGGTCGCCTCCATGGCGCTCGGCAAAAGCGGTGAGTCCATGACGCGCGCCCGCACCCAGTCCACCTGCGCAGTCCTGCCTACCAACAGGCACAGCTCACGGTGCAGAGGAAGCGGTTTCAGCTTGAACGTGCACTCCGTGAGAAAGCCGAGACTGCCCCGGCTTCCGACCACGAGTTTGGTCACGTCGTAGCCAGCGACGTTTTTGACCACTTTGCCGCCCGTTCGCACCATTCGTCCGTCCGCGAGGATGATGCGGGTGCCAATGAGCAAGTCGCGGAATGTCCCGTACAAAACGCGGTGGGGACCGGACAAGCCGGCACTGACGGCTCCCCCGACCGTGGCGGCCGGGGTGCAGGGGGCGTCCATGGGCAGCATCTGGTTGTGTTCGGCCAGAACGTGTCGCAGCTTGGACAGGGGCATACCCGCCTGGACGGTGACGACCATGTCCGCCGGCGAGTACTCGACCACTTGATTGAGGCCTGTGCTCTCGATGACGACGTCGACAGGCTGCAGAACCGGTCCTGCGTCCAAATGCGTGCCCGCCCCGCTGGGCAGCACGGACCAACCGTGATCAGCGGCAAGGCGCAAGACGCGCGCGGCGGCTGCCGGATGGCGAGGGGTGGCCACCACAATCGGAGTGGCCTGGTGGCTCAGGCGTTTGGCCAAATGGGTATCTGTCCGCACCTGGGCTTCACCGATGGCACCGGCCAGAGCTGCCGCGATGGCGGCGTACGTCGGCTCATCGGATGACATGCTTCCGCCTCCCTACCCAGAATCAAGGACGTTTTTTCTATACGTAGATTGCTGAGTTCTGATATGCAGAACAATGTTCTGTCATGTTGGCCTGCAACAACAAGTGATTTGTATTGATGACTTATGAGTATGTTAACATCGAATAGTCAAACAATCCACCTGAAGTTTTGGTTCGCCCGTCGGCGCCCTTGGGATCACAGTGGAGAAATCAAACCGTTGGCGGGTGTTTTGGCGGATCGATTCAGCCGAAAGTGGATTATGGTCGTCACCGATCTCTTGCGAGCGGGCATTTTAGCTTCTCTCATCCTGACTCTGCCTATCCAGTCGTTTCTGTTGACATTCTTTCTCATTTTCCTCCTTGGTTCTCTGGGAGCATTCTATGCTCCAGCCAAGAGTGCTTCCATTCCTGCACTGGTTGGTGACGACCGAGTCGCTGATGCGATGGGAATCTCGCAGTCCGCGACCGCCGTAACGCAGGTCATTGGTATGGCATCCGGTGGCTTATGCGTTGGGCTGTTCGGTGCACAAACGTCGTTTTTCATCGATCTCCTCACGTTTTTGCTTTCTGCAGGCTTGACCCTCTTTCTGCCACGTCTGCGTCCGCTCCTTCGTCCGTCGTCGGAGGACCGCCGACTCGGTTTTTTCTCTGGTTTTTCTGCAATTCGTGAGGT
>NZ_BCQV01000059.1 GCF_001552255.1 Alicyclobacillus shizuokensis NBRC 103103
GTGCTTGCATTCAAAAAGGGGAAGCGTTATAATTTCAATGTACAGAATCCTGTATATTGGAGAGTGCGTATGAGAGAGGCCGAGTTGTTCTCAAGGAACGGATTGGCGGTGCGGTCCATCGCCCGCAAATTGCTGGAGTGTGAACCCGGTTCTCGAATTCCCCGAGTTCAGGACTTCGCTGCAAAGTGTGAAGTCGGGCGGGGCACCGTACAATCCGCGTTGCAACTGCTTGTGGATGCAGGCGCGGTGGGGCTCGACTCACGCGGACACCTCGGGACATTTCTGGTGGCCGCAGACTTTGCAAAATTATGGGAGTTTGCCGGGCAGTCCAACTTGGTTGGCGCGATGCCGTTGCCGTATTCCCGCCGATACGAAGGTCTGGCCTCCGGGCTGTACGCAGCGTTCGAGGGCCAGAACATCCCGTTTCATCTCTCCTACATGCGCGGTGGTGCGAACCGGGTGAAAGCCCTTTGTCAAGGGCGGTACGACATCGTTGTCACGTCGGTGCGCGCGGCGGATGTCGCGGCACAGGATCAACCGATTGCCATCCTGCACAGCTTTGGACCCGGCTCGTACGTAGGGGCGCATGGACTGCTCGTGCGGAATCCGGAATGGCGCTCTGTCCAACCCGGAATGCGCATCGGCGTCGACTCAACTTCGGTAGATCAGTACACACTCACCATGGAAGTTTGCCGGGACGTCGATGTTGAGTTCGTGGAACTGCCGTACATGCAGCTGTTTGAGCAATTGCTGCACGGGAAGATTGATGCGGCAGTGTGGAACATCGACGAAGTGGAACAGCGCTACGGCCGCCGCGGACCGGTGTCCATTGTGCCGCTGGAGTTTCGCGAAGACGATGCCACCGAAGCCGCACTGGTCGTTCGCCGGGAGGACTTGAGCATCTTTCAGAACCTGCTCAAAACCGTAGACCTCAACCAAGTGACCACCATTCAACAGGCGGTTCTGGCCGGAACAAGCACACCACACTACTGATACAGCCGGAGGCGACAGCCATGAACGAGACACTGAAAGAACGGCTGGACATTCTTGAGTCCTCAAACCAGATCACTCCAGCCATCCGCAAACACGTGGAGCGGTTTGTGGAGTGGTTTGAGAATACGTACCACGTCACTTTGGTGGAAGAAAACGCGGGTGCGTTTGTCACTCACTTCGCCATCGCGTGCGCCCGTCTGCAGCGGGGAGAGCCGGTGACGGAGTGCCCGGAGAGCATTACGGAACTGGTAGCCAAGTATCCGGAAGTACACCAACTGGCTAGCGGCATGTTTGAAGGAATTGCAGAGAACGTACCCGCTGCGGAAGTTGGTTTTTTGACCATGTACGTATGTCTTTTACTCGGAAAGGAGTAATGGGAAATGGCAATTCGAATTACGATTGGCGGTTTGAAGAAGGAAGTCATGGAGCGCGCCGTGAAACAGGCCGGCGGGGACAACGTAGAAGTCACGGTGACTTCAGATTTTGAAGCAGCCAAGAAAATCAAGGCTGGTCAGGCGGATTACTACTTTGGCGCCTGCAACAGTGGAGGAGGTGCTGCCCTGTCTGTCCTCATCGGTATCCTCGGATACAGCAATTGTGCAACGGTAGCCAAAGCCGGGGGACGTCCGAAAGCAGAGGAAATCGAAAAACTCGTTCAGCAGAACAAAATTGCCTTTGGGATGGCCGTAGAGTCCATTGAGGAAGCGGCGCCCATCCTGGTTAAGAGCCTGCTGAAAAAACACGGTCTAGAGTAGGGGGGGAACTCGGGCATGGTGTTAAAACTTATACTTGTCGGCGTCTTGTGCGCACTGACCGCGCTGGCGTCGCACATGGGGCGGGCGGTATTCCATGACGGCGTACGTCCGATTATGCCGGAGTACGTAGAAGGCCGGATGAAGCGCGGCGAGATGGCGTCGGTGGCCTTTGGCTTGAGTGCCGGCTTCGTCGTATCTGTCGGTTTTGCGTTTACGCTGGCGTCGAAACTGCTCAATCCTTGGCTTCTGTTTCTGCCGACGGACATCCTCGGCGTCCTGGCGCCGCGCAAGTGGCTCGCGGCTGTGTTTGGGGCAGCTTGGGGTGTACTCGTCTCCGTCGCGTTTGATGCACTGAACACAGTGTTCGGGTTATTGCCTATTAACTTCCTGAACTCGCTCGGTGCACTGTCGTCTCCGGTTATTGCCGGGTTTGCGCTGTTCCCGGTGCTTGCGGTCTTTTATCAGTTTGGCAAAGTCAGAGGTATCATCACGCTTGTCTTGGAACTGGTCTTCCGCCAATTGGCGGCCATGAAAATAATCACGGTCGGCGGCACGGCGATTACGCCGGAAGCTCTGGAAATGTTCGTCGGTGTCATCCTGCTTGTGGTGTTCGCAATTGTGAAGGACGTCGGGGCGAATCGCACCCGTGACAAGAGCGAGGACACCGGGGAAAGCTTGTTTGCAGCCCGCACCAAGCGGATTGTCTCGTCCATTCCCTTGATGGCTATTGTCGGCGGTCTGGTCGCCTTGATCAGCAACCTGCAGATCCTGGCTGGTTCTGAAGTCGACTTCCAGGCGCTGCACACGGCGTATCAAACCGGCGGCAACATATCGCAAATCGGGACCGTCGCCTTCGCAGACTTCATTCGCGGTTTGGCCTTCATTCCGTTGATTGTCACCACCGCACTGGCATCCGGCGTGTACGGCGTCGTCGGCCTCACGTTCGTCTATCCCATCGGCTACTACGTTGCACCGGCACTGTTTGGCAACGGCATGGCAGGACACATCGCGGCGTTCGTCATCGGTGCGGTCTGGATCAGCCTTGAAATGTTAGGTTTGCGGGCGATTGGCAAGGGACTTGAAAACTTCCCGTCCTTGCGCGAAGCGTCCGACAGCATCCGCAACGCAATGAACAACGTGTTGGAAATCGCATTGCTAATTGGCTCGGCACTGGCCTCCCTCGGCATGACCCATTCGCCGAAGGACCCGCAGAACTTCTTCGCGTTCGCAGTGTTCGCGGCGCTGTACCTAATTAACGAAGCGATTGGCCGACCCATCATCCGTCTGGCTGCCGCACCGCTGGCTGCCATCGTGACGGGCGTTGTCATCAACATCTTCTTCGTACTGCACTTGATGTAACCGCGGCGGATACCTGCCGAAAATTTCACACAACCTCGTGTAGGATGGGCATTTGCCCATCCTACACCGATTGTGTAAGGGGTGGAACTCATGGGATTTGTACGGACTGTGCGTGGTGACGTGCCGCCGGAAACTTTGCAGGCCACCATGATTCACGAACATATTGCCTTCGACTTGTCGCACGTGCGCAACGAGACCGACTCCATCCTCGCGGACAGCCCGGAACTGGTCCACGAACTGGAGTTGCCCAAGGAGTACGGTTGCAACGCGTTCGTGGAAGTCACGAACCGCAACATGGGGCGCAACGTCGCCATGCTGGCCGATTTGGCGAAGCGGCTCGACGTCTACATTGTATGTGCCACAGGATTCTACAAGGAAAGCGTCTATCCGGCCGAGGCGTTTGAAAAGTCGCGCGCCGAAATTGCCGACCTGTTTACCTCGGAGATCACCGAAGGGATTGAGGACACAGGCATCAAAGCCGGCATTATTGCCGAGATTGGCAGCAGCTTCGAAGAATTGACAGAAGCAGAAGACAAGGTGTTCCGGGCCGCTTGTGACGCGCAGAAGCGTACTGGGGCGCCATTGAGCACACACTGTGAAATTGGCACCATGGGCACCGCCCAATTGCGCATCTTCGAGTCGGAAGGGGTGGATTTCAAACACATCTCTTTTGGACATCAGGACCTGAACCGGAACATGGAAGAACAAGTTACGCTTCTGAACAGCGGTGCGTACCTGCAGTTCGACACCATTGGCAAGAACAACTATCGTTCGCACGAGGAGCGAGTGAACAACCTGCTCGCCTTGCTGGACAAAGGCTTTGAAGACCAATTGATGCTGTCCGTGGACCTGACGAGGAAATCGTACTTCCGCCGCAATGAAGGTCCAGGGTACGTGTATCTGTTTGACACATTCCTGCCTGACTTGCGCAAGGCGGGCGTCACCGACGAAGTCATCAACAAAATGTTGATTGCGAATCCACGTCGCTTCCTGACGTTCAAATAAGGTGGTTTCTATGGAGTTCTACCCATTACAGCCCATCTCCCTGGACGAAGCCAAGCAAGTCCAGTTCCGATTGGTGGAAGCTATTGCGGATGTGTTCACGGGTACGGAGTTCTTCCAGATGGGTGACGTCGGCGTACCGCCGAGCGGCAGGCCTTTGCAGACACAAAAGGTGGAACAGGTGATTGCGAAGGCGTTTGGCGTCCCGGACTGCGCGTTGGTGCGCGGCGCCGGTACAGGCGCCATTCGGCTGTCGCTGTCTGCGCTGCTCGACCCGGGAGACCCGGTGATTATCCACACGGCTCCCATCTACCCAACGACGGAAGAGACGTTCCGGGCACTCGGTCTGAAACCGTTGGCGGTTGATTTTCATGACGACGAGGCATTGGTTGCGGTGCTGCCGCAGGGAAAAGTGCTGTACATTCAGCACACACGGCAACAGCCCTCAGATCACTACGACCTAGCCCACGTCATTCAGACCGCCAAGCGCGCGCGCCCGAACCTCCCGATTGTCGTAGACGAGAACTACGCCGTATTCAAGACCCGGCAGATTGGCGTGGAAGTCGGGGCCGATATCTCGACATTCTCGGCGTTCAAGCTGCTTGGACCCGAAGGGATTGGCGTTGTGCTCGGCGACAAGGACACCGTCGCGCGCATTCGCACGCGCAACTACTCAGGCGGCGGCCAGGTGCAGGGGCCGGAGGCGATGGAGGTGCTGCGGGCGCTGACCATGGCACCGGTGCTCATTGCCGTCCAGTCCGAGCAGGTGGACGCCCTCGCTCGTATGCTCAACGACGGAGCGGTGCCGGGCATTTCCGAAGCGTACATTGCGAACGCCCAGTCGCGGACCGTCATTGCCAGGTTGGAGCAACCGATTGCGGCCGAAGTCATCAAAACCTGCAACGAGTTTGGCGCAGCGCCGTACCCAGTGGGGGCAGAGTCGAAATACGAAGTACTGCCGATGATCTACCGCGCGTCCGGAACGGTCTCGGCGAGCCTTCCGGAATTGAAGTCGTATCTGTTGCGCATCAACCCGATGCGGGCTAGTGCGGATTTGGTGGTAAAGATCCTCAAGCAAGCGCTGGCAAAGGTGCAGAGTTCTCATGACTGAGCTGGAATGGATGGAGCGGTTCGCGTATTCGTATGCGAATGCGTATCGGTACAGGGACTCTGTCGTCTGGGTGAACCGGACGGCGCCCACCACGGCGCGGCACAAGCTGGAGGCTGGTGCGGAGCCCATTCTGTTTGGCGTGAAAGACACGAACCAGATTCCGCGCGATCTCGTCGAGCGGCTGGCTGCGGAGCCAGACTTCGTGTGGTTGACCGTCGACAAAATGGCAGCCTACGGGCGGGCCCTTGACCCGGACCTGGTGAACCCGTTGACGGGTCAGTGGATGACCGGGTCGTCCAGCGGCAGTGCGGTGAACATCCTGCGCGGTGTACACGATCTTGCCATCGCGACTGACGGCGGCGGCTCCATCCTCGGCCCCGCGCTGGCCGCGCAACTGTACGGGATCAACGGCAAGGGACTGGGACTGGTCGGCGCGCACCCCTCCCGGTCCACGGAAGGGATGCCGCTGTCGGTCGGCATTGGTGTCCTCAGCCACTCGCTGGCGTTTGCCAAGCGGGCGATGGAAGCCCTGTTTGGGCAGGCGCTGGACGCACCCGTTGAAGGCCTCCGGGTCGCACTGGATGAAGCGGCACCGGACCACCTGGCGGACGCCTTGTCGGCGAGCGGGTGCACCGTTCGCCGCTTTGCCAAGGGCGAATCCCACCAGCGCGTTCACGGCCTCGCCTTGATGGCAGAACTGTTCCAGGACTGTCAAGTGATTGTCAGTGCGGAAGGTCCCGTGGACGTAGACGAGTACGCCGACTCGCTGGTGATGAATGGACAACCGACCGCCCGTGGTGGAAAGCATCTGCTGCGCAGCGCAAACCTCGCGGATACGACCGCCGTTGCGGTGGCCGGCAGTTCCACAGCATCCGGGTTTGTCGTCATGGCTCCGAACGGCGTCACAGCGGGGGCACAAGCACTGGCCGTTGCCCGCGTGGTGGCAGAGCAGTGCCCACGACCGACCCTGTTTGAAGATTATTTCCTGGGGCGCATGCGCTCCCGTTCTACCGGCTTTTTTCACGAAGGGATGTGACACCATGTTTCTCGCACAACTGTGTACACGAAATGGCGCATTTGTCGACAGTGCGCTGCAACTGTACCGGTCTGGACAAATCCCGCCGAATTCGTACGCGCTCGACGTTGACCAGATTGGCCGCAACGCGGCTGCCATGGCCGCCGCTGCGAAGGAGCGAAACCTCTCCCTGTACTTCATGACGAAGCAGATTGGGCGCAACCCGGTTGCTTGTCGGGCGATTGCGGAGGCGGGCATCCGCAAAGCCGTCGCGGTCGATCCCGCTGAAGCCCTGATGCTCGCCGACAACGGCGTGGAACTCGGGCACGTCGGCCATCTGGTGCAAATCCCTGGGTACTACATGGAACCGATTCTGCGTAAGCGTCCGGAGGTCGTCACCGTGTTCAGCGTCGCGGCGGCAGAGACCGTTTCCCGCGTTGCGGCGGCGCTCGGACAGACGCAGGATCTGTTGCTTCGCGTCATTCGACGGACAGATTCCATGTACAACGCGCAGGAAGGCGGCCTGCTGCTGGATGAGCTCGAATCGACGGTTCAGGCCATTTCCGCATTGCCGAATGTTCGCATCGTTGGCGTGACATCGTTCCCATGCATCATCGTTCAGGATGGCGTACTCACAGAGACCCCCAACCTGACGACCCTGCAACTGGCAGCCGAGCGGCTGCGGGCCATGGGCGTCGATGTGCAGCAGATCAACGCACCGAGCGCCACTTGCGTGGCCAGCATCCCGATGTTGCAGGCGGCGGGCGCAACGCACGGCGAACCAGGGCACTCCCTGACCGGGACGACGCCGTTGCACGCCGTGTCTGAGCAACCGGAAGTGCCCTCTTATTTGTACATCACGGAAGTCTCCCATACGTATGACGGATGCAGCTACGTGTACGGCGGCGGCTACTACGCGCGCGGCTATCTGCAGCAGGCCCTGGTCGGGAACTCCGCGGACAAGGCCCAGCGGGTGGACGTGATTCCGCCGAACGCAGAGAGCATTGACTACTACTTGCGCCTGGTCGGTACGTTCCCGGTGGGAACGCCGGTCGTCATGGCATTTCGAACGCAGATGTTCGTGACCCGTGCAAATGTGGTACCTGTCACCGGCATCGCTGAGGGTCGATCCGAGGTCGCCGGGATTTACTCCGTAGAAGGGAAGCGAATCGGATGAAGCGGGCTGTACTGTGTGTTCTGGATGGATTCGGAGCTGGCGCGATGGAGGATGTAGCCAAGGTTCGGCCGCAAGATCGGCAGGCCAACACCATGCGCCACGTCCTCGAGAAAACGGGTATCAAGTTGCCGTTCCTGGGGGAACTCGGGTTGGCGCAAATTCTCAATGAACCCAATCTGCTGCCACTGACGCCGCCCCTGGCCAGCCACGGGCGGTGCAATCTGTACCACTCGGGCGCCGACAGTTACGCCGGCCACAACGAAATCATGGGCGCGCGCCCGATTCACCCGAAGATGCAGTTCATGCGCGAATTGGCGCCGGAAATCGAGCGGCGTCTCGTGGAAAAAGGCTACACCGTGACGTACCCGATTGAGGGCACGAGCATCCTGCTCGTGGACGGGGAAGTCGTCATCGCGGACAACATGGAAAACGACCCCGGGCAGATCATCAACATCACCGGGGCGATTGACATGACCCCGTTTGACAAGGTCGTCGACATCGGCAAAGTCGTGCGGGCCGTGGCGGAGACGAGCCGCGTGATTCCGCTCGGCGGAACGGGCATTACGGTCGACGACATTCTCCGCAACGTCGTCATCCAGCCCGAGCGTACCGGTGTCGACATGGGGAAGCTCGACATTTACAACGAGGATTACCATGTCCGTCACCTCGGCTACGGCATTGACCCGGACAAGCAAGTACACTCCATTCTCATGCGGAACGGATTTGAAGTGTATTTGTACGGTAAGATGGCGGACGTGATTACCGGCGAAGTCAGCGAGCGCGACCCAATGGTGGACAGCCAGGGCGTGGTGGATCTGATCTGCAACCGTCTCGGGAACATGTCGGACGGGTTCATTTCCGCCACCATTCAGGAAACCGACCTCGCCGGGCACGAGGAGAACGCCCGGAAGTTCGCCGGTGTTCTGGAAATTGCGGACAAGGGCCTGCGGCGGGTCTATGAGCTGCTGGAGCCGGGCGAACTGTTGATTGTTACGGCTGATCACGGGAACGATCCGGCGATTGGCTCCAGCCAGCACACGCGGGAAACCACGCCGCTGCTGGTGTGCGTCAAGGGATCGCCGGCGCGCAATCTCGGACTGCGCGATACGCTGGCCGACGTCGCGGCGACGGTTGCGGACTTTTTCCACGTGAACGCGCCGGAGTTTGGCACGTCCGTGCTATGACAGCAACGAGATGATTGAGAGAGGATGAACGAATATGTACGAAAAGAACGCGGTTGTCCAGTTGGCGCAAGGGTTGCATGTGCGGCCGGCGTCTGAGTTTGTGCAACGGGCGCGCGCTTTCGCCAGCAAGATTTCACTCGTCAAAGGCGACAAGGCGGTGGACGCGAAGAGCATACTGGGCCTGATGGGGCAAGGGTACGGAAGTCACGATTCGCGCCGAGGGAACGGACGAAGTCGAAACGGTGGATGCCTTGTGCACGTACCTGTCGCAGGCGGAGTGAGGTGATTGTGATGAAGGGCATAGGGGCATCGGATGGCATTGCAGTCGGTCGCGCCAAGCGGCTGAATGCAGAAGAAACCGTCCCGGCGTACACGGTGGAGGACACTGCCGCGGAAGTAAAGCGGGCAATGGCGGCCCTGGAGACCGCTCAGCAGGCAATCACAGCACTGCTGAACGGCGGCACCGTCCAGGCGGAAACCACCCCGATTCTCGAGGCACACCGGGAAATCCTCGCGGATCCGGAGCTGTGGGAGCAGGTCAAACAAGAGATTGAATCGACGTCGCAGAATGCCGAGCGTGCGTTCTTCGACGTCTTGTCGATGTACGAGCAGATGTTTGCGGCGATGGAGGACGAGTATCTGCGCGAACGCGCGGCCGACATGCGCGACATTCGGCGGCGAATTCTGCGTGTCCTGCAGCGGGGCGGCGCAGGTATCGCGGACGCTGTGGAGGAGTCGGGTGTGGTGCTGGTCGCAGAAGACATCGGTCCGTCGGAACTCGCCGCTTATGATGCGACGCAGATTGCCGGCCTCATCACCGGGGTTGGCGGGACGAGCAGCCACAGCGCCATCATTGCACGCTCCCTCGGGATCCCGGCCGTGGTCGGCGTCGGTGCTGCGCTTGCCAAAATTGCGGACGGAGCGCTGATTGGCCTCAACAGCACCACCGGGGAAATCATCGTCAACCCGACGGCGCAGCAACAAGCGGACCTTGAAGAGGAACGGCGCGCGTTCGCTGCCCGCCAACAGCAGATGGCACAGTTCAAGTCGCGCCCGGCCGTCACCCGGGAGGGGGACACGGTCCGCGTCGCGGCGAACATTGCGGGCACCAAAGATGCGGCGAAAGCGGTTGACGTCGGCGTAGACGGCGTGGGATTGTTCCGCACCGAGTTTCTCTACATGGACGGCTCGAACTTTCCGTCCGAGGACGAACAGTTTGCGGCCTACCGCGAGGTGCTGCAGGCCATGCAGGGAAAACCGGTGGTCATCCGCACGTTTGACATCGGCGGTGACAAGCCCCTGTCCTACTTGCCGATTGAAGAGAGTAACCCATTCCTCGGTTACCGGGCCATTCGCATCTGTATGGACAGACCCGATATCTTCAAAACGCAGCTGCGGGCTTTGTATCGTGCCAGCGAATACGGTATGCTGGAAATTATGTTCCCGATGATTGCAACGGTGGAAGAACTCTGGCAAGCGCTGGCGATGGCCGAGGAAGCCCGGCAGGAAGTGGGCGCAGAGCGCGTGCCGCTCGGCATCATGATTGAGACGCCGGCTGCAGTCTGGATGAGCGATGTGCTCGCACCGCTGGTTGACTTTTTCAGCATTGTCAGCAACGATCTCGTTCAGTACACGATGGCGTGCGACCGCACCAATGAGCGGGTATCGTACCTGAACCACTACTTCCAACCCGCTGTCCTGCGCTCGGTCCAACATGTGATTGCGGCAGCCCATCGCTTCGGCAAGCACGTCGCGATGTGCGGCGAGATGGCAGGGGACAAGGCGCTCATTCCGGTCCTTTACGCCATGGGACTAGACGAATTCTCGATGTCAGCGGCGCGCGTCCTGGCGGCGAAGGAAGTGTTTTCGCAGTTGACCCGGGCCGAGGCGCAGGCGCTGTGCGAAAAAGTACTGGCAGCAGAGACAGGCGATGAAGTCAAACAGATTCTCGGTGTACACTGAAGACCGAAGGAGGTGACGAGATGAAAATTCGCGTCTTTGACAATGCTCACGACGCAGGTGTGTATGTGGCAGCGCTGGCGGAACAGGTGGTGGAGCGCCAGGCCAAGCCGGTGCTTGGGCTAGCGACCGGATCAACCCCCATTCCGTTTTATCAGGCACTCATCCGCCTGCACCAGTGCGGTCTCGATCTCTCGAACGTGACGACCATCAACCTCGACGAATATATCGGGTTGACCCCATCACATCCGCAGAGCTACGCGCGCTTTATGTGGGAGAACCTGTTCTCGCACGTGAACATACCGGAAACGCAAATTCATCTCCCGAACGGAGTGGCCTCGGATTTAGAAGCGGAATGTATCCGCTACGACGAAATCATCCGCAAGAACCCGATTCACTTGCAGGTGCTTGGCATTGGTGTCAACGGCCACATTGGCTTCAATGAACCGGACGACACGCTGTTGTCACGGACGCACATTGTCAACCTATGCCCCGAAACCGTGGCGAGCAACGCGCGGTTTTTCCAGCACATCGACGACGTTCCAAAGCGGGCGATTACCATGGGGGTACAGGCCATCCTGCAGGCGGACCAGATTGTCCTGATGGCGTTCGGGCGGGAGAAGGCAGAAATTATTGCGAAGGCGGTGTTCGGCGAAGTCCGTACGGACGTACCGGCAAGCATCCTCAACCTGCACAAGAATGTGACGGTTGTGCTCGACAAGGACAGTGCGAGTGAACTGTTTGACGAGTCGGGCGTGCTGCGGCGCAAATGACCGATGGAGGCCGCGATAGATCATGATTCGCATGTTTTTCTTTGACATTGACGGTACACTGATTGACCCGCGCGTCGGAGAGGTTTCCCCAGCCGTACGCCGGGCCATTTCCTTGTTGCAGGAGCGCCGCATCGAACCGATCCTGGTGACAGGACGACCGCCGTTTGCCGTCACGCCGCTGGCCGAATCGCTCGGCATTCGCGGCTGGGTGGCGTACAACGGCGGTCTGGCAGTGATGGAAGGGGAGAGGGTGTACAACAACCCAATTGACCCGGCCAAGCTGGAGCAACTGGTGCCCCTCGCCGACGCCCAAAACCACCCGCTGGTGTTCCCGGGTCTGGATGACTATTACACGACGGTTGCGAATCACCCGTACGTGCAGAAAATCTTCCGATATCCACCGCAGTTTGCCCCGGCCTATTGGCAAGATCACCCCATCTACCAGGTAGAGTTGATTGCCCCGAACGAAGAGGTTGCGGTCTACATGGAACACTTTGCGCGTGACTTTCACTTTTACCCGTGGCACGTAGCGACTTCGGCGACCAATGTAAATCCATTGACCAACTCCAAGGCAGTTGGCATGCGCGCCATCCTCCAGTCGGTCGGCCTCGACGAGTCCGCGGCTGCGGCGATTGGCGACGGTCCCAACGACGTGGAGATGATTCGCGCAGCAGAGCTTGGCATCGCGATGGGCAATGCATCCGATACGCTGAAAGCGGCAGCAGACCTGGTGACGGACTTAGTATCCGTTGACGGTGCGGCCAAGGTGATCGAAGAATTGCTGAAAACGTGGTAATGGCAGGATTTGCTTGGAATGAAACCCCCATGTTGGGGCGTGGCACTGCAAATTCTATCAGGAAGTGCTTAATTATAGTAAAATATCCTCTACTTAGGGTGCTGCTGAACAGGTCTTTTATCAGGCCTTCGAGGGCATACGCGGCTCATACTACTTCGGGTGTGCTGGCCCGGTCTGTCGTCGACGTTCATGCGCGTAGCAGTACACTGCGAGGCTCGTAATATGTTACAAACCGAGCCCAAACGGCGTAAAAAAGAAGGCGGAGCCGCTGCTCCAGGTTCATCACCAGCAACTGCAATGCAATGACTGTTTCACTGGTTGTCCTCAGGCGCGCACGGATCAGCCCGAGTCCGTACAGGCGCTTGCCTTCGCCAAACTTACCTTCAATCGCGTTTCGCTCCGCCGCATCTTGCCTCTCGATACGCTGCTGCTCAGCCTCCAAGGACTTCGACGGCCGTCCTAATGCAGGCCCGCTTAACCGGATGCCGTGCTCCTTGCAGTAGCGTAGGTTCTCCCGGGTGCGATACGCCTTGTCCGCCAATACAGTTTCCGGATAACAACCATACCGTTCCCGATAAGCTTCCACCGCCCCCTGCAACGTCTGCCCCTCATAGAAGTTATTCCAATCCAGCCGCTCCAGCCTGGCATAACCGTTTACAAGACTCACCATCACCTTCGCACCGAATTCCACATTGGCCCGCACCTTGCCACGAACGATCGGGCGAACATGCGGTTGTGAGATACTGACGATGCGATCTTCAATCCGCCGCGTGCGCTTGCGATACATCTCCTCCTGTTGCCGATACAGCTCGCAGATCACCATCAGTTGCCGGTGTTGGCGCCTACTGAGCACACCCAGCCCCACTTCATCCTTCAGCTGTGTAATGATGCGCAAGTCGCGCGCCACAAAGCGCAACTGTTTGCCAATCGCCTTGCGCAACACCCGTGGACTCACGCGACGTTGCTTCGCCACGGCCAGGTACGCTTTGTGCGCCTTCTCCCGGTACGTTCGTGGCTTGCGCTTACCGGCTTCCCGAGCCGCATGCAGAACATCGATGATTTCCTCCAGTTTCTCACGTGCCTCGTTGAGCAACGAAAGGTCGGTCGGATAGGCGATGTCTGCCGGCGCGCACGTGGCATCCAAAAGCAGCTTCCCTTGGTTCCCCACCTCTTGGGTATTCTCGCTACGCCCCTTGACGGCATGGGTGTCCGATTCACCCGCAGAACCACCATCTTGATCATCCGAATCATCGTGATGGTTATCCTGTTCTGCTGCGATCCATTCGTTGACTTGGTTGATGATGTCCGGGCCCAGCCGCTTGCGAAAGTGCGTCATCAGGGAAGGGTGAAACGGCGGATCGTCCTGGAATTTGGGCAGTCCGATGAAGTACTGCAGATACGGATTCCCCGTGATCTGCTGGACCGTTTCCCTGTCACTCAGACCAAGCCGTTGCTGAATGATGAGGGCGCCAAGTGCCATACGGACCGGATACGCCTCTTGTCCCATCGTTCGAGATCTGAACTGTTTCCCATAGTGCTTTTCGACCTTCCACCACGGAATCATCTGAGCCAGCTTGACCCAGCGGTTATTCCCATTCAACTTCCCGCCGAACGGCAGGAAGAAGTCGCCTGGCAGAATCATCTGATCTTCCGTCTGACGAAACACGGACACGTCCCCCATGTGCAAAGATTTTAGCCTCTGGCACACAAAATCCTTGCACATGCATTCGCGTTCAAAGGCAAAATTCCTTGTCAGCAACTGGTTTTTCGGCTGTTCAGCAGACCCTAAATAAGGG
>NZ_BCQV01000060.1 GCF_001552255.1 Alicyclobacillus shizuokensis NBRC 103103
TAACTTATAAGGATCCGATTATGTTACCTTTAAGAACCCATGTTTAATTGAATGTGTGAACGCCGGGCTAAAATTGACCAGTAACGCCGGAATGAAAATGACCCACCTGCGTTGAATACTCCCTTCGAGAATCTGCCAGCTTTCGGAGAGGAGAATCCATATGTTACGAGGTGGGTCTGTGTTAAGACTACAGGGTTTGCAAGCAGAAGGGAAGAGTTGGCGGAAGAATTGCCCGGGAGACCGGCCACTCCAGGAACACGGTCCGGAAATACCTGGCCAGGGCGTCCCTTTACGAGCATGGCAGACCTCAACCGCCAGGCGCTGGCATGGTGTCAGGAACAGGACCGTCGCATGCATGGCACAATGGGGGAACGCCCCTGCGATCTCATGCGCGATGAGCTGTTGAATCTGCTTCCCACCCCCGGCCGGCTGCAGAAGTTCCTGCGATAGGAAGGCAAGGTCTCCATGGACGGCTCAGTTGGGACGGAATGAGGTATGGCGTGCCGTGGCGATACAGCGGCCGGACGGTCGTGGTTCGCCAGGTAGGCACCAAGATGGAGGTTTGGTCTGAGGGCGAGTGGATTGCGACCCATGAGAAGTCGGACAGATGGGGCGGTCTCGTTCGCCTCCCCAAGCAGTATGAAGGGTTGGCTGCGGTTCAGGGGTGGGTCGCCCCCAAGGCGATTGCGGTCGAGGTCGCAGAAACCGATGTGGAGCAGCGGCCGCTTGAGATCTATGAGCAACTGGCCATGGAGGTGGGGGCATTAACATCTCATTTTAGTACAAGTCGGTATATATGGAAAAGAATGATTAGTTTCCTAAATCATCGCCATCAACAAATCCCCTAAGTCGTACTGAATGCGCACATGATTTTTGCCTATGGTAGTAAAGAGCCGGTATTGCTTTACGGATTTCTCCATATAAATGAAGGTAAAATAAATGATCCTGGGTAAAGCATAGACCAATATGCTTTACATTTGGGTGGAGGTGCTGTATAATGAGTCATGGGGGGATGATTAAAGTGACTGCTGTGGCAAAGATTTCTCCGAAAGGGCAAGTCGTGATTCCTGCGGAGATTCGCCGCGCACTGAATGTTCGAGAAGGTGATAAGGTCATCTTCCAAGTAACCAGCGATGGGAGGGTTGAATTGTCTGCACTCCCAACATTCACTCCCGAATCGGTCATAGGTATATTGCCGTATCACGGCGACATGCCGAGCTTTGAAGAGCTGCGCCGTAAGGCGCGTGAAGAAATGGTTGAAAAACGATTAAAGAAAGGAATGATGAATGATGACACCACGTAAATGGGTTGACACCAACATCATTATTCGGGCGGTGACTGGGCATCCGCCAGAAATGGCGGGAAAATTACCGCCGCTTTTGACACAAGCGGAGCAGGGAGAGTTTGAATTAGTTGTTCCGTCTGTGATTGTGGCAGAATGTGTGTACGTGTTACAAAGCCAGTACTTTAGCTATACGAGACAGCAGATTGCTTACGCATTAAAAGCGTTTTTCAGTCTGCAAGGCGTTGTCCTTGAGGAACAAGCGGTAATCCTGCGAGCCTTATCGGATTACGAACGGACGACAGTTGATTTTCAAGACGCATACCTCGCAGCGAAGTCCCACCTGTCAGGCGAACCCGTCTTGACGTGGAACGTAAAAGACTATAACAAGCTAGGTTCCCTCTATCAGGAGCCATAATCCAACATTCATCTCCATTTATCCCGAACGCAACGCCCCAGCTCAAGCTCCTCTGGACTTTCATAATTTCGGTATTTGAGAAACAGAGGAACCTATGATGGTGGAGCGGGTAAGGCTCTTTGCCTTTATAGGGCGGCACCACCTCACCAAGCCCCACACCACTTTTAGCTCTTGCGTACCACCTTCAATGCGTTAATATGACTGTGTAAGAGCGGATTGAAAACATACCACCGGTTTGTTCTGGGGTGTCTCCGGACAAACTAAAAACGCCCCCACTGGCGGGAACTAGCAAGGGCACTGGACGGTGTAGCATCCGTTCGGGCTGAATCCAGTTTCAACACGGAACTCAAGTGATGATCAGCTCGGTGGCGAGGTGTATTCCGCGGTTTCCATTTGCAGAGAAACACACCGGTAATTTATGCATTGATGGTGCATATTCATACGCCGTGCGAGTGTTTCATTTGTTGCAGTTAAGGGCAGGAATGCGCAAAAAATGCCGTCTGCGTCATTTGGTCGCTGTGAGGGGGAAGTACATATGGGTTCCAATGTAACAGTCCAGGCGTACAATCCCAGTTGGGTTCAGGTGTTTGAACGGATACGCGATTCCATTATTCCAGTTTTAGGGGATATCCTTGTCACTGTAGAACACGTCGGGAGCACATCTGTTCCGGGTCTGGCGGCAAAGCCGATTATTGACTTGGATGCCGTGGTGTACACCCAATCTGATGTTCAGACAGCGATTCAACGGCTTGCTACCATTGGCTACGTTCATGAAGGGGATTTAGGAATTACCGGACGAGAGGCGTTTATTCCTCCCGATGGCACACCTTGTCATCACCTTTACGTGTGCACCGCAGATAACGCCGAGTATAAGCGTCATGTCCTGTTTCGAGATTATTTACGAAGTCATCCGCAGGACGCCAAAAGATACGGTGATTTGAAGATGGAACTCGCTCAACGATTCCCTAATAATCGTGCGGCATATACAAATGGCAAGAACGACTTTGTGAAAGAGATACTGAAACGTGCCGGATTGGAATGACATCCATGAAACGGTGTCTTTGTACAACGGCAAGACCAAGATCGTCTTAATTGGCTTACTGCGTTAACGGGGACAAATACGAAAGAAGCACACTCGCTACAAACTGCATAAATATCGAAAACGCGGTATACCAGCTCGCCGCGTTTTTCTGCATTTTTAAGTTGCGGAAAACAGCAGATTATATCCGGCACTGACACCTGCGGTACAGCAGACGCTCAAGTAGAACTGAACATCTTTTCGTAGAATCATTATCAAAATAATCCAGATGGTGGAATTCGCGCAATTTGCCTAAGCATGAAAAGAACCTAGTCAACTGTGGATCACGGTACTGGTGGATTACGGTGCTTTAATCTCCGGATCTACGATCGTATAATGACGAGACAAGAAACATCGGGCGACGACTGGCACGAAATGTGGACACGGACTCAGATACAAAAGGCGGGAACGGAATGACCTCAAAAAAGGACTCTTAGGTCTATATGCCGAGAACTTGGAGAAAAAGAGAAGATTTTATTCTCGACCACACTTCAAGATCCGGATTACTCGACACCCACTCAAAGATCGACGCCTTGTTTAATGATGGAGCTTGCATCAGACGATCATTCCGGAGGCCGGAGATGTCTCGTCATGCTTGAACGCCTCACTGCTATGCTATGCCACACAGTCCACCTATCCGTTTCGATGATGCGCTCATTGCCGGCTACCTTTTGTTCGATGAATGAGATCGAATCCCTTAGTTCCTCTTCATTGAGATCATGGAGGATCGACCGTCCTGTACGAGCCCGCAAGTCCTCAGCCAATTCATTAAACGATCCGTACCTTCGCCGTGTCTCCCAAAATGTAACCGTCCCAATGGTAGTGAAGCCCACCCGTCGCATCGCCGATGCCACATCTTCCGTTGTCCATCGCCGGGACCGCTCTGCGTCCAGGAGTCTTGGAAACCGTTCGAAGAAATAGCCTCTCACGTGCTGCGGTGAACCAGGCAGGTTTACGTCCTCCGGAGTTCGGTCTTGTATTATCAGCCATCCACCATGGGTCAGTATGCGACGGGCTTCAGATGTGAATGCATCCAGGTCCTTGAGATGATGGATGAGCGCCCTTGCGAAAACGACATCGACGGAACCCTGCGTCAATCCTGTGGCGGCGGCGTCCCCAATTATAAACGACAGCGCAGGGTAATCAGAGGAATGTTCTCTCGCTGCTTCAACCATCACCGAAGATGAGTCGACGCCGATCACGCTGCGTGCGCCCAATTCAATCCATGCACGGGAATATATGCCCCCTCCGCAACCGATATCGGCCACGCGGAGTCCACGCGCATCGAGAAGTGAACGCATGGTATCCCGCCAGCTTGTGTCCGCAATCCGCGACGCATATGTATTCCGGTTTGTCTTGTCGTGAAAATCGATGGGCAAATCGACCACCCTTTCTGATTGCCGTACTCTAAGGAGATCGATGCCTTACACAAAGTATTTTAAAGTATTTTATTATAACTTTCGATCACTATCCGAATGTGGAGTTTGTGATCTTGCATTTCGGTCAGGACTTGCTGAGGGTTCATCATCTTGCGAAACGGATAGCCTGCGGCAAACTGGGTCGACCCTCTGTTACGGAACAGGGCCGTGGCTTTGGCGACCAAGATGTCATAAAGCTGTGGGGCGAAGATCTCCCAGGAGTTCATGCCGCATATCAGTGCCACGGCCGTTTGGGAAGAGGTTTCACGCGTTGGAGCGGCCGAGTGTCAATGGACGAAGTCGTACCCGGCGGATATGTTTGAGCGAGGCCAAACGCCTCCAGACGCCTCTGCCATGGATTTACACGGCGGGAAATAGAATGCTTCTTGACTTGCATGCAAGTATACAATACAATGAAAAGCGGATTTTATAAGATGACAAGTGCGGGATGTTGCATTCCGTTTCGACACGATACAAGGCCATACAAATGGGGAGATGAACGAGATAAAAATTAGCCCGCCTCTGCATGAAGGAAAGAAGACGCTTGCGGAACAGGCGTATGAATCTATTCGCGAGGCGATTTTGACACTGCACTTGGAACCTGGGCAGGATATCTACGAGTCCGAACTCGCCAACATGTTGAACATGAGTCGCACGCCCATCCGCGAAGCCGTACGCTTGTTGGCCATGGAAGACCTGATTGAAATTCTGCCGCAGCGCGGCATGAAGGTCACACACATCTCCGAAAGCAAAGTGGAAGAGACGCGTTTCGTGCGCGAGGTGCTAGAGATTGGTGCTCTGCGCAAGGTGGTGGAGCATTGGGACGAAGATAAACCCGTGTATCAGGTTCTGCACCGGGAACTGCAATTGAATCTGGAAACGCAATGGCAGGCGCAAGCAGAAGAAGACTTTGCGGCGTTTCTGCGGGCAGATGAGGTATTCCATCGGCAATTGTTGCACGCAAGCGGGAACATGACCTTGATTTCCATTGTCACGAAAATGCGGTATCACCTGAACCGCGTGCGAATGTTGACGTTGAATGAACTCAAGAATACAGAGGAATTGATTCGAGAACACGGTGAGTTGTTGGCCGCTATACAGAGCGGAGACACCGCGGCAGCGACGGATATCCTCACACAGCATCTGCGTCGACTCAAGGTGGACATTGATGCTGTAAAACAGCAATATCCCTCGTATTTTTCAGGGTAGGAGTCATAACGCTTGTGATTTCTTGTATACAAGTATTCATGTGTATATGGATATTTATCTTAAGGAGGTGAGGGGAGAAGAGTCTTTCATGTTTGCTTTTGGAATATCTATATTTAGGTAATTGTGGCGGGAAGGAAAGCGCTTTATCTATGGTCAACCCAAATATTGACGTATGGAGGGGTGTTGATGTCTGTTCATGTTTCCTCGAACGAATTGCAACGGGAACAGGGGAGTTCCTTGTATGTTGCACTGGTCACGGGCGTGGCGGCCATCGGCGGATTCTTGTTTGGATACGACCAAGGGGTTATCTCAGGGGCTATTGGATTCTTACAGACACAATTTCACATGAGTTCGGGAGTCACCGGTTTTGTATCGGCGAGCATTCCATTGGGAGCCATGCTGGGTGTGCTGGTGGCAGGGTTTCTCAGTGACCGGGCTGGAAGAAAGCCAGTTCTCCTGTTGGCAGGAGTGCTGTTTGTCATCTCCAGTCTTGGTTGTGCGGCAGCGAATTCAGTCGGGGTGCTGGTGCTTTCACGGTTGATTGGTGGGCTAGGAATTGGTGTAGCTTCCATGGTCTCACCGATGTACATTTCCGAGATTTCTCCGGCGCGCATTCGTGGACGTTTGGTAGGTACCAACCAATTAGGAGTTGTGCTCGGCATCTTGATGGTGTATATTGTCAACGCCCTCATTGCTAATCTCCACACACAGACCTGGGACCAGCTGATAGGGTGGCGTTGGATGTTTGGCATGGGTGCTATACCTGGGATTCTCTTCTTCATCCTTCTCTTTTGGGTGCCAGAAAGTCCCCGTTTTATGGTGCAGCAGGGTCAGAAGGAGCGAGCGTTTACCGTCCTGAGTCGGATTAATGGCATGGCGTTAGCTCACGCCGAGCTGGACAACATCTCGACTTCCCTGGAAGCAGAGAAACAACATGGTGGCCATCTATCCGAGCTGTTCAAGCGTGGGTTACGCGTCGCGCTGCTGGTGGCTGTCGTGCTCGCCGTTATGCAGCAGTTCACCGGTGTTAGTGCGGTGGCATATTATGCGCCAATCATCTTTAGGGACAGCGGCGCAGGGGCCAACGCATCCCTGATTGAAACCGTCTTCATCGGTGCCCTGAAGGTAATCTTCACGGTGGTCTTGATGTTGTTGATAGACCGTGTAGGCCGCCGTAGTCTCTTGTTGATTGGTTCAGCAGCCATGGCTATCTTTTTGATTGCCCTCGGTGTGTCGTTCGCCATGCCGCACATCAGTGTCGGTTTGGTATTAGCTTGCATCTTGCTGCATACCATTGCGTTTGAATTGTCCTGGGGTGGAGGTGTGTGGATCATCATCTCCGAGATTTTCCCCACCCGTATTCGCGGCCGGGCCATGGCCATTGGCTCGTTTGCGTTGTGGGGGGCCACGTACTTGGTGACACAGTTCTTCCCTGTGATGATGCACCACTTTGGGGCGACCGTAACCTTCTGGGTGTTTGCGCTTATGTGCATTCTCATGTTCTTGTTCACGCTACGTTTCCTTCCAGAAACAAAGGGAAAAACGCTGGAGGAAATTCAGGCACACTGGAATTCCTATAGCGACGGCGCACAACTTTCGCTCTAATCTCAGTGCAGGTGCGTTGTAAAGATTATTAGCAACTAGTATACTAGTATATCGTTGAGAGCGTTGCTGGTGGGTGAACGGTCATGGCTGCGGTACTCAACCATACAGCGCTACGCATTTTCCACCAGCAGCGCAACACTTGGATGTAAGAATTTCGATATCCGGAAGAAACGAATTCGGACAATCGAGGTGTAGCAGCATAATCATGGATACCCATGCATTACGTACCATGGTGGGAGATGTTGTGGATAGTGTCCAGGTCACAGACATGCACACGCATCTGTTTGCTCCCGAGTTTGGCTCTCTCTTGCTTTGTGGGGCGGATGAACTACTAACTTTTCACTATTTGATTTCAGAGTCATTTCGCGTGCATCGCAGGCCGTATGCGGACTTCTGGAAACTCTCCAAAGCGGAACAGAGCGCGCAGATTTGGCAAGCGCTGTTCGTGGAAAACAGTCCGCTCAGTGAAGCCGCTTCTGGGGTGATTTCGGTTGCGCGTCGCTTGGGATGTAATCCTGCGGACCTATCGTTGCAGCGTTTGCGTGAGGCACTCCCCAGTGAACCGACACTAGAATACGTGCAAACTATGCTCGACGCTGCTGGCGTGGCGGAAGTGGTAATGACCAACGACCCGTTTGATCCGGCAGAACGCGCTTGTTGGACAGATGGATTCCAATGGGATGCTCGGTTCCTTGCGTCCCTGCGGCTGGACGCCATGATGAACCATTTGGAGCAAGTATGTCCGCTGTTGCAAGCGGACGGCTACGAAGTAGACGGGCAACTTCGCGGCAAGTCATCAACTGAATTGAGACGATTTCTAGCAGCCTGGATTGAGCGCACGCACCCGGTTTATATGGCCTTTTCCGTGGCGGATGACTTCGTCTACCCCGACAATGGGATTCGCGGCCGGATTCTCGACGAGGTGGTGCTGCCGGTATGTCGGGAGTACAAGTTGGCGTTGGCACTGATGGTGGGTGCTCGTCGGCAGGTGAATCCGAAGTTGCAATTGGCGGGTGACAGCGTCGCGTATGCCTCTGTGCGTCCAATTGAGGCGCTTTGTCTCCACCACCCAGACAATCGCTTTTTAGTAACCATGCTGTCCAGGGAGAATCAGCACGAGCTCATTGTGGCCGCAAGAAAATTTCATAACTTAATGATTTTTGGCTGCTGGTGGTTTGTCAACACAGATACCTTAGTGGAGGAAATCACTCGGATGCGACTGGAACTGCTCGGTCCGACATTCATCGCGCAACATTCCGATGCGCGCGTGCTGGAGCAGTTAATCTACAAGTGGGATCGGGCCCGTTCCGTACTCAAGCGGGTGTTGACCGACAAATACGCACGCCTTGCACGGGATGGATGGAACGTTACCCGGGCAGACGTGGAACGCGACGTCGACAAGTTGCTGCGAAAGAACTTCTGGGACTTTGTTCGCTGGTAGATGTCAGCATGCCAAGCACTCTGTCAGACTTAGCCATGGGGTGGCAAGCAGAGGTGAAAGGAACGGAATGCTCAGGTTGAGCCGGGATGGGTTGAAGCAAACCGCGGCCTGGGAACGATCCGGATTCCAGATGCCGGCGTTCGACGTTGCGGCAATGGCAGCCAAAACGAAGGCCGAACCGATCTGGCTGCACGTGGGTGGCGGCAATCTATTCCGCGGTTTGATTGCACCACTGCAGCAGACGCTGTTGGATGCGGGGATTGTGGACCGAGGCATCATTGTGGTGTCGCCCTACGACGCAGAAATTGTGGAAAGAATCTACCGGCCTTGCGACAATTTGGGTGTGCTCGTCTGGCTTCATCCGAATGGCCGCCAAGAGCGGCGGGTGATTGCCAGTGTGGCGGAGAGCTTGGTTGGAGATCCGGGCGCGGCACAGGATTGGCAGCGGCTGCAAGAAATCGTTACGGCACCGTCGTTGCGCTGGGTAAGTTTGACCATTACCGAGAAAGGCTATCGCCTCACCGACCTGGCTGGTGCCTGGCTGCCTGACGTAGAGCAGGATCTGAAACAAGGGCCCCGTCAGCCGCGCCACACCATGTCCAAGTTGACGGCACTCGCCTACGCGCGGTATCGGGCGGGAAGGTTGCCCATTGCATGGATCAGCATGGACAACTTCTCCGGCAATGGTGACCGGCTACGGGCGTCGGTCACCGCCATTGCCCGCCAATGGGCCGAGCGGGGCTGGGTGGAGCCCGGATTTCTCGATTACTTGGACGATCCGGCCGAAGTGTCTTTTCCCTGGACGATGGTTGACAAGATTACACCCAGCCCCTCGCCCGACGTGCAGGCTGCACTGACGGCTGCTGGCGTGGCTGGGATGGATATCCTCCGCACACGCAAAAACACGGCCATTGCCCCCTTTGTCAACGCCGAGGTGCCGCAGTATCTGGTGGTGGAAGACCACTTTCCGAATGGGCGTCCGCCGCTTGAGCGGGCGGCGGGAGTGTGGTTTACGGATCGGGAGACGGTGGCGAAGGTCGAGCGCATGAAGGTCACCACCTGCTTGAACCCGCTGCACACCGCTCTGGCGGTGTTTGGCTGCCTGCTTGGCTACACGTCCATCGCCGCCGCAGTTCAGGACGAAGCATTGCGGCAATTGCTGGCTTGCATCGGTTACCGTGAGGGCATTCCGGTAGTCACGGACCCGGGCATCATCCAACCGCAGGCGTTCTTGCAGGAGGTCTTAGAGCAACGGCTTCCGAATCCTTACATCCCTGATACCCCCCAGCGCATTGCGACGGATACCTCGCAGAAAATGGCGATTCGTTTTGGAGAGACACTAAAAGCCTATCACGCCCGGCCGGATTTGGATGTGCGGACGCTCCGCGGCATTCCGCTTGTGATTGCAGGCTGGTTGCGGTATTTGCTCGGTGTGGACGACGAGGGTGAGCCCATGGCGCTTAGTCCGGATCCGATGCTGGATACGCTCACCACGCATTTGCAGGGCGTGGAATTGGGGCATCCGGACAGGTACAGCGGACAACTGCGGGCGATTCTACAAAACCATCAGTTGTTTGGCGTGAATTTGTACGAGATTCGCTTGGGGGAGCGCATTGAGCAGGATTTCCTCGCGCTCATTGCCGGCCGACACGCTGTGCGAGCGACGTTAACACGGAGGTTTGGTTCTTCCAGGTGACGTGAGTCGACGGGAGGGGAACGGAGCAGTCATGAAGATGACGTTTCGGTGGTTCGGGGAACGAGATGACACGGTCAGGTTGGAACAGATTCGGCAGATTCCGGGCATCAGCGGCATCGTTGGGGCCCTCTATGACGTACCGGTGGGCGAGGTGTGGCCCCTGGACAAAATTTGGTCGTTGAAGCGTCGGGCGGACCGGGCCGGGCTGGAACTGGAAGTGATAGAGAGCGTCAACGTGCACGAGGACATCAAACTGGGCGCACCAACGCGTGACCGGTACATCCAGAACTACCAACAGACGATTCGGAATCTGGCGCAAGCCGGTATCAAAGTCATCTGTTACAACTTCATGCCGGTGTTTGACTGGCTGCGTACCGACCTGGCGAAAAGACTGGCGGATGGTTCGGAAGTGCTGGACTACGACCACAGCCAGGTGGAGAATATCGGTCCGGACGACCTGGTGCAGGAAATGGTGCGAAACGCTAACGGCTTCATCTTGCCCGGATGGGAGTTGGACCGACTGCAGGCACTCGAACGTGTCCTTGAACAATACCAAGAGGTAGACGAGGAGCAGTTGTTCGACAACCTCCAATACTTTCTCGAACGGATCATTCCGGTGTGCGAAGAAGTCGGCGTGAAAATGGCCATTCACCCGGATGACCCGCCCTGGTCCGTATTTGGTCTGCCGCGGATTGTGACGTGCCGGGAGAACCTGGAGCGGATTGTGCGGATGGTGGACAGCCCCTGCAACGGCCTGACTCTCTGCAGTGGGGCTCTCGGTGTGAACCCAGACAATGACATTCCTGCGATGGTACGGCATTTTGGCGGGATGAACCGGATTCACTTCGCGCACGTGCGCAACGTCAAGATTGTCGGGGAAAAATCGTTTCACGAAGCGTCCCATCTGTCCTCGGACGGCTCCCTGGACCTATTTGAAATTCTGAAAGCCTATTATGACATTGGCTTTGACGGATACATGCGGCCGGATCACGGGCGTATGATTTGGGGAGAAAAAGGGCGGCCTGGCTACGGGTTGTATGACCGAGCGTTGGGCATTGCTTACCTCAATGGCTTGTGGGAGGCGATTGGGAAAATGGCCGCGCCGTCTCCTGCGACGACAGCGGGCAGGAAGTAAGGTGTCTCCACGTGGCCGATGTAATCCCCTTCGGGGGAACCAAGTTGGGCCAAGATCCGTTCGGTCCATACACCTCGCCACCGTGCGCAGTGAAGGGATACAAGAAGCCGGCGAGAACCGCCTTCTCCACCGGCTTTTTGCATACCCATCAATGACTTGCTCTCGTTTGGATGTCAAAGTTCGCTTTCCTACTAGAAGATTATCGGATCCAGTGCCATCCTCTGGCTATCGCCTGGGTCGATGCCACATGCGAATAGCCTTTGATTCGAAATCGATTTTCCCTATGACTGTTCCAACCAAACAGACCCTGGTTGCCTATACTTATGGTGGAGAACGATGTACCTCCTGACGAGAGTGCCGATGGAGCGATTCGGACGCGGCCATACGAAGTTACCAGTGCAATAGGATGCATCTGATTTCCAGCAGCGTTAATAGGTTGACCATTCGCTTCATCTTGGCTGAATTGTACCGTCCCTGTGTTGGCGAGGGGATAGAGCTGCCCATTTAGGCCAGAAGGATCCTCGCTTATCCATTCCGCGGAGGTCCCGATACCGGCAGCATAATCGCTGCTTAGGTTC
>NZ_BCQV01000061.1 GCF_001552255.1 Alicyclobacillus shizuokensis NBRC 103103
TTAAAACAACTGGGCTATGATTGGATTGAATTTCATCAAGGACGCGCTGAAGAATTGCCGTTTGCAGACGAAGCCTTCGATGCGGTGGTTGGCGTCGCCTTTTTGCACTTCACGGATCGCTCGAGGGCATTGTGTGAGATGCGAAGAGTCGTTCGTCCCGGTGGAATTGTGGCCAGCTATCATCCAACGAAATTCACCGAGCCGCCGAAATTCTTCCGGGAATGGTTCGCTCCACTGTTTGACCTGGCAGCAAAGCGGAACGAGCGTCCAAAAGACTACTTGCCCTATGAAGAGGAAGTTCTGGATGCGTTCCGCAATGCGGGTCTTCAGGACATTGTATCTGCGCGAGCTGATGTTACAACACTATATCACGATCCCGTGAAGGTCGTTCGTCACTTTATGGAGGGTGTGGGATGGTTTGGAGAGGAACTAAACATGTTGCCTTGGAAGGCACGTCTTGACTTAGTGGAATCCCTAAAAGAAAGTGGGCGCCAAGTTTGCAACAGGTATTCCGATAAGGAACGCATCATTCACTTTCCAAATCAGATGGTCAAGGGATATGTGCCGCTAGTATGAGAATTAACTAGAAGAGACTGTGGCGGTATTCATAATGGCATGTGCTCTGTGATTACCGACACTTTCTCCTCTCTTCTGGGTGGAGGTACGACTACTGTGGACCAAGCCATGGAACATGTCTATCTCGACCACAACTTGTACTTAGACCTCAAACGATTGACATTGATGAAAGGTACAACCCCGATTCCTTTATCTGTAACTCAATTCCTGATTCTTCGTTGTCTCTGCGAGCATTTGGATCGTCCCGTATCCTCTGACGAAATCATTCATTATGCTTGGAATGCAAAGGTGGAGAAGTCGGAACTCCACAAACAGATAAACCGAATCCGCGAAAAGTTGGAACCCAATCCAAGAAAACCTCAGTATTTGTTGACCGTACGCGGTTTCGGCTATTTACTTCATAGTCATGTGTCTCAGCCACCACATACCTCAGCAAGTAACTTTGCAAAAACATAGTAGTACAACTTTTGTTCTGTTAGTAATCTATTGAATTTTAGTTTTTGTAACGTCGAAGCACTCGCTGCCTCAAAGACTTGCCGATACCCGTTCTGGTTGTGTAGATCTGCTTCTTGTGAAGATAAAGGTGATAGCCATGATGGAAAGTGTTATTGCTGTAATGTGAATAGATAACTGGGGCTTGTTAAAGATGATGATTAGCAAAAATGCCAACAAGCGAGTCACTGTGGTTAATAAACTGCCAAAGGCAGTGATTCGACCCAACATTTCACGTGGTGCCCCTTCTTGCAATGACTGATGTGATACTATGTTAAACCACGGTAACGAAACCCCCAAAATAAATGCAAGGATGTAGGTCAGCATCAAGGAACTGTACCCAAGGCCCAGGATAGAAGAGGATAGAAGGACAATACTCAAGTAAGCGATCGCACCCCTATCATTTAGCTTTTTCAAAAGAAAACCCGAGATGATTGTTGCAATGGTAGCTCCAAGGTAAATCATCGTATAGGCACTGCCGAAGTTGAGAATGTCAGAGTTACTATAATTATATAGTTCAACAGGAAATAACGCCCAAAACAATCCCAAAAGAAGATTGGCCAGAGATTCTGTCACATAGATTCTTGTTGCCCAGTTGTTTCGTAAGATCCAAGTGAGCGCTTCGACGAACGAGGCACTTGACTGCTTCTGCCTCAAATTATTAACAGAACGGATCGCCACGAAACACGTGAAGATTGCGGCAATCAGGAATGTCGCGGAATTAAACCATACCGACGAGAGTTTACCTAAGACTAGCATCGAAAACGCAGCTAATATAGGGCCGATTATGCCTGTGATGGAATACAGGAACATGATAAGGGAATTTGCCGATTCGAGATCCTTGTTCGCAGTTAACTCTGGAACATATGCAAAGAATGCCGGTTCTATGGTGGAACTAAAGATACCGAATAGGCTTACAAATATCAGCAAATCAGTAAGTCGGACCCCGTGAGAAAGAATAATGGAAAACATACTCATCAGGATAAACATCATACAGTTGGACAGGATGAGCGCTCTTTTCTTGCCCCATTTATCAATAAACTTACCAGCAAAAGGGCGAGAGATTGCCGTAGGTACGGCAGTAAAGAGCTGAACTAGCGCCATAACCTTGGCAGTTCCGAATAAACTTGCGACAATCCAATTCAAGGTCAATTGATACGCACTATCGCCTAAGGCAGATACCGCTTGTCCAATCCATGCATAGACGAAGTTTCTATGTTTGAAAGCCTCGAACATTCTACCTAAATACCTCCGAGAATCGATTATGATACTTTTCTACATGTATTCTTTGATTCTCACTATGTTGCTTCTCACTGAATTCGCGATGAAATTTCATTGTAGCTTTAAGTTCTCAAGGTAATTGTCTCTCGTCCGTGGGTCTAATTTCAATCTCGGTTACATCGACATGTGAAGGTTGGTCTAGGATCCATAGGATCGTCTGCGCGATATTCTCTGGCTGCAATGGTTGATAGGGCCACTGATTCCTGTGTTTGTAGTTTGAGGCAACATATGAGAACTCTGTATCGACTGATCCAGGATGAATAGTGGTAACTTTTATTCCTTGGAGCTCTTGTCTCAGGATATTGGAAAAAGCTCGCAGGGCATGTTTCGTCGCAGCATATATACTCCAGTTCGGAAGAATTCTAGAACTGAATACCGATCCGATGAAGAAAACGTGTCCACTTCTCATTAGCCGTAAACATGATTTCGTAAACAAAATAGTACCGGTTAGATTTGTACCTATTTGGTCCAAGATATCCGAGTCCTCCGCTTGCCAAATAGGCCCTACGCCTTTTCCGTGTCCCGCCGCATTTACCAACACGTCTACATGGTCATAGTGAGAACCAACAAACTTAATGGCTTGGCTAATTGAATCAGGATTAGACAGATCGACATAGGAGAAAATCGCCTTGGATTGGTATCTTGTCTGTAATTGCGACACTAAGTCCTCCAGTATTTGAATGCGTCTTGCCAGAAGCACCAAGTCGTAACCCTTTGACGCCAAGAGTTCGGCTACGCTCCTACCAATTCCGCTACTGGCGCCCGTGACGACGGCAATCTGTCGCATATACACCATCACCCTCGTTAGATGGAATCATATGGGACGGGCCAACTTAAGACTCTGTATGGTAGAGTAAGATAGTGTCCGCAAAATTCCAGTATGATACCTTCATTCACGAGATCAGTAATCCTCTTGGTTACTAAACCCGTTTTCACAGGTACAAGGCATAACTCGAAAGCGTCCAATAGTTCTCGTTCGTCAATAACAAATTGCGCGGACGCGTCGGGATTTCTCGTATCCTTTACAAGAACAAAACCTGGTCCTTTCCTCCAATAAAATGCTCCGTAATGATACATCCGCCTCCATTCCTGTATCTCTTGTTTCCCTCCATTGATACTCCTAGGCGGTTGGATATGGTAAATCGCCTGTAAATCAAGCGCTCCATCAGTGATTAAATACCATGAAATCCTTATACCCAAGGACATTGCGTCCCTAAGGAATCTAATAGTATTAAGAGTTCCCAACGGATCTCGTCTGTTAAAAGATAAATCTAGTTCAATACTTTCAAGTCCCTTTTTCAGAAGTTCCTCGAGAGATGCCAATGTTGGTAGCTGGTCTGGGTCGAAAGTGCATGTACGCTTGGTTTGTTGCATGCTTATTACCCCGCAATGCGGATTCTTTGAGCGTTCGGTTTTGTGGCAACAGCCACATATCTGTCTCCCTCGGCAAAAACAAGCTTCTCTTTCATCAAATCATTCAACCACCCTGCTAGATATTTTTCTGATGTTTGACGTGTATATCCAAAGGAACGAGTTAAGCGTTCAGACAGGGTTGATATTGGAATACCGTCGAGAAGCTCAATATAGGAACGGACGAGAATAGGATCTTTTATCTCAATGTCCCTTGGCTCTTCACTTCGACGGTCCTCAATCAGCAGAGTTCCGTTTTCAAGGTGATAGTACTGCAACGTGCTGATAGGATATTGCTCGATCCACCGAGAAATACTAGTTTTCAACATCTCTACCACATCCTCCCCTATACCTTCATGAGATGACTCAAATAAGTAGGCAATATCGAAGAGTTCACTAGAAGGAAGGTCATAGATGTATCTATAAAATCGTGCAGGACCATTGTTTCTTAGCCCTAGAGAAGAATTCTCGAAATACGGACTGAATCGTTCGAGCGCAATCCTGGTGGCCGAGGCTGGTGGATGCAGGTGATAGAGAGCAGGGAGCTGCTCAATAATGGATACATAATCTAGTTTAGTCTCACCAGGAAATCCACATAAATAATTCCATGACACATCAAGATTATTTTCTTCACACCAGCGAAGCAATTTAATATTATGGATACCAGTAACACCTTTTTTCATTATCTTTAATACCTTTGTGCTGAGGCTTTCGATACCCGGCTGTATATGAAAAATGTGAGCTTCCCTCAAGGAGCGTACATGTTGTTCAGTTAGATTCGACTTAACCTCATAATGAAATCGGAGATCCCAATCCACAGATTTTATACGCGGCAAAAATTTATCAAAATATTTCATATCCATTATATTGTCAACCATAATGACATCGAGTGTCTGATACTTCTTAACTCCAAACTGTATTGACTCCCAAAGTTTCTCTGGATCTTTACTCCTAAACATTATTGTGGACCCATTCAATCCACAAAACGTGCACTGGTTCTTTTCCCCCCACCAACAGCCACGTGAGCCTTCAAAAACAAGCTTCGGTTCAATATATCCGCGAATTTCGGATGACTGTACTAGATGGAAATAAGCATCGTACGTTGGTTCTGGAACCTTCCATATAGGCATAGGAGTTTTTTGCTGTTGATTGGTTTCAGATACACCGTCCTTCCTCCAGCAAAGACCCGGAATATCTTCATATTCACCCTGTCCCGTCTCAATGGTGTCCAGTAACCGTATGAAAGACTCTTCGCCCTCCCCTCTTACTACAAAGTCAATAAAGGAGAAGTTTCTGTGCATGACGATTCCTTGTTCTCCGTCACAATTTCCTCCACCAAATACAATTACTGTTTTCGGATCTTTTTCCTTGATTCTTTTTGCAGCTGCAAGGGACGCACAATTCTGCATAAACGTCGTGCTAAATCCCACGACATCGGGATGCATTCCCATAATTTCGTCTACTGCCTTTTCAATGAAGGCGGGAGCGAAGGATTGCATCCGAGAGATCAGATGAATATTTTCCTGCGATACTCCAATATCCTCCAAATAAGTTTTGTAACTGGTCAGTTCTTCCTGTGTCTTGGTATATAGTGCAGTAGAAAAAATCCAATCTCCTGCCCCATAATAGAATGTATTGTCAGATATGAATGTGTACTCGGTAGGTGTAATCTGACCTTCGGTTACCTGTAACAAATATTCTGCCCATCTAAGATTACCGTAGTACTCCAAAACGTTGTGTTGTGGTCTTGCCTGCCGTAACACTGTTACTAGTATCCCGCAAGCCAATGACGGATAGTCGAGTGCTTGCCAGGGCATGTTGACCAGGACAATATTCATGTATAAGTACACCGTCCTTAGTGGGTCGTACTGAGTACATGTATAGCTGATCATTCAAATATAATCAGAATTCACTAAATATACTGGTTTAGTCTATACAATAGAAATCCTGAGTAGGCATTTTTATCGCCAGTGAGGTTATCTCACTTCCAACGTTCGTTGAATAGCCAGGGGGGGCACAATGCCCCCCCTAGGTTCATAAGGCGAAATTACTTAAGCCCAGAACCGTACCATCAATCTAACTACCAATCATGTAATGGCAGGTGCCCTGCTTTACTTTCCTAGGGATTTGAACCTTCTTCATTTTTTCACCTCCTTTCACGGAAAATTAAGTTTAGCCTACTTTGGTTTCTTGTGAGGAAAATCCTCTGAATCTGACTACTAGGACGACCGTTCAGTTCACCTAACCAATCGAAGGCTCCATCACGATCAATGTGAGTCAATTCAAAGATCGCGGAGGAATCATTTTTTAATTGATAAATTTCTTCCTTGTTCATACGTGATACCATGTGTTTCAGATATTCCATTCCCATCGCAACGTGTCTCGATTCATCCTGAATTACTTTTTCGTAAATTGCGTATAGAATAGTGCCTCGAAACGCAATTCTGAACATGGAAAACTCATCAGAAGCCAGACCTTCCAGCAGCGTATGGATGAGAAAACGACTTATGGGAGGTAGCCTCAGAAGGGTATCAAGCAAATTTTCCCGTGCTGGATCTGGAGGTTGAATGTCTCCCCCACTCAACAACGCAAATCGAGCGAATACCTCACAGTGCTTTGCTTCATCCGAAACTGCTGTCGCCAAGCACATTCTTGATGGCGCATCGTCAGCTTCGATAAGCAGTCTTGAAGATATTAAAAGTCCAACTTCTTCAGCGCTGACAGATTGACTAGCGAGCTTCCATGCAAATTCGAGTTGTTCTTCGGGAAGTCCCCAGGGGCTGTTCCAAGGTATATCGTATTTTGGGTTCCAACTATAGGCCTTTCTTGCTTTTTCGTAAATACTTAGCTTTTCCTTAAGGTCGTTTGTGGATAAAGTATATGCTCGAAACATATCATCACCTTAATTTCCCGATTCATAGTTATCCGTTCATCGTTGGACGAAAATCATTCATTTTCTTGACATCTTGCCCAGGACTTCAATAGCTTGGCTCTCGCTACGAAAGATAGCACGTTTAGTTTGTCGAAAAACTCCCAATTTCGGAACCCAGAATACCGATTTGAAGATGTATTTCGATGGACTTCCCTGCAGTTCTCCTTACACGGGATTAAGGCCAGTCAATCTCGGCATCAACGTTATTTGGAATAGAAGGGGACACGATATCGCCTTCAAGGTTGCGGTTGTTCCGTACGTGTTGGAGGAGAACAAGGACAGGTGTGTACCGCATAATAAAAATGCAGAAAACTGGTTCTGGTCTCAAAAGTGGATAGCGAATCGAGAATGTAAGAATATAGTCGATTCGAGGTGTCGAAACCGATGGCTCAGCAATATGACAGGGATTTCAAGTTGAACGTCGTCCAGATGGTCCTGGAACAGGGAAAGCCTGCGGCTCAGGTGGCGCGAGAACTTGGGATCTCGCCGAAAACCGTGTACGGCTGGGAAGTACGAGGAAGATCCGGAGCATCCCTTTGTGGGCAGTGGTCACCTACGGCCCGAGGCCCAGACCATCCGAGACCTAGAGCGTGAGGTCCGCGAGCTTCGCGAGGAAAACGCCATTTTAAAAAAGCCATTCGCTTCTTTGCGAACGCCCGGAAGTGAAGTACCGGTTCATCCACAAGCACCGTTTCGAGTTCCGGGTGCAGAAGATGTGCGATGTACTGAGCGTCTCCCGAAGTGGCTACTACGCGTGGATCGGCCGCCCCGTGAGTGAGCGGATGAACCGATGTCGTCAGCTAACGCGGCGGATCTACCAAATCTTCATCCGCTCTCGACGCCTCTATGGCAGCCCAAAGATCACCCAGGTACTTCGTCAAGAAGGGATTCGCGTCGGTGGCCCGGATTATGCGAGAACAGGGACTACGAAGCCGGATCGTTCGCAAATACAAGGCGACCACCGATTCGAACCACCGCTACCCGGTCCATGAAAACCGGCTCCAACCAGCTTTCAAGGCCAACGGCCAAACGAGGTCTGGGTGGCAGACATCACGTATGTGCCAACGGACGAGGGATGGCTCTACCTCGCCAGCATGATGGACTTGTTCACCCGCAAAATCGTGGGGTGGCATGCGGACTCGCGGATGACCAAGGCGCTTGCGCTCCAGGCCCTGGAGATGGCCATTCGGCGTGAGCGGCCGACCAGTCCAGTGATCCACCACTCCGATCGCGTAAGCATCCGATCGCCTTGTGGCCAGCATGGGAGAGATGGCGTTAAAGAGCACGATCATCACCTATTTCCATTGTCACATTCGGCCGTATATCTGGAAATAGGAGGTTACTGGAACCGTTAGTCCGGATGGTTTGTGACATAGTTCCGCACCCTCTTTTTACTCGCGAGTCACTACGACTCGGTGCGAGGACCTGGTGTTTATTTCTCTCCATGTCCAACGATTGTTCGCTTTAAAGTTCCACACCATGGCACAGATAATCCCACACAACTGTCCGATTAATTCGTCCCCGTGAAACCCCAGGAACAACTGAACACTTACAGCCGTCACCAATACCCCGATAGTTGAAATCAAAACGAATATCGGGAATTTCAGGGTCCTGCGCCACATGACGGGATAAGACGAGTTTCGCCACGTCACTCTATCATTCCAGAGAAAGTTGTGGGCCATGGCAATAAGCGAAGCTATCACCGAAGATCCGACTGGGGGAAGATGAAACACGCGTACACACATTCCCATGACCAACATGTTAACTATGACACCCAGTGCACCGACACCACAAAATAAATAAAACCTCCTGTCCTCCGGGCTCTGGCGTACCAGCTTGGCAATGTGGTGCAGAAAGTTCCACTGTTCCCGAAGGCTCATTTTTGACTCTCCGGCAGTGCGTGACTGAAAGCTGTAGGGTATCTCATGGACTCGCTTGTAGTGCCCCTTTACCAACACCTCAATCAATATCTTCCATCCAATTGGATCTAAATCCGCTCCTTCCACGACACATTTCCGGAGCCCAAAGAATCCACTGGTACAATCGGAGATATTCCTTAATTTCTGTATTGAAATGCGCGCTATAGTCCGCGCTGTCCAAGAAACAAACTTTCTAAGCGCGTTTAATCCGCCATCTGATCCCCCTGGGACAAAGCGGCTCGGAATGACGATATCCGTTCCTTTACCAAGAAGCTCCATGATTTTTGGCACGAGCTCAGGGGGATGTTGCAAATCAGCATCCATGACAACAATATTCTCACCTGTAGCCCGTCGAAATCCTTCCACTACAGCTGTCCCTAAGCCTCTGACCGTAGTTCTGTGCACATACCGAACCTGCGGATGAAAAGCGGCCACCTCAGCAAGAATTTGTGGGGTGTTGTCTGTACTATCGTCAATAAAGCATATTTCGTAAGAATACCCTGTGTATCCCAAACAGATCTCAATCCGCCGTACCAATTCGAGAATGTTATCAGATTCGTTAAATGTTGGAATCACTATACTTAGGTCCATACTAACGACACCTCTAAACAAATATGCTCCGGCGCCGGGGTACCTCGAATTTAGCCGTAAGGAGGAGGTCATTGCTATTCAAATGTAATAGACTCGCACTCCATACACCGCATGTAGCTTTGTACTGCCTATTCTTTTCTCCTCCAGTACATGCTCATGTCCATGAAAAAAATGAGCCGGTTGTGCGCGCTCAATGTACTTGGCAAAACTCCGGAAGCCGGCGTGAGCCCTGTATTGGACGGGCTCGTCCGTCCATTTTGGGTTGCTGTGTGCAATGAAAATATCTACAGGCTCTAGCTGATCTATAAATGCTCTTGCTTCTTCTTCCTCGTACTGCCCATACCGTTTGGCGTTGTACCGAGGCGCTCCGCCGAATCCTGCGATGCGTAAACCGTCGATGTCGATGGTTTTTGCATGAACGTCTACCACTCGGGTTCCCTCAAAGGTATCAATCCCGTCGTGATTCCCCATCACTCCCACTTTAGGACAATCCCATTGGCGATCCACATCTTGCACGGCATAGTAAGGAATGTCCCCTAGGAGAAGAATCAAATCTGGCCGTACATCGGTAGGCAGGCGAAATGGATCTCCGTGCAAATCCGAGAGCACCAAGAGTGTTTTGCCCCAGACTTTTGGTTTCCTTACTTGAGATTTCGCCTTCCGTGGCCACCACATAATTACTCATCCTCTCTCGTTTACCTGTACAGACACATCGGCTCTCCCCTCAATCATGCTCATACTCCAACCGAGAAGAATGCAGAAACGATGCAATTTGTCGGCACACAAAATCCCGATCTATTCATTCTCCGCGTACACGGCAAAACGACGAGCCTCTGCATCAACAGCATCGCTGATGAGGTTCCCGTCGTTCGGAACGTGTCTCCACCATATATGGGCCGAATGAATGGTTTACACACAGATATGGCTGAGGCATAATGTAACTGAAAGCAACGCAAAATGTAAGGATATCTCCCGACGGGCAGTAGGGCGGGGCCTGCAGCACCGAACGCTCGGGCCGATTGAGCAAAGATGACAGTCACTCCGAAGGTGGCCAACCTCTACGCGGAGTGGCTGTCGGTGTGGTATAACTCTAACGATTCGGGTATACTGGGGATAACAAAAGAAACCCCGCCAGCGCTCACTGGCAGGGTTCCGACGGACGATGTGGCGCTCTGTCGGAGTTGATAAGCAATTGGTTCTACAAGATAGCCGGTCGGTCGGGACCGGTTATCGCCGTTTTATGGTGATCTCGACGTTTACGAACCAGGGAAACATCATGTGCCCGGTCGGTACGAGAAACAACCGAATGCGGAACCATCGCACCAACTCTCACCCCCTCGGTTCTCCGACTAGGAGACACCGCATCGCCCCACGATACTGCCGAGGGGGTGTCGACCGACGACAAGGACGCCAGCCATCTTTTGATGGGTCAAATCTATTATATCAGGTGTACTACTTGGCCATTAACATTTTCGTCTCTCTTCTCTACATAAACTTCCTTCCTAGTTCTTTTACGCCAATCGCAAACGTGCCAAGGCCCACCTGCGACACCAGTACGGAGCACTTGTTCGTCGTTGGGTATTGTCCGGGCCTTCTCCATCCGCGGGTTCGGAGGGTCTATCATGGTTATTATCGTCATCGTTTAATGCCCTCCTAAGCACTATATGGTTGCCTTATTCGCGGATTCTGTTGATGAACACCTCGTTGTTCTGCCAGCCAACGTTGGAACTCTGTCAGTACGTTCCTAGATGGAGCTTGGCCGTCAGAATCACCCAGGCCCAACAGGCACGCCGCAACTTCCACTGGGCGCTTGGACAGCCACGCCACAGCGGCATCGAATGATTGGTCCGTGTCATGCGAATATTGCTCCACTGCCTTGCGAAAATAGAAATCACTCATGGCTGTTCACCTTCCAACAACATTTCAGGCACGCGAAATGAACCCATGCTTGTCCCAAGCGACTTCAACACGGATTGGATGTCGATTTCAGCCGGAAATATCTGCCCATCCGTCCAAGACCAGATGTATATAGGGATGTTTAAAACAGAGGCGAGAAACGTCTCAATCATCGCACCTCGCGAAGTCTCCCAGCCTGGCAAGAGAACGACCATATCACTGACCGTCAGCCAACAGATGTCCTGGCGCATGTACAACGCCCAATCATCACCGGGAACTCGTTGTTCGGCCGGATTGAACACGTCGAAGCCGCGACTGCAAAGCTCATTGGCAACCGCGTGGAATTGTTCGCGATTAAAGTTGGGGAGCCCAGACATGGGGCCACTGAGGTAGATTCGCATGGATGGTCACACTCCTTGGCTATATCGTCTCACATAGCCAAGAAGCGTACGGTGCAAAATCGATGCAAGTTGTGATGTGGAGGCTCGCAAAATCAGCAAACAAAAAAGCCTCCGAAACACTTCGGAGGTCAATCATGGGGTTAAGGGTGACTAAGAACATTATACATTACATCAAACATTAAT
>NZ_BCQV01000062.1 GCF_001552255.1 Alicyclobacillus shizuokensis NBRC 103103
TAAGTTAACGCCACATTGTATAGGGCATCACCAATGGACCTGCCACAACTTGACACGGGCATTTGCGGATTACCGATTGACGGCCAGGAGCGAACGCAATAATATCGTCGATAAATCCCCCATATTCCGTGTCGCGGCATGATTGACAGCAAAGTACAGCATTCCTGTAATGAAGTAATTCCGGGTTTGAGGCAATAAAAAACTCCTGATAGTGTTGAGTTGCCACACCAACACGAATCAGGTGGCTGACCTCGCTCTCCCGAAGCCATGCCATGCCAGAGAGCCATCCGGAATTTGCGTAACGGACCGTGCACCTTTGTAACCTCAAGCATGAAAAGAGAGACCAGAGGCCCCCGCAACAAGGACACAGCACCCTCGAAGTTCACTTGAAGTCAAATTCCGTCGCTCGACCCAACAGTGGGCGGCGGAGCGAGCTTCGCCGCCGTTGACCTGTCATCACGGCTCATCCATCTACTTGGATGACACCGTGTGCGACGAGCCAGTCCACCGCCTCCCGGACCGCTTGCAGCGATTCATAACGCGGCGTGTATCCGATGAGGCGCTCGGCCTTGGCAATGCTGCAGTTCGGGCTGTGGGCGATATGATCCCACGTCGCCTGCGCCTCCTGCGGAGAAACGGTTTTACGCCACTCTTCCCATGGCAGGTAGCGCAAGTTGGCTTCGCGGCCGAACCAGCCCGCCACCGCTTCCGCGTAGCCGCGCAGTGTCACCGCGGCAGGGGAAACGATGTGAAAGCTTTCGCCCACCGATGCGTTCCAGTGGCGGATGGCCTGCTGGAACGCCTGGGCGACGTCGTCCGCGTGTACGTGATGCACCGTCTCCATCCCGAGATTGGGCAACCTCACCTCTTCGCCGCGCGCCAAGCGGCTAAACACTTCCGGATTGAAGTGGCCCGCCGGATTGAGCGGCTCCCATCCTGGACCGACGATATGCCCAGGATGCAAGACCGTCGCTGGCAGCCTGCCCCTGCGCGCCTCTTCCAACAAATACTTCTCAATCTGCGCCTTCTGGATGCCGTATTCACCGAACGGCCGGCGCGGCACATCTTCCGTCGTAGGCACGCGCACGCTCGGCCCATGCACCCAGATGGTGCCGCATTGCAGGAAGTGCTGCACCTGCCCGCGCAGCGCCTCGGCCAGTTGCTGCGCGCTTGCGAGCGTGAAGCAGATGAGGTCGATCACGATGTCCGGTTGCAGTCTACCGATACACTCCCCGAATTGGCCTTGTGCCTCGAGGACAGCGCGATCCATCTCCACGTGCCGCACCGACTTCCAGGCGCCGTGCGGCTGATACGGCTCGCGCCTGCGGCGGCTGACGTTGATGACTTCGTGCCCGTCTTCCACCAGGCGTGGCACCAGGTAGGTGCCAATGTGTCCCGTGCCTCCGATAATGACAACGCGCATCACGAGGGCCTCCTTTATGGTTGTTTCATCTAAATGGCCACCAGCGGCCGTGAAAACGACGTCTGCGTCATCGAATTTCCAGTGAAGGCGCTCACATCATCACCGACCTTAGTGCCGAACACGTACAACCGTACGTGATGCCGCGAAGCGCAGTCTGCGTCGCATGTTCGTCCATAACGGATTCAATCCCTTTGCATCTCGTCTAGAATGAAGGACAAGAGTAGCACGAATCATCACGACAAAATATTACTTATCCTTTGTCCTTTACTATCAGCGGATCACGTCACTAGAAGATATGTCATTTTTGCAGAAAAGCAAATTGAGAAATTATTTCGTAGGTCGAAGGGTAGAAAAACGGCAGAAAAAACAGCGCGGAATCTCCACCCCTGAAAACCCGCGCCACGCTTAGATTTTCTGGTGCACCCGGAGGGACTCGAACCCCCGCAAGACGCGGTTTAGGAAACCACCGCTCTATCCGGCTGAGCTACGGGTGCATGTCCACATGATCCACAAAATCGCCATCGGCGTACATCCCGAATCCATATCGCATCGGCGCCGCCGCGCCCCCTGGTGTGTGCCCTTATTTCACGTCGTTACCCCACGCCCTTACATTATACAAACCCGCCTGGCAAAAGACAAAGGAAACTTTTCCGCCGCAAGTCCTCCGCCATTGCCACCCAAGAACATCCAAGGCCCCCACAATCCCACAAGCCGCCGTCAAAACCTCACCGCCCGCATGCACACCCCATCCTGCCCTGCGCGTGCTCTGGCTTACTTTCGTATCCCCCGCACCAGGCGCATCAGCCGGGGCGTCTCCACGTCCCGCAGGGCCATGCGCACGAACCCGTCGTGCGTCTGCAGCTCCCGGATGCCCAGCCGGATGCCGAACGGCTGCAGAATCAGCGGCACGTTCAGCCGCAGCGCCTGCTGCAACACCTCCACCCCGTCCGGAGCGTCCTTGACCGCCTCCCGCAGTTGGCGCTCAATGATGGCCGGAGGAATGGATACCAGTTTGTGCGCTGTGACCTCAATGGATACCTCCTCAGGGCTCGGGCTGCACGGTTTGGCGACAAAATCGACATTCCAAAACAGGAAGCGCAGCTGGCCGTGGATGCCGAGGCGATCAATCCCCGTTATCACCAGCTGGCTGTCCGGGATAAACTCCCGCAGCAGTTCGTTCAAATCGTCGACGGTAAAATCGAGCGTGATGTGCGTGATGCGCACTGCCACAGACCACCTCGGCTTTTCATGCGGCTGTCATGGCGTCGCGGTCGGCGGATTTCCGTCCACAGACCCGCCGTCCGTGCCCTCCCCTGGGCGGGCATCGTCCCTTGAACGCTGGCGTTGAATTACATCGGCCTCCCACCGTTCGCACTGCGTGACCTCATCCCCGGAGTGCTCACGCTGCGCTGCATCGTCCCCTGCACGCCGGTACTCTGTCGCATCGGCGCCAAGGCGCTGGCGCTTGACCTGCCGCAGGCGCTGGTACGACTTGACCGCGATGAAAATCAGAAATCCGTATCCCAGCGTCATCAGCAGCGCGCCCAAGACCACCGCCGCCAGTCCCGTCGCCACGACCACCAGGAAGAGGCCGAACAGGATAAGCGCAAAGGTGATGAACATGGATCGCCCAAAGGCGATCCGGTTGAGCGCCCGGTGCTGAATGGGTATGCAGACGGCCAGGCAAGCCACCAGCAGGAGGGCCAGCACCGTCCACAGCCAGGTCATGCCCGATTCCCCGCCGGTGCGATGACGTCTACACCCATGTACGGCACGAGCGCGCTGGGGATGCGGACACTGCCGTCGGCCTGCTGGAAGTTTTCCAAAATGCCGGCCAGAGTGCGCCCCACAGCGAGGCCCGACCCGTTGAGTGTATGCACAAACTCGGGCTTCGATGACTCGTCGCGGCGAAAACGAAGGCTGGCTCTGCGCGCCTGGTAATCCTCAAAGTTCGAGCAGGAACTGACCTCCCGGTACCGCCCCTGCGCGGGCATCCACAACTCCAGGTCGTACTTCTTCGTCTCCTTGTCGCCCAAATCGCCGGTGCAGATGCTGACGACCCGGTACGGGATTTCGAGCGCCTCGAGAATGTCCGCGCAATCCTGCACCAACGTCTCCAGCTCCGCGTACGAATCCTCCGGACGCACCAGCTTGACCAACTCCACCTTCTGGAACTGGTGCAAGCGAATCAGCCCGCGCGTGTCCTTGCCGGCAGATCCCGCTTCCGACCGAAAGCACGCGCTGTACCCGGCAAACTTCACCGGCAACTGCGAGGCGTCGAGAATCTCCTCCCGATAGTAGTTGGTGAGCGGCACCTCGGCGGTCGGAATCAGGTAGTACGGCAGACCCTCCAGCTTGAACATGTCCTCGCCAAACTTCGGCAGCTGAGCCGTGCCGGTGAGGCTGTCCTCGTTGGCGATGAACGCCGGGAACATCTCCTCATACCCGTGCCGGGCGACGTGGAAGTCGAGCATGAAGTTCGCCAAGGCGCGCTCCAGCTTCGCTCCCAGCCCTTTGTAGATCACGAAGCGCGATCCGGTCACCTTGGCGGCCCGTTCGAAGTCGGCGATGCCCAAGTTGACCGCCAGTTCCCAGTGCGGCTTCGGATCGAAATCGAAGCGCGGCACCTCACCCCAGTGGCGGATGGGGACATTATCCTCCTCCGTTTCCCCGTCGGGCACCGACTCGTGAGGCAGATTCGGGATGCGCAGGAGCTGGTCCTGCACCGCCGCCTCGTGTTCGCGCACCGCCTCGTCAAGCTGCTTGATGCGCTCGGAGACCCGCTTCATCTCAGCGATGTCGGCGCTCGCATCTTCGCCCTGTTTCTTCTTGCGCGCAATGGCCTCCGAGGTCCGGTTGCGGACACTTTTCAGCCGCTCCGCCTCGGCCAGGGCCTGGCGCCACTGTTCGTCTGCGGCAAGCAGGTTGTCGATGACTTCTGGACCCACGTTTCTGCGCCCGAGTCCCGCCTTGAATGCGTCCGGGTTGGCGCGAATGGCGCGAATATCAAGCATAGAGCTAGCGTTCCTCCATTTCCGCAGCGACGTCAGTTGGTTCGAGAATACCAAACACCGGTGCGGCCGGCAACGGTGCGCTGTCTCCAACAGAAAACGGCGCCCCATCGGACGCCGTCCTGGCTGCCGCCTCCGCGCTTTGCTGCCTCAGACGGTCACGCGCGCGCGACCCTCAATCAGCTTCAAAAAGTACTGGTGCAGCCGCGTATCGTCAGTCAGTTCCGGGTGGAACGAAAGCGCCAAGAGGTTGCCCTCACGCACTCCCACCACCCTATCCTGATACCGCGCGAGGATGGTCACGCCCTCGCCCACCTCGACCACGTGCGGCGCTCGGATGAAAACCGCCGGAAACGGCTCCTCGCCGATCTCCCGGATGTCCAACTCCGCCTCAAAGCTCTCCCGCTGCCGGCCGAACGAGTTGCGGTCCACCTCCATGTCCATCAAGGACAAATGCGGCTCTTCCCCGCCGTGGATGCGCTTGGCCAAAACAATCATGCCGGCGCACGTGCCAAACACGGGGAACCCGTCCGCCGCCAGCTCCCGAATGGGCTCAATCAAGTGGTACTCGCGAAGCAGGCGGCCAATGCTGGTGCTCTCCCCGCCCGGTATCACCAGGCCATCGAGGGAGTCGAGGTGTTCCACCTTTTTCACCAGCACCGTCTCGGCTCCGAGTGATGAGAAGATTCGTTCATGTTCGCGAAACGCGCCCTGCAGAGCGAGTACACCGACTTTCATCGCAACCAACCTCGGTTCTGGAAAAGTATGGGTATCATACCACGGCCGTTACCAGCCGCGCACCGCCATCCGTTCTTCGTCGCGCAGGGTATTCAAATCGATACCCTTCATCGCGGTGCCGAGCCCCTTGGACAGCTCCGCAATCAGCTCGTAATCCTGGTAATGGGTCGTCGCCTGGACAATCGCCCGCGCGAACTTCTCCGGGTTCTCCGACTTGAAGATGCCGGACCCCACAAACACCCCGTCCGATCCTAACTCCATCATCAGCGCCGCGTCCGCTGGCGTGGCCACGCCGCCTGCGGCGAAGTTGACGACCGGCAGCTTGCCGAGGCGGTGCACCTCCAGCAGCAGCTCATAGGGCGCGCCCAGGTTTTTCGCCTCCGCCACCAATTCGTCTTCCGACATCGCCTGCACTTTGCGAATCTGCGCCTGCATCATGCGCTGGTGCTTGACCGCCTCCACGATGTTGCCTGTGCCAGGTTCGCCTTTGGTGCGGATCATCGAGGCGCCCTCGGCAATCCGCCGCAGGGCTTCGCCGAGGTCGCGGGCGCCGCAGACAAACGGCACCGTGAACTCCCGCTTGTTGATGTGGAACTTGTCATCCGCCGGCGTCAACACTTCGCTCTCGTCGATGTAGTCGACGCCCATCGCCTCCAGGACGCGCGCCTCCACAATGTGTCCAATCCGGCACTTGGCCATGACCGGAATGGACACAGCCTTCATGACTTGCTCGACTATCGTCGGGTCCGCCATGCGGGCCACCCCGCCGGCCGCGCGGATGTCCGACGGCACCCGCTCCAAGGCCATGACGGCGCAGGCGCCGGCCGCCTCCGCAATCTTCGCCTGCTCCGGCGTCACCACGTCCATGATAACGCCGCCCTTCTGCATCTCAGCCATGCCGCGCTTGACAACTTCCGTGCCCGTCTTGGCCATCGAACAGACCTCCCCTTCTCGTTGTGGACCGAACTCTGGATACGTCAGCCAGACTCAGACCGGCTACATCGTCCCTTGCCGATCCGCCCGTTCTTTCTTCATTTTACGCAGATAGGAGCGCGTCATAAAGAACGCGCCCGCGAGAAACAGGACCACAAGGATGCTGCACACGATGAAAGACCCCATCAGCCACCACGGCATTTGGCATCGCTCCCATCCACCCGGTCATGTCCATTATAACAAGCCGGGCGTCGACGCGGAGCGAAGGCTCTTTCACAGACGGTGCGCCAAGCTGCTCAGCCAATGCCCGACGCTGCGCATCAAGCGCGTCAGCCAGCTCGCCTTGCCATCTGCCCCCGTCGCGACCACCGGAGTCTCGGCCACCGTCTTGCCACCCACCACGTATTTCAGGGTGCCGACGGACGCGCCTTTGGCAATCGGAGCGGAGAGCTCGTTAGCCTCCAGCTCCAACGTCCCGCGCGCCCCCTTGGGGATGGACGCAACCAAATCGCCCTTCGTCTCTACTTTCAGACGCTCACTCTTGCCGTTTTCCACGTAGACGGTTTGCGCCAAGGTTTTGCCGGCCGGGGCCGCTTTTTCTTCGACGAAGTTCTGGAATCCCCAGTCCAGCAGCTTTTTCGTGTCCGTAAAACGCTGGGCGTCGGACGAATCTCCCATCACGACGCTGATCAACCGCTCTCCGTTGCGCTCGGCGGTACCCACGAAACAGTAGCCGGCGGCGCTCGTGTACCCGGTCTTCAGCCCGTCCAAGCCCGGGTACCGACCGAGCAGTTGATCGGTGTTGGTCCAGGTGTTGTTCTTGCGGACGGTCACCTTGGGCTCCTTGGTGAACGTCAGGACGTTGGGATAATGGGTGACCATGTAGCGAGCCAACACCGCCAGGTCGTGGGCGGTGGTATAGTGATTCTTCTCCGTCAATCCGTCCGGATTCATATAATGGGTATGAGTCATGCCAAGTTTCTGAGCCTGCTCGTTCATCATGCGCACAAAACCGGCCCTGTTGCCGCCCAAATCATCAGCCACAGCGACCGTCGCGTCCGCTGCCGACAGCACCGCGATGAACTCCATCATGTCACGCAGTGTGAAGTGCTCGCGTGGATCTAGGTAGGCGTTGGAAACATCCGGCGTGGTGGCTACTTTGTAGGCATCCTCCGTGACTGGGACGATGTCGTTCCAGGCGACCTTTTTGGCTTTCACCGCCTCCAGAATCAACAACATCGTCATCAGCTTGGTGGTGGAGGCGGGCGCCCGCC
>NZ_BCQV01000063.1 GCF_001552255.1 Alicyclobacillus shizuokensis NBRC 103103
GCCCGCCGTTCATTCGGATTCTTGCTGTAGAGAATCTGACCGCTCGCCACATCCATCAAGACCGCCGACTTGGCGGCCACCACCGGCGCCTTGGCCGGTGTGGCGACTGTCGCCGCAGCGGCCGGGGACCCGCCTTTGGCCAGCGCCACCCCCGGGGCCGCGCAGCCGACCAGAAGAACGCCCGTCAACCCCAGCCAAACCGATTTGTTCAGCATCCTCGTCCTCACTGAGTCCCAAACCCCTCCCATCGCGATACAAACAGAATCAGTATAGCACAGGGTTGGGACGCCGAAGAATGGCGAATTTCGGAATAGGACCGCCGATGGCGGCCTTCCTCCCGTGTTGGCCTCTATCAGATGCTGTAATTGGGCGCTTCCTTGGTGATCTGTACGTCGTGCGGATGGCTCTCGCGCAGGCCGGCCGCCGTAATGCGGATAAACTGGCCGTTCTCCTGCAGGTCGGCTATCGTCGGAGTGCCGCAGTAGCCCATGCCGGCGCGCAGGCCGCCCACCAGCTGATAGACAATTTCCGACAGCGGACCGCGGTAGGCGACGCGCCCTTCAATGCCTTCTGGCACCAGCTTCTTCGCGTCCTCCTGGAAGTAACGCTCACCGCCGCCCTCCTTCATCGCCCCGAGCGATCCCATGCCGCGGTAGACCTTGAACCGCCGGCCCTGGAAGATCTCCGTCTCGCCCGGGCTCTCCTCCGTTCCGGCAAACAGGCTGCCAATCATGACCACATCGGCGCCGGCTGCGATGGCCTTGACAATGTCTCCCGAGTACTTGATGCCGCCATCGGCGATGATGGGAATGCCGTGCTCCCGAGCGGCCGTGGCGCAGTCGTAGACGGCCGTAATCTGCGGCACACCGATGCCGGCCACCACCCGCGTCGTGCAAATCGATCCGGGCCCAATCCCGACCTTAACGGCGTTGACACCCGCCTCAATCAGAGCCAGCGTCGCCTCCGCCGTCGCCACGTTGCCGGCGATGATCTGAAGGTCCGGGTGCTGTCTGCGCACCTCGCGCACCGCCCGCAACACCCCTTCCGAGTGCCCGTGCGCAGTGTCTATCACAATCACGTCCGCCCCAGCCGCCACCAAAGCGGCCACTCGATCCAACATGTCCTTGGAAGTGGACACCGCCGCCCCAGCCACCAGGCGGCCTTTGGCGTCCTTGGCCGCATTGGGGAACTGCTTCGCCTTCTCGATGTCCTTGATGGTGATGAGTCCCTTGAGGACGCCGTGATTGTCCACCAACGGCAGTTTCTCAATCTTGTGTTTCTGCAAGATCTCCTTCGCTTGCTGCAGCGTCGTCCCGACCGGCGCGGTTACCAGGTTGCCGTGTGTCATCACCTCGCGCACCGGGCGGCTCAGGTCTGGTTCAAAGCGCAGGTCGCGGTTGGTGATGATGCCAACCAGTTTTCTGTCTGGTCCGTCCACCACCGGTACGCCGGAGATCCGATACTTGGCCATCAGCCGCTCGGCATCCTCAATCGGATGCTCAGGCGTTAGATAGATGGGGTCTATGATGACCCCGCTTTCGGATCGCTTGACTTTGTCCACCTCTTCCGCCTGCGCCTCGATGCTCATGTTCTTGTGAATGACGCCGATGCCACCCTCTCGCGCCATGGCTATGGCAAGCGCCGCCTCGGTCACAGTGTCCATGGCGGCGCTCGCAAGCGGAATATTCAATCGAATATCGGTCGTGAGTCGGCTAGATACGTCCACGTCCCTGGGCAAGACCTCTGACTTGGCCGGCACCAGGAGCACATCGTCAAACGTCAGGCCCTCTTTCTGGAACTTGCTTTGCCATTTGCTGTCCACATTCATCCCCCCAACGTTTGGCAACACGGATGCGCCGGACCCCTCAGCCCAGCGCCAATGATGGTATAATGACGGCTTGTCCCGTGGATATTACGCGTAGTATAGCAACCACCCATAGGAGTGTCAAACCGGAAATCATGGCAGACGGATATGGACATTCGCAAACTCCAAAGCGAGGCGCTTAGCCTGCGCTTGCTGCGGCGATTGCATCCAGCGGCCGGACAGAGCCAATTGTATGGGGCGGCCGCCCGCGTCGCTTCGACGGCGCGCCAGGCGGTACAATTTGTCGGCGGACTGGAGAGCATCCGCATTGAATTGGCCCCGCTCCTGCGCTACTACGAATGGCTACATTGGCTGAAGGTCCTGCTATACCTGTTTGACCTCGAGTTTCCCCGCTCCACGGCGGTTCTGCAACACGGATTGTCGGTGCGTCGGCAAAAGCGACAGGGGTATCGGTGGCCGCTGGAGACGATCACGGTGCACAAGGACGGTGTTCTGCAGGAGTGCGTGCGTCTGTTGTTGCCCGGCGAGCAACTGGGAAACCGCCTCATCGTCGGCGACCTGCTCGGTTCCCTGCCCGGCTTGCACCCCATCATGAAGCAGTTTTACAAGCCGTTCCTGCACGTGTTTGAACTGCGGTCGGCAGAAGACGGCTGGTGGTTGATTGAGCGGGAAATCGCGGCCAGTCATTCGCTGACCGTCGGCGAGTGGCTCAGTCGCTACCAGTCGGGACCCACGGTGCCGCCGCGCGCTCCCCGTCCCGCGGTCGATCCGCCCGGGCTGTTGCACGTACCAGCGCCACGGGCGGATCACCCCATGCGCAGGGAATTCGGGGGGCGCGTGTTCTTGCTGGACGGAGCCCGTCACCCGGAGTGGCTGGCCCATTACAGCCTCTTGTATTCGTTGTCCTCCTTGTGCCGCTACAACCCAGTGGAGTGGTCGGACATTGTGCTCTGGCAGAACGAGGTGGACGCGCTGATGGTCCGCGAGTATCTCGCCCTGCCCGAGATGCGGATTGATATTGAGGAGGATGGCCTGGAAGAAGGGGCGCGCGCCGTCCAGTTTCGCACCCGCGAAGGGGCGATCCGTTGACGAGAACCGCGGCTGTGGGTGGACGGCGGCGCCGGGTCATCGGGATCGGTTGGTGTTTTCATCGGCTGGTGGCTTCCAGGATGCGGGCCACGCTCCAAGCTGCCCTGTACAGAAGCGTGTCCGTCTCGGCCAGCGCCTCGGCCAGCGTCATCGGAGCAGGTGTGATGGCGGAGAGACTGACGAACTCGGCGCGCAGCAAATCCCATCCATCGCCCAAGGAAGCGGACAACAGCACCGGACGGGCGCCGGCCTCGCGGGCCATGCGGGCTACAAGCACGGGCAGTTTGCCGCGCAGCGTCTGGGCGTCACTTCTCCCTTCGCCGGTGATGGCCCAATCGGCGCCGCGCAGCGCCTGCGGCAACCCGGCCGTGTTGGCAATCAACTCAGCACCGGATGCCATGCGCCCGCCCAGGATTTGCAGGGCGAAGCCAAGCCCCCCAGCCGCGCCTGCCCCCGGTCGGCGCGCAAAGCCCCCGTCCACACCCGGAACGGATGCCGGCCATTCTCGACAGGCCTGCTCCACCATTTCGGCGTAGCGCGCCAGCGCCTTGTCCAGGCGCTCCACCTGCTCACGGGTCGCACCTTTTTGTGGCCCAAACACCGCGCTCGCGCCGTCCGGCCCGCACAGCGGATTGTCAACGTCCGACGCGATACAGATGTCGCTTCCCGCCAGGCGGGCATCCAGCTGATTCAGCCGCACCTCGGCGACCGCGGCGACTCCGCGTCCGCTAGGCTCCACCGGGTGCCCGGAAGCGTCGAGAAACACCGCCCCCAACGCCTGCAGCATGCCCAGCCCACCGTCGTTGCACGCGCTTCCACCGAGACCGATGATGAACTTGCGGTGGCCGGCGTTCAAGGCGGCGCGCACCGCCTCCCCGAGGCCGTAACTGGTTGTCTGTTCGGGGTCTCTCTCGTCCTCGGCGAGCATGGGCAGTCCGCAGATGTTGGCTACCTCCAGCACGGCGGTCTCCCCGTCACCGAGCACACCGTACACGGTTTCTACCTGTGTACGTCTGGGTCCACATACGGAGATGCGCTCCAGGCGTCCGCCGGTGGCTGCGACCAAACTCTCCACCGTGCCTTCGCCTCCATCGGCCAGCGGCACCTGGACCAGTTCCAAATCCCGCCTATGTGCCTCAGCCCATACGTCTTGGAAAGCCTTGGCGATCCCGTCGGCCACGGCGCCGGCCGTGAGGCTCCCTTTGAAGGAATCCGGTGCAATCACGATTTTCATGCTGTACCGCCCGCCCCCTGAAAAAGTCCATATGAAACGGTTTCACTCCGCCATGGTACCACAAAAAAAGCACCTGGGA
>NZ_BCQV01000064.1 GCF_001552255.1 Alicyclobacillus shizuokensis NBRC 103103
TAGCACCACTTTTCTACGCAGACCGTGGAACCTGAAATCGGCGCGAGCCGCGGAACCTATAGCAGAAAGAGTGTGCCGTGTATGAACTGCCACGGATTTGTTCGCATGGCGGACGGGCACGCAACAGACGTATGGATGTTACTACCTGTATCGCCACGATTCAGCCATTTTTACCCCTTTACGGTCGATCCGTTCGCCCATCCCGCTCCCCCATCCACTGCACCGTAAACTCGGCAAACGCGCGCGCTGCTGCCGACAAATCGGCTTCTTGCCACCACACAATACCGACCGTGCGGCGGATGGGCGGATCAACGACCGGCCGCTCCACCACGCCCGCATCGGCCCCCGCGCCCAGCGGCGGCAGCACGCTGACGCCCAAACCCGCCCGCACAAAGGCGCGGATGGTGTCGGTTTCCTCTGCCTCAAAGGCGATGCGCGGGATAAAACCCGCCTCCACACAGGCTTGCTGGACCAACTCGCGCAGCGTGTAGCCCGGCTTGAACAGAATGAACGGCTCTTCCGCCAACGCAGCCAGGTGCAGGCCCCGCCCCGACGCAGCGTCCCCGGCCCCAGCGTCCTGCGTGGCCGTCCTGTCCTCCGTTGCCGCTCCGTGCTGCATGCCCTCCCCATCCTGCATCGCTGCGCCGTCCTGCGCCAGCCGCGCGTCCGGCGGCAGCACCGCCACCAGCTCCTCCTCGAACAGCCGGCGCCCCTCCACCGGCACGCCGGACAACGGCTTCCACGGCGCGACAATGGCCAAATCAAGCGCCCCCTCGAGCAACGCATCCACCAGCCGCCGCACCCGGTCCTGCACCAAATCGAACGTGACCGCCGGTTCCACCCGCCGGTATGCGGCCAGCAGCCGCGGCACCACATGCACGCCGACGCTGTGCGGAAAGCCGAGACGGATAACGCCCGCGTGCGGATCGTGAAAACGGCGCGCCTCCTCGTAAGCCGCCTCCACCTGACGCAAAATCCGCTCCGCCTGCGGCAGGAAACGCAGACCAAACGGAGAGAGCTGCACCCCCTTGCCTTCGCGCACAAACAAGGGCGCGCCCAGTTCCTCCTCCAGCAGGTGAATCTGGCGGCTGACCGCCGACTGGGCCACGTGCAGACGTTTCGCCGCCTGCGTGACGTGACCGAGACGAGCCGCCGTGACAAAGTAGCGCAGCTGATGAAAATCCAACAGGGCCCCTCCCGCCAACCGATATTTTATCTCATAATGAGAACAATACTATCGAATAGATATATTTTATCGAACGGTCGGCCTCGCTTACAATAGAGCCAAGACCTGTGGAAAGCCAACAGCCGTCAGGGAGGTACATCCATGAAAGCCAGCGATCTCCTCGTGCGCTGCCTGGAGGCGGAAGGTGTCGAGTACATCTTCGGCATCCCAGGCGAAGAAAACATCGATTTGATGGACTCACTCACCCGCTCCTCCATCCGTTTCGTCCTCACCCGGCACGAACAGGCGGCGGCCTTTATGGCCGACGTCTACGGCCGTCTAACGGGGCGTCCCGGCATCTGCCTGGCGACGCTCGGCCCGGGCGCGACCAACCTCATCACCGGCGTCGCCAACGCGCATCTCGACCGCTCACCCTTGGTGGCCCTCACCGGCCAGGCGGAGCGTACCCGCCTCCACAAGGAGTCGCATCAAAACGTCGACACCATCCAACTGTTCAAAGGCATCACCAAGTACGACCAGCAAATCCTCTCCCCCCGCACCATCCCCGAGGTGGTGCGCAAAGCGTTCTCGCTCGCCGCGTCGGACAACCCGGGCGCGGTGCACCTGCAGCTGCCCGAGGACGTCGCGCGCGCAGAGGTCGAGGGTCGGCCCCTCCCCATCGGCCGCTTGGCCGATCCGTACCCAGACGGGTACAGTCTGCGCGAAGCGGCGCGGCTCATCATGAGCGCCGAGCGGCCCATCATCCTCGCCGGCAACGGCGTCATCCGCAACCAGGCCTGGAGCGAAGTTCGGCAGCTGGTGGAAGAGACCAACCTGCCGTTGGTCAACACGTTCATGGCCAAGGGGGTGCTGCCGTTTGCACATCCGCTCAACCTGTTCACCGTCGGCGGCAAGCCCTACCCAACCGGGCTGCGCCCGCTCCATGAAGCCGACCTGGTGATTGCTATCGGCTTTGACCTCGTTGAATACGATCCGGCCACCTGGAACGCGGACGCCCGCCGCCGGGTCCTGCACATCCACAACGTCCCGGCAGAGACGGACGCCCACTTCCCGGTGGAACTGGACTTGGTCGGAGACCTGCGCTACACCCTGCGCGCCCTGGCCGACATGGTCGGGCACCGTCCAGATCCGCAACCTCACCTGGCGATTCGCGCCCGGCGCCTCGACGCTCTCTCCACCCCGCCGAGCCCGGCCGAGGCGTTGCCCCACCAGGTGATGTGGACCCTGACCGAGCGGCTGCCGGAGGACGCGGTGGTCATCTCGGACGTGGGCTTGCACAAGGTGTGGACGGCGCGCTGGTACCAGCCCAAACAGGCCGGGCGGACCCTCATCTTCAACGGCCTGGCCGCCATGGGCGGAGCCCTGCCCGGGGGCATTGCCGCCCGCCTCGCCTGCCCGCAGGCGCCGGTGGTCGTGGTCTCGGGGGACGGTGGGTTTTTGATGAACTCTCAGGAACTGGAGACCGCCCGGCGCCTGGGCACAGGCTTTTGCGCGATTGTGTTCAACGATAAGCGCTACAGCCTGATTGAGCGCAAACAGCAGGACGCAAACCTCGCGGTCACCGGGATCGCCTTTGACAACCCGGACTTTCGTCTGTACGCCGAAAGCTTCGGCGCCAAGCACCGGCTGGCGGTCGACGCCGAGTCATTCGCGCGGGAGCTGGACGCGGCGCTGCAGGACGGGGAGCTGACCCTGTTGGAAGTGGTGTGCTAGTCGCAATCCTGAAAAATGAAGGCACATGCTGTAGAATCAAAGGTGCATCGATCCGAACGCGACTGAGGTGAGTTCTCCCGTGAAGACCCAGGCTCCGCGCCGGCCGGACACGACCAAACCATCCGCCCGAAACCAATCGGTCATCCTGCTCGCCGGGCAGGCGGTTTCCAGTGTAGGCAACTACATCTATCTGGTGGCCATTAACGTGTTCGTGCTGCAGACCACCCATTCGGCGGCCGCCGTCGCCGGATTGTGGGTGATGGCGCCCTTGGCCGCCATCACGTTCGGCACCTGGTGCGGGAGCCTGACCGACAGGTGGGAAAAACGCGCAACACTGCTCGGCGTGGAGTGCTTTCGCGCGCTGGCCACCGCCCTCATCCCGCTGGCCAGCCACCTCTCTGTCCTCTATCTGTTGCTCTGGTTGATCAACGGGGGACGCTGCTTTTTCGACAATGCCTATCTGGCCTACATCATGGAGCAGGTTCCATCCGAAAAGCGAAAACGGTTCAACGCCGTCAGCGGCATGCTGCAGTCCGGGGCGCTGGTGTTGGGACCGGCGGTGGGGGCTGGATTTTTGCTTCTGGGCGCCGCCAAACCGGCCATCTGGCTGGACAGCTTCTCGTTTCTCGTCTCGGCCGTGTCCTTTCTGTTGCTGCCCCGGTCCACCGTGTCTGCGCGCCAGCCGCAAGCCGAGACGGCCGCAAGCCCAGCCACACCGGCAAGCGCGCCGCCATCCGCAGCTCCACAGCCGTTCATACCCGTGGACGCAATCCCGATGCCAAGGACCTGGCGAGGCCGTCTCCTGGCGCTCCCGCGCACTCTGGCCGCTGATTGGCGCCAAGCCGGGGGCTTTTTGCGCCAGAACCGGCTGTACGCCTGCGTGTACAGCTTGTTTTGGCTGATCATGAGCCTGGCCGCCGCGGGCGACGCGCAGGAGGTGGTCTTCACCCAGGACGCTCTGCACCTGCCCAGTTCCGCATACAGCGCCTTGGTCTGCGCCGCTGGCATCGGCTACACCGCTGGTGGCGTGACAGCGACGGTGCTGGCCCGCCGCCTGCCGACCCGCTGGATGATGGCCGTCGGAGCGCCCCTGTCGCTGGCCGCCTATCTGGGCTACGCGTGCAGCCGGTCGTTCCCAGAGGCGGCCGCCTGCCTCATCCTGCTCGGCGGATTTTTCTCCATCTGCGGAGCCGGGTTTTCGACGTACCAACAATCCGCCCTGCCCGCCCACCTGGTTGGGCGCGTGCAAAACCTGCTGGGGAGCGGACAGCAGGTGCTGAACGCCGCGTGCACGGTCGCAGGCGGCCTCATCGCCGACCGGATCGGCGTCCGCCTGATGATGCAATCCGCCAGCCTGATTGCCCTGGCGGCCGCCGTCACCCTGGCCATCGTCGCCCTCTGGCCGGCACACCGCCGGACCCTGGCTGTTGGGGACGACGTCGCCCCGTTCGTCTGAACCATCCGCCCTTGCGCGAGCGTCACGGCAAGGTTGCACGAACTTCCCGCGAATGCCCGGCAAATTTCAGTCAGTTTGAGCAGGAAATGGGCTGCAGGCGGCGAATCGAATGGACGTGACATCGATTTCCTGGGGGATGGAGGGGTAAGGGTGCTGTTCCCTATCGGACGGATACGTTGGACACGCGCCGTCCTGGCGCATGACGACATCGACACGGACGACTTGGTACGGGCATTTTCCCGATACATGCAGGGAGACTGGGGAGACCTGGACGAAGCGGCGAAGCTCGAAAATGATCTGGCGCTCACCAACGGCAGCCCCGTCTATGCCGTCGACACTTCGCGCCAAGGCGCGCGCTTTTGCATCTGCACGCAGGGCGAGAAGACCATCGTCTCCCTGTCTGGCGAACAAGACATCAGCGGCGCCTCTCTGCAGCCGCACGCCCAAAGTCGGCGCCACTATCGTCATGATTCATAGGGGCCCTTATCCGGAACATTCCTCCACCGCTGGCACCCGTTTGTAGGGATAGGGCGAGGCTTGGCAATACCCGGGATATTCCCTATGAATCATACTCCGGATAGCTGTACATCCGAAATTCCCAATCTATAATAATTACAAATTCAATAAATCGACGCAAGCGTCCGTCGATGCCAAGCATGAAACGCCCGTGTCCGACACCAGGGCGTTTTTTGGCCCCGGACGGCACGGGACATCAACGCGAGAAGGTGGTGTGTATGTACGATGTCTCGCTCTTCTCCGTAGATTCCATTCACACGATAGGTGGCGCCAGCGCAGCCGTGCTGCTCATCGTCCAATTGCTCAAAGACTTGCCCGGACTGCGCAGGATACCGACCAAACTGCTGGCTCTCGTGGTCGGAGAGGCTTTGTTTCTCGCCATCACCACCCCTCTGCCAACCACCAGCGTCGGGTGGGCGGTGCTGCTGCTCAACGGCGTGCTGGCCGCATCGGTCGCCATAGGCGGCTGGCACATTGTGCGACGGTTAACCCCGAACGATAAAAAGAAAGAATGGTGAACATCCCGATGTACAGAGACAACCTCGACAGCCCGCGGCGCGAAGACCGGCCGCGGGCTTTCCACAGCCTCCACTCCCCCGCCCATGCCTGCAATCTCTCAACCTCGCCTGGCAGATTGATTGAATCCGAGCAAAACCGGCAAGACTGGGGATAGACCTGAATTCCGGGCGTGGCAGGCAACCCCCCTTATCTGTCGACGGGCCGCGTCCGAAGAACCCTGCGGAGGTGCGCAGATGCTGCCTGTTTCCCATGTCCTTGAGGTTTCGGAAGCGTTGGAGACCCTGCGGCAAATCTGGTATTCCTATGCGGAAGGATACATACCGCCGGTCACCGGCACCGAACTGGACGACGCGCAGTTGGAAGAGTTGGAGGCCAAGCTGCCCACCGGCTGGACTTTGTCCATCATGCCACGCGGTGACATTTTAGCCGGCCGCCCCATCCTCATCGACGGCCAGATGCACCTTGTCATCTGCCACGTCGAACGCGACGGCCGCCCGTCCATCTTGCAGCGTCCGCTCTAGCGGGCTTGTATCCCGCTGCATACGAGAACGGTCCGGCTCGCGCGTGCGATCCGGACCCATCTGTTGTATGGTTGCGGGGGCAGGACTCGAACCTGCGACCTTCGGGTTATGAGCCCGACGAGCTGCCGACTGCTCCACCCCGCGCCGACAGGCCCTACCTTACCATGGAATTGGACCGAAGTCAAATCCAAACCGTCTTGACCGTCTTGCCATGTGTCGAAACTGCGTGTATAATCATCCCCAATCGAATCATTACGGCGACGACGAAGGCCAGTAGTTCCGGACAACGGACTCAGAGAGGGACGGTCAGCGGCTGAAAGCCGTCCTGTCACGGACCGGAACGAACCCACCTTTCGAGCTGACACCCTCATAAGGTGTCCGGATCGCACCGATATCTGCGACAATGAGGCGCCCGCCTGACGTGGTGACTGTTAGACCATGAACACCCTGCGGGCGGCGCGAATCAGGGTGGTACCGCGGGAGATAGCTCTCGCCCCTGCCAGACCGGCAGGCGGCGAGAGCTTTTTTGATGCAGACAGAGAGCGAAAAGCGGACAAACGGAGGGAGAATCATGAACACCTGGAGCGGGGAGATATTCGTCATTGGGGCAGGATCCATGGCCGAAGCGTTCATTCGCGGCGTGACGGAGACGCATACCGTGCCGCCCCACCAGATTGCCGTCACCAACCGCACAAACCGGGAACGGCTGGCCCGCCTCGCGCAGGAGTACGGTGTGCGCGTGGCCGAATCACTGAGCGAGGCCGCGTCCGCCCGGCTCGTCGTCGTGGCCACCAAGCCAAGCGACGTGGATGGCGCCCTGGCGGCGGTCGCGCCGCACCTGCACGGGCAGCTGCTGTTGTCCTTCGCCGCTGGGATTCCGATTGCCCGCCTACAACAGCAAAGCCAAGGCAAGGTCTGCCCCATTCGCACGATGCCCAACATCCCCGTCTCCGTGCTCGCCGGCATGACCACCGTGACCTTCGGCGAGGGCGTGACGAACGCCGACAAGCAGGACGTCCTCCTGCTCCTCAGCCAGCTCGGGGAGGTGGCCGAGATCCCCGAGTCGCTGATGGACGCGGCGACCGCGGTCTCCGGCAGCGGGCCCGGCTTCCTCTGCTACCTGCTGGAGGCGATGGAGGAAGCGGCCATCTCGCTGGGCTTCGAGGCGGAACTCGCCCGCCGCCTCCTGTTGCAGACGTTGATTGGCACCGCTCGCACCCTGTCCGAGTGGGGCCTGAGCCCCGGCGAACTGCGCCGCCGCGTCACCTCGCCGGGCGGCACCACCTTTGCCGGGCTGGAAGTGATGCGCACCGGCGAAGTGCACCACCTGCTGGGCAAGGCCCTGCACGCGGCCGCGGAGCGATCCCGCCAGTTCAGTCAGTCGCTCCCGGTCTAAGCTCCGAGGGGCCCGCTCTCGCTCCCGCGCCGACCGAGCGCAGGTGCGTCGCCAGCAGGCCCCGGACGATTGCGTGAGCAGCGGGCGATCCTGTCGGCGGAGACAGACACCGGCATCTTATCCAGACAAGGTACTTGCCACCTCATGGCTTCGACATTGCTTTGGCGCACACGGAGGTGAGCGGCCCATGGCCGACATCGCATTCGAGGTCAACGGACCTGTAACGGTTGAAGAAGCCATCCGCGTTTATCGCACATCGGGGCTGCGGCGGCCGTATCAAGATACCGAGCGGATTGAGTTTATGCTCAAGCACACCGATTTGCTCGTCACCGCCCGCGACAACGGTCGACTCGTCGGCATCGCCCGCGCCCTGACCGACTTCCGGTTCTACTGCTTCCTCACCGACCTCGCTGTGGACGCGGACTACCAGAAACAGGGCATCGGCAAGGGGCTGCTGCAGACCGTGCAGGGTGAACTGGGGGAAGAAGTGTCGTTGGTGCTGTTGTCGTCGCCCGGCGCGATGACCTATTACCCCCATGTCGGCTTTCACAAGGCGGACAACGCCTGGGTGCTGCCCAGGCAGCGGTGAGACCGGGGCAAGCCCCGCTGCGCCATGCCGTCTCCTGGCTACGGCGCCGGTTTCTCCAACTCGGCCACCACATCCGGCTCCAGATCATGCGGCGTCGTGTTGGGGGCATACCGACGGACCACACTGCCGTCCCTCCCCACCAAGAATTTGGTGAAATTCCACTTGATAGCCTCGATCCCCATGGCGCCCTTTGCTTGCTCCTTCAAATATTGGTAGAGAGGATGCGCGTTCTTGCCGTTCACCTCAATTTTGGCGAACATCGGGAAGCTGACGCGGTAGTTCGTCTGGCAAAACTGCAGGATTTCGTCGTTCGTCCCCGGTTCCTGCCCACCAAACTGGTTGCAAGGAAAACCGAGAATCTCGAGCCCCTCTTTCTGATGCGCCTCGTACAGCGCCTGCAAACCTTCGTACTGCGGCGTGAATCCACAGCGGCTGGCGACATTGACAATGAGCAGCACCTTGCCGCGATAGTCCGACAGCGACTGCGGCGTCCCGTCGATCCGTTCGACGGTGAAATCGTATACAGACACGGTTGCTGCCTCCTTCCCAGGTTTGGGGCGGATTCTCTTGGACCCTTACCATGCTTGTCGAGCTCGGAGGAACTCAGCCCAAGGATGAATCCCATCCTCTTTTTACTCTTTCGCCTAGTAGCCTGCCCACTCCTCCTGCCGGAAGCATGTGCAACAGCGTTTGGCTGCGTACGGCTGCGAAAAGCCTCTCCCTGACCAAACCAGCGCCAATACCAGCACTGCCGGCCATCGTGCGATCTGCACGGCCTCTCTTGTACGGCTAGGTGACTGAAATATATATGCCGGCGATGACGTCGTTCAGTTCAAGAGTTGTTTGTTGCCTCAAACTCAGAATTACTTCATTACAGGAATGCTCAAGGGTAGTCTAACCAACTGAATGGTATCTCGAACTCGCCATTCTTATGCGGGTGTTTCAATCCCTTAAAGGCAGTCTAATAACATGGTGCAGGATTGGCGCGGGACGGTTATGATTCGGTTCGTTTCAATCCCTTAAAGGCAGTCTAACAACGAACAAATGCTTCAGCAAATCCTTAGCCGTACTCCAGTTTCAATCCCTTAAAGGCAGTCTAACAACCTGTCCCAGTATCTGCGGCCGGAGACGTTATTCGGGACGTTTCAATCCCTTAAAGGCAGTCTAACAACTTTGCTCCACGGGGCCGAGCTTATCCTTCAGGCCATGTTTCAATCCCTTAAAGGCAGTCTAACAACTATGCTTTAGATATTATGAGGCCTTGTCAGAGCTCCATAGTTTCAATCCCTTAAAGGCAGTCTAACAACCCTCGCTCTTGTAGATCGCCTTTGCTCGACTCTCGGGTTTCAATCCCTTAAAGGCAGTCTAACAACGCAGCCACTGTGCAAGCATCACCACGATAGCAAGACGGGTTTCAATCCCTTAAAGGCAGTCTAACAACGATGCCTTTGGCATGGGCTTTCTTGCTGATGAAGTTGTTTCAATCCCTTAAAGGCAGTCTAACAACAACATCGTCGTGGCATGGGATCTTCTCGTTGGTCAGGTGTTTCAATCCCTTAAAGGCAGTCTAACAACAGGCTCGGTACGGGAGCGTGTACAACACGCCGCTGTGTTTCAATCCCTTAAAGGCAGTCTAACAACTTCCATCCTTATCCCCTCCCCGCTCACACAATTCTGGTTTCAATCCCTTAAAGGCAGTCTAACAACGCGGCGTTGCAGGCGGGAGATTCAATGTAGCTGTGTTTCAATCCCTTAAAGGCAGTCTAACAACGACTCCAGCTTCGCGTATATCTCGCCCGGTGGTCAGTTTCAATCCCTTAAAGGCAGTCTAACAACCGGGTTGAAGTTGATGATCGGAATGAAAAGATATCCTAGTTTCAATCCCTTAAAGGCAGTCTAACAACTAACCAAGTTCGTAATTTTCAAGCTCCTCTACACTGTTTCAATCCCTTAAAGGCAGTCTAACAACGGCACCATGGGCAACATCCGCGCGTCTCCCTCATCTGTTTCAATCCCTTAAAGGCAGTCTAACAACTAGGCTATTGCAATGAGTAATATTGGAGGTCCGTGTTTCAATCCCTTAAAGGCAGTCTAACAACGTGATTTGGCGTCAGTGGGGTTCGAACATTCCACAGTTTCAATCCCTTAAAGGCAGTCTAACAACATTTCACGCTTTGAATGGGTGTTCCTACGCTTTGACTGTTTCAATCCCTTAAAGGCAGTCTAACAACCCAGAAACCTTCCCAATTCGATTCCCTTGCATAGAATCTGTTTCAATCCCTTAAAGGCAGTCTAACAACGGGGATCCCGCTTGCCACCATCGGGCGATGGATGGGGGTTTCAATCCCTTAAAGGCAGTCTAACAACTGGCTATCCGTGTATGCCTGCTGCTCGACGATACCTTGGTTTCAATCCCTTAAAGGCAGTCTAACAACTCGACAATGTCAGTCAGGCGTTGCTTGCGTTCGAGGTTTCAATCCCTTAAAGGCAGTCTAACAACATAATCTACAGACGTATGGAAGACATCAGCGAGTTTCTGGTTTCAATCCCTTAAAGGCAGTCTAACAACAGGTGTTGCTGAAAATGAAACAGGTCAAACCGTTTTAGTTTCAATCCCTTAAAGGCAGTCTAACAACTGATCACGCCAATCACCCCTCATTTACGTTCGATCGTTTCAATCCCTTAAAGGCAGTCTAACAACGCATACTGCGCATGTTGGATTACGCCAGTCGAGTCGACGTTTCAATCCCTTAAAGGCAGTCTAACAACTTCTTGGAACCAAGGGGCGAACTCCAGATCGCCAGTGTTTCAATCCCTTAAAGGCAGTCTAACAACGGAGCAGCGAGTGATGGACGACAAGGAGCGATTGGAGTTTCAATCCCTTAAAGGCAGTCTAACAACGTGGTGCCATGGCGTTCCATTCAATCAGTCGGCACAGGTTTCAATCCCTTAAAGGCAGTCTAACAACTTATGGACAGCCGGTGAATTGCTGGAACCGGCATTGGTGTTTCAATCCCTTAAAGGCAGTCTAACAACCAATCTGCGCGCCCCAATTGAAGCCTGTGAAGCCTGGAGTTTCAATCCCTTAAAGGCAGTCTAACAACGATGGTCTCGATGGATGGAGTACCGGGGAGAGAAAGTTTCAATCCCTTAAAGGCAGTCTAACAACGTGGCACCCGGACCTGATCATGATCTTCGACGGCCTGTTTCAATCCCTTAAAGGCAGTCTAACAACACGTTTAGATCACCTAGCAGGAGCACAGACGTAGCAGTTTCAATCCCTTAAAGGCAGTCTAACAACTCACGTCCGATGCATCGAGCATGAACCCTTCAGGCAGGTTTCAATCCCTTAAAGGCAGTCTAACAACCAAACAGGAGACGAAAGAGGAGAAAATCCCTTGCACAGGTTTCAATCCCTTAAAGGCAGTCTAACAACATATACCTGGTCCGGTGTCTGACTCTCTTGAAAGGCGGTTTCAATCCCTTAAAGGCAGTCTAACAACTCAGAAGATGAGCGTCGACGCAGAATCCGGTTCCACGTTTCAATCCCTTAAAGGCAGTCTAACAACTCGGTCCCGGCTTTTTCCTCCCAGCCAGTATGTCACTGTTTCAATCCCTTAAAGGCAGTCTAACAACCGACTTACGTGGCTACGGCC
>NZ_BCQV01000065.1 GCF_001552255.1 Alicyclobacillus shizuokensis NBRC 103103
ACTCTCACCTACCGGAACTTGACACGGACAATTTCTTGATTGATGTTGATCTATGAATCGTAGTATAGTATATCTAGTAACGACATAATGATATATCAACATATGGAGGAGACATCATCATGGCAAATGCCTATGTAAAAGCGGTTGCAGAATTACTCGAGAAAATTTCTGGACAAGAAGAAAATATCTGTAGGGCATCTGCCAAAGCAGCGGATGCAATTGCCAGCGGCCATTGGGTGCGTATGTTCGGAAGCGGACATTCTGTCTTGCCGATACAGGATTGCTTTCCGAGATACGGGGGATATGTTGGGTTTTACCCCATTATGGACCCACGCCTGATGTGGACGACGGTCAGCGGTCCTGGCGGAGCCGAAGAACTCCTCTGGTTGGAACGTCAAGAAGGATACATGGATAACTTCTTGAGACATAATCAGTGGGACAAAGATGACGTATTAATTGTCATATCACATGGCGGCCAAAACGCGGCGCCTGTCGAGGTTGCGCTGGCAGCGAAAGAGGCTGGTCTGTACGTCATCGCAATTACTTCCATGGAGAATCACCTGCACAGGCCTGCGATTCACTCAAGCGGCAAAAAGATTGGTGACATTGCTGACTTGATCATTGATAACTGTGTTGCGCCGGAAGATGCTGTCGTTGCGGTGAATGGCGTGGTTGGTAAGGTCGGAGGAACGTCCACCTTGGCTGCGCTTACAATTGTTCAATCGATTGTCGTCGAAACAGCAAAACAACTTGCTGAACGTGGTCATTACGTGCGGCCGTTTGCATCGCCGAACACATTGGGAATTGATCCGGGACACAACGAAAAAGTGTATGTGGATTACCGTGCTCGTTTAGCCGCTACTACAAGGGGGTGAGGCGACTTTGACAGTAAGTATCGGAATTGACGTTGGGGGTACAAAGATATACGGAGCCGTCGCGGAAGACATGAACGTGATTCACTCCGTAGTCTGCGAGGTAGCCCAAAATTTTAAAGATTTTACCAAACAAATGAGAGGTGTCATTAAAGAACTCTGCGAGGTGGTTCCGCAGGTAGAGCGGATTGGAGTGGGCATCCCGGGTGCAGTGAGGACAGATGGCACCTGTTGGGTTCCCAATCTACCTTATTTAACAGGCCTCCAATTGAGCCAATACCTTGAAAAATTGTGCGGTACTCAGGTTCTGGTGGCGAATGATGGCCAACTTGCCCTGCTCGGTGAGGTCTGGTGCGGCGCGGCAAAGGATCTTCAAAATGCCGTACTCATTTCGGTCGGAACAGGTATTGGCGGCGCAATTCTGATGGATGGACGTGTGCGTACGGGGACAAACGGTGTGGCGGGTTCGTTAGGGTGGCTGATCGTCGGCCGGGAGCAAGATGACTACACTTTCTATGAATCGATTGCGTCCGGAACGGCGTTGAACCAAGCAGCGAGATCCAGATTAAATGGAATGACTAGTCGCGATTTGATTCGTGCGGTGAAACAAGGCGACATCCACGCGCGTGACGTCTTCTTCGAATGGCTCAAGAATCTTGGCATGGGCATTGCGTCCATTGCAAGTGTATTTGATCCGGAAGCAGTCGTGATTACGGGTGGCCTGTCCCGTGAAGATGAACTGATACTGCCGATGCTCAGGAAAATAGTCTCTCAATTTGCCTCTCCGTTTACTCAAAACACCTTGATTCGGGTGGGCAAGCTTCAAGATAAAGCTACGATGTATGGGGCCATCCGCATGGCTCATACGGGCTCTCTCTCGTAAAGGGGGTGCATAGATGTTACATGATACAGGTATACCGCTATATCGGCAAATCCAAGATTACATTCGTGAGAAGATTGAGGCAAAAGAATGGAATGTTGGCGACCAAATTCCAACGGAGCAAATGCTTTGCACACAGTTCAATGTTAGCAGAATTACCGTCACCAAAGCAATTAATCGTTTGGTGGAAGAAGGTTTGCTGCGTAAGGAACAGGGGCGAGGAACCTTTGTTACATCGACGCCCTTGGTTCCTGAGGCTCCGAAACTGCTGAGTTTCACAGAAGAAATGACATTAAGGGGTGTTCGTCCAGGAAGCATCATTCTCCATAAAGGTGTTGAAAACGCCTCCCGACGATTACAGGAACGACTGCAGTTGTCGGACGGCACCAAGGTATGGTGCATAGAACGATTATTGACAGCTAACGGCACACCGATGGGTATCCAGAAGTCTTATCTGCCTTTTGAAAAGTTCGTTGGGCTGGGAGAATTCATTGAGGACAATAGATCGATATACAACCTGTTGTCAACTAAATTTGGGATCGAGCCCGACGAGGCAGTAGAGACGTACAGCGCTGTTCAACTCGATGATAAAGAGTGTAATCAGTTGGGTGTGGCGAAAGGCTCATCCGCCTTCGTAGTGGAGCGATTGACCTACACTGGAGGAAGTCCGTTCGAGTTTGTACGGTCCTTGATGCGAAGCGATCAGTTTCGGTATTCGGTGCGTTTGAGTAGGCGATAATCAACAGTTGCCAAAAGGGGGCGAAATGTATGAAAGCATTCGCAAAGTGTGGTGCCATGATTGCGGGAGCTTCTGTTTTGTTGGCTGGACTCGTCACGGGGTGCGGAAACAGCGATTCTTCGAAAAACAGTGGGGACTCCAATGGTAAAGTCAAGATCTCGTTTCTGACACTCTGGCCGGCACCGCAGGTTGCAATGTTCAAGAAAGATATCAACACTTACGAGAAGAGCCATCCAAATGTGTCTATCGAAGTTAGAACGGTTCCGTTTGGAAATTTGTTGAGCACCATCACAACAGATTCGTTGAGCTCGGACGGGCCCACCATATTCGATATATACGATCTGTGGATTCCCCAATTGGCGAAAGACGGCATCCTGGCTCCGGCGCCTAGGGAGTACAGTTCGGATATTGAAAGCAATTATGCTTCCAATATCGTAGCGTCAACCAAGTATGGAAGTGCCATCTATGGTTATCCCAACGAAGTTGACGATTATGCGCTGAACTATAACAAGGCCTTGTTCAAGGCTGCTGGCATTCAGACGCCACCCAAGACGTGGTCCGAATTGATTGCCGATGCGAAGAAATTGACTAAGACAAACAGTTCGGGCCAGATTATCCAACAGGGTTTTGGCACGATTACCAGTTGGAACAGTGGCGTTGTACATCCTTGGTTAGCCATGGTACTGTCTGACGGCGGAAGATTGGTGAATAGCCGGCATCAACCACAATTGACATCGAAAGCAGCAGAAGCGGTGACGCAGCTTTACCAGGACATGGTGAAAAAATACAAGGTGACAAATCCGTCCATGAGCACAGCCAACGCTAGTACGACGGGACCGTATCTGGACAACTTTGCAAATGGGAAGACTGGAATGATTATCATGGCCAACTGGTGGGAAAGCGCACTGAAGAGCAGCATGGGCGCAAACTTTAAGAATGTCGGAGTTGCACCCATCCCGGTGGGACCAGATGGTGATGGTTCCCACACCGTCTACTACTCTTGGCTAACGGCGGTGAACAACCATGCTACACCGGCTCAGCAACAAGCGGCGTGGGCATTTCTGAAATGGGTTAACTCGCCGGAGAGCGGCAAGAACGGATCGTCAGCCATCGGGGACATTCTGAGTTCTGAAGGGATCATGCCGAGCCGGACATCGGATATCGCGGCGCACAAATCCCAATTAGATGAACCATTCATGAAAGCGTATGTTGATGCTCTGAAAACGGCAGAACCGTTCCCTGTTGTTTTTGCAGGCGATGAGCTTACAACGATTATTCAAAAGTCCATAGAGAGTGTTGAATTTGGATCCCTCTCACCCTCCACGGCAATGAGCCAAGCGCAATCGAACGCCACACAATTGTTGTCGCAGTACTACAAGGCCAACTAGTCGGAACTACGCCGTGCAGATGACGGGGAGGAACATGTTGTTCCTTCCCGGCTGTATTGGTACGCCCGGCATGGGCGGTCCCTATAGGGTGAAAGTCCCGAACGGGGGTTGGCGACACACCTACCGTTAGCCAAGAGCAAGGGTGTCCATTGTGAGGTGGAATCTGAAGGAAGCTGGAGGCAAACTCTCGACCCGAGGTACACGAATCGCATTCGAGGCTGTCACAGTCGGATGAGTTGCCCAAACACAACGAAGTCCGAAGTCGCCAAGGGCTGTGGCAGTAGATGCGGCGGGTGCATGAGAGGAAAGGGGCCGTTCTTATCCGGGGAGGCCTGTCCGATACGCTGGTAGAGCCGGTAACCGCCGTCGAGAGGCGGCGCTGAACGGGCAGGAGTCAGCAGAGGCCATAGTACGTGGGCGGGCGCTCGTCTGCGGAAGGGCCGAACATGAAACGAGGATGGACTGGATGCGTTCACACGACGAGCGACGACAGCAGAATACCCCGCAAGGGGCCTCCACCCGGAGGGTAGTGGTGAAGCCGCGAGAGGCCGGGATTGGAGGGCCGAGTTCGTCGTTGGCACAAGTGCAGACCCCATCCTGCGAAGAGAGGGACTCCCTGCTGGAGAAGATGCTGGAGCGGGAGAACCTGCTTCAGGCACTTCGCAGAGTCGAGGCGAACAAGGGAGCGCCAGGGGTGGATGGCGTGACGGTAGCCCAACTACGGTCGTACATCCAGACCCACTGGGCTGACATGCGTCAGCAGCTGCTCGCGGGGACCTACAAACCGCAACCCGTCAGGCGGGTCGAAATTCCGAAACCCGGAGGCGGGGTGCGGGGACTGGGAATCCCCACCGTGATCGACCGACTCATCCAGCAGGCACTGCTCCAGGTATTGAACCCGATTTTCGACCCGGAGTTCTCCGAGAACAGCTTCGGATTCCGGCCGGGGCGGAGCGCCCATGACGCGGTGCGCAGGGCACAGCAATACATTCAGCTGGGTTACCGGTGGGCAGTGGACCTGGATCTGGCGAAGTTCTTTGACCGAGTGAACCACGACAAGCTCATGGCGCGCGTGGCGCGAAAGGTCAAGGACAAGCGGGTCCTCAAGCTCATCCGGGCCTACCTGAACGCAGGCATCATGGCGGACGGGGTGGTGATACGCAACGAGGAAGGGACACCGCAAGGCGGCCCCCTCAGCCCGCTGCTCGCCAACATCATGCTGGACGACTTCGACAAGGAGCTGGAGAAGCGAGGGCATCGGTTTGTCCGCTACGCGGACGACTGCAATGTCTACGTGAAGTCGCGTCGGGCGGGAGAGCGAGTGATGGCGTCACTGACCAGATACCTGGAGGGGACACTGAACCTGCAGGTCAACCAGGAGAAGAGTGCGGTAGACCGGCCGTGGAAGTTGAGGTTTCTCGGATTCAGCTTCCGGTCCGACAAGCTGGCCACGATACGCCTGGCACCGAAGACGATAGAACGGTTCAAAGAACGGGTGCGCCAGATCACCAGCCGCTCACGGAGCATGCCCATCGCGGAGCGCATCAGGCAATTGAACGCGTACATCATGGGATGGGTGGCGTACTACCGGATGGCAGAGATGAAGGGGCGCTGCGAACGGTTCGATGAATGGATTCGGCGCAGGCTGCGAATGTGCATATGGAAGCAATGGAAACGAGTGCGCACGCGGTATCGGGAGCTACGCGCGTTGGGGCAACCGGAGTGGGTGGTCCACATGACAGCCAACTCACGCCGAGGGCCGTGGTTCATGGCGAGGATGCTGAACCAAGCCATGGACAAAACGTACTTTGAGCAACTGGGGCTGCGCAGTCTTCAGGCGAGATACCTTACGCTTCGTGGAGTTTCATGAACCGCCGTATGCGGACCCGCACGTACGGTGGTGTGAGAGGACGGGGGCTAGGCGCCCCCTCCTACTCGATTATCTATACCAGACCAATGAAAGAGGATGGCCATGAAACATACAACTTCCAGGATATATACAATAGCATATCTAACGCCTGGTGTCGGATTGTTGGCCCTATTTATCGTAATCCCAATTATACTGACCGTTTGGGTGAGTTTTCACAGTTGGAACATGACGTCTCCGTTTGCACAAATGAAGCCAGTCGGGTTGGCTAACTATCACGACATTCTTTCTGACAGAGGGTTTCTCCGCGCACTCGGGAATACATTTTTATACACGTTGGCGAGTGTCATCATTATTCTTCCCTTGTCGGTGATTTTGGGTGTATTTCTGTTTAATACAAGGGCTAAGGGAAAAGGGATTGTCCGCACGGTTCTGTTTCTTCCGTATGTCATTCCGAATGTTGCCGTGGCGATTATTTGGGGATACCTGTATTCCCCATTATATGGACCAATTAATGATGTATTGAGTTGGTTTCACATTCCCTCTCAACCATGGTTGGGTTCCATCCACGAGGCACTGTGGGCGCTCATCATCTTGAATGTGTGGCAAACGACAGGGTACTACACAGTCATTGTCATGGCAGGGCTGACGGAGATTCCCGATGACTATTATGAAGCTGCGGCTATTGATGGTGCTTCGAAATGTCAGTCTTTTTGGCGAATTACACTACCTTTATTGAAGCGGTCACTCTCATTCATCGTGGTCATTTTGACCATCAACACGTTACAAATATTCGATCCAGTGTACATTCTCACCCAGGGTGGTCCCGTCAATGCCACCGATGTTGTGGTGTACGACATGTATCGAACTGCCTTTAACTTCTTGGATATGGGCCATGCGAGCGCTATGGTGGTCATATTGTTCGTAGCAGTTCTCATTCTGACGGCAATTGAGCTTCGTATTCTGCAAGCAAGGGACTAGTCTTCAAAGGAGGGAGGAGCATATGTATCAAAACTCGCGCAAGCCTGAGGTCTATCGCTGGTGGGCTTACTTTCCGATGGTTATTATTGCTCTCTTGTCAATCTTTCCGTTTTATTGGATGCTGATTTCCAGCTTCAAAACATCAACAGAAATCACTACCTTGCCTCCGATGTGGTGGCCCCATGTGTTTGATGCAAGGCCATATTCAACAGTATTTCACGTATTGTCGTTCGGGAGGGCCATTCTCAATTCAATCATCGTTACCGTTCTTACAACCCTAGGAATCCTGATTACGAGTATCATGGCCGGATATGTGTTTGCCAAACACCAGTTCAAAGGGAAAAACACTATATTCATCGGGGTATTGGCGACGATGATGGTTCCGTCGTTCGTAACCCTTGTACCGTTATATTACATGTTCAACAAAGTCGGATTAACTGACACGTATGCTGCCCTTATTATACCCAATGTCGCGAATGCATTTGGGATCTTTCTCATGCGTCAGTTTATTTCCAATATCCCGGACGAGTTGTTGGAGGCCGCAAAAATTGATGGTGCTTCTGAATGGACAATCTTGTGGCGCATTATTAGTCCGCTGCTTACGCCTGCCGTAGCGACGCTTGGCATGTTTGCATTTGTGTTTCAATGGAATCAATTTTTATGGCCTTTGACCGTGATCCATCAAAGTTCCATGGATACAGTGGTATTGGCATTAAATAGTCTCGAATCGTATACATCCAGCGTTCAATTTACGAATGTCATTATGGCCGGCACTGTGATCGGTATTTTACCTAGTGTGATTTTGTTTATCTGGTTACAGAGGTATTTCGTCCGAGGAATTACGATGACTGGTATCAAGGGTTAATCGTCAGCAGCAGCTTCAGAACTTCGGAAAGGATGAACTACTGTGAAAGGTTTTGTTGGAAATCGTCTTGCAGAAAATGGACATCTGGAATCAATTCGTGTTGAAGTAACGAGCGGGCGGATTTCGAACATCAAGGTGTGCAAAAACGTAGATGCGTCGTTACCGTTGATAGTTCCGGGATTCATTGACGTTCATGTTCACGGCGGCGGCGGTGCGGATACCATGGATGCGAACGAGGAGGCATTCGAGGCCATTGCGGCCACGCACGCCAAATATGGAACCACGTCTTTGTTGTTGACGACCGTTACAGAATCGATCGAACGGATTGACAAGGTCATCGACTGTGCCAAATCATACATGAAAAAGTCACATGGTACTGGGGCAACCGTAGTTGGGCTTCACTTGGAAGGGCCGTTTATCCACCCCGACAAGCCAGGTGCACAGAGACAGGATTGCATTATTGAGCCAGATCCGTCTTTGGTCAATCGGTGGCTGAGCAGTGGGATCGTACGAATGATAACCATGGCACCAGAAAGGCCGCACGCTCAAGCAGTGGCGGAACTGGCAAAGCAAAAAGGTGTCATTGTTGCGGCTGGCCATACCACAGCAGACGAAGCTTGCATGCAGGAGGCACGCCTGATGGGCTTCAGTCACTTGACGCATCTTTGCAACGCCATGAATCCATTTTTGCATCGTGACGTTGGCCCCATCGGCGCCGTGATTAGCGACGAAGCTTTCACGGCCGATCTGATTTGTGACGGGATTCATGTACATCCGGCCATGATCAAAGCGCTGATTCGCTCCATTGGCAGCGAACGTTTGATGCTCATTACGGATGCAATGCGGGCGGCTGCCATGCCACCGGGAACATATGAGTTGGGCGGGCTGGAAGTCTATGTCCGCGATAATGAATGCCGGCTGAGCGATGGGACGTTGGCAGGCAGCGTGTTAACCATGTCTAGGGCATACCAATTGGTTCAAAGTTTGGGTGGCGTGTCACCTATCGTTGCACAGAGGATGTCTTCATTAAACCCGGCGCAGAAATTGGGTTTAACGACGAAGGGAAAAATCGACGAAGGGTATGATGCCGATCTGGTTTGGCTGGACCCTTCAGGCGAAGTATTGCGGACAGTTGTCAATGGACGCGTTGTATTCGAAAGGTAAGAGACGATGTGCGATGATAAAAATTCGTGTCTTCGATACACGGGAAGAGGCCGGGGGTTACACCACATCGTTGAATGAACTTGTGATAGAAATCTTAACGCGTCTCCCGTTTTGGAGCTTGTAGTGTGAAGCATGGCCATTCCATTCTAGAACGCATTTTGCGGTTGTACATACAAGCGGACTCAAGATGAACCATGTCCATTCAACATAGATGAATATGTTGGTTTGTCGCCAAGTCATCCATTATTACTGATGTATCATAATGGCCAAAGGTTGAGGGTGTCGGATGTCCAGAAACTGACGCGAATCGTGTTCGTACGAAGAAAAGGGGAAGGAGGTGCTCTCCTCTCAATGGTTGTAACGACAAAGTTACAGTGACGACATATTTACGGTCTTGAAGGAGACCGAATAGGGTGTCATCTACGAACACATTCCACATCTTTCCTTGTTCCAGATGAAGCGAGCGCACGAGCGTATTTGCGAGCTGCCCCCCACTGTTCTGAGTGGGACTTCTGGTCCGTGTGGTTGTCCAGGACATCAATCATTTTCTGGATGGGATGCGTACTTTCGGTATGGGAATTCAAACGCGCCACTTCCGGTCGATAGACAATTACGTCGTAGAGCGGGCTGCCTTTGTCATAGGGGCGAAAACATAGAGGCAGGAAGTCAAACGACTGCTAATCTGTGCAAAGGTAAGGGTGTGTACTATGGTAAAATTAGCAGATCTTCGGTTTCATCTGCCATCAGTCAGTCGCAATGGCCTCGTTGGGTCTCTCCAGATGCGGTTATTGGTCTCCTTTCTGGTCATTCTGATTGTGCCCACGGTGGCGATTGGCTGGTTCTCCTTCCAATCCGCAAAAACCCAGGTAAAAGAAGAAATTAATTCCTCATCAATTTCCGGCATGACCGTGTTTGATCAATCGTTAACCACGTTCATCACTCAGCAAAAGGAAAACCTTACATTTCTAGCTAATGATGTCGATGCCATCCTGATGTCCGGCAAGACCGACCTGCTCCGCACCGAACTGCAAAACTTCTACGCCTCACACGATGGATTGGTCCTGCGCGCTTATGTTGTCAGTGACAAAGGTGTGTTTATCGAACCATTTGTCGAGTCAGTGGGGGGCCAGAACAACGGGTTCGACCTCACGCGCACTAGCTGGTACAAGCAGGCGGAAAACGCGGACGGCTCTGTCGTCATCGGCAAGCCGCAATACGACCAGGTCAGCAACACCTACGTCATTCCGATTGCCCGCTCACTGCCCGATGGTGACGGTGTGATAGGTCTGGACCTTTTGGCCACCCCGATTGTCAGCATGGCCCAGGCGGTCAAAATCGGCGAAAGCGGGCACCTGGCTGTAATCACAAACGACCGCGTCGTGATTTCGAACAAGGGAATGCGCACGGGCAGGGTGCTCAGGGACACTGCGTGGAAGCCACTGTTTGCGGACAAGACCGGTCAGTTTGATCTGAGTCTGAACGGGGAGTCGCAGCACATAGAGTTTACTACTAATGCACTGACCGGCTGGAAAGTGGCTGCTGTCATTTTACCGAGCGAATACAGCGCGGCAACGGCTCCGATACAGAACGCCACCATCTACGTTATCGTCATCACGCTTGTGCTTGGCTTCATACTCATGTTCTTTGTCGTCCGCTCCATCACCGAGCCGTTGTCGGAATTGGTGAAAGTGGCCCGGCAAATCGGCGGCGGCGATTTGACCCGCCGTCTTCAGGTCAGGCGCCGCGACGAGCTAGGGCGGTTGGCTAAGGCGTTCAACGACATGGCGCAATCATTGCAGAGCATCGTCCAGGACGTCGGCCAAACCGCACAGCAGGTGTCCACATCGGCAGAGCAGCTGAGCGCCAGTGCCGAAGAAAACAGCCGAGCTACCGAACAAGTGACCTTGACCGTCCAAGAGACGGTGGCCGGCATGGAAAAGCAGGCGCAGATTGTCGAGGATGAGCGCCAGCAGGTGGCGGAGATGGCTGGGGAGATGGAGCGGGTCAGGGACGCCTCCGAACAAGTGGCCAGCGCCGCGCAGGATGCTTCCCGGGTCGCAGCGCGCGGCCAGACGGATTTGGACGGCGTCATCGCCCAAATGCTGGCGATTCAGGACCGGGTCAATCGGCTGGCTGAACAGATTCAGGGACTTGGTGAACGGTCGCGAGAGATTGGAGCGATTATCGAGGTCATCACCAACATCACGGATCAAACCAACCTGCTCGCGCTCAACGCCGCTATCGAAGCCGCCCGGGCGGGCGAACTGGGCCGCGGTTTCGGGGTGGTGGCCGACGAGGTGCGCAAGCTGGCCGAACAATCGGCAGAGTCGGCGCAGCAGATCGTCGCGCGCGTCGAGGCCATGCGCAAGGATACGGACCAGGCGGTGCGGTCGATGGCGGAGAGCGTCGAGGCGGTTGGGCAGGGTGTGGAACGGGCCGGACGTGCCAGCGCCTCCTTCCAGCAGATTTTGCAGGCGACCTCCGATGTGGCGGCGCAGATTGAGTCGGTGTCGGCGGCAGTGGCCCAGATGGCTGAGCACACCGAGCAATTCCGGATTGGCATGGACGGGGTGGCGACCGTCACGGAAACGACC
>NZ_BCQV01000066.1 GCF_001552255.1 Alicyclobacillus shizuokensis NBRC 103103
GTGATGACCACATATTGGAATGTGAACGCCTATCGCATTGATTTGTTCACCCAGGGCGAATTGGAGGTGACTTCTATCCAGGTGGAGCGGGCGGATGGTGAAGTTTCCGAAGCCACCTATTTCGGTATTTGGCATAAAATGGATGGTACATCCGTCCCTGCGTATGTGGATGCTTGTTTCATTGACCCGGTAGAGCCTGATGTGGATGCGGTCCTTCGCGCGGGGTGGCACACGTGGAGAATCGAGTTGATAGAGGCAGACTAAACTTTAACGTTCAAACTTTAACCTTCAAACTGTAAACTTCACTTCCCGCCCGAAAAAGACCCCGCCGGAATCATTCCAGCGGGGTGCGATATGGGTATCCTGCGCTACCATGTGATGGGATGAGATATGCTTCTATGATTCTACCACGCAAATCTGGTAGAATACAGTCGAACGGGACGCCCCCCAGCGTCCCGCTCAAATCCACATATATCCCTCTGCAGCCCCAAGTATAGCAGATTCGTGGAGGTTCGTCCACCCTTCCCGACGCGGGAAAATGTGCTATACTAGGGCTGGGGGAACCGGTAGGACAAGCCGGTTTTTGGGGTTTTGCAAAGGGATTGAAGTGAGGTATAGGGGCATGGCCACCAATCGGACAGGCCGGGGGAAGGGGTCCCCCCGGTCCTCCAACCCAATGGGCACGGTCGCGCAGCGCCGGGCCGTGCATCGTGATCCATCCACCTGGACCAAGGAACAACGCGAAATGGTCCGGGCCTACCTACGTGCGCACCCCTACGATGGGTCCTGGGCGGATTTTCAGGGCCGTCGAGAGTCTTCGAAACCTCGTTTGCGTTCAACCCCCTTGGAACAAACCCGTCAATCCATGCGGGAAAAACTCGCTCTCCTGGAACTGAAAAGGGATGCAGGCATTCTCACCAAACGGGAATATGAGCGCCAATACGGTGCGATCAAAGACCTGCAAGTTCTGACACACAAAATTTATACCGCCAAGAAACCCAAGCGCCGACCGGGGGATACGGATGCGCAGTACAATGCGCGCGTGGCGCGGCATCTGCGTGACCTGAAAGAGTGGCAGAAGCAGGCCAGCGCCGCGTATAACAAGCTGCGGACTGTGGGGGCTGATTGGGACCCGGAGCGAGGCCGTTATAATCCGGGGAGGGACCTCCCTCCAGAAAAGCGGCTGGTCATGACACCACAGGAGCGTCGCGAGTTTTTGCGCAAAGAGTGGATGCGCGATCGCTACTGGGAGGTGTTCTATCATGTCTGACCAAAAGCGCCCCCGGCGACGTAAGACGTGGCGAGTGGATGAGCTTCCGTTTGAGACTCGGTACTCGGCCCGCGTGCAGGAGAAGCCTGCGCAACCGAAGAAACGCGCGCGCAAGGCGCGTAAGCTTGCGCGGGAAGAAAAGCGCTGGACAGGTCGGTTTATCGGGTTTGACGGCGAGGGTTGGGATGGGAAGTATACTTTGGTTCAAATGTCTGGAGAGGACACCCTATACAGTGCGAAGGGTTTGGATACCCATAGCATCCTGCACTACCTCATGGACCGGGTTTCCGGTCGCAATGCCCTGGTGGGATTTGGCCTCTCGTATGATATTGAGAACATTTTGCGGGATGTTCCCGATGCGGACTACGACGCCATGGTCAATCGCCAGGAAAAGGTAGATTATGAGGGGTATCTTCTGTCCTATATTCCCCGCAAAATGCTGACCATTACGCAGGAAATGCGCAATGGAAAAAAGCGCACGGTGCAATTGGTCGATGTGTTGGGCTTTTTCCAGTCCAGTTTTATCGGGGCGCTGCAAAAATGGCAGATAGATGTGCCGGATATTATTCGGAGAGGCAAGACTGGGCGTGGAGAGTTCACGGAGGCCGATCTTCCTTTTGTCGAACAATACAACCGCTATGAATTGATCTATCTTGTGAAGCTCATGGAAGCTCTGCGGGAAGCCGATGAGATGGCCTGGAAAGCCATTGGGCTTCAAGCAAATCACGGCCCGAGGATTTGGTATGGGCCGGGGAGCCGGGCCGCCAATTTTCTCAATCAAACCGCGTGGGTAGACGAGCATCCGGCACTCCGACTGCCGGAGGATACGCCCGAGTGGGCGAAGGAAAGTTTGCTCCCTCGGCATCTGGTGGAGGCCGAGGCGGAAAGGATGGCCCAGGAAGAGCGCGAGTGGCAGGGAATGCGAAGGGACATCGTCGCAGATGTGCTGGCGCATGGGGGCCTTCTTACTCCCACTAGCACGATGGCGTATGCCACCGAATTCCGAGAAAGGGTTCCGGTGGCGGTCCGGCGCAAAGTGGCGCGAAAAACAGGCCTTCCTCTGGACCAGATGGCTGACGTTTTGGGGATGAGCGTATCCGACCTGATAAACCAGTTGGCCACGTGGGAGCAGCCGGAGAAAATTGTGGCTGAGGATTATGAGCCACAAGCCCGGCAAGCTCTCATGCATGAAGCGTCGGAAGAGACCTGGGCCGATGCATTCGCGGCGGCCTATTATGGGGGTCGCATTGAGGCGGCCTTTATTGGGGAGTTTGATGGCCCTCTGTATGGGTACGATATTCAGTCGGCCTATCCTTATGCGTTTTCCCTCCTGCCTGCGTGGTCGCCGGATGATTTGGAATGGGTGGATGGCCTCGATCCGAAGGGGCGTATGGGGTGCTACTACGTTCGCTGGTGGTTGCCAGATGGAGCGAACTTCTATCCGTTCCCCTTTCGGGAGAAGAACGGGAACGTGCATTTTCCTCCGAATGGAGAAGGATGGGTGATGTCCCCGGAAGTGTATGCCGCTATGCAGCATTGGCCGGTGCAGAACGGGGATTATTACGATTTCAATGTACAGGGCATTCAGGTCGTGGGCGGCTTGGTGTTGAGAGGCACAGAAGCGGCGGGGGCGGGTACCTACCGTCTGCCGAACGTATGCACATCGGCGCAAAAGCTCTTGGAGATGGCAGGCGTCCGGCTCCAAGCGAAACACGCAGGACAACCGCACGAAAAGGCGCTGAAATTGGTGATTAACAGCGTCTATGGAAAAACCATCCAACAGGTCGGCGCGCATAAGTATCTGCACACGTTTGCTGCGGCCTGGATTACGAGCGTGTGCCGGGCGTTGGCATACCGTGCTGTGGGGCCGGATTGGGATCATCGGGTGGTTTCCTTTATGACCGATGGCGTGCTGTCTACCGTGCCGTTGAATGTGGAGTTAGGAGATGGTCTGGGGTCCTGGGAAGTCACGCAATATGCCCATGCGACGCAACTGCTGCCGGGTGTGTATCAGCTTGCCTCCATGTGGCCCATAAGGTTTAAGGTGTCGAGAAAAACCCATTCCGAGCGCAAGCGGAAGGTGAAGTTCTGCAAAATCAAAGTTACGCGCAAGTACCGGGGTGTCTCCAAGGACATTGACTACGAGGACGCGCTGGCGCGCTGGAGACGGGGGGAATCGTATCCCGTCACGGTGAGGTTGTTTGTGACGCGTTCGTTGGCATTGCATCAACCGAAATCTTATGGAGATAAACGATTCCAATTTGTAGAGGTTACGCGTGACGAAAACTTTTCCCTGCACTCCAAACGGGAGGTGACGGACCGTGAGGATCGGACACAACCTGCGGTGTGGTTCCCGGCAAAGACCGCTCCGGTGGGGCAGGCATCCACCCCCTATCTTTTGAATCTGGAGCCTGTGGAAGTGCCCTACGACCAGACCCTATCCCAGGAGGAACTGGAGACCCAGGGATGGACGTCTGCGCTGGAGTATGAGGCCTATGAATGACCTGGGGAATCCATGGTAAGGGAGGCAAGGGTGTGAGCTACACGCTGGATGAACTGTATGAATCGCTCAAAGGCTGTCGAAGTCATAACGGGGAATTGGTGATTCCCGACTTCACCGACGCCGACTACGAGGACCTGTACTATGCGATTTTGGATTCGCTCAAAGATGAGTTTGGGACCAATTATCCGGGGTGGTACAAGATGTGGGCCTATCGCTACCACCGCCACCGCCAAAACAACAGCAAGACCTATGAGTTTGCCGACCCGCCCTATGACCTGCCCTTGGAGCAGCAGACCATCCGTAATCAATTGGTCGTGCTGAAGTTCTTCATAGGGCGGCGGTATTGGCATCGGAAAACGTCGATGTACTGGAAAGGGGAGGATGACTATGGGACTGCTGGATAATCTCACCCCGAAAGTCCCGCAGCGGGAACCGCTGCCGAATACGAATGTGCAAACGGCTCCGGCTCAGGTGGAGGACCTGAAACTCTCCAAGGCACTCAAAGAGGCGGCGGGGCAAATCCTGGCGCAGATGCTCTTGGAGCGGGCCAGCCAGCAGGAACAGATGGTCATTAACTCCCAGGGCGTGATGGTGGACCGCCGGGGATACAAATATCTGTATGTGTTCACGACAGAGCCTGTCACACTGAATGTGACGGTAATGGGCCAAGACCTGGAATATAATCTAACCGCCCTGATGTGGAATCCACTGCCGTTCCCAGATGGGACTCGATTGACGTGTGAGAACTCCGCTTTAGTGGTGATGTTCTGGAGTAACTATGCGTTGCCTTTGGCCACTGCAGAAAATGTGACGGTGACGAACTGGCCGCAAATTCAGCCTGTTTCGCTAACGGGCAGGAGTGTACAGGAAGTCACAATTATAAACGCATTGGCGATAGCAGATACTAACCCGCATAGTTCTGGGAATATCAATGTACAGTCTTATTCAGGGAAAAAGAGCCTATTCATAGTAAGTTCACTAAATCAGTCATGTACGCTTTCATTCAATGTAAGAACGTTGAATCTCAATGGATTTACGGCTGCGACTTTTAATATACAAGCTGGAAAGTATGCATTCATAACTGCGCAGACGACGGCAGCTACCGGGTCCTTCGCGGCTTTAGATGAACCTTTCAGCATGATAGAAGTAGTTTTGCAATGCGCAACTGCACCCACATCGGGTTCGATTTCGGTTTATATGGAGGGGGTTCAAGGATGATGCCATCACAGACACAAACTGCAGTGAATTGGTCTCTACAGCAGACTTATGACGATGGCATGGGAAACCAAGTTCCCATCACGAAAGATACGCCGCAACCTTTGGTTGATGCGATGCGGAAGTATTTCAACCAGAACAGTATCCAGTACAGCACATTCAGCTACGATGACCTGAAACCGTATCTATAATGCGCCAACGGGTGCGTAAAACGCCGCTAACGGGGACGATGGGAGGGGTGAGTGTGGCCCACGAGACACGCGCAAACGGATCAAAATCTGAAGGGGAATTCATAGAAAAGGAGCGGATGAACCGTGGCCGAGGAAACGACGATTCACATTCAGGAGACGCCGGAGAATCCGACCGAACCCGACAGCAATCCGACCCAGGCCGAGAACGCAGCGCAGGAGTCGCAGGCGGCGCAGGCCGCGGCGGAACAGGCAGCGGAAACGAGCGCAGCGGCGGCGACCGTGGCGGTGGAGACGGTCGAGAGGGCGACAGCAGCGACCGCGACCGTCGAAAGCGAAATCTCCTCGATGAGATCCGTCGTCGACGGGCTGGTCAAGCTGGTGCAGACGCAGCAACAGCGGGTGGAGAATCTGGAGGCGCTTCTGAGCCAGGCAGCGGGGCAACTGGTGGAATCGGCGCAGACCCTGCAAACGACCCTGGAGCTTTGGCAGGAACAGATCGGAGCGGTAGACGAGGCCGTGCGCCGTCAAATGGACGCAACGGCGGCGCTGATCAAGCTGAGAACCGAAATCCTCGACAAGCTCAAGTAAGCAAACCGACCGGGGTCCGTTTTACCGGAGCGTTGCCGCCTGCGATTCCCGAGGCTCCAAGGCGGCTTGGTTTCACCTGGGAAAAACCCTTGTCGCAAAAAGAGACGGGAGAACTCAAACCCCACCTCATGCAGGCGCTGAAAATCCTGTTTCGGGGTCTGGATCAAGGCATCACGCTAACGAATAAAGACCAAGCGCAGGCATGGATTTGGCAAAGTGTGGATGATAAGGAAGTCGAGACGATAGTGGACCATCTGCTAAGTCTCGGCGTGGCGTCCAAGGTGGCCGCAACAGCGATACGCAAAATGACGCGGACATACCGGGCCCTGGACGTGGGCATTATCACGTTCCCGCGCGCGGTTATGACGATGCGCTTTTATGCCGAGCATGGCGGGTTTGTCCTGCCGGGACTGGGAGGGATGCAACGTGTGGCTTCAAATAAATGACAAGAAGTATGAGGTGGACGTGCAGGAATTGGCCAAACAGTGGGAGCCTCGGATTTTGGAGTGGTTAAACGCGCCCGAAAGCGAGTTTCACCGCTTTGAAGGCGCGATTCGGTCCCTGGGCGGGATGATTTTGGCGTATCTCGCCATGAAACACCCCGAACTCAAGCGACCGGACGGGGTGGATACGCTCACGCATTTGGTGCGCCTGGCCGTGGCGGGGGCGGCGGCGCAACTCGAAAAACAGCCGATTACGCTCACGGCGAAGGAAGTGCAGGCGTCGTGATGCAAACCGTCTTCAAATGCGACGTGTGCGGGCAAACCGTGACGCTGCCGAGCTCTACGCAGTCCCCTTGGACGCGCATTTCGTTTGGGATTCCCAGCACAACGTTGAGGCAGGGGATTGAATATTACGATGTGTGCAGTCTGACCTGCGCACAGATGGCGTTGAATCAGTGGTGGGACGCGTGGTACGCGTCCCCCAGCGGTCAAGAGGAAGACGACAGCGGCGTTTCGGAGGCGGGAACCAGTGGAACAACCACGACTGAACCATCGAGTGACCCGGCGCAGACCGATTGAAATTAGCCTGGAGGACCGATGGGTGATCATCGGCGCAACGGGCGCGGGGAAAACAACGTTTGTCCGGAGGCTGCTCACCGCGTACTACCGAGCGGCGGCCCGAAAACCGGGCCGACTGCCCATCTATATCCTGGACACAAAAGGGTTTGCGGCCTCTCGGATAGGCCGGGATGATTTTCGGATGTTCTATCGCCCCGGCATTGGGCGATTGCACCGGGACTCGATTCCGCCCAAAATCGTAGCCCCCAAGCACGGGCCGGAGTTTATCGTGTGGCAACCGGACCCGGAACAGGTGACGGAAGACCATTTTGACGCCTTCTTTATGAGCTTATATCGGGCCGGGGTCCCGTCGCTGACCTATGTAGATGAGCTATCCAGTCTGACCGACAGCAGCGGCAAAAAGTTCCCGCGCTACTATGACATCCTGATCAAGCAGGGCCGGGGCCTTTATCAGGCGCTCATCACGACCACGCAAAGCCCGAGCTACATTCCGCCCAGCGTCATCCGGCAGACGACCCACATGGTCCGATTTCGCCTAAATGATACCTACGACCTGCAAAAGATTGCTCGGGTGATGGGCAAGGCGGTCGAGGAAGAACCTCCGGACGAGTATGGTTTTTGGTACCGAGATGCCCGCAAACCCAAGGCGAAGAATCCTCCGGTGTACTACACCGACCTGAGCGAGTTTTTTGGAGACTGACGAAAGCCCGGTCCTCTGGACCGGGTTTTTTACGGAAAAAGTTCCCCGTCTCTTCCCTCGTCTCTTCCCTCTTGACGACCAACATTCCCAGGAATAGGGTGGTTCTGATCGAAAACTCAAAACGGGAGGGGTCCCCGTGAACTTTATCAAGCAGTATTCCATGACGCTGATAGGGCTGCTGATCGCCCTTATCGTTCTCATGGTCCTGCTGCGGCTTCTATCGAAAGCGCCTGTGATCGGGAAGGTAGCCGAGGAAGCGCAGAATCTCGCGACGGAAGGAACGCTGTAATCCGCAAAATCCGCAAAAGGGTCAAAGGGGGGTATCCAGCATGGCGACCACGTCCCAGCAACAGCAGCAACAGCAGCAACAGCAGCAGCAGATACGGCAGCAGAACTTGAAATTCATGAAGTACAGTTTCCGCCAATGGATGCGAGCGGACGCGCAAAACGGGACGGATTTTCAGCCGGGAGGAAATACCAAAAACTTCCTGGCACCGATTACCGAAGGCGCGTTTGCCGAGAGAATCATTGTCCGGTTTACAGGCAACGTGAACTATCAGCCGGCGTCCTCGGACCCGGTAGCCACTCCCACGGCGGCGGCGCCTTATAGTTTGTTCAAGAATATCCAGATTACGTTTGGCAACACGCTCATCGACGTGCATCCCTATATCGCGCACCTGATTGACCGGATGCGCGGGTATCTGCGCCAATATCCGGGCCAGGAACTGGGCTATAGCGTGAGCAATATCCAGAACCTGATTGCCCAGGACCTGACTCTGAATGAAGGCGACAACCCGCTGAAATTCGACATCCAAATTCCGCTCAATACGGTGCATCCGTTGGCAGTGGCCGGACTGATACCCATTATGGGCACCGGAACACGGCTTCAAATCAACGTCACGCCCGCGCCCGCGATAGTCGGCACAGACCCGCTGGATAACGTGATTGACACGAACGGGACCGTGACCGTGACGGGGACAATTGACGTGATCATTGTGTACCGGGACTACAAAAGTTTTTGGACCCGAGACTACTTGCAGCCGAACTTGGATGCGAACTTTGTGCCGTCCGTCCAATGGATTCAGACGCAGGAACTCAATCCGCTCACCGCGGGGACGCCGATGTACCAACGTATCGAAAACCCGTATGAGTTCGCGTTGATTTTGAGTGTCGTGATTGACGGGCAAAGCTCGGGCACGTTCTGTTCTGCGGATAACTTGCAACTCTTTGAGATCGATCGGGCGCAGAACACCAGCAGCCTGCTGCGCAAGTGGGACGCGACGACCGGGGGCATGGAAGATTACTACCAATACGTGCGGGAGCAGTTTGGGCAGGACCTGCCGGAGGGTGTGACGGTATTTGCTGCACCGACAGAAAATACGTCCGACCCGTCTTTGCTCGATGGCGTCAATTATCTCAACGTAACCGCCAACGGATTCCCGGCGGCGCGCCTGGGCTGGCAAGTCGGAGCGGTGGGCAGCGTGACCACCCCGCGCGTGGAGACCTATGGCGTGATTCTCAACCGCGCGGGCTTGACGATAGCCGGCTAAAGGGGGAGAGGAGGCGTGAAAGTGGCGAGTGTTTCCATGAAAGGCCTGGGCGCGATGGCGGTGCTGGCCGTCACCTGGGTCAACCATACCCTATCCCCGTTGTTTTGGGTGCTCTTGGCCCTGGTCGCGGTGGACCTTCTCTTGAACCTTCATCAGGAGGCCAAGCAGTTACAAAAGCTCGGCAGCGCCTTCTTTGCGTTGGGTATCCCTACGTTTATCAGCGACAATGCCGGGCAGATTCTGAACCCAGAAATTTTAAAGGCTCTGGTGTGCCTCCTGTGCCTGGGGTACGTGTGGGTGCTCACCCCCCAGGTCCTGGCCTGGCTGTCCAAGGTGGTGCCGAAAGCCGAGCAGCCTGCACTCTCTTCTCTGGAACAGCAGGCGGTGGAGGCCATTGTCCAAAAGGCGGTCGCGCAGTTGCGCGCCTCGGATGCACAGGCCGCGCAGGGGGCCGAGCCAACCGTGCAGCAAATCGAGCAGTCGGCGCAAGAGGCGGCGATTGGGCCGGAGACCCCCGCGCAAAAGGGGTGAGCGCATGAGCAGCCTACTCCTGATTCTGGCTGGGGCGTTGCTCATCTGGCTGTCCGCCACCGGGCGGCTGGCGGCGTTTTTGGCGACCATCTTTGCCCCGCAAAAGGTGGCGGTCCAAAGTGGATGAGAGCTATCAGGTGGTGCAGTCGTATCTCGCCCAGGTCGATGCGCCTGGGAATGCACAGGCCCAGGATGCAGGTGCGCAGGATGCGCTAGGCCGTGAGGGAGGGGCCAACCAATCCGAGCGGCCAGAGGATGTCGTGATTGACGCGCAGGCGGTGGAAGGGGAGATCGAGGACGCCGACTCGGAGGGGGATGCGGTGCGCATTTGGCCGGGCGGTCTGCCTGTCATGCCAAAAGTTCGGCTGCCGCGCCTGTCCGATCTCCCCACACCGGGCGGAATCGGCCTGCTCCTGTTCGTGATTGGATTTATCCTGTTTGCCGTCACGCCAGGAAAGGGTGGCCTGTCAAGGCTATCCCTGGTGTGGGGGAGTCTGCTTGGAACCGTGACCTATGACGCAAACGGGGGACAAACCAGTGGGGGCGGCTCCACCTGGTCCAGCGACGAGAGTACGAGCAGCGCCACGGTGATTCCGCTGACGACAGGAGGGTCGCCCGTATGACGGTTTCCACTGGAGAGAGCCAAAACCAGTCGGTGAACCTGACGATATCCCCCGTCGGGTGGCTGATTCTGCTCCTGCTGCTCTACTACTGGGCGCAGTCGCGCACCGGATATCGCCTGATTTACTATGCGCTGGTGCTCATTCTGGTGTTCCTACTCGTGCAAAACGGGGACACGATTCAGCGCGTGATGATCAAAGGGGAGGTGCAAGCCTCATGAAACAGGTGTTTTGGTACATGTTTGTGCTGATTCTGGTGCTGATTCTGGTGGCCTATTACAAAGGGACGACCAGTGACATCAGTACGGGCGGCAGCGCGCTGCAAAAGCTCATTCTGACCCTGCAGGGTCGGAATAGCAAGGGCAACTTCGCGTCTTATCCTGGGGGGTCATGATGTATGAGCGGCCTCATTCCATGGTTGCTGGGGAGTGACGCCATTCCGCAGCCGGCGGAAATTCAGCCCCATCTTGTCCGCTCTCCGTCCGTTTGGGCGATGGAAGGCGACAAGGCGGTGGGGATTTACGACCCGGATCAGACGGCGGCGGCCTTCCTTGCTCCGATTATCGGGTACAACGTGCCCGACATCGTGCGCACGTATGGCACCCTGCCCTCTGGCGTGGTAGCGGGTGGCGCGCCGAACGTGCTGGACGTGAACGCCGTTGGGGGGTGCTGACACATGGCGTGGTTTGACGACAACGGAGACAACAAACTGCCGATGATGATCGCCATAGGTGCGGGCCTGGGCGTCCTGTCCCTTCTGGTCTTTCGTTCTTCCGGCGGGTCCTCATCCTCATCGGATACGTCCGGCACGATGGATGGGATAAGCGTCGGCGGGACGCTGTACATTCCGACCAGTGAAACCATCATCGACTACGGGACGGGCAACAACTACGCCGAAAGTGGCAGCGTGACGAACACCACGACGACGACGACCACCGACAGCAATAACACGGTGGGCAGCGGCACGACCGTAACCGTGGCAACGAGCGAGCCGCCTCCGCAATCGGATTCGAATACCACGACGACGAGCACGACGACCACGACAACCAAGACCACGACGACTAGCAAAAGCAC
>NZ_BCQV01000067.1 GCF_001552255.1 Alicyclobacillus shizuokensis NBRC 103103
GTTCGAGTTGCTCGGTGGCATTCGCACGTTTGTCATGGGACCAGCACCCGATTCGAGCGTCTCAGATCGGCGCGGATGAGTGGACATCATGGACCGGGCGATGACACGTTCGGACTGCAAGCTGTCGGTCGGCTTACGCACCACAGCATTGCTCCTGTATATAGGCACCAAGCGAAAAGCCCTCTACCGTACGGAATCACCCGGTTCCAAAACGCTTACAGGCCCCTGCGCACTTCCTATTCCCAAATGTAGCTGTGGCATACAAGTGGTTGTAGCCAAGCGACCCAAGGATGGCAATAATAGCAGCCGGTCAAACACATCGGCACACTTTCAGAATCACCAAATCCAGGAGGATATTCGATATTTGTAGCGAAGTTATACGCGTTAGTACATGATACCAGACTTGGCGAGGAGGTTCCTTAAATGCAAGTGAATTGGAATACGCAATGGCTTCCACAAACGTTCACGACAAACGCAGGTGCTCAGGGATCATCAGCGTCGTCGGCGATGGGCTCGACATTTGCGGATGTCATCAATGACACACTCGAACTATCGGATGACCCAACGTTGTCGTTCCCACCAAAGGACGCACCTGAAGCATTGCAACAAGCTTATAGTCACTTGTCCGAGAGCGACAAATTTGCTCTTGCGGCAACGGTATTGGGAATGCAGGCAAAGGTCCACACACGTGTTGTTGACGGTAGGCTCACCATCCTTGGCCCGACTGATCCTGGATACGTGAATATTTATGAACAATCGAATTTGAGCGTCGGGGACTTTTTAAATCAAATGAAGCAGTCAGTGCTCAATGATGAGAATGTTGCAGGGTACACTCAAGGTAGAGAACACGTGATCAATCTTATTGATCAACTGATTCAATCTGTCACCCAGGCTGGCAGTATCAATCAATCTCTTCAAGGCTAGAAATCCTGTGTGTCCTTCAGGACAGATGCAATGGGGGGATTAATCGTGAAACAATCCAAGGTGATTTGAGGATTAGTCAGTTGCATTGCATCGATTGGATTACTGACTGCCACTGCTTCTGCTGAACCTGCTCCACCGTTAACGAGTTTTACATTTTACGCAGGCACATCCGATGGTACAGGATATGTATGGGACTACTACTATCCTTATGGAGATCCCACTCCGCATGTAGCTGCTCAACCTATGACTGGGACTACAGGCTATTTCGCGCTCTTTGAAGACGGTAGCGGAGACGACACTACCATTCAGTTATCCTATGAAGGAAATACACTAACAGGTTTTTAGCTGCTGATGATACTCCTCTTACAGATTCGGCAGGTATAGTATGGGGCTGGATTGCATATCGAGGCTTCACCCTAAATCAAGTACCTCAAAATAGTTTGGATACCATTTTTACTTCTTGCCGGAGTTTGGTTTTTCCTTACAACACGTATTATGATTACGTCGATGTTGATATAAACTCGTCCACCAATACAAGCACGGCACCACAAACTTCTGCTGTGATCTCAAATTCAAATGAATCAACTAATGACCCAACTATGAATGCTTACAATTTGCTTTCAATTGTGGCAGATATACGGATTCATGAGCTTGATCATGAAACAGTAAAACAACCTACAATTAACTACAACCAATTTGCGGAGCTACTCGATAAAAATGAGATGGTACGATCCAGTCACAAAACCACGGTACCATCTTACTTAGTAAAGTCGGCTCAATTGATTGGACAGAAGTATGGTAAGTCCATCGGTGATAAAGTCCTAGCGGATCTCGTCAAAGCATACAAACTTGGTTTGGTTAATTCCCGGACTCTTTCTCTCCGGACGCAGGCACGGACCGGTCGATACCGCCACACCGACGAGGCGGGGCCCGGCGCCGGCGAAATCCATCCTCCAACTCGATGCGGGTCCCGGATTAAGCGTCCTGAACCCATCCCGTAAGCAGGGCGCCCCCCTCCGGATGGTTCGTTGCAACGAGATCGCCGCCGTGGGCTCGGAATATTCGTCGGGCGATAGTGAGTCCGAGCCCCACTCCTCCCGTCGCCCGATTCCTCGATGCTTCGCCTCGGTACAGCGGATCGAACACGTGATTCAGCTCTTCACCAGAGAAACCTGGCCCCGTATCCCTGACCGAGAGGATGGTTTTGCCGGGCTCTTTGTGCCACTTTACGAAAATCTCGCCACCGGATGGCGTATGCCTCAGTGCATTGTCCAGCAGATTATTTATCGCACGCTCCAATAAATGCGAGTCCGCCCAAACCACGCACCCATAGGCGGGCCTCTCCATGATGATGGACACGGCCTTATCCTGCGCCTGTGGACGCAGACTGTCCACGGACGCCTCCAGGACACAGGCAAGGTCCACCTCATCGTAGTGAAGTGTCTGTTCCATGTACTCGAGCTTCGTGAAGGCGAATAGGTCGGATACGAGACGGTCGAGCTGGTTAGACTTTTCCTTGCACACCGCCACGTACTTCGCCATCTTTTCCGGCGTATTTGCGATGCCCTGTTCCAAACCGTCCAGGTAACCCCGGAGGGCGAATAAGGGTGTGCGCAAGTCATGGGCAATCGCGCCGATGAAAAAGCGTCGTTCCTCTTCTAATCGGGCTTGTTTTTGAAAAGATTCTCGGAGGCCGGCAACCATAATCTCAAAACCGCTTCGCACCTGAGCGATTTCCGTGACACGGGAAACCGGCAGACGAAAATCGAGATCGCCCTCTGCGATTTGTCGAGCGGCGCGGCTCATGGACTCAAGAGGCTTTACGACATGCCGCCCCATTTGGAATCCGACAAAGAAAATCGCAAGAATCACCGCGGCCAAGGCTGAAATCGCGGCGATAGCACTGTTTTCGTTGGTGGTTGACGCAAAGACCCGGACAGTGCCCAGGACCTGACCGTTCTCGACCACCGTAGTCTGTTGGCTCGGCATCCACTGGGGCCCATGCCGATGACCGGATGAAAAGATCTCGTGATTCGACGGCGAAAGGATGGTCGCTTCCATTCCGGCATCCGTCAATTGCTTCCGCAAATGGTTCTGCCACGCAGGGTTCGTCCAGTCCCCCGGGTTCTTGATGATCTCGTTCATGGCCTGGTTCAGAGCAATTTGCTGTCGTGGACGGTGCCATTGCGACCACGGCTGCAGAACCAGGCAATAGACCAGCCATGGGAAGACGACAATCGAAAGTACGCCAACCACCATGTACTTCCGAATGCGCACGGTCTTCATCTCGGTATCCCCTCAAATCGATATCCAACTCCCCACACGTTCACGATGTACCGCGGATTATTCGGATCGATTTCAATCTTCTCCCGAATACGGGCGATGTGGACTCTGACGGTGTGTTTATCCCCCATGCCGCCCCAGAATTTCTCAAGCAAATCGTCATAAGTAAAGACTTGCCGAGGATGCTCGGCAAAGAGACGCACCAAATCGTATTCCTTCGGGGTCAGGGAGACTTCCTGCCCGTCTACCCGAACCTCTCTTGCCGACAAGTCCAGCTGCAGCCGCCCGTACTGCAAGATGGTCCTGCGGGAAGTCTGCGGGGAACGATAGCGGCGCAACACAGCTTTTACGCGTGCGACCACCTCGGCTGGCGAAGCCGTTTTGACGATATAATCGTCTCCGCCCAGCCCCAGCCCTCGAATCTTGTCCACGTCATCATCACGTGCGCTGAGGAACAGGATGGGCACGTCGCTCTGAGCCCGGATTTCCCGACACAGCTCAAACCCGTTCTGGCCCGGCATCATCACATCAAGAAGGATGCAATCCACCGGTTTATCGCGCATCACCGTCAACGCCTGAAGTGCATCGTGTGCCACCTCCACACGAAACCCATCATTCTCCAGAAAATCCCGCATCAATTCCACGATAGCTTCATCATCGTCCACGACCAACACCGTTTGTAACGGATCCATAAAATCCATAAAAATCGGTCTCCCGCCGTCTGGTTCCTGCTCACAGATGCCACACACGCAACCGAAACTACGGTCAGTTTACCACTCTGAAAGTGACAGTTTGCTTCCACGTCGGCGTTATGACTCGAACTGTGATGGATTGTTGATCGTTTCGTGACGTTCTACTCCTTTGTTTGAGACATTCGTCGCGTATGCTCGTAGCGTGCTGAACGGAACAGAGCACACAACGTTTGGAAGGAGGTCTCACTCATGTGGTGGGGACATCATGGATTTTGGTGTTTCGGGGTTCTGCTCCTGATTCTTATCATCGTGTTTTGTATTGTCCGCGTATTTGCCTTCGGCGCCTGCGGACATTGCCGCCGGCGGTGGCCTGACGATGCCGAGGCCATCCTCAGAAGACGGCTGGCGAACGGTGAGATTGACGAGTCCGAGTATCAGAAGCTAAAAGACGCCCTGAAAAAGTAACTGCCTGACGGCATAGGTTTGGAAAAATGTTGAGACCAGGCGCATGGAGGGATGGTCAGGATTTGACCCAACCAAAGGAGTAGGTGAAATGAAACGGATATGCTCGGCTGTGCATCAAGGTCTCAGCGTCCTGATACTGATAGGTGTGATTGTAGAGTTTTTTCTCGCAGGTACAGGGATCTTTCATGCCACGACTTTCCAGATTCACAGAGTGACAGGCGTACTGTTATGGGCGGGATCTGCACTGCTGATTTTGTTCGCCTTGATGGGCAGAACAGGGCGTAAGACCATTGGCTTTTCAGTACTGCTGTTTGTGCTCTTGTTCATCCAGCCCCTGCTGTTACAGATCAACCAACCTTTTGTCGAAGCACTGCACCCGCTCAATGCGTTAGCCATCATGGCCACGAGTGCTTACCTCGTTCGTCTTAAAGGCTTGAGGACTCAGGACAAAGGAGTGAAACATATGGGATAAAATATCCATATGATCCTCACTCTGCAAACCACAGGGGGCCGTCACTCGGCCCCTATTCGTATGGCAGCGTGGGGTCCGGCGCCCTCCCTCCCCTTCACGATCCGGACGCGCCTTGAACCTGCGCCACTCCACGCCAACACACCGCCTTCGTGATTCGCGCGTCCATGCCTTTACTCTCTTAACCAAATGAGCAACTCCTCAATACTCACCTTAGTTACAGCAGGGGGAAGATCGTTCCGGGCGGAGCATGCCGACATCTTATAGCCAGGCGCAAGCGGATACTGCCGGAAGCTCAACCGCCCCGCGCTCGCTCTCGGAGAGCCTGCCGTTGCTCGGGGCGCAGGCGCGGACAGGTGTAGCAATATTGCCCTCCTTCGGTCTGGTAGTACAGGCAGCAGCTCGTCCTTATGGGAATACAACGAGTGGCGTCTGCCCCGTCGTCAATTAGCCGGATGCGAACGGAAAATGGATTCTTGTTCCTGCCAAACACTGCCGAAGGCAGAGCCCGTAACGCGTCTAAGTCTTCCTGCACGCGGCGCTGTGTGTCTTGGTCCTTTGCCTTTGCGAATAGAACCTCCCGAAACGTATAGAAACGAGAAGGCAACTGGCCCCACAGCTGGCCGGCCCCCATAGACGATGTCGCAGCCAGGGATTCCAGCAGCGGCCGCATCGTCCCGACGTAGACTTTGCCCAGGACGCGCGTGCGCGCCTGCATGCGAGACGCCGTATCCTCCGGCAGGGCGCTCTCTGCCCAACGGTGAAGCCGAAATGAGAAGGCGTAGTAGCCTCCCGCCTGGTACAACTCAATTTGCAAGTTGTCCAACGACAAATCGAGGCTCCGGTTGCCAATGCTGAGGAAAAACTGCTGCGCCAACGCGATGTCGGCCAACCAGCCGCTGAAGTACGCAGCCGCCGGCTGCAAGGTCCGGGCCCGGATGCAAGCCGCGTACTCGGTTAACAAGCGCCTCGCCCCCTTTGCATTCAGCAGATCCCGGGCCGGGACGGATAACACCGCATCAGGCTGATCCCGCTCGTCGAAGTGAAGGTTCGCCTCCAGGCGCAGCCGCTCAGCGCCCCAAGTCATCGAACACCACCCTCGGCCGCTTCCAGAACATCGAGAGACTCGCCCTCTGACGGCGCAGGATGGCTCGACGCCTGCCCCGCACCCGCCGCCAGGTCGAAGGGCAGGCAGAGAGGTACGCCCGTCCTCGGGTCCGCGACGATATCCGCCTCCACCCCGAACACATCGCGCAGCACCTCGCGGCAGACGACCGCCTGCGGTGCACCCTCCGTGACCACCCGGCCAGACTTGAGGACCACCATATGGTCGGCGTAACGGGAAGCCAGGTTTAAATCGTGCACCACCATGACAATCGTGCGGTTGTGGTCCCGGTTGAGACGCCGGAGCAGCTGCAGGATTTCCAACTGGTACGTGATGTCCAGAAAGCTCGTCGGTTCGTCGAGAAACAGAATGTCCGTTTCTTGGGCCAGCGCCATGGCTATCCACGCCCTCTGCCGCTGCCCGCCGGACAGCGCATCCACAGGACGATCCGCAAACGGGTCCATGCCCGTCAGCTCCAGCACACTCGTGATGACGCGTCGATCCGATGGGGTCAGGGTCAGCCCGCGCCGGTGCGGGAACCGGCCATAGGCCACAAGCTCCGCCACCGTCAGCCCTTCCGGAGCACTTGGGTTTTGTGGCAGAATGGCGAGCTTCTTGGCCACCTCCCGGGTCGGCTGCGCGTGAATGGCCTTGCCGTCCAGGATGACCTCCCCCGCCTGCGGGCGCAAGATTCGCGCCAACGTCTTCAGCACCGTGGATTTGCCGGACCCGTTCGGGCCCACCAGAGCGGTCACCTTGCCGGTCGGGATCGTCAGGTTCAAGTCCCGGACAATGAGCGCGCCGCCATATCCAATCGCCACCCCTCGCGCCATCAGTCTGTCCAACGCCATCGCCTCCTTGTCTTCTTCTCGCATCAACGGCCAAGACCAGCTAGCCGCGTCACGAGTCCGACTTGGCCAGCAAGTAGAGAAAGTAGGGAGCCCCCACCACAGCCACCACGATGCCCGTGGGGATCTCGGAAGGCTGGAGCACAGTGCGCCCAATCGTATCGGCCACCAGGACCAACAGTCCCCCGACCAGCGCGGAAGCTGGCAGCAGTGCGAGATGGTTCGATCCCACCAAGCGGCGCGCCAGGTGCGGGGCGATAAGGCCGACAAAGCTGATGGCCCCGCCCACGGCCACGGCGGCTGCGGCCAGGCCCACCGCGCCCGCCAACAGGCGGATGCGTGCCCGCTCCACCCGGATGCCCAGGCCGGCGGCCATCTCCTCGCCCAGGTTCAACACGTTGAGCACGGCCGCCTGGCTGTACACAAACGGCAACAGGACCAACAGCCAGGGGAGAAGGGCGAGCACAAACGCCCAGCTGGAGCCCAGGATGCTACCGGCCAGCCACTCGCTGACAAACTGATACCGGTCTGGGTTCAGGCGTACGGTCAACACAATCATCGCGGCGTCAATCCCGGCCGCCACGGCGACGCCGGAAAGGACAAGACGCACCGGGGAGACACCACCGTGCCGGTAACTCAAGGCGTAGGTGAGCCACCCGGCGAAGCCTCCGCCGACACAGGCGAGACACGGCAGCAGCCAGGTAGGCACAGCATCGTTGGTGGGGTACAGGAACGTGAACAGCATCACCACCAGTCCCGCCCCCGCATTGATGCCGAGAATCCCCGGGTCCGCCAGGGCGTTGCGCGACACGCCCTGCAGCACACACCCGGAGACAGCCAGCCCGACGCCGAGCAACACGGCGATGAAGAGCCGCGGCAGCCGGAACGAGTACAGGGCGAGCTGATCTTCTGTCGATCCCGCCCCGGCAAAGGTGCGCACGACCTCCACGGGTGACATCCGGATGTAGCCGGTGTCCAAGCTGACCAACAATGCCGCGACCAAGAGCAGCACGAGCGCGATCATGACTGTGCGCGTCCTGCGCGTCCGTGACTGCGACGAGTCAGACCATAAGGAGCGAATGGTCATTCCGCCAGCCTCCCTACGCGCCTGCGCGCCAGGAACAGAAAGAACGGCACCCCAATGAGGGCAATCAGGGCGCCCACCGGCGTTTCATACGGCGGGTTGACCAAGCGCGCGGCAATGTCGGCCACGAGCACCAGCAAGCTCCCGAATACGGCCGAGCAGGCAATCACCCAGCGATAATCTACGCCCACCAAAAACCGCACCACGTGCGGTACAATCAGGCCCACAAAGCTGATGGAGCCCACCACCGAGACAGAACTGCCTGCCAGGACCAACACCGTCAGGGCCGCGCCCAGCTTCACCCAGCGGGTGCGCTGACCAAGATTGACGGCCAGCTCATCGCCCAGACTCAAGACGGTGATGGAGCGCGCCAGGAAGAGCGCAGCCACCAGGGCGCCGCCGACCCAGGGCAGCAGCAGCTTCACCTGCAGCCAGGTGGCGCCCGATATGCCGCCTGCCGACCAGAAAGCGAGGTCCTGCCCGACCTCAAAGCGAATGGCGATGGCCTGGCTGAGCGCGGTGAACAGGGCACCGATGGCCGCGCCGGCCAGGGTTAACCGCACCGGGGTCAACCCCGCCTTGGATAAAGAGCCAATGCCATACACCAATCCGGCGGCGGCCGCCGCGCCCAGGAAAGAGAACAGTGCCAGGTACACGTACGGCAGCCCACGAAACAGGGCAAAACAAAGCGCCAAGACGAATCCGGCGCCTGCGTTCAGGCCAAGCAGCCCGGAATCCGCCAACGGATTGCGCGTCAGTCCCTGCATCATGGCGCCGGCCACCGCAAACGCGGCACCGACCAGAACAGCGCACAGGGTGCGCGGCAAGCGCAGGCCAAGGACGATTTGCCCGGCCATGGTGTGCTGCCGGCCCGCCATCACGACGTGCCAGACGGTCCCCAGCGAAAGATGACTCGCGCCCGCGCAGAGGGACACCACGGCGGCCGCCACGAGCAGCAGCAATCCGCCCAACAGCACGGCCGGACCTGCCAATCGCCTCCGGCCCAGGATGGCGGCTGTACGCTCCTGGATGTTCGCTTGCGTGTCGCCATCGGTCATCAGATGTCGGTCGTCATCCGTCGCCAGGTTCACACGCACGCTTCTTACCTCCCTTGCCTCTGCCCCGGTTTGTTCTCCTTCGCGTTTTGCTTCAGCATGTCCACAAACAGGTCAATCTGCTTCGTGATGGAGATGGGATCATACGGATAGAAGGTATTGAAGTCGTTGTAGAACACACGGTGCTCCTTGACAGCCGGCAGGTCTTTCCAGACAGGCGACTGACGCAGGTTCTTCAGCGCCGTACCTTTGTGCTCCGGATCGTACGAGGTCAGGAACATATAGTCGGCCGCGTACTGCGGCAAGGCCTCCAGCGACAGTTGCAGGTACTGCTTGTTGCTGGCCGCGAGTTTGGGCGGCAACTTGAATTTCAAGGCGTTGTAGATGGCCTGGCCGCCGCGCCCCCAGTTGGCGCCGAACACCCACAGGTCTCCCTTGTCCGTGATCTCGTACAAGCCCGCTGTGGCGCCGGGAGCGACCACGCCCTTGAGGGCCTTGCGCCCGGCTGCCGCCTTTTCCCGGTACTCCGCCAACAGCCGCTCGCCGGGCTTGGTCTGGCCGACAATGCGGCTGAACAAGTGCACAGTTTCGTCAATGTTGTGCGCGGTGCCGTAAGGTATGTACAGCGTCGGGGCAATCTTGGACAGCTGGTCGTAGTTCTTGTCGCTGTCGGTCACGATGAGGTCGGGCTTGAGCGCTAACGCCTTTTCGACGTTGATGGGATCCCCGACATCCACCGCGCCTTTGAGCTTGTCCTTCAGGAACGGGTTGGTGAACTCCAGCGGCGCCGCGCCGATGACGTGGCCGCCCACGCTCAACAGTTCACCGGCGTAGTAATCGGTGAGAATGCGTTTGGGGTGGGCCGGAATCTGCACCTTGCCTTTCACCGTCTGGATGGTGCGGGTTGCAGCGTCGGCCGATGAATGTGAAGCTTGCGCAGTATTCTTGGAACCCACGTTGTCACGGCCGCAGGCGCTTATCATACCCACTAGGGCGAGCGCGCTCACGGTGAGTTGAACAACCCTTTTCTTGTTTCGAAGCAAAGGAACTTCCCCCTCTACGTTTCACGGCTTGGCCGGATAATGTTGACCTCTATGGTCATGTTTAGCTACGACTATTCTATAGTTAGTGTTCACTAACTGCAAGCATTAGTTTTTAGAAATGAGATCGAATAGCCTCTTCATCGGCGGTGGATGACGGGCGTTGGGCGGACAGCATGTTCAGGAGAATCGCATTGACACAGCGAGCGGATCGCGATAGTATTCTGTTTGACTTAATAAGTGATGCGTAATAATCCGGTCCGGAAGAGGGAGATTCTGTGAATCGTGACCTGAGCACCCGTTTTTCCGATCCGCCCCTGCTCATCCTCGTCAGCCTATCGGACGGCCCGAAGCACGGCTACGCGATGATGGAGGACATTCGCGCCTTTTCCGGGACTCAACTGGAACCCGGCACCTTGTACGGGGCCATCACTCGCTTGGAGAAGCACGGGCTCATCGCCGCCTGCGAAATGGAAGAACGAAGGCGCCCCTATCGCATTACGAATGCCGGCCGGGAGTGGT
>NZ_BCQV01000068.1 GCF_001552255.1 Alicyclobacillus shizuokensis NBRC 103103
CTCGAAATCCTCCTGCTCCAGGGAGGTAACGATCTACTGGATTCCACGCCGGCTGGCGAAATTCTTGTCGAAAATAGAAATGCGCTCAACAGTGGGCACGAAATACGGGGGGCTGAACTCGTCCTTGCGGCCATTCGCTGACATGGCCCCATCGTATCCGGCTACGCCCCAGACACCGGCGATCTGCGCAGCGACGTGCTGGCCCTGCTTCGGCACGTGTCCCAGCGTGTACAGGCCATTGGCATGAGCACATTGCACGGCCTGATGGCCGAATACCTTCCGGTCTCGGCGTATCTGTATATCCGACAGGTGAGCACGGAAACGATGATGACCATCCTGAAACGCGCCGCCGCTCGGGGAGAGGTCCGCGTGGATCACATCACGCTGCGGATGGCGTCTCTGCCCATGGACTTGGTCCGCCACGAGCTGTTCTTTACCCACTCGGAGCTGCCAGAAGAGGCCATCGTGGAGATTGTGGACGACATTTTCCTGCCGCTGGTCCGCTTGCGAGGATGAATGCGGTATGATTCGGAATAGGGGTGATTTTTTGACTCATCCTGTGGTGCTGTGCGACTACAATCCGGCGGGCGGAGGAGTTTCTCGCAGACAAGGACCATATCCTCGCTGCCATTGGGAGCCGCGTCCGGAGAATCGAGCACGTGGGCAGTACATCCATCCCTGGCATGCCGGCCAAGCGCATCATCGACATTGCCGTGGCGGTGGACGATTTTTCGCTTGTTGATGATGAGGTCTCACCCGATTGGCCGACATTGGCTACGAAACCAGGCAGGACAATGCCGCGATGAGGAGAACGTTCCGCAAGTGCAACTACGTCAAGGAGGCCCACCACCTGGCCGCGTGGCCGAAAGCGGACGGAACGTATGCCGATTCCATCAGTTACACCATGCTTCGGAGTGATTGGGCTCGCGGAACCGTGACGCCGGTGCAGTGGGACGATGAGGTCCGCCAGAAGCCATTCGACGGGACGGGGCGACTGTCGGAATTGTTGTCCGATTTTCGGAGTTTCTTCACCCAATATCAGACTGCGTGGAACGACTGTGACGCGGAACGCGTGAGCGCCTTTTGTTCTCCGGAATTGCGGGCTCGCTGGGCATATCCCGGAAACCAGATTTCCGATTGGGGCTATGACGAAGCCTACAGCGGTTGGCGCGAAGCGTTCCAGTCATACGCGGGAAGAAGCCCAAAGTGGCACTTCCACGAGCTTGTCGTCACTCCGGTCGATGAAAACGAAGTCCTCGCGGTGTATTGGGTGACGTTTGAACTGGATGGAAAGCCCACGAAGGAGGTCAATCTCTTCGTTGAAACGTTCCGCAGGGAATCGGCCGGCTGGCAGTTGATCCGCAGCTACGTTGAATCCTCTCTCTCAAAACAGCATGTGGAACTACACTGTGACCTCTGAAACTGTAGGTCATTAGTGTGTACAAACGAATATGCTTTACAAGGGAAAACAAGAGCCAAAAGATGATCAGACTGATCAACTTTTTGTGCTATAATCACAGATAACGAGTCGTCAGGATGAGCGGAAAAAGGGTTCCCGGCAAGGCAAGGGAGTGGCCATCTGGATGCGGACCGTGCAACTGTCACAACTGAGCGTCAACGCCGAGGCGGAGGTTCAGGACCTTGCGGGGCCACCGCAGTTTCGCAACCGCTTGTTCTCGCTCGGCATTACGCCGCGCAGCCGGCTTGTGCTGGTGCGGCGCATGCCGCTCGGTGGGCCGCTGGAGATTGAAGTGCGCGGCACTCGGTTGGCCATCCGGCGCCACGACGCGGATAGGGTTTGGGTCTGTGTAGTAGGCTGACCGACTGGATTGAGGCAGGCTGTCGGGGACGCGGGAGTGGACGTTGGGTTGTTGGACGGTTCGCTCAGTGGATAGAGATCGGGGGCAGCTAGCGTGAGAGTTGCACTGGTGGGGAACCCGAACGTGGGCAAAACCACACTGTTCAACGCGCTGACGGGCGCTCATCAAGAGGTTGCCAACTGGCCGGGAACCACTGTGGAATACATCATCGGCAAAGTGCGTTCGGGAGCGGTGGGAGACCTCATAGAGTTGGTGGATCTCCCGGGCACGTACGCGCTGACAGCCTACGCGCGCGATGAACTCGTGACGCGCAACTTCCTGTTGTATGAGCCGTACGACGCTGTGATTGTGGTCGTCAACGCGGCGAGTTTGGAGCGCAATCTGTTTCTCGCGCTCGAGGTGTTGGAACTGACACCGCGCGTCGTAGTGGCCTTGAACATGGTGGACGTGGCCGAAGACCAGGGCATTACCGTGGACGCGGCCGCCCTGTCGCGGCGGCTCGGGGTGCCTGTGGTGCCGACGGTGGCGGCGCGGGGCGTGGGCCTCACGGAGTTGGTGGCGTGGATGGAACGCATCGGCGGGCGGGAAGTTGTCCCCATCAACACCTGGGTGGTCCCGTATTCGGAGGAGCTGCGCGAGGTGTTGGATCCGCTCGCGTCGCAGTTGGCCGCTGCCGTCCCTGGGCCCGGCATCGCCCCGGGTGCAGGGGATTCTCGCGCCCGGGGCCTCACCGTATCGCCGGTGGTGGCGGGCGCACAGCCGGCCGCAGGTGTCGGCCGCTTCCGCCCTGAGTGGATGGCGCTGCGGCTGCTGCAGGGCGACGAAGAGGTGACGCGCGAGGTGCGCGTCATCCCGCAGGGCCAGGCGGCTGTGCAACTTGCGCTGTCCTGCTGCGCACAGCAAGCGGGTGTCCAGGTGGAGCTGGGAAATCAGGCGTTGGCCCTAGAACCGGCGGTTCTTGAGCGCCTGCGCGCCCAGCACGAGGAGTTCGAGATGCGCATCGCCGACGCGAAGTACAACCACATCGCGAATCTTCTCGCCGACTGTGTGCGGCGGGATCCGCTCGCCAAACAGACCTTCAGCGAGCGGCTGGATAAGGTGTTGCTGCATCGGTTTTGGGGCTACCCGGCGATGGCGGTTGTATTTTTTGCTGCCTTTTGGCTGTCGTTTGTGGCCAGCGCGCCTCTCTCCGATTGGGTGGGCAACGGCATGGGGTGGCTAGGACAGCTTGTCGCCAAGGGGTTGGCGGCTGTCGGGGCCCCGGCCTATGTGCAGAGCCTGACGGTCGACGGAGTGTTTGCCGGCGTCGGGGCGGTGTTGTCGTTTGTTCCCTACATGGCCATCTTCTTCGCCATCTATCAGCTTCTCCAGGACAGCGGCTATATGGCGCGGGCATCGGTGTTGGTGGACCGGTTGATGCAGGGGATTGGCCTGCATGGGAAAGGGTTTTTCGCGCTGGTCTCGGCGTACGGGTGCAATGTGCCGGCGATGGCGGCGACGAGGGTGATGGAAAACCATCGGGATCGCCTGTTGGCCAATTTGGTGATCCCGTTCATTCCTTGCAACGCGCGGCTCGGTGTTATGGCGGTCATGACGGCGGCGTTTTTCCCGGGCACGCGCGGCGCGTTTGTGATGATGGCGCTCATCCTCATCAGTCTCGGGGTGGTGGCGGGATCGGCTATGCTGTACCGCCGGACGGTGCTGCCGACCGATCCAGCGCCGCTGCTGATTGAGCTGCCGAGCTATCACGTGCCGTCCGTGCGCAATATCCTGATTCCGACCTGGCACCGTGTGTGGATGTTCATCAGCCGCATCTGGATGTTCCTGATTTGGGCGACGCTCCTGACGTGGGCACTGACGTACTTCCCCATGGGCGCGCCGGTCGGTCAGTCGTACGCGGCGCAGGTAGGGCACTGGCTGGAGTCGGTGGGGCGGTGGTACGGGTTTGACTGGCGCCTGATGATTGCCATATTGTTCGGCTTTGTCGCCAAGGAGACGACGCTCTCCACGCTCGGCGTGCTGTATGGAGCGGGGACGGACGGATCGCTCGGGCATTTGCTGACACAAGCGATGACGCCGCTGGTGGCGTTCACCTACCTGGTGGTCTACATGCTCTATGTGCCCTGCTTGTCCACGGTCATCCAGATGCGTCGCGAGAGCGGCAGCTGGAGGTGGACGGCGGCTGGCATCATCGTGAACGTGGCGGTGGCGTTTGGGCTGGGGCTGCTGCTGGAACGCGTCGGGATGGTCTTCGGGCTGCAGATATGAAGCGAGTCTGCCGGTCGGCCGTCTGGGCGGCCTGGGCGAGAGGAGGCGCTCGCGGTGCTGTCAAAGATCGAAGCGGCGTTTGCCGAGCGCAAGGTGTGGACGATGGACGAGCTGGCGTCGTTTGTCGGTGTGTCGCCGGAACTGGTGCGGGCGGGGATTGAACAGCTCAAGCGCATGGGCCGCCTGACGGAGAACGCGGTGGGGCAGATTGAGCGCTGCGCCAACCCGACGCACCACTGCAACCGCTGCGCGTTCCAGGGTCTGTGCATGGAGGACGAGTCGTCGCTGCGCAAGGTGGCACACGCCTATGGGCGGGCCGGGGAGACGAAGTGAGGGATGGCCACCGCCGCAGTGCGGGGGATGCAGGCAGATACAGACCCGGCCCTGCAAGAGCAAACCATGAAGTGCCGCAAGCCTCAATCGGGGATTGCAACCCTATTCTTACCCTGGTTCGTGAACTGGAAAGGCGAAGAAACGTCGACTCCTTGGGTACGAGTCAGTTCTTGCGGAAGGCTTCAACCTGAACCAAGTGCTCCAGGGCGATCCGGATGTGTACGGGTTGAAAGAGCCGTTTTTTCCGCTCATTCCAATTGTGGACCGCCTCGACGACTCGCTCAGGATTCGACCTGATCGATGGATGTTTGTGGCACAGCCAGTGGACCGTAGCCAGCAGCTCCATTCCGTAGGGTGTCTCGAATCCTTCAATGATTTGTTGGACGCGGCTCAGATGTTCCAGTGAGGCGGGATCTGAAGCCAAGACTGCGCGGGCTTGTTCCGCGGCCTTTGGAAGCAAGTAAATTTGTGCTTCTTTACTTCGATCTCCGTATCCGCGAATAAAATGGCCTTCGATCCTTTGCAGAACGTAATTCAGATTTTCGGCGTACGGCCCATAAAGGTGGGCGACAAAGTTGAGTTTTAGGGGCGCACCCATTTCTTGCAAGAAATACGCCAATTTTTGAACTTCCAGTAGGGACAAGCGGTAACCAGGAGTCGAGTATAGCTCCATAGCCGCTATCAGCAACGCTCTCGCTGTCGTCATCCTGGGTAAAGAAGTTCCAATCCTGATACGGTCAGGCTCGGGACTTCCTGAAGGTCCGTAAACCCATACTTCTACCTCAGGTAGTTCGGCAAAGGCCTGTTCAATCAATCTCGAGACATCCCTCCAGTTGAGCCCTCCATTGCCACAGCCAAGAGGGGGGATGGCGATGGATCGAATTCCAAGTCGCTGGATCTCAGCGGTCAGGGTCTTGAGACCCGATGCGATGTCTGCGAGACGTGATTTCTCCTTCCAATGCCGCTTGGTTGGAAAATTAATCACATATTTTGGGTTTGTCACTGACGAGATCTGAACGGTGAGCATGGAACCTGGCTGAACCTTGCCCGCTTTGCACGCCCTTTGGTAGGCGCTGAAGTTCGACGGGAAGGCTTGCTTAAATTGAAGAGCAATCCCCTTACCCATTACCCCGACGCAGTTCACGGTGTTTACCAAGGCCTCGACATCAGCCTCTAAGAGATTGCCTTGTTTGAACCGAATCATCCATGCTCACCCCCTGGTATCAGTAATACCACTGACGTCTCGTCTCCACTCGTGGTGTGCCAGCGGTATCTTTCATCAAGTCGCGGACGTAGTCAGTCATTCTCTTGCTGTAGGTACCAATAAATGAGATGACATTCCAGGGTACGAATTTATGAATTAGGAATTCTGCTTGCCGACGTCTGGAACGATCCGGGTCTTCAACCGTGTCCCCCCAGTATTTGCTCTTCATCAGTGGCCAGTCAATCCTCATTAAATCTTCAGGGTCATTATAGAACCCCGTAATCTGCATGATGCCGTGGCCGTCCGTAAAAACGTACGTAAGCTTCGCCTGTTGAATTGTCTCAACAGTAGTTGCCAGATAAATCAGAGGTTCTTGACCGTCTTGATACTCTTCCACGTTGCCACGATTGATTGTATACATCATAGGAGACTTTGGTGCAAAGTAAAAGGGTACATAGTCATGGAGTACGCCTCCCGGAGCTACAGGAACCGGTTTCGTTCCACGTCTTCTCTGTACACTCCGGTAGGCGATATCCTTGTAAGGAATACCACGTTCACGCAAGTGGGACGTTGACTGTAATCCCCCGTGACGCAGAATGGATTCCAGATTCTTAACATGGGTGAAATGGTATATCGGTATTGGTCGAGGGATTCCTCTGTTCATTGACCGTTAACTGGAGAAAAGAATGGCCCAAGTTCATCCATCATGCCCACACCCTTGTACCAGGCAAATGCTACTTATTGTAACTCAATATACCACAGTGTCCGACTGCCGACAATGGACGTGTCTCCTCCGAACTCTGCCGCACCTGTCACATTCTCACCTTCACAGTTTGGTATAATACGGACGGCAATTTGACTGCACTGTGCTAGGAGGCCGCGCCCATGCCGAAGCCGGAACTGTGGTTCACCGAGCTGCAGAACGAGAACCTGTCGCTCGGACTCCGGGTCAACCGGACCCTTCACAGCGAGCAGACCGAGTTTCAGTCGCTCGCCGTTTACGAAACCGCTCAATACGGAAACCTGCTTGTCCTCGACGGTTGCGTGATGACCACCGACAAGGACGAGTTTGTCTACCATGAAATGATTGCCCACGTGCCGATGCACACGCACCCCAATCCCAACAACGTCCTGGTGATTGGGGGCGGCGATGGCGGCGCGGTGCGGGAGATCCTCAAACACCCTTCGGTCGAGCGCGTCGTGCTGGCGGAGATCGACGGGCGCGTGATTGAAGCGTCCAAACGGTACTTCCCGCACATCGCCAAGGGCCTCTCGGACGCCCGCGTCGACGTGCAGGTGACCGACGGCATCCGCTACGTCGAGGAGCACCCCGACGAGTTTGACGTCATTCTCGTGGACTCGACGGATCCCGTTGGTCCCGCGGTCGGCCTGTTCGCCAAGGAGTTCTTCCAGGCGGTCCACCGGGCGCTGCGCGCAGACGGCCTGTTTGTCGCCCAGACCGAGTCGCCGTTTACCCACCAGGACTTGATTCGCCAGGTCTTCAGGGACGTCTCGAGCGTATTCGCGCAGACTCACCTGTATCTGGCGTATGTCCCGACCTACCCAACGGGTATGTGGAGCTTTACCCTCGGCAGCAAGGAGTATAACCCGATCGCGCCCCAGCCGGCCCGCGTGACGGACTGCAAGTATTATTCGCCGCAGGTGCACCAAGCCGCGTTCGCCCTGCCGCCCTTTGTCGAGGAGTTGACTCGGGGATGAGCCATCCCTGGGCACCCGGGCAGCCGGGCGGCATCGGCCGTCCGTTTGACCCTGCGTACAGCGGCAACGTGTTCATCGCCGCCAGCGACGACTTTGCCGCCGCGCAAGCGGTCATCTACGGCATGCCCATGGACTGGACGGTCTCCTTTCGATCCGGCACGCGTCTCGGACCGGCCCGCATCCGCGAGGTCTCGATTGGGCTTGAGGAGTACAGCCCATACCTCGACCGCGACCTCTCGGACATCCGGTACTTTGACGCCGGGGACATCCCGCTGCCGTTCGGCAATCCGCAGGCGAGCGTGGAGAAGATCTACCAGTACGTGCGTGCCCTGTACACAGCCGGCAAGTTTCCGCTCGGCTTGGGCGGCGAGCACCTGGCCTCCTGGGGCGCCCTGCGCGCCGCCTGGGAGGCGCACCCCGATTTGCGCGTGGTGCACCTGGACGCGCATACGGACCTGCGTGAATCGTACGAAGGCGAGGCGTACTCGCACGCCACCGTCATCCGCAAGGTGTGCGACGCCATCGGCCCGGACAGGGTCTACCAGTTCGGTATCCGCTCCGGCACGCGCGAGGAGTTTCGGTGGGCCCGCGAGCATACCCACTTTTTCCCGTTTGACGTGCTCGCGCCGTTGCAGCAGGTGCTGCCCGAGTTGATGGGTTATCCCGTGTACGTCACCTGGGACATCGACGTGTTCGATCCCGCCCACGCCCCCGGCACGGGCACGGCGGAGCACGGCGGCATCACCCCGCGCGAAGGGTTTGCGGTCATGGCCGAGTTGGCGAAGCTGAATGTGGTGGGCTTTGACCTGGTGGAGACCTCGCCGCTTATCGATCCGTCCGAACAGACGCAGATTTTGGCGGCGAAGCTGGTGCGCGAGGCACTGCTCGCGTTTGTGCACAGCGCGTAGGCCTGCAACAGCCGCTTGGGCGCTTGCAGGCCCCGGGCGGGGCGCTCAGGCGGAAAGTGCCTGGCGGCGTCAACGGCGCAGGCCGCTGAAGGCGCACTATTGGCGGATGGACAAGGGGTAGATTCAGCATGTGGTGGTACGAGGAAGGCGCCCCCGAACGGCGCGTGCGCATCCGCTGGCGGCGCGTCGAGTCGGGCCCCGACGCCCTCGAAACGTGCATCGAAGACGCACGGTGGCGGCAGAAAGGCGGATCGCACTGGTTTGTCTATCAGGAGCCGGCGGAGGCCGCACAGGGCAGCCCTGCTGGGCAAAGCGCCCTCAAGCTGGAGCCGGGGGCGCTGACCTGGATGCGCAGGGGGCCAGTAACCTGGACACACCGTTTCGTTCCCGGCCGCACCACCTATTCCGAGCTGCATGTGCAAGGACGGGCGATCCCGGTCGCCGTGGCCGTAGAGGCCATGGACGTGCGGCTGTGCCCCGACGGCGGGGAGGTGCGCGTCCGCTGCCGGATGGGGCTGGGGCGGGACACGGACCCAGCGGAGGCCGACCTGATTGACCTCGTGTTCACGCTAGAGCAGTTGGATGCGTGCGCTGCGCATGCGAGTGGCGGTCCGGGGGATGTGCGATGAGTCGGCGTGGCAACGCGCCTGCCAAGCGCCAACCCGCACGTAGCCCACAGCGTGGCGGCCCGGCCCGCGCCGCCGTCGGGCGTGCTGGCGGCACGCAGCCCGTCGAAGGGAAGCGGCGGGCCGGAAGCGCTGCGTGCCCAGCCAACGAGCGGGAAACGCTGGCCGCAGAGCGCGCGCGCCTGATGGAGCGCATGCGCGCCGAGGTGGCGCGGGAACTGGGCCTCTACGAGTACCTCGCGGGCGATCTCGGCCGCGCCACGACGGCGCAGTGTGGGAAATTCGGCGCCCTGTTGCGCCAGCGCGCCGACGAGTTGCTGAGGCGCGACCGAGGCTCCGAAAAGCCAAGCAAATGATCGGCAAATCGGGCGGCGGGACTATCCGCGCCGTGTTGCCCAAATGCGGACAAGGCGGGCGATGCCACATCGCCCGCTGAACGCACCTTCACCACCGAAACTGTCCCGCCGCAGCGCGCAACTGACCGGCCATGCGGCTGATCTCGTCCACCGTCGAGGCCACTTCTTCCATCATGGCCACCTGTTCTTCACTCGCGGCAGCGACTTCCGCTACCGATTGCGACTGCACGTCGGCCGCCTTCTGCAGCACCGGCATCTGTTCCGCAACCCGCTCGGTGTGGCTGCGGATGGCCTGGGCCGCCGTCTCGATGGTGCGCATCCCATCCTGGAGTTCCAACACGTCCTGGGCTAAGCCCAGAAACGTATCTTCGGAGGCGCGCACCGCTTGCGACGTGTTGATCACTGTGCTTGCCGCCTCCTCCATGGATGCGGCCGCCGCTTGCACGTGGGTGACCATGTCGGTCACCACCTGGCGCACGGTATCCGCGTCGCGGCGCGATTGTTCGGCGAGCTTGCGCACCTCGGCCGCCACTACGGCGAAGCCCTTGCCTTCGTTGCCGGCCCGTGCCGCTTCGACCGCGGCGTTGAGGGCGAGCATGTGCGTCTGCGCCGCGATGGACTGCATCGCCTGCACAATGTCCGTCACTTGGTGGGCGGATTGTTCCAGCGCCTGTGTACTCTGCCGCACCCGCTCCACTTCCTGCTCCATTTTTTTCATCTGATCGGTGGCTGCGGACATCTGCGCCTTTCCTTGCTCCGCGTTGTCCATCATGGCGGAGGAAAGGTCTTGCGTCTTGGCAATCAATGCCTGGATGGACGCCACACTCTGCATGGTCTCCTGCATCGCGGAGACAGTTTGGTTGGTCAAGGCTCTCTCCTCGTCCACAGCCATCATGACTTGCGTCATCGCGGACGCGTTTTGTTCCGAGGCTTGGCTGGTGGTATGTGCGCTTTCACGCAGGGACTCGATGCCGTTGCTGATGTCGTTCGCCGCTTGCTGCATTTGCTCCAAGATGCGGCGCACACCTGCCTTTGCCTCCTGAAGCGCTTGCACCACGTGAACCAAGTCGGTGTGACCCGCTGCATCCAGGTCCCGGGCGCGAAAGTCTCCTGTTCTTATGTA
>NZ_BCQV01000069.1 GCF_001552255.1 Alicyclobacillus shizuokensis NBRC 103103
CTGTATCGCTGGGGAAGACTCCAAGGATGTTCTCTGTCTAGAGACGGTTTCCTCAGCGGATAGGCTGATATTGTAGTTTCACGAGTCGGTTGCGCGTGGATTGTGGTCAGTTTCAGTGTGGGGTCAGAACGAGGATGTCTATTTTACGTTTACGGGCAGTCAAGGGGGGGTGTGTTGTGAAGCAGCGTATGTTGAAAGCGGCTTCGATATGTATGTTGGGTTCTTTAGTGACTCTCGCGGGCTGTGGGACCGAAAGCAACAGCAACAATGCAAGCCAAGTCACCAGTGGGGGGAAAGCTGCCAGCACGAAGCAGGTGCAGGCGCCCTTTCCTGGATGGGTGAAAGGTTTGCCAAAGATCACAGCACCAGAGGGGTTCAACTGGAAACAGTTTGCCGGTACACATTTGACTTTGATATCAGAGAATACGCCGCCATCTTCCGCGTTAGCAGATAATATCAAGCAGTTCGAAAAGGTCACAGGAATTACTGTGACGATAGAACAAAGTGACCTGAACACGGTGGCGCAAAAAGTGGCCTTGGACTTTGCTGCAAAATCGGACAAGTACCAGCTTATTTACGCGGATCCCTATCAGATTTTGTCCAAGTACTCATATGACTTCGTGGACTTGAACACGTTCAATAATGACCCTAATTTGCCTCACATTCCTGGTGGTTTAAAGGACTTTATCCAAAGCCAGTTGTTCGTGGACGGATATATGGGCAACATGCAACATCTTTACGCGGTGCCATATGACTGTCCAACCATGATTCTCTTCTATCGCAAGGACATCTTTGACAACCCAACGTACAAGGCTATGTTCAAGAAGGAAGAGGGCTTCGATTGGACTCCTGGCCCGAATTTGACGTGGCAGCAGTATTATACAATTGAAAAGTGGATCAACCAGAAAATAAAGCAAGGCGTTATCAAGGGAGTCAAGTACGCTGCCGGAGATCAAGCCAAACAATATGACTCCCTGCAGTGCGATTTCAGTGATCTTTTAGCCGCGTATGGTGGAGACTATTTTAAGTCTTCGAGCCTCGGTAGCCTTGGTGCTACGAATCCGGGACCGTCTGCGATGGATTCGTCGAAAGCGATTGCGGCTGCCACCATGTACAAGAACATTGTTCAAGCTGCCGCTCCGGGTAGTACGTCGTGGGATTGGAACGGACTCGCTGAAGCTTTCGCCGCCGGTGATATTGCTATGGCGCCAGAATGGCACGAAGATGCCTCTATGATGGAGAACCCGGCCAAGTCGAAGGTTGTGGGTAAGGTTGGATACGCCATACTGCCACACGGTCCGGCTCGCAGCGCGAACATCTTTGGTGGCACCGGTATTGGAATTAACAAGAACGCGACATCCGAGGAACAAAAGGCTGCTTGGCTGTTCATAGTCTGGGCCACTTCGCCGCAATCGCAGTACATGATTCTGAAATCTAAGGATGGTGGAGAAACACCGACCCGTTATTCCGTATACAACCTGCCTGAAATTAAGAAGGGCATGACGCCTGGAACGCCGGAATCCAAGGAAATGCCCAATCTGTTGGCCATGAAGGCAACGCTGGAGGCGTGGAAGTCGCAGAATGTGTACATGCGCCCGAAGATCCCGCAGTGGCCGCAGGTGGACTCTATTGTGTTTACCGAGTTATCTAAGATGCTGGCAAACGAAGAAACACCGGCTCAGGCGATGAAAAATATCGCGCAGCAGACCAACCAGTTGACCGGTCAATAATCCGCAGGTACTGCAGGTACTAAAGTATGCAAGAAAGAACAATAGGGTTCAGGCTTATTGATGCACTGGACCCTGTTGTTCTCGTGAAAGGGGCGTAGCAACAACGTGGAATCGAATGCAAGCGAAGTGCGTAGCGATCACATGCTGTCGGTTGCTGGGCCCAAAGTCACTCGTAGACGGAAGCGCAGCAATACAACAGAGATATGGATGCTAACGCCGTCCATTGTCATCCTAGCCGTCATCAGCATGGTTCCATTTTTCTACATGATCTATGCCAGTCTAATGAATTACACGGTGAACCCGGATCAGCCGACGTTTTACCAGTTGCACAATTGGGTTTCGATATTGCGAGATTCGACTTATTGGCACTCATGGGAACGAACGGCGATATTTGTTATCATCGGCTTGGCAGTAGAGTTACTGGTCGGGACCGGAATTGCACTGGCCATCTACCATATTCCAAAGGGCCGCAATTTAATCGTTACATTGTGGATGCTACCGCTGTTTGTGGCACCTATCGTCACCGGTTTACTCGGCAGGTTCCTGCTTAACACTACGTATGGTATGTACGCGTGGTTTTTACAATTGGTTGGCATAAAGACGGATATCCTGGGTACCACCTCTACGGCAATGCCGGCCATTATTCTAATGGACGTATGGGAGTGGACGCCCTTAATCACAATTATTGTCTTGGCTGGGCTGCAGTCGATGCCGGAGGAACCGCTAGAAGCGGCGGACGTAGACGGGGCGAACTATTGGGCCAAGCTCCGTTACGTAATCTTGCCCCTGGTGTCGCGAACTATTGTCGTGGCACTATTGATTCGGTCGATGGATATCCTCCGTTATGTGGATACTATTCTCATTACTACGGAGGGGGGGCCCGCCGACTCCACTAAGACTATTGGTTACTATCTGGTCCAGGTCGCATTCCAATTCCAAGACTTCGGTCGAGCCGCAGCTATCGGTTTTACCATGTTAATTGTGAGTATTTTCTTGGGCAGGACGTTCATTCGGATCTTCGCGAGGGGTGAGCAGTGATGGGCAGGAGTCGTGCTGGAAAGAAGCGGAGTTCCGTGGGAACAACTCTCATTTATATCATCGTCGTCATCGCGCTTATATGGGCGCTATTGCCAATTATTTGGATGGTTCTCTCGTCGTTAAAGACACAGGCAGGAATGTTCTCAATGCCTCCGAAATTCTTTTTTAAGCCTACATTTGACACGTATCGTCAGATGTTCTCATCGACCGGGAATTTCGGACATTATCTGTGGAACAGCGTGGTAGCGTCGGTATTGTCCACAATCATTTCCCTGGTCTTGGGGACACTAGGTGGCTTCGCTCTCGCGCGAGGGAATTTCAAGCGCGAAAGTGACCTTTCTTTTTGGGTGATTAGTACACGCATGGCACCTATCCCGGCTGTGATGCTGCCTTTGTATTTGATGTTCTCCAAGCTTGGTCTCATTGGCACTATGACGGGGCTGGTATTCGCCTATACGACATTCAATCTTCCATTTGCATTATGGATCATGATGACCTTCTTCAAGGATATCCCGCCGGCACTTGAGGAGGCAGGGATGGTAGACGGGTGCAGTAAGTTTGAGGCATTCTGGAGGGTAACATTGCCTATGGCGGCTCCCGGTTTGGTGGCAACTGGAATTCTGTGCTTGATGTTTGCCTGGAATGACTATTCATTCGCGTCCGTGTTCACTGGGCAGAGCACGCAGACTGTACCGGTTGCAGCGTCCTTGCTAGTTTCTCAGGAAGGTGTCCAATGGGGACAGGCGATGGCCACGGGGACCATCATCATCCTGCCGATGGTGATTGCCGGTATCTTCGTCCGTAAGTACCTGGTGCGAGGTCTTTCGATGGGAGCAGTGAAATGATGTATACGCATGACCACTGTGGCTAATCAGCAAACAGTCGAGTGGCGTAATTATACATGCGAAACAGAAATAAGGGAGGGAAAGCGAGATGGCTATCGAAGTTAGGTCTACCTCGTCAACCGTAACCCAGGTGCCCAAGCAGATGTGTGCTGCCGTGTTGGAGCGACCGTTTCAGGTGAGTATAAAGGAACTGCCAGTACCTGAGCTGGGGAGTCACGAAGTACTCGTAAAGGTGATGGCGGTCGGGGTATGCGGATCTGACGTACATTATTACGAACACGGACGCATCGGAGACTTTGTCGTGAAGAAGCCCATCATTCTGGGACACGAGTGCGCAGGCATTGTGGTGGATGTAGGCAGGCAGGTTTCGCGCGTGAAGGTGGGGGATCGTGTAGCGATAGAACCTGGCGTTACCTGTGGTCGCTGTGACGCCTGTAAGTCGGGCCGCTACAACCTGTGCCCGGAGGTGCAGTTTCTAGCGACACCTCCGTATGACGGGGCGTTTGTGGAATATCTCAAGCATCGCGAGGACTTCGTGTTCCCGATTCCAGATAGTCTCTCGTTTGAAGAGGCGGCGTTAGTCGAGCCGTTGTCAGTGGGTATTCACGCCTGTAAGCGGGCGGGTGTCCAGCCTGGATCACGCGTCGCGGTAATGGGTATGGGCCCCGTGGGCCTGTTAACTGTGGTTGCAGCCAAAGCGTTTGGGGCGTCGGAAGTGTACGTAACGGACTTACAGCCCATTCGGCTGGAGGCAGCGAAACACCTTGGAGCCTCCGTGGCGGTCAATGTGCAGGAGCGGGACCCGGTGGAGGTCATACGCGAAATGACAGATGGTGCAGGAGTGGATGTGGCCGTGGAGACTGCTGGCAACCCACGGGCTTTGCAGTCTGCTCTCATGTCCTTGAAGCGTGGCGGTCGGTTGGGTATCGTGGGGTTGCCGGCACAGGACGAGATTGGAATGAACGTACCATTCATCTCAAGCTTTGAGGTGGACATCTTCGGGGTATTCCGATATGCAAATACGTACTCGCAAGGTATCAAGTTTCTTGCTTCAGGAAACTATGACGTGAGAAGTCTGATTACAGATCAGTATCCGCTAGAGAAGGCGAAAGACGCTTTGGAACGAGCGCGGACCAACAAGAGCGGGAGCTTGAAGGTGATGGTCTATCCTAATGGTCTTCCGGCAAACAATTGAGTTGCCTACTATATGGGGTCTGTCGTCATGTTGAACATTGAACATCAAGCGCGCATTACCGAGTTAATCCGTGAAAAACGAATGGTCTCCGTCGCGGAGTTGATGGAACTGTTCTCCGTGTCGGACATGACTATTCGACGAGACCTAGATGTCCTGGAGCGGAAAGGCATCGTTCGCAAGGTTTACGGAGGAGCGGTGCTGGCGGATCTGGTGCTGGCTGATTACGTTCTCGGTGCACCTCATGAATACTCCATGGTAGCTCGGGAAACAGCGCGCGTAGAGGCCAAGAGAGCGATTGCCAAGGAAGCGGTGTCGCTGATCCAGCCCGAAGATGTGATACTGCTCGATGCCGGATCGACCACGTTGCAGGTCGCCAAGGCGTTTCAGCCGTCACCTGATCAAGTGGTCATCACCAATTCCATCCCCATCGGTCTGGAACTGATGGGGAAGCCGGTCAGCCTCCATTTGATTGGAGGCGACCTGCGCTCAGCCACTCAGTCAACTGTGGGTCCTAAGGCGAAGGCGTTTCTGACTGACTTGCGGGCACGCAAGGTTTTTCTTGGTGCTTCGGCGCTGTCCTTAGAGAACGGGTTGATGAATTTCAACCTATACGAGGCGGAGATCAAGCAAGAGATGATACAGTGTTCCGAACAGGTAATTCTTGTTGCGGATTCGAGCAAGTTCGCCGCCCAATCGTATTACACGTTTGCACAGTGGAAAGATGTTGATGTGTTTATTACGGATTCCGAAATCTCTCTGACTGTCGTCCGTAAACTTGAGGAGCGAGGGGTGCGAGTGGTTATCGCGGGAAGTTCAAGTCTCGGGCGACACGCGTGACCTCCCCACATCTGGATTGACATTCGAGTTAAGGCGGAGTGTATGAAGAGTGAAAGCAGCCCGGTTAAATCGGTTGTTTGGACCCGACGGGAAATGTTTTGACGTTGCCATAGATCACGGATTTTTCAATGAAAACAGTTTCCTGCAAGGAATTGAGAACATAGAGAAGGCAGTGGTAACCATCGCGGATGCGGGTCCCGACGCTATTCAATTAAGTCCGGGACAAGGCCCCATCCTACAGTCGATAAAAGGGAAGCACAAACCGGCTCTGGTCATGCGGACTGATGTAGCAAATGTCTACGGACGCAAGCTGCCTGACTACCTCTTCAGTCAACTAATTGAGGACGCAGTGGAGCATGCTGTGCGCCTGGACGCTGCGTGCGTAGTGGTGAACCTGCTCTGGTTGCCGAACCAGCCGAAACTGTATCATCAGTGCGTCGCCAATGTCGCCAAACTCCAGCTTCAATGTGAGAGATATGGGATGCCACTAATGGTGGAACCGTTGGTCATGCAGCCGAACGAGGTAGCCGGAGGCTATATGGTGGACGGCACTCTGGAGAAAATTGTTCCACTCGTACGCCAGGCTGTCGAGCTTGGTGCAGATGTCATCAAGGCAGACCCTTGTGATAATGTGGAAGATTTTCACTATGTGGTGGAAGCGGCAGGCGGCCGTCCTGTGCTGCCTCGGGGTGGCGGCAAAGCGTCGGAAGAAGACATCCTGCGGCGCACGCACGCCCTGATGCGACAAGGTGCCTCCGGAATAGTGTACGGGCGCAACGTCCTCCAATCCGACGATCCACAGGCGATGACACGGGCGTTCTTAGCCATTGTGCACGGCGGGGCAAGCGTGGAGGATGCCCTGCGGATCCTTAGGAAAGAGGTGTAATCGATTGGCACAGAGGCGAGTGCTGCGCTTTGGTGTCATCGGAGCCGGGTTGATGGGACGAGAGTTCGCAAGCGCTGCGATGCGCTGGTGCCATTTGGACGGGTTGGATTTTGCACCGTCGATTGTCGCTGTGTGTGACGTGAATGAGCGAGCGACACGTTGGTTCGAAGACAACGTGCCGACGGTGGAGCGCGTCACACGCGACTACCATGAGTTGCTGGCCGATCCTTCCGTCGACGCCGTGTACTGTGCCTTGCCGCATCATCTGCACGCGCGTACATATGTGGATGCAATCCGAGCGGGTAAGCACCTGATGGGTGAGAAGCCGTTTGGCATCGACGAGGTGGCCAATCAGCAGATTCTGGCGATGTGCCATGAGAATCCAGAAGTATTGGTGCGGTGCTCGTCTGAGTTTCCGTTTTTTCCCGGTGCATATCAAATCGCCAAGTACGTCCAAGAGGGGCGATTTGGACGGTTGATTGAGGTGGAAGCTGGATTCTGGCATTCTAGCGACTTGAATCCTGACAAAGAAATAAATTGGAAGAGATTGGTGAAAACCAACGGCGCTTACGGATGTATGGGGGACCTCGGACTGCATGTGGTACATCTTCCGTTCCGCTTTGGTTGGAGACCTCGCAACGTCCGGGCGGTGTTGTCGAACATTGTGACGGAGCGGCCGGACGGGCATGGCGGACGGGTGGCGTGCGACACATGGGACAACGCCCTCTTACTGTGTGAGGCGGAGGCGGCGAATGGGGATAGGTTTCCTATGACGCTGTCGATGAAGCGGATAGCGCCGGGCCACGCGAATACGTGGTTTTTGCGCATCATTGGGACACGGTTTTCGGTAGAATACAGCACAAAAAACCCAAAGCAACTGTTGACACTGCGGTATCAACCAGGCGCTGCGCAATCATGGGAGGTGACGGATGTAGCACACGAGAGCGCGTACCCATCTATCACAGGGCCTATATTTGAATTCGGATTTTCAGATTCTATCTTGCAAATGTGGGCGGCCTTTTGTGACGAGGTAGTGAACGGGGTTGAGATGAGACAGCCGATGCGTTGTGCGACTCCAGAGGAGACCGCGCAGAGTCACCGCCTGTTCACTGCGGCGCTCGTGTCACACGCCACAGGGGAGACGGTAAGTCTCCTGGAGTGAGCGGGGAGGATGGCACGATGAAGGAAGCGCATGCTTCGGGGATCCAGTACCGGGCAGACCACTCCGCTGCAGGCGCTGGTAAGCCTGTTGTCATGGTAGCGGGGCATGTCTGTCTGGATGTGATTCCAGACATGTCGGATAGTCGCGTAGGGTTTCGAGATTTCGCGCCGGGCCGACTGTTCGAGATCGGGCCGACACACTTTGCAGCGGGGGGGGCGGTGGCAAACACGGGTGTTGCTGTACATCACCTCGGCATTCCAGTCCGCTTGGTTGCGAAAGTTGGTACGGATCCGTTCGCGGTTCAGGTTCGGGAGATGCTGCAGCGACAAATCGGCCGTGCGCCGTGTGATGGGGGGAAAGGTGGTGCGGTCGCAAATGGTCCCGAAGAGTCGTCCGAATTGCGTTTGGTTGTGGATGAAGAGGCGCAAACCTCGTACACCGTTGTGCTGAATCCGCGTCACACCGATCGACTGCTGTTACACTATCCGGGCACCAATGATACGTTTTGCGCGGCCGATGTCGCGCCCGATTTGTACTCGGGTATAGAGTTGTTTCAATTTCGGTTATCCCCCGCTGATGCGGAGGCTGTACGAAGACGGCGGGGAGGAATTGTCAGCGTTGTTTGAGTCGGCTCGGAGAGCAGGGGCTGTGACGTCGCTGGACATGGCCATGCCGGATCCGGATCGCCCTTCGGGGCAGGCAGATTGGGTGGGCTTTTTGCAACAGGTCCTACCGTATGTCGATCTGTTTATGCCCAGTGTCGAGGAACTCATGTACATGTTGGCACGGCAGCGCTACGACGCTATCCGTAGGCAGGGTGGGGAATTCGTCAGCTACGTGACAGCAGATGACCTAGCGACGGTCGCGGACCTGGCGCTGTCGATGGGGGCCAATGTGATTGCAGTCAAATTGGGAGAACAAGGACTATACCTGCGTACCCGCGGCGTGCACCAACCGAATGGACGAGCTCCCGGAGATGACGCGCGTCCCACATGGTGGCAAGCCGCATGGGAAGATCACGGCTGGTCAGGTCGAGAATTGTATGCACCCTGTTTCCGGGTGAACGTCGCGGGGACAACGGGAGCCGGTGATTGCACTATCGCTGGATTTTTGGCGGCACTCCTCCGTGGTATGTCGCCAGAGCGAGCTATGATCACGGCGCTAGCGGCGGGCGCATGCAATGTCGAGCAGGCGGACGCGACGAGCGGGATCATTCCTTGGGACCGGCTGCAGAGTCGCATCGCCGCAGGCTGGAAACAGCATCCTCCAGCGTCAGGATTTCGCGGTTGGAAGCCAGGAGCTGGCGTGCTCAGAGGACCAGGGGATATGTGCGGATCCTATGGGTGACATACGTTAAGCATATCTTCGTATGTTACGAATCAAGCTCCTTGATGTGAGTCGGTTCGTGGAGACAAATGGGCTCCACATGGCACGGGATTTCACGCAATTGTCGTCCAGACGGGCGGCAGGCTGGTTTGTCTTTGCGCGGTCGCCACCAGTGCGATCGCCATTCCCCCACTATCAACACTCGGTACCCTCATCGTCCGGCGCTGCAACGTGTTTCGATTTGGGCGCTACAAACACCCCTGCCGCCGACAATTGCATACGTCCATAAGATTCGTTCTTGATAAAAAACGTAGGCGGCGTAGTTAATGCCACAAAGCTAAAATGCGAACCGAGCAGAAATGCATATTTAATATTTATAATAATTTATTAATTAATATGATTAAATGTAATGTCAAAGATAAGTTGGAGGTGCATGATGTTTCAATTGACTAGATCGGAATCACGGTGGCGGATGAAGAGATATAGAGATATGAGAGATAGAGAAGGGTTATCGGGTCTGTTAATAATTTTGTGTAAACCCCATTGAGTGAGCTTAGAGAATGTACTGTTCTATACGCTCCGGAAAGTATATGAGCAACTGACTGAGAATCTGCCCCCAGTTCTGTACTCGCATGGTCCAACGCTTTGTAACTTCCATCGTGGCCAGATAGAGCATCTTGGTGAGCGATTCGTCTGTCGGAAAAATGCTCTTGCCCTTGGTCACCTTACGAAGTTGCCTGTGATAGCCCTCAATCAGATTGGTTGTATACATCAACCGGCGCATTTCCGGCGCATAGCGGAAGAAAGTCGCGAGTTCATCCCAGTTGCCGCGCCACGACCGCACAACCAGGGGATACTTGCTCCCCCAGGCCTCTTCGAACTTGTCCAATGCCTCCAACGCTGCCTCTTCCGTGCTGGCTTTGTAGATGGGCTTTAGCGCCGCTGTCACGGCCTTGTAGTCCTTGTACGATACGTACTTGAGCGAATTGCGAATCTGATGAACGACGCACTTCTGGATGTCGGACTTGGGATAGCAGGCTGCGATTGCTTCGCTGAATCCCTTCAAGTTGTCGACGCAGGTGATGAGGATGTCCTCTACCCCTCGACGCTTCAGTTCGTTCAAGACAGTCAGCCAAAACTTCGCCGATTCATTCTCGCCGATCCAAATGCCAAGTACGTCCTTTTGCCCTTCGAGGTCAATGCCCACAACCATATAGGCGGCTTTGTTGACCACTTG
>NZ_BCQV01000070.1 GCF_001552255.1 Alicyclobacillus shizuokensis NBRC 103103
TAAAGTAGAGTAGAATTAGCCGGACCTCCGTCTGTAAGGACAAAAACTTGGGTGAATACCATAAACGCAGATATCGTACCCATCACCAAGTTAAAGAAAATGATCGGGGACAACATAGGAAGCGTAATTCTGAGAAATCGTTGAATGGCGTTTGCCCCATCAATTTTCGATGCCTCATAAAAGGAATCCGGAATCTGTTTTATACCAGCCAGGAATATAACCATTTCCGAACCGAACTGCCACACGCTCAGTAGGCAAATAACGTAAATCGCATAATGAGGATCTGCTAACCAATCAGGTGGGTTCAAACCAACATGCCTCAAGAACGTGTTAATGGGACCGTCAGCATCAAAAAGCTCGCGCCATCCTATAGCCACTCCTACACTGTTCCCTAGCAACGAGGGTAAATAGAAAAGCGCACGATATGCACTTATCCCACGAATATTCTGGTTCAATATCAAAGCAATGAATAGAGAAAATATCAATCTACAGGGAACGGAAATGACAACATACAAAAATGTGGCACGAATAGATGCCCAAAAGTAGCTGTCTTGTGTAATGATTTGATGGAAGTTTTGTAAGCCAACCCACCGCGGTGAGCTCAATAAGTCATAATTTGTGAACGACAGGTATATTGAAAAAGCCATAGACCCTACGGTAAGGAATACAATTCCAAGCAACCAGGGAGTCATGAATCCATATGCCGACAAATTCCTCCGTAATTGCGTACTCATCGACTGTCAACCTCCTACGGAGGGGTGCCTGCACTTAGATTTCTAAGTACGTGACAGGCACCCATTCAGTGCACGTATAACAGACCTTAACTGGATTGGGACAAGTCCTGTTGCGCCTGGGACATAAATTGCTCAGCACCCGCCGAAGAGGAAAGTTTACCCGAAATCACCTCTTGGGCAATCGTGACGAACTGATCCTGCATCTGCCCGTAAGCAGGCGGATAGACATTGTCTGGCCCCGCCACAAGCTCTACCCTATTTATAAAGTTGATTTGTGCCTTGTCCGATTCCGCAGACGACCGATATAGTTTGGTTTTGTTATTGCTATTAATGGGAACTCCCCTATCTGTACCGAAGGCTTTGGCAACCTGAGAATTGTTCTCCAAATAATCCAGTAACTTAGCGGCCTCCTTTTTGTTATGGGTGGTCGATGAGAGAGACCAATACATTGAGGGATGCAAATAATACGGCTTGTTAGAGGAATTCCAGTCAGGCAACAGCGCCATTTTTACTGGTCGATTGCAATACTGTTCAAATGTTGAATATTGATTGCTCCATATGAATGCGATGGCCGTTTTACCCTTGACTATCGGATAGTTTGCCCCATCGCTGTAGTTGTACGACAGGGTGGAAGAAGCGGGCTCTGCAGCCCCCTCTTTAACTAATTTGTTCCAATAATCAAACCATTGGACAAGAGTATCTTTAGAAAACCCTAGTGATTTCCCGTCCGAACTATAGAGTTGCTCCCCTTTATCTCGGACCCAATACTCGAATAAGGGGAAAAACTCCACACCATCCTGCGTTCCATACACCCCCTTATCCTTTTTACTGATCTCGAGAGCTATATTTTCGAATTTTGACCATGTCAGTCCGTCCGAATTATTGAGGTTCACGCCAGCCTTCTGAATTACTTTCGGGTCATAAAGTAAGCCATAGGCATTTACGCCGGTTGGGATTCCATACAGCTTACCGCCTATCTTTCCCTCATTCAGAGCGTTTGGATCTAGCTTGCTCAGGTCAACACCAGCATTATTCAGATCTGCAATTGTTCCTTTATCAGCGTACTCCATCAAATAGGCCTCATCCATCTGCATTACATCTGGTGTTGTGCCACCGGCCACAAGGGTTGCCAGTTTCGACCAATAACCGTCCCACGAGGCGTACACGGAACTCACGGATACATTGGGATTATCCTTCTCAAATAAGGTAATCGCCTTTTTTGTCGATGTAACCCGTGGTTGAGACCCCCACCATGCCAATGTCAAAGAAGAATGGTTTCCCGTTGAACCGCTTGACTCATGACCAGAAGAGTTGGTTCCCGAACCGCACCCTGCAACTAAGATGGCAACCATTCCCACTCCCATCAAGCTGAACATATTCTTATAATTTTTCATAGTTTTTACCCCCTTGCACAATATCGGGCCTTAACCACATTGTGGAGCGGCTTACGGTTCAATATTTCATTCGACTACATGAATTCATCCTAATTCCCCGCGGTCAATTCAATCGTCAATCGGATACCGGGATATATCTGTGCTCTGGATATAAGCAGGATAGTTTGCACCTTACAAAAGGGAGCTGACGTTCACGGGATATCCCGTACGCATCGAAATGTTCCCCGCTATTCCCGTCAAGATAGACATGGCTCCGTCAATGTGCGAGGCAGCCCTGCGAAAGGGATCATCATTCGTTTCTGAACCAAACAGGTCCTCTAACAAGAGCCTGTCACCACCACCGTGTCCACCCTGTCCCGCCTGGATCTCTACTTGGTAGGCAGGTCGGAAATGAGGATATATCCAGATATCGATCTCTTGTATAGCCCCTTCATCAGCCTTCTCGGCTCCCGCACTCACATAGGATTGTTCTACGATCCTTGCTTCCAGGCGCCCTTTAGCCCCATTAAACGCGACATTAAATCCCTCCCATGGCAGGTAAGCATTTAGGGAGTATGTCAAAATCGCATTGTTTTCATAACGAACGAGAACACCTAAGGTATCCTCTATACTTATTCCGTCACCAAAGACACTTTGATCCCGTTGGTAGCCATCCTCGTATTCGGCGTCTAGATACATCTTCTTCAGATGCGGATTGTCCTCTAGATGAATGGCAAAGGGATCATTCCGTGCGAGTGGGTTTCCATACGCCCGTTGATAAAACCGATTCACACCTCTCCTTTCCGCGTTTTCTCGCCCATAAAACATGAGGTCGCCCATAGCAAACACTGTTTTTGGCCGCGAACTCAACCAAAAGTTTACGAGGTCGAAGTGATGGGTTGCCTTATGAACCAAGAGCCCGCCACTATTCCTCTTGTCCCTATGCCATCTCCGAAAGTAATCTGCACCGTGTTGTGTGTTTAATAACCACTCAAAATGAACGGAGTTAACCTCGCCGATAACGCCCGACATAAGTAATTCTTTGATCTTGGTATTATGAGGTGCATACCGATAGTTGAATGTTACGCGCAGGCGTCTTCCAGTCCTATTCACAGCGTCGAGAATCTCTTTACATCTACTCTCGTCGATCGTCATTGGTTTTTCGGTAATGACATCACACCCCAGTTCCAATGCCCGGACGATGTAAATATGGTGTGTTCGATCAATAGTCGTCACAATCACAACGTCTGGGCGCCGTTCTCTAATCATGTCGTCAAAACGATCCGCCGTGTAGGTATTCACCTTGGGATGCTGGTACTTCTCCTGCAACAATTCGTTCGCATAGTTCATCCGCGTCTGGTTGATATCACAGAAAGCCACCAATTGCGAACAGTTCTTATACGTCGTTGCCAAAGCTCCATAGTACAATTCAGCCCTACTTCCTGTTCCAACCAGGGCGTATGTTCTGCGTTTGCTCACATAATCTCCCCTTTGCCAATCGCATAGAAATTATCACCTGATTGAAAACCCTTTCCTCCCGAGCTCTAAAGGCCCCTCTTTGAATCAACTCTACAATTCACCCCCTATCCCAAAAAATCATATTTTGATTGAGTGGGTTTTATTTTGTTTTATTCTTATTATAGCACCGATATTCGGTTTGTAAATGACTGAATAAAGATATTCAGATCTTTATTCATTCCCGTAGTGTTGGATAATTAATTGGTTAGTTGCCGAAACCATACTGGCAGCATTGTTCAACATGAAACCGCTGTGGTTCCGAGGGTAGCTCTGCTATCGAAACCAATGTTCCCATGGAAGAATCGCAAAATCGCTGGGGGGCGCATGTATCTCGTGATGACGAGAAAGCACGGTTCAGGGTGTTTGGAGAGGAATCCGGTACCACCAAACACCCCGAAGGACATCATAGAGATCTTGGTCACCCCTGGGTAAACAACTGCTTTCTACATCGCGGACCGTGACCAACCTGCACCTCTGCAATGATAGACGGAAATTGACCCAAAAATAGAGTCAGATATGCACACAACATAACATACTTTCTCCACATAACACTGCATACACCCTACACCACAGCCGCAAATCGCTCCTTCATGAGCGCCAGCACGTCGTCTCCCGGGGTATCCCATATCTTACGGTTGAATATTTCAACCTCTACCGGGCCGCTATACCCTGCCTCTTCAACAGCACTCCGTATGTGCCCAATTTCGATGCACCCATCCCCCATCATTCCACGGGACATGAGAGCATCCTGTACCGGCGCTAGCCAATCGTTGACGTGAAAGCCAAAGATGTGACCCGCGCAACGATCTATCTGTTCATATAAGTTGGGGTCCCACCACACGTGGTAGACGTCAATAACCACCCCTACCTGACCGGACTGCAGACGCTGCACGATATCGTTTGCCTGCCCGAGAGTGGAGATCACGGACCGATCCGCTGCAAACATTGGATGCAGAGGTTCGATGCCAAGTTTTACACCGTGTTCCCGCGCGTAGGGAATCAGCTCGGCAATACCTTCCTCCACCATGCGACGGGCATCGTCCAATGTACAGTCCTCTGGGGGACCGCACACCAAAACCAGCACATCCGTCCCCAGTTCAGCTGCCTCTACAATCGCTCGTCGATTGTCCTCAATTCGTCTCGCTCGCTCCAGCGAACTGCCAGCGGGGAACATCCCACCTCGGCAGAGTCCCGAAACGTGCAGGCCCGCATCTCGTACAATCTTTGCTGCGGCAGTGACGCCGATTTCCTGAACCTTATGCCGCCACAGGCCAATCCAACCGATACCGGCCCGCGCACAGCCGTCGACCGCCTCCCGGACGCCCCATCTTTCCGTGGTCATTTGGTTCAGACTCAAATATCGGCAATCCATCTATTCGACCCCCGCAACTGCCAAAATCTTACGCATTCGGACCACCGCAAGCTCGGGATCATGCAAGAGCCCTGCCGCGTCCGCCAGCCGGAACACTTCCGCCAAGTGTGGAATCGATCTCATGCTTTCCATTCCGCCTACCATCCGAAAGTGGCGCTGATGCCCGTTCAAATATGCTAAAAACACCACACCTGTCTTGTAAAAGCGGGTTGGAGCACGAAAAATATGGCGGCTCAACGGAATAGTCGGGGTCAAGAGACCTTGGAAACGCGCCACATCGCCTTCATCGAGTGCGTGTAGAGCCGCTGCAGCCGCCGGTGCAATGGCATCGAAGATACCGAGTAGCGCGTGGCTATATTCCTGCCCCTGACCTAAGATCAGGTCAGGGTAGTTGAAATCGTCGCCAGTGTACATCCGTACGCCGGGCGGCAACTGGCGACGCATCTGGACCTCCAGATTTGCATCCAAAAGCGAAATCTTGATGCCGTCCACCTTATCGGCATGTCGGCGCAGGATGTCTAAGCAAACATCCATGGCTCGCTGTACGTCGGAATATCCCCAATAACGCTGCAGCGCCGGGTCGAACATGTCTCCCAACCAGTGCAGAATCACGGGTTGAGACACTTGATCCAACACTTTGTCGTATACCTGGGCATAGTCGTCTGGACCGCAGGCAACCCTCGCCAATGCCCGGCTGGCCATCAGGATGACGCGCCCTCCGAGATTCTCCACAAATGCGCACTGTTCCAGGTATGCTCTCTCGATGTCCCCCAACGTAAGCTCCGCCCGGGGATCCAAGTGATCCGTGCCTGCGCCGCAGGCCAACAAACCGCCGCAAGCCTTGGCCTCTGCAATAGACAAGCGAATCAATTCTTGACTGGCCTTCCAATCCAGACCCATGCCACGTTGAGCCGTGTCCATGGCTTCAGCTACCGCAAGACCAAGTGACCAGAGATAACGCCTGTAGGCCAACGTCGCCGCCCAGTCCACGGGACTTGAAGAGGACGGATCGACATCTTGCGTAGGATCGGCCACGACATGGGCAGCGGCGTAGGCTACCCTCGACTGTGCTGGAGGCGTCGGCGCGATAGATAGTGGGGTCCCCTGAACACGGTACGTTTCTATATCCCCGTTAGGCGTCGGCAAATTCAATTCCAACATCCGTGTGCCCTCCTCACCGAGCCGTACGCAATTCCGGAACCTCTACCCAGCGCCGTTCCCTCCACGACTTCAACGCCAACTCAGCCAACTGGACACCCTTCGCCCCTTCAAACAAGTCATACGGAAATGGGGTATCAAGAACGACATGCCGCAGATACATCTCCCACTGAAGTTTGAAGGCGTTCTCGGGTTCCTCGTATTGGGGGACGGAGACCCATTGATCACGATAGTCGTTTGGATCCGGCAGATCAGGGTTCCAAATCGCCTTCGGGGTAACCGACCGATGTTGCACCTTGCATTCGCGCAGCCCAGCAACCGCGCTCCCTTCAGTGCCATCAACCTGAAGTTCAAACAACTCATCACGATGGACGCGCACACACCAAGACGAGTTGATTTGTGCGATAATTCCGTTCTCCAGCTCAAAGGTCGTGTACGCACTGTCATCTGCCGTTACGTCATAGGCTCGACCATGTTCGTCCCAGCGCTTCGGAACATGGATGGCACCCAAACAGGATACCGCCTTCACTTCCGCGAATAGATTGTCGAGTACATAGCGCCAGTGGCACAGCATATCGACGATGATTCCACCGCCGTCCTCCTTTCGATAGTTCCAGGACGGGCGTTGTGCCTCTTGCCAATCCCCTTCGAAAACCCAGTACCCAAACTCTCCGCGCACAGACAAGATCCGCCCAAAAAAGCCATTATCCACTAATTTCTTCAGCCGCAAAAGACCAGGGAGAAACAGCTTATCCTGTACGACTCCGTGCTTCACACCGGCCCGTTCTGCCAATTCGGCCAGCTCCAGAGCCTCCTGCAAACTGGAACCGGTAGGCTTTTCACAGTAAATGTGCTTGCCTGCCTCTACTGCGGCTCGCACCCCGAGCGCCCGCAGTTGGGTAGTCTGAGCGTCGAAGTAAATCTCATTGTAAGGATCTTGTAAACAGGCCGCGAGGTCTGTGGTCCATCGTTCCACGCCGTACCGCTCGGCAAGCGCACGCAACTTGTGTTCATTTCTACCGACAAGAATCGGATCTGGCATGAGAACGTCACCGTCCGGGAGGGGTATGCCCCCCTGATCACGAATGGCGATGATGGATCTTTCCAGGTGCTGGCGCGATCCCATGCGCCCTGTTACACCATTCATCACAATGCCGATTTTTCTCATTTGATAAGTATCTCCCCTCGTGGATGCCCTTTATGGTGCGTTTGCGGATTTACCATAACATGACGGCTGGAGTACGTCTTGCGAATCGCAGAAGTATTTCGCGGGAACGGAAATCATTTTCCCCATGTAATGAAGGCAAACCGAATCGGATTGAAGGCAGCTGCCGAGAAGTGGCGAGAAGATTCTTTTCACCTTACACTTTGCGAAGTCTGCGATATTGTTGAGGAGACATGCCTACTTTTTTCTTAAAGGCACGATAAAACGTGGATAGAGTTTCAAACCCCACTTCAAAGCAGACAGAGACCACCTCTTTGTCCGTCTCTATCAGCATCTGCTTTGCTCTGTCTATACGGACATCGGTCAGATATTGCATCGGGGTGAGATGAAACTTCTGTTTAAAGATGTCATTCATGTGGCGTGGCGTTAACTTTAACATACCGGCTAAGTCAGTGGCGGACAGCCGCTCAAAGTACCTGGACTCGATATAACTGCGCAGCAGGTTCACCCTGTGCGTGTTAATGTCAGGTGCACTGTCCGTTTCCCAACCTCTGGCCACCGCCACCAATACATTCAATAAATAGCTCCGGACTGCGAGATCCGAATAGGCGCTCGGGTGCGTTTGCTCGTATAGAATCTTGCGAAAGAGTTCTCGAACCTCGCTGACGGCGAGCGGATCGACAATTTGATAGGTGGACCGCTGCAGGGCGCGCCCAAACGACTCCCAGACTCCGGACCAATTCTCCAGGAAATCTCCGAATGCAAGTACGAGCACCGTCATACGGGAATGGGCCCGAACCGAGTGTTCTGTGTTCGGGGTAATGTACACCATCTGGTCACGATTTACGTGATAGGTATGCGTCTGCAAGGAAATTGTGCCGTGGCCGGCGAGGACGTATAAAATTTGAGAAACACAATGATGATGACTCGGCACACTCTCCCCCGGAGGGTGTTTACTTTCATATATCAACACTCGATTTTTCGGCAGTTCAATCTCCCGCAGTGACAAGGTATATCCCCCGTGTAGGATGTATTCCTCGACAACACAATTCCGCAAGATACGGCGACATATGATATCGGTTTCATGATTGATGATACGGATTGTGCGTTTCCGTGTCTAGGCCCACATATGGCGCCCATTTTTTAGACGGCTTGACGCTAACGTGGAGACTGCGGAAGAGAATCGACTGAAGCCGTCTTGCACTACCTGTGCTAAAGGCTACCCAACATGAGCCTGGAGAACGCAGTGGAACTTGATGCCCTGCTTCCCTGGTCAGCCAACTTGCAGAAGGCTGTCCATCTCGCTCGATAATTGGCCCTAGCAGAACCCTCACCGCAATACAAGGTGTAGCTATTTAGTGTTTACACGAAGAGTGACTTATCATAAATCACGTGAATGTACCCAAAGGTGGGTGAACTCCATGAAATCGTTTAGTGTCGGTCTATGTACTCTTGCTATTATATTCACTGGTGGAATAGGCAGAGGAGTACGAGTACCCATGGATCGTACGGAGCGAAAAACATTCCGGAGGGTTGCCTTCACACTGTTCATGATCGGCTTTCCTAATTTGATTGTAGCAATTGTACTGTTCTATGCAACTCATCCTGGTCCATAAACGTAAGATCGTCCAATTGCTCCGTTCTTTCCAGCCGTAGTTTTCGTACTTGGTACACCTTCTCACCTCCTCTACTCCGTGATTCCTGTGAATGCACCTTGGAGCACGCGCTGGTTTGAGTTTTTCTTTGCCAGCGGATGTCGCATAGCAGAAATTCAATGATTGAATCGAAGTGACATCAACTGGCAAAGGAACGCCGTAAAGGAACGTGAGGTCTACTTCGGAGCAAAAGCCCATATCTGGATGGAACGCTACCTGAGCAAGAGGACTAACGATGATCCGGCCTATTCGTAAGGAAGCCCCATCGCATGCCGATCCATGAAATCCAAAATTTTCTTACTGATCGAAAAACGCTGTGGATTGGTGGATCATGTAAGTCCACATAAAATGCGGCATACGGTGTTGATTAACCAAGGTGCCCCGCTGGTTGTTGTGCAAAGCATCCTTGGCCAAGAGAAGCCGGAGACGACACAGTTGTACGCGACCCTCAGTGGATCTGCGCGTCAAGAGTCGTATCAACGATATTTTGTGCGGCAGCCGCATCTGCACTATGGTAAAAAGTCGGGTAGTTATACGGTTTGCGTGGGTCGTCATTACCCAGTTAACTCGCAGAATAGCGCAATAGCATCTCTATTCCGGATAAAGTTTGGATGACAGTAATAATTCCGAAGAGATGAAGGACTATAGTGGAGATCAGGGCTATCGTCATGGATGATTACGAACGAGCCCATGCACTTAAGTGTACATACCTGTAAAGTAATATATTTATTAACTTTATTAGTTATTCGCCGAGTCGAAAGCAACTCCGATCTGTACTATGTCGCAGTGGATGGCGGCGATGTGGTCGAGTATGCTACGGTAATCCTTTCGACAAAGACGGTTCATCCGTTGTCCTGCGAGGCATCGCAGTCAACCTAGACGAAACAAAAGGATACGCCAAAGTTGGAATTGGCTCGAAGATGATTCTTGCCTTTACAGACGCCGTCAAGATACGCGGACGGATTAACCCCCGTAGTTTGGACTTAGCTCCCGTTTTTAAGAGATCTCTTAGCAATGCGAGGAAGCTACCCAAAATGCGTACTGGGTTTGGTCCCCAGTGGGGACCGTTCAGGCCAGACGATAGCCCCGGAAGTTCTGACTCCCTCTCGGACAACCTCTTTAACTCCATATAGTCTATCATTCGACCAGAACTCGTTCCATGTATCGGTGGGTTCCGT
>NZ_BCQV01000071.1 GCF_001552255.1 Alicyclobacillus shizuokensis NBRC 103103
GTTTGAAGGGAATTTTCTATCTCACTCCAACCGCGACAAATGATTGTGCCACCGAAATGCACCCGATGCCGGAAGCCCCTTGCTTCAGACGTGAGGTGGTTGATGTACTTAAACGAATACGTGCTTGGAAATCCAGCTTTGTTCGCAGAATCGTATGGCCATGTGAGCTCTGCCAAGCATGATTGCACCCCTTTCGTTAACTACCAATACGATAGCGGCCCGAAGAGAGGCCGTTAGTGCACGTTTGATGCGACTTTCTCGACCCAAATCCGCATTGACGTATATTCGCGCTGTGTTAAACTAAACATGAAAAGAGAGCCGAAGGCGGCATCCTTCGACTCCCGGGCACCAACGCCTTGGGCGTTGTCCCTGCCCAACAAGTGGTACGTTAGGCAAGTGACCGCCCCACAGGCGCTAACCTACGGGGGCGGTCACTTGCGTTTTATGGCAAGAACCACAGCCACGACGAGCGACAAAAGCGCCACGATAAATGACCCAAATTGGATCATCAACGACAGCGCAGTAGCTACGCTCATGGCCCCACCCCCTTCCCGGTAAGCCGGGCAGGGAGTGACCCCCAAGGTAGGTGCTTGGATACAGTCTATCAGATTTATCAAGTTAGAGAGGGAACATTCGAGAAGAAAAGAGAGAAGTCCGTGCCGCCAGCCCCGCCTTCGCCGGACGGCGATGGCAGCCACGCACACTGCCTTACCCACTCGCTGTTCAATAATTGACGTGCACAACGCTGTTCGGATGCTGTTTATAAAGATTTATCGCCTGTTGCGCCATAAACAAGCCCACAGCTTTGTTTTGACTCCAGATGGTCGAAAATTGACTGACCGGAACGGGCTGATCCCCTTCGTAAGTTCCCACTTCGACCGTCAGTCCGGGGCGACCGATGTTGTGCGTCCACCAATCCGTCAGTCCTCCCCCGTCAGAGGCCCCTATGGGTTCAATGAAATACCCTGTCAAGCTTCGCACTTTCGTCGCGTACCACTTGTCAGTGCTCTCTTGAGTGCGGGTCAATTTGTAGCCCCAGTAAATGACATCACCTGACGAATGATACGCGACTTCGTCCTGCGGATTGATTTGATTGATTAACTTCAGCACAGCTTTGACTTCATTGATATAATACGGCGCGGGTCCTTTGTAATCTTCGTACCACGGATGGTTTACAATATTGTTTCGAATATCCGCCCAGCCTCCGTCGTATTGGAGGTTCGGATCGATGCCCTGCGCATTGGCTTTCCAGCGTTTGAAATTGCTGCTTCCGCCATTCCAGCGCTTCAGGTTCGCCCAGCTGCTTCGAGGAAAGGCAGACAAGCCGGATTGTTCAAGTGTAACGCCGTCCGGGTTGACCATCGGGATAAACCAGATTGTCGCGTTGTTCAACACGTTCCGGACGTTGTATCCACCAATGGATTGGCCTTTCTCGTACGCCTGCGCGTATTGATCGATCATGTACATGTTTAAAATGGTCGTGATCCATTCCCGCGCGTGGTGTGCGCCATTGATGAAAGCCGTTGGTTTTCCTTTGCCGATTGACACGGCGTAAATGTCACGACCGTAAACGGTTCGCCCGACTATCTCCGAATGCACCAGATCGGGGTACTTGCGGGTTAGGGATTGGATATCCTGAACCATCTTATTATATGTGTAGGTTTGATAGGGATTAACGATTGTATTTGGCGTCGTGGAAGCTCCAGTGGATCCAAACAAAGCATTCCAGGTTTGCGGGCCAACAATCCCGTCAACCGTCAAATGATGAGCTTTCTGAAATGCCTTCACCGCACTCAAGGTGTGCGAGCCGAAAATGCCATCAGCCGTCCCACAAGAATAACCGAGCTTGTTTAGTTGCTGTTGGACTTCCTTAACATAAGTTCCCCGACTCCCCATTTCTATCAAGTGCCCTGGGTATTTGACAGCCGTCGTACTTTGTGATGAGGTCGCTGCATATGCCGTAGTTGGTAGAACTCCTCCGACCGTCCCTGCTGACAGAATACCAAGCGCCGAGAGTACCAACATCGTCCTATTCATCAAGATTCCTCCTAATTGGTGTCTACAGGCAGTATAATACTGCACTATTTAGCTTGTCTTTGGCTGCGCTTCAAGATTATCAGCGCTATTGTTGCAACGAGCCAATTGGCTCCAGCTACGAGCAGAGCAAAAAAAATTTAAAGATAACGCACATCCACCGAGGAGCATAACAACATCTTTTTCAATACCAGGGGAGGCAAATTTAAGCCCTATCATTACCAACCGTGCCCCGAAACACAACAATACTGCCATAAAACAAGCATTTCTTCCCCAAAAGCCCCATGCTTCCCCAATGTCCTTTTTAGATTTCGAAAACACTTTTCTGCACCCTCCCGAATTAGTCAATATCTGAAATTATATTTCTAACCGTATTTTCTATATTTAATATATTACTGCAAAAATAGATCCCTGACCTCCAGCGGAACGGGCTGATTGCGAACTTTCTCCACTTCACGTACGACATCTTCGAGCTTAACTATAAACTTTTGGCCGGAGTGCTTGGCCAACACCGTGCGACGTCGCAGATTTTCCGCCACCTGGCTCACCTCCGCCCCGCTTGCTCCCTCAAACAACTTGGGTATCACAGGCAGAGCGGACTTGACTTCCGGTGACAGCTTCACGCCCTGCTTTTCGGTCCAACGCCAGAACATGATGCGGATGTCCTCTTCACTCGGATTGGGGACGTAGATTTTCGTGCCCAAACGCCCCGGGCGAATGAGGGCTTCATCCAGGTCTTCCAAGCGGTTGGTGGCTGCAATGACGAAGACTCGATCCCGAGGCTCAAACCCGTCCATCTCCGCCAGTAGTTGATTCAGCTGGCTGTCGTGGTACGGATTCATGCCGCCACGTTTCCCGCCAATGCCGTCAATCTCGTCGATGAAGATGATAGAGGGAGCATGTCGCCTAGCCTCTGCGAACAAACTGGTGATGTTTTGCTCCGTCGCGCCAACGAGCGTTCCCATTAAGTCGCTTGCACGTACCGCGATGAAGTACAGTCCCAGGCTTTCCGCCACCGCGCGGGCCAATGCCGTCTTACCGTTACCAGGTGGGCCATACAGCAGAATACCAGTCTTAATAGGTACGTCGTATTTCTGCATGAGGTCTGCACTTTTGAGCGGTAGGACAATGCTCTCCTGAATTTCTTGGATGACATTTTGCATCCCAATGATTTTGCGCAGTGCGTCCGGATTCGCCCGATACTGCTTCCCTTTTTCCTTCCACCGAACACGGCCGTTGTGGAAGCCTTCTTCCTCGTCATTAAATCCACTAGACTCGTTTTGTGAAGAAGACGGGGGCGGAGACTGAAAACGGCGCATGTTTTCCTCAAATCGGCGCGTGGCCTCGCGAGCAGCCTCGGGTGAGTACGGACGTGTCTTTCGAGAAGAGATCCCATGACCCAACCATTGCCGAACACCATGAGGCAAATGAAACGCCTCTGCAAGGAACAGCCGACGTTCACGCGCCCGCTCGAACTCCTTGTCGATCCAGTTGCCTACATACGGGTTATTCCGGGCACGCCAGGCAGTGAGCGTATGCATCTGCAGGCGCGTGATGAACGCGAAAAGTTGAGTCGGCCCAATCGAGAAGTAGTTGAGCACAGCCCAAACCGCCAGAGCCGAAACATAGGTTTCAAAGGTTTCTTGCGTGTTCAGGTGCCATAACCAGATTTTCGTGTGCACGCCATTCGCTAAAAACGTGGGGGCAAGTAGGTTCATCGCAATGAGGACCAACAACCAGAAAGGAACAAGAAACCGCCACAAGTTCTGCGCAACACGACCGATGTCAAAGTACCAGGAAAATAGCACAATGAAACCGAGAATCGGACCAATCACATAAAACCAGCCATACGCCGTGATACCGACCTGCCAGTCGATAATCTTCAAAACCGGCTCATGCATGTCGAAAACCGCCTTTCTCAGCAGTTACTGGTTTCTCCTTATTTTGAGAATACCAGACTTTCTGTGCGGTTTTCGGGGGTTTTGGATGCGAAAAATCAATACCCGGATTTATCCGTGGAGAGGAAGTCTAAATCTACCACCGCTCCATACGTTCAAGTAGACTCTGAAGTTCCCGGATGCGGGCACGAGTCTCTAGGAACAACCGGATCGCTTCAATATCAAACGAATCGCCAGAGCGTGACTCGATAATTCCCTTGTACTTCGATAGTTGATTGTTTAAGTACTCGATCCGATGTTCAATGTACCAATACATCCTGTCTTTATACGAATCCGGCATTGGAATTCCCTGTTTTCGAAAACTAAACGCTCTTTCAAGCCCCTGCATAAGCCGTGGACCGGTTGAAAACTACGAAGCCGTACTTGGTTCGGATAAGGAAATTAAAGTCCATCCTTCTACGTAGGCCACATATCCGGTGTCAATGTATCCTGTGCGGAGCCTACGATTGATGGACGTCTTATCATAGTGACGAAGCTTAGGAGGCAGATCGACACGCCTGTTTTTGACAACGGCAGACTGGATATGTTTCCAAACGCAAAGTTCAAAGCTCTGTTCTTGCAACCGTAGTTTCATGATACTCAAATGCTTGTCGAGATCGCTTTTCAGAAATTGAATCCTCTCTTCATCGACTTTATCGCCCACCAATTTGGCCTGAAGAGTCGCAATCTGTACAGCCTGCTGTTGCCAACGGTGCCACCATAGCTTTCCTATTGTTGCCGCGTATTTTTCATCCAGTTCCAATGTCTCATCGAGTAGGTTCGTTTGCACAGCCATAAACTCCTGCCCGTCTTGTATCAATTTCACGATTTTGTACGAGGGCATTTCGATGACATGGAGCTGAATCCATGGCGCATAACGCGAAATTTCCAAGGCAGCCCGAGTGGCATCCTGAAGCCGTCCGTATTTAGTCAATCCATCATAGTCGGAATTCAACGTACTGGTGATGATATAGTATCGAGCAGGCGTTGAGACCGACAAGAGAAATCCCTCCTGACTGGCCATATCATTCGTCTTTTACCATACCGGTTTTGAACGAGTATGCTGCGCCATCTTTACGCCACCTTCCAGTTAGCGCTTTTCGCACTTCGAACACCTTTGCGATGTATGCCGTGGGTCGATGCCGACAACAAGGCATCCCTTCGCTTCGGCTTTGTACTCGAGGAATGTCCGCAGTTGTGCGAATGTCCATGAGTGCAAACGGCGACGGGATTCGCGTCCGCGCTGTTTCGTGCGGGAACGAATGTGATTCAAGTTTTCAATCACAATCACGGAACCGACAGGAACGGAATCGACGATACGCCGACTGATGACGTGGTCGCAATCGCGGCGGAAGCGGTGAACCTTCCCGGACAGACGACGCAAATGTCGCTTGGCCGAGCGAGTGCCTTTCGCCTGAAGCGAACGCTTCAATCGGAAATATCGACGGTCAATGTCTTTCCAACGGCGTTCCCCAAGGAATTGGGCATCTGAGGTCACGGCAGGACGATTGAGGCCCATATCCACGCCGATTACGGCTTCAGACTGAGGAACAACCACATAGGAAGAGTAACGACAAGATGCAACCAGAAACGCCTTTGCGGTAAATCAAATCTGCACTGTCAAACCCGACGGCCTGCGCAAGGATTTTGTTTGCGTGTCGATTCGAAAGCCATTCTACAGATTGCCTGCCTGCTACAGACGAAAGACTGACAACGCCTGCATTGGGCCGGAAAGTATACGTTCTCGCATCATAGCGGATCGGAACCATGTTTCCTTTTGGGCAAGATACCTTGCGTCCTTTCTTCTTGCGGTCAAATGCAGACTTGATAGCTTCTGTAGCTTTGACACGAGAAGCAATCACTAATTGAGAGAAGGAAAAGAAGGAAATATGTCACGCAAGTCCCGATAGGTGGCATGGTGTAGACGAACACCGTTCTTCTCGCCATTTGCCCAACCATAATGGCAGACAGTGTTAAAACACGCAGTCGATTGTTCGAGCGTGTTAAGCAGAATCTGTGCTTGCTCTTCAGTTGGATTCAGCAGAAGTTTAACGGTTCGTCTCATACTCATATATTCGCATATTTTTGTGCAGGAGGAGGACACTATCGCTCCTCCCCATACCTAAAGGCAGGGGTCTCCGCGCCAGTATCTTCGATGATCTCCGGCCCTAAGCGAATCTTTGTGGGCTGGTTAACCGCGGACTTACCCCCGGCCGAAGCCGGGGGAGGCAGTCAACTCAACTGATATTGCGCGAATTGGTATGGATAATCTGCATAATTTCTTTCAATCGACGCGGTGTCAGCATGGCATGTAAGGACTGTCCAATGCGAATGGTCATGGATCGGATCCTGCGGTCAAGCGTTCTAAGTGAAACGTCCAGTTCGCCCGCAATAGTATAGTTTTTTTCTTCCTTTTGGTACTTGAGACGAAAAAGTCGTTCCATATCTGTGCCGTAGATCACGCTCTCTATATCGAACATTTTTTGCTTGAAATCTTCCAGCATCAACCTTGTGTCTCTATTCATGCGCTCTTTTTCAAACATACTCAGTTGCTTCACCCAGTCTCGCATCACCACATAACTTTCGAGTACCTTGCGACCAATGCGGTAATAGTCATCTTGATTCAATAAACATACGTTGTCAGTTGGCCAAGGAAACAGTGTAGGCTCAGTTGTTCCTCGAACAGGTTCCCAAACGCCGCTTCCCGCGGGCCGGACATACACCGCTATCGGCAATTCGTCCCATTGGAACCCAAGTAGCTTGGAAAATGTACTCAGAAGCTCTACTACCTGATCTGGAGGCGCAGAGCAAGACACATGTAATTCTTTTTCTGCATCCATCATCGCGTAGTTGTAGTTCATGCCAAATGCCCTCCATCAAATATGCTCCGGCGCCGGGAACCCCCGGCTTTAGTCGTGGGTACATGACTTAGTTCGCTGGCGCACACTCAGGGAACAACTGGTAGAATGCTTCGTACCGTTCATCCCTCTTGGTCGCCCTTGTTCTTCTTGGCTGATTGCGAGTTGGCCGCGACGTGGTAGTTGCCGACTTTGCAGGTTGGTACTCAGCCCAGTTGACCGCTTCCACTTCTTGCCGCTTGACCAACTCGCAAGTCCAGCGCTGCTTAATCACCTCTGCGCAGTAGGCGAAGCTGCGAATGTGCTTGTCAGCAAAGGTTGCGAAGGTGTAATCAATCCCTTCGAGGATGAAGTCGATGGGCACTCCACTGGCGAGAAGTTGCTTGATAGCTCGGTAGTCGTTCTCCTTGGCGATGTACGGGCGGCCCAGGTGCTGCATCATCCGGTAGTCCACCGCCAAGTACGGGTCGTTAGGAGATGACCAGGGAACGTTATATGTGGATATATCAGGAAGATCGCGCCCATCGCCTGTATCGATGAGTGGCGTGGAGCTGCCAGGTCTCATAGTGTTTTCTCTTGTCCTTGGAGAGACAGAAGACGAAGAGCTTGTCTCCTCAAGAGGCGCGGCTTGTCCACCCACTGAACTTATCCTGTTCCAAGCGCCGTACGTGTTGTCACCCAAGTGACGAGTGTTGCTAGGGTCGCTTGGAGAGATTCGACCTAGCGTTCGATGAATTGACATAATTTCCCTCTCTTGCGTACGCTCGTGATCATAGACATCTATATCTTCTTCTTTACTTTCTCTGTATGTAATCTCTGTAGTAATCTCTGGTATTGCTCTTGCGAAATGCAAATCCGAGCCTACATTTTGCAAATCCGAATTTGCATTTTGCAAGTTCGAATTTGCATTTTGAAAATCCGTATTTGCAAAATGCAAATTCGAAGTTCTAGGGTTCTCAATCAGCAATGGATAGCCTTCTAAGGCGTATCCTTTAGCTTGCAGGTCACGCTGAATCTTAACCACATTGACCCGGTATTGATAGGTCTTATCCATGTGATTCTTGGGATTTCGGCGCTTCTCCAGCCATCCTTGGTCAACCAGTTGGTTTAAGAGTCGTAACATGCTCGAAACGTTGAGACCTAACATTGTTTCTTCGGCCAATTCTTCCGCCTTTTTAAAAATCCATCCTCGACGCAATGGAAGATTGGGTTCTTCAGCACCACTCATCGTGGCCCGTTCGCGCTCTTCCAAAATAAAGGCATCAAAATCCTGTACCCGCTCGCTCCAATACAGCATCTGGTTAAGAATGATCGCAAGTTTAAAGTTCCCCGTTAGAGCGACGAGTTCTTCTTTGATTACGCTTCTCTTCAGCGGCTTTGGATCGGATGAGTATGACATGAAGCCTTTCCTCCTCTCGGTATGGATTGGAGGAATGATTCACAATGGCATTGATACCTTCGAATAATTTGTGGTATCCTGAAATAAGGATGTAAATCATTCCTCTTGATGGTGAGGTTCCGATTGAGCGTGGGTGACCTCACCATTCAGTTGTTTTTAGGACATATTCTCGGTTTCAAGGTACACACGAAGAAACGGCTCCTTTGGCACAATTCGACCAAAGGAGCCGTTGCTGTAAATTACCATATCAATATGTCGGGTTCGATGCAGGAAAAATTACAAGTCACATCGAATCAGACGTATTGACCATGGAAGGTTGCGGCTTCCTTGGTCGCGTGGCAACGGTTTTGCCAGAACCGTTGTCACATCTTAGATGGGGTGTCCCGTACTCGCTACAGTATGGGGCACCCGTCTAAGGCTTCTATTCGACATAAGTCGGCGACCTCCTTCTCTCAAGAAAAAAATTTTCCAAAAACCTTATTTTTATTATAATCCCACGTATGCAGCAGCGTTTTCTCGGAACAGATTCCCGTCTCGTATATATCGACGGACCATGTTCACACTCTTATGCCCCGTCTGCGCCATAATCGCACGTTCGGGCGCGCCGGCCATTGCGGCCGATGTAGCAAGTCCAGCACGAAGACTATGACCGGCATACTCGTCGGCATCAAGACCAATAGCCTGGATGTACTTCTTCACGACGCGCGCAACCGTTTTATCGCATAGGCGATCAACTCCCACTCTGCCCGCTTTGTCCACCCGACGAAACAGGGGACCAGAGACGATCCCTGCAGATTGCAGCCACGATTGTAAAGTTCTCACCGGGCATGTCTCTACGTGTGACCCGTAGGGAATGCCAACCTTTCTGCCTTCTCCCTCCTGGTCCGTCTTGCTTCGGCGAAGTGTGATGGTCAGTCCTTCTCGCGTAAACTCCACATCCTCCACGTACAGCGACACGAGCTCAGAGCGTCGAAATGCCCCAGCAAAGCCAATCAAGAGCAGTGCCCGATCTCGTAGTCCAAGCAGATTGTGTGGAGTCTGTCGGATCATACGTCTCAGGTCTTCAATCAGGACGGGGGACTTCGGGGATACAGCAACACCGTGCGTATTGCGGATACCGCGCCATACGGTTTTTACGGTCTCGGAGGATGTGGGCGAGGCATAGCCTTTCGCTTTGTGAGCCAGCCCAATCGAAATAATACGACGTCCAATCGTACTCGTCTTATGACCGGTTTCGGCCATATACGTCATGTACAGCGCTATCGTATCGGGTTCAGCTGGAAGTGAGGAGAGGCCTTGTTCCTCACACCAGCCGATAAACGCCCTCCAGTCCGATTGGTACGCTCTGACGGTATTCGGAGCTTTCGAGCTGCGAACATACGCTCTTGCTTGTTCTGCAAGTTGGTCTACCGAGACAACAGAAGAAGTCGATGTTTCAGCCGACTGTGGCAAATTCAACAGCAAAGCACCTTCTTCTGTAAAAATCCACCTTTGAGGCGAACATACGTTCTGGATAGGTTGATTATACTCCTACTGGATGCGCCATCACAATCCAGTAAATTACAGTTTAGTGTGTATGAGATTCAAAAACCTCTACGCCTGATTGCCGAAGGTTTTCATTGAACGACGCTACGGAACACGCTTGATTTCGGGCGATTACGGCCAAGTAAGCATCGGCAAAGTCTACGTCATGGTGCGCGTATATTTCTAGGGCTTCCACCAAAGCAACTGGGTTTTCAGCTTGTACACCGGGCAAAAACAATACTTTTGTCAGTGCGTCCGTCACGACTTTTTTGGAAGG
>NZ_BCQV01000072.1 GCF_001552255.1 Alicyclobacillus shizuokensis NBRC 103103
CTGACGCTACCTGTGCTTCCTTCTCCCTTGTGCGCTTAACCTTCCGTGATCCGATAAGCATCACGATTATGGGTCCTATGATGTACATCGGCTTAAACATACCCCTATTAGTCAACTCCAACAGATAATCCAGACCAACCACTAAGAGCGCCTGATGAATCCATTTTCCAGACATAATATATCTATTCCACCAATAAGAGATAAGCCGGCCACACAGTAAAAAGAAGACCACGATACCTGAGACACCGTAGCTAATCCACAGCCCTCCTATGAGACCTAATGTCAGAGACGACGTATCCGAATGATTTACTACTCGCCCCAGAATTTGGCCCGAAGTTAACTGCTTACCGGGTAGCAATGTCACCATGTCGTGGAAGAAGAACCACCGAGGTTGAACGTAATTCGTGAGCTCGGTTAAGCGATCCATTGCCAGCTGTGCTACCCCTAGATCTTCCCGCGCATTTAAGTGAAGAGGTATTAACACAAATACTGAACAACGGATCACGAATTTGATAGGTTCCAATCATCATGCTCCACGGTAGTAAACTGGAAGAGTTGTTAGTTCGAACTAAGTAGCTCACCGCGAACATAAATAGTCCAATGCTAATTACTGCCGAAATGATTGTTTTCAATTTCCGGCTTATTTTTACCCCGTTAGTCGACCTGTAGATGACTGCCATAATCAACCCTAACAAAACCATTATGGGATCGTTTCTGTAGCCAGGCACAGCAACGATTACTGCTACAACGACGCCGATTAAAATCACTTTTTTTAGCGCCGTTGTCCCGGTTCTATCAAGTTTATAGGTGGAGTAGCATATGTAAACTGGTATAAGAAATTCAACCAGCTCAGGTCGACGTAGAGAATCTTCCGGCTGGCGAGTGCAAAGGCGAGGGTCATCTCATGTAGCAGGTAGCAGCCGCGCCGAGAAGCATCTCATCCGGGTTGGTGCCAATGCCCGGGCCGCCCATCTGGGCCGGCGTGCTGACCAGCGACTGCAAGCCGCCGACCATTATTTTCCCTTGGCCCTGGCGGTCACCCTGCCAACGGCCTTGATAGGTGTATACGTGTTGTGCCACGGATGAGATCCGCTCCTTCACTGCCTGTCCGTATTCTGTTACCTATTGTACACCCCCTGAAGAGGATGGAGAATAATATGGGTCACGAAAATTGCGCTTTTTGACATATAAATCCGATTGAAGTCGGGCACAGAGATATAACAGAGATATATGGGAAAGATTTGCACAGGAATGGACCCCGCCCGTTTTCGACAGAGGGCATGCAGACGGACGGAATCGCCAGGAATCGGTGAGATGCGCTGACGGATGGGAGGGGGCCGCCGAGACACGGTTCCGGCGGCCGATGAACGGATGGTCCGGTGGCGCGAGCAAAAGCCCGCGTCAGCCCGTATTCCGCAGGCCGGACGCGATGCCGTTGATGGTGAACAACACCTCCCCCTCCAGTTCCGCGGCGTCCTCGCCGCGAGCGCGCTGCTGGCGGAGATCGCGTAGGAGCAGGACCTGGAAGAAGGACAAGGGATCTTACATACGGATTGCGCAAGTTGATGGACTCACGGATGACGCGGAAGTCGGCGAGCACGTCGTCGTGCTCAATGATGTCGAGCACCACCCTGCGGGTGCGGTCGTACTCCTCGCAGATGCCGGCGAAGATGCGCTGGCCGACGGACGCGTCCTCCACCAGCCGCACGTACTCGGGCGCGATGCGCATGTCCGCTTTGGCCAGGGCCATCTGCAGATTGTCAATCAGGGCCTTGAAGAACGGCCAATGCCGGTACATGCGGCGCAGGGTCTGAAGGGTTTCGGGCCGAGCCTTCAGTCGGCAGTTTCGGAATGATCCTGGTATGGGCTCATGAGGGGAAGGGGCATCGGTCAGTTCCAGGGACTGGATGAGTTGTTGCCGAGTCGGGTCAGGCGCTCCTTTGGGCTACTTGAATAGCTCGGGATATGCTGTTTTGTTATAATGTAGGGAAGTAAATGCGTGGCGTCGAGAAGAACGGAGGCATAGCCGATGGATCGGAAAGTGCCCGTACTAACCATAGGATATGGAAATCGTCCGATTTCCGAATTCCTCGAACTGCTAAAGCGCCATGGCGTACATTACTTGATCGACATTCGTACTAAACCGTTTTCCCGCGTAAACCCCGATTTCTCGAAGAAACAACTTGAAGCCACCCTAAAGGCAAACGATATTCGCTATGTATATATGGGTGACGAGTTGGGCGGTCTCCCTAAGAATGCGGATTGTTACACGAACGGATACGTGGACTACTCCAAGCTTGAGCAATTACCGGCCTATAAGCGTGGCATTGCACGGTTGTCAGTGGCTTGGGAAAAACAGATCCACGTCGCGATTATGTGCACGGAAGGACGCCCGGAAGACTGCCACCGTAGCAAGCTTATTGGCCAAACGCTCAGTAAATTAAACATTCAGGTCGCTCACATCGATATTGACGGTAATCTGGTACCACAAGAAGAGGTGATATACCGACTGACGCATGGCCAGACAAGCTTACTCGATGAACCCGTATTTGTATCAAGAAAACAATACATCAAGCAGGGGTGATCATATTAAAATCTACACAATCGGAGTATACGGGCGAACGGAAACGGATTTTTTTAAAAATTTGGTCGAATATTCGATCACACTGTTCGTCGATATTCGTGCGCGCCGCGGAATGCGCGGAGCCAAGTATTCATTTGTTAACAGCACATACCTCCAAGAACGACTGAAAGAACTTAACATTAAATATCTCCACATAAGAGACTTAGCACCTTCGCGAGAGGCTCGAGATCAACAGCGAGAAGATGACAAGCTCTTGGGAATCAACAAACAAGCCCGGCACAGCCTAAGTAGGTCCTTCATCGAGCGATATCGTGATGAATGTTTAAGCCACTTTGATCTGGCAACATTCATCCGTCAATTTGAAGATGAGAACCTCGTTTTCTTTTGCGTAGAACGTGAACCAGAGGCTTGTCATCGAGGTATTGTTGCAGACGAGCTTTCTCAACTCGGCATAAAGGTACACCATATTCGCTAGTAGGTGATACATACATGTATGTCGTGACAGGCCTAACACGAATGAACACCGGCGTATGTATGAGCGTCTACGACACAAAGGCTAAACGATACCTTCGCCCGATTCCCCCATCGTCTAGGTTTTCACTAGAGGACGTAGGACATCTTCAATTATTTTCAATTGTGCAGTTCCATGCCAAGGCAACTAGCCGACAAATTCGACGCCCCCACACCGAGGACTTCGAAATTGTTGAGCAGCGACCAATTGTCAAAGGTATTCTGCCGCAGCCTGATCGAATCGACTTTTTACGCCAAATCTCGGTGAACAGCGTCAACCAGATATTCGGGTTCGAAAATGGACGGCCCGTATTAAAGCGGCATGGAGCTCGATTCTATGTGTCCCCTGACACCGGGAGTAACTCATTGGGAACAGTAGTGGCCCGACAAGCAAAAGTCTATAGATCATATGAGAAAATCCGAGTTTCATTTACAGATAATTCCGGTCAAACCTTCGATGATGTCCCCCTCGTTTGCATCGATAGGATCGACATTGAACGTTTGAATCGAGAATTACAGTGTGCCTCTAACACATTCGTACGTCTCAGCCTCGCCCGGCCGTTCGCGCCGACTGGCTGGGGATTTGAAGCATGCTCGCTACAAGTTTCATGCATCCATGCAGTATGAGTAGTGCAGTGAAACCGATAGATTAGGGATGATGCATATCACAAAAACATATTCTAAAATATTTTATAATTTAATATTTAAGCTATTTTGGGCGAAAGACGTCGAAACCTGGGTTAGACGATGACGGAACCCACGAACCGTGATAGAGAATATCAGAAAACCGCACATGGCCGTCGGAGAAAACCACCCGACGGCCATGTGCTGTGTCCCACAATGAATAAGGTGATTTAGCTGAGATTCCAGACCGTACGGCCTCACCCCGTATTCCGCAGGCCGGAGGCGATGCCGTTGATGGTGAACAGCACCTCCCGCTCCAGTTCCGCGGCGTCCTCGCCGCGAGCGCGCTGCTGGCGGAGATCGCGCAGGAGCAGGACCTGGAAGAAGGACAAGGGATCTACATACGGATTGCGCAAGTTGATGGACTCGCGGATGACGCGGAAGTCGGCGAGCACATCGTCGCGCTCAATGATGTCAAGCACCACCCTGCGGGTGCGGTCGTACTCCTCGCGGATGCCGGCAAAGATGCGCTGGCCGATGGACGCGTCCTCCACCAGCCGCACATACTCCGGCGCGATGCGCATGTCCGCTTTGGCCAGGGCCATCTGCAGGTTGTCTATCAGGGCCTTGAAAAACGGCCAGTGCCGGTACATGCGGCGCAAGGCCTGGAGAGTCTCGGGACGGCTTTCGACAACAGCGCCGACGGCGCTGCCAAAGCCGTACCAAGCGGGCAGGAGGTGCCGGTTCTGGGTCCACGAGAACACCCAGGGAATGGCCCGCAGGTCCTGTATGCGGGCGCTGCTCCTGCGCTTGCTCGGGCGCGATCCGATGTTCAACCGCCCTATCTCCTCTATCGGTGTGGCCTGCTGGAAGTAGGTGAGAAACTCCGGCTGGCCGTAGACAAAGCGCACGTACGCCTGGCGCGAGGCTTCCGAGAGCCCCTCGACACAGGCGGACCACTCCCGCTCGGTGGCCTGCATGGCTTCCGTCTGCACGTTGGCGGCGCCGACCAAGATGGCGGAGACCGCCGCCTCGAGTGACCTGCGGGCGATGTCGGGGTGACCGTAGCGCTGCGAGATGATCTCCCCCTGCTCGGTGATCTTCACCTTGCCACGCAAAGCCTCGGGCGGTTGCGCGAGGATGCTGCGCTCCAAGGGTCCGCCCCCGCGCCCCAGCGCGCCGCCGCGGCCGTGGAAAAACTTCAGCCGCACGCCGTGGCGCTCGGCCGTTTGCAAGAGCGCCTTTTGCGACTTGTACAGCTCCCAGTTGGAGGTCAGATAGCCGCCGTCCTTGTTGCTGTCCGAGTACCCGAGCATGATCTCCTGCTCGCCGCCGCGGGCGGCCAGCTGCTTCTGGTAAACCGGGTGGGTGAACAGACGATGGACAATCTGCGGGGCGCCGCGCAGGTCCTCAATCGTCTCAAACAGGGGCACGACGTTGAGCCGGCTGACGACGCTGCCGTCCGGCTTCCAACGGAACAGACCGGCCTCCTTGGCGAGGATGAGCACCTCCAGCACGTCGCTCACGTCGGCGGCCATGGAAATCAGGTAGTCCTGGATGCACGCCTCGCCGAACAGGTCTTTGGCCTGGCGGACGACGTGGAACACCTTCAGTGTCTCAGCGGTCGCCTCGGAGAGGTCCTGATAGGGGCTGACGAGCGGGCGCGCATCCGCCAGGAGCTCGGTCAGTTTTTCCACCTTGTCCGCTTCTGGGAGGCCTTTGTAGTCGCCCAGGCGCGCCACCTGGAACAGCTCCTGCACCGCGTTTTCGTGCACCTCGCTGTGCTGGCGGATGTCGAGAGTGGCCATGTGAAACCCGAACAACTCGACCTGGCGCAAGAGCGGCCGCACGTGCACGGCCACGATGTCCTCGCCGCGGTGGGCCAACAGAGACGACTCCATCAGCCGCAAATCGGTCAGGAACTCGTCGGGGCTGGCGTATGGTTGGACGGCGGACGCGTCCACCTCCGCGGCGGATCCGTGAAACCGCGCCTGGGTCGCCTCCAGGCGGCGCTGGATTTGCGAGACCTTCTCCCGGTAGGGTTCATCGGGCGGATCGGCCACTTGGAGAGAGGCCAACAGCTCCGGGCTGGCGCCCGTCAGCTCCAGCGACTGGCTGAGCTCCCGACCGAGCTGGACGAGGCGCTCCTGATACTTGCGCATGGCCAAGTCAAAGTGCAGGACCAGGGTCTGGAACGTGATGTCCGCAGTGACGAACGGATTGCCGTCTCGGTCCCCGCCCATCCAACTGCCGAAGCGAATGAAGGATGGCACACGCCAGCGCCGGTCTGGGTAGTGCTCGGCCAGCTGCTCCTCCAGCTGCATGTGCACATGCGGCAACACGTCGAACAGGATTTGATCCAGAAAGTACAGGCCGTTGCGCACCTCGTCCAGCACGGTGATGCGCTGCTTGCGCACGGGACTGGTCTGCCACAGGCCGACAATCTGGGCGCGCAGCGACTTCTCCAGTTGGCGCAGCTCGCGCGGGGTGAGCAAAGGATCATCCAGCTTTTGCAGGATGAAAGCAATCTGCTGGTGCTTGTCCAGCACCGTGCGGCGCGTGGCCTCAGTGGGGTGGGCGGTGAGCACCAGCTCCAGGCCCAGCCGATGCAGCAATGCGGCCACGTCGTCCGCGCTGTAGCCGGCGTTCTTCAGGGTCAGCAGGGCGTTTTGGATGGTGGCGCGGCCGACCTTCTCGCCCTGCGCGTGCTCGTACTCGCGGCGACGACGGATGCGGTGGTTCTGCTCCGCGATGTTGACCAGCTCGAAGTACAGGGAGAATGCGCGAATGACGTAGCGGCGCTGCGCCTTCGGTACTTGTTCAATCAGACGGGCGAACGAGGCGGCGCTCTCATCCTCCTCGGACTGGCGAAACTCCTTGGCGGCGGCACGGATGCGCTCGACCCAGTCAAACACCTCCTGGCCGCACTGCTGGGTGACGACCTCGCCGAGCAGGTTGCCTAAGAGTCGAATATCGCGATGCAAGGGTGCTTCGTTGGACACGCTGCGACCTCCTCCACTCCCCAGCCCGGAGCGTGCCGCGCGGGACTGGCGGTGTTTGGTCTGGGACGATGAGCCAGCGGTTGAAAATGTGTCCACGCCGCGGCCGCGGGACTTATGACGGCCGACCGGGCCGTTTCTTGGCCCACGGAACCGAAAAGCGGGAACAAAAGGGTGCTCCAACGGGAAATCTGGGCTCGTCCGGCAGGCTGATGGGAACGCCCCTTCGGGAACTTTCCGTTTCTCTTTAGCGATTACGTATGATTGCGTATATACATACTAAGTATACATGGAAGACGGTCCGGCGTCATGTTTGGAGAGAGGAGGTTTCTGGCTGAAGGTTACTGGTTTTCTGCGCGCAAGTCTAAGCAGGCCTCAATCGCGTCAAGTCGGGCCGCCGCTTTGTCCTGGCGACGCTCCAAAAGCGGAATCCGGCTCACATGTCGTTCAACGGCTTCGACTCCATGCGTTCCAGGTGCTCTTCCCACCGAGGTTTCTCCAATGCCTCAGACCTCCGTTTCCGATTGCATGGCTTCATGATTCGCCGGGTGGGCCCAGGATCCTACCGGGATCGACAAAGATGGAGGAAGCTTCACAATGGGATTTCCGTTGCGATTGTTCGAGAGCCCTTCTGCCACTTTCCGTTTCTCTTTGGCGATTGCGTATATACTAAGTATACATGGAAGAGGGTCCGGCATCCCGTCGGAAAGAGAGGGGCACGCTGATTGGACAAGCCTCGGATAACAGAAGGGATACGAACGGATGCGAGCGGACAACACAGTATCCGGGACAGGCGGCGTTTCATCCGCTACCTGTACGTCTACGTGATTGTGACCGGGGCGTCCGTGATGGCGCTGGAACTGGCGGCGTCGCGGTTTTTGGCGCCGTACTTTGGCACGTCGATGATTGTCTGGGCCAACGTGATTGGCCTGATCTTGCTGGCGCTGTCGGTGGGATACGTGGTCGGCGGCCGTGTGGCCGACCGGTGGCCGCGGGTGCGGCTGTTGATGGGCCTGTCCTTGGCGGCGGGGCTTTGGATGGCCACGCTTCCCTTGTGGGGGCAGCTGATTTTTCGCGGGTTGTCGCGCGGCATCCTGAACACGCCGATTGCCACGATTGTCATCTCGTTCATCGCTATCTTGCTGGTGTTCGCGCCGCCGGTGTTTTTGCTGGCGATGGTCAGCCCGTTCACGATTCGCCTGGCGACGGGCGCGAGAGCGGGCGCAGGACCAGGCGAGAGCGCGCAGACTGGCGGGAATGCGGGGCGAGACAATGCGCTGTCCCCCACCGGTCAGGCCCTCGACGTGGGGCGCGTGGCGGGCAACCTGTACGCGTTTTCGACGCTGGGGAGTCTGATTGGGACGTTTGGCACGGCGTTTGTGACCGTTCCGTTTTGGGGCGTGCGCGAAACCATTTTCTTTTGGGCGGCGGTGCTGGTGGCGGCCAGTCTGTGGGGGCTGGTGCGGGCGGACATGCTGCGCATCGGCGCGTCGCTGGTCTTGGTGCTGGTGATGCCGCCGTTGGCGTCCGGGGCGCTGCCCGCACCGACAAGTCCATACGGGCAGGTGCTGTGGAGCAAGGATACCCTGTACCAGCACGTGCAGGTGGTGCGGGAGACGGACGGATCGACCGCGCTGATCTACAACGAGGGCGGCGGTGTGCAATCCCTGCGCCGGCCGGGCGACGCGCTCAACACCAGCGACTACTACGACGACTACCTGGCGCTGCCGTACCTGCGCAAGGGAGCGTCGCGAGTGGTGGTGCTGGGGTCCGCCGGGGGCACGATCCCGCACCTGCTGGCCAAGTACGTGCGGCCACAGCGGCCGGACCTGCGCGTCACGGGCGTGGAAATCGACGGCGACGTGATTCCGCTGGACTTCCGCTACTTTGGGGTCAAGCCCGGCGACGCCCGGTTTGTCAACCAGGATGCGCGCGTGTTCGTCCGGCAGGCCCCGGCGCGGACGTACGACATCGCGATTGTCGACGCGTACACGAACCAGATCTACATCCCGTACGAACTGACGACGGTGGAGTTTTTCCAGGAGCTCAAGTCCCGTTTGACGCCGGGCGGGCTGGTGGCGATGAACGTCAATGCGACGAGTACACGCTCGCGGCTGCTGCTGTCGATGGAACGAACGCTGCGAGTGGTGTTTCCCTACGTATACCGGGTCAAGGCGCGCGGATTGTACAACTACATCTTGCTGGCGAGCGAGCATCCCGTGTCGACGGCCGGGCTGGCGCGAATTCCGCGGGATAGCGCGCTATCTTCGGTGGCGGCGGACTGGCCGCGACATCTGGTGCCGCTCAGCGCAGCGGATACGGCGGGCGGCCTGGTGTTGACCGACGACCGGGCGCCGGTGGAGATGTTGACGGATTCGATGATCTTTGGTGCGGCGAAAGAACGGTAGGAACGGGACTGCGCTCGCTCGCCCGTGACGGGCATCCCGAACGGGCGATCCGTTGCTGTGCCGCAGGTAGGCAAAGCAGGCCGATGTGACCCACTGGCTGGTCGGAAAGACGGGCAACTGCTATTCGCGCATTGGCGACGCGTGGAGGAAAGCGCGCAGGCAGCCAAGGCATTTTGTCAGCGCAGCCGTCATAGGTTGATAGAGATGGACAACCATTCAGGCTGTGGGTCAGGAGGCTTGGCGATGAGAGTTGTGCTTCTGGTGGTGTCCGCTGTCGTCGCGGTAGTCAGTGGTTGGCAAGCATTATGGGTGGCCGAGGTCGGAGCGGAGCAGCAAATTCCGCAGTTGGAAGGAGACGGTGGCGCGGGCCTAGTGTTTGCCCTGCTCTGCCTGGCCGGAGGTGTGGCCGCCCTGTTTCGCCGCTGGCTCGGTTGCGCACTCTTCTCGCTGGCGGCGCTGGCGGGCGTGTGGGCTGGTGTGGTGTTCGCCGACTTGGTGACGGGGCTGTGGGCCGTCGCGCCGCTTGCGCTGGGATTCGTGGCGTGGTGGAAGGGCGGTCGCTGCAGGGGGCGAAGTCGAACGGCACAGACGACGGCGCACAAGGCACCGGCGATCTAGAACAGCCATGGGGCTCGCGCAACGCCTTTGCACCCCAACG
>NZ_BCQV01000073.1 GCF_001552255.1 Alicyclobacillus shizuokensis NBRC 103103
CTTAAGCAAAGCTCCCCAAGTTTGAGGTCCGACAATTCCGATCCGTCCATTGAATGACCTCCCATATGGACAGCAATAAAAAAGTCCGACTCCATCAGCTCGTTAGCCGAGAAGCCGGACACATTCCGTCCGTATTCGCCAAAATACACCGCTTGTATTGATATCCAAAAATCGATACAATCACTGGTGTAAAAGCGACTTCTCGAGCGCTACCTCGAGGAGTGCGCGTGCCTCGTTCAGTGCGGGAACATTGAACGGGGCTTTTTAACGCCGTCCGTATTCAACTGAGATAAATCTACCATTCCCATATCAGTATTAGCAATAGATCCAAACTGAGGCAAAGAAATCTCTCTGAATTGGTATCTCCCGGTCTCGATGAACGTATAGAACGGGCCACGAAATCAATGTGTTGTTGTAATGACAAACGTTATGGGACGGGCAAAGGGGAGCATTTTTATGCAAGAGTTAATTGTACATAAAGTTAATATAGCTCATTTACGTTTGGTGGAACTTACAAAATTGGCGAATCAGGCAAAGCCATTTTATGATTGGATAGAACGAAAAAGTAAACAGGTCACCAGATCGACAGGTAGTTTGAACGATATTCTAATGACTTGTTCAGCGGAGGAACTTACTAGAATTATTCAGGACTGTTATAACCCAAAGCCTAGTGAAGAAAAACCATTGTTGTTTGACGGATTGGGCAGGACGTATGATCATGCCAAAGCTTGTTTTTATTTTTTTGCATGGATGATTCGAGATGCCCCACAACAAAGACTAGCACCGTTAATCTCACAAATGAGGAAAGCGGACAACATAGATGCATTAACTGCACAAGTTGATACCTTAGTTAAACTTATTATGGAGTATAGGTCAATTGTAAAGAGCTTTGAATGGACTGCTGTCAAAGAAATTCTCATTGATAGGCTTGAAGGTTCAAGGAGAAGTTTAAGAGGTCATTTTGCGGAGACAGGTATCAGAGTTGGGCTCGCTACTGCTCTTCAATCCTATTACTCAGCATATATGAACTATGGCAAGTACAAGAGTGTACACATTGCCGAAAGGCAAATAAAAGTCGGTAGACACACAGTGGACGTATCCGCGACAATGATAGATAAAACCACTGGCAAGCCTGTTCCTTTGTTTATCCCAGTAAAAACTAGAGAAACTCAAGGTGGCGGGCACTCGCATTTATTTTCCAGAGACATTATCACCGCTGTGAACGATATAAAAGAAATACATCCTAATGCACACATAGCTGTAGTAATTATTGCTGAGAACTGGTCTCCTGAGGAAATTAGTGTGATTTTAGATAAGATAGATTTTGTGTTTCACTTTAATATGAACCCCAATGTATTTGTAACATTGGACGAAGAGTCCCAAAGAAACTTTAACAGATACATTGAAAAGGTGTTGAGCAATGACGATCAGTAATCAAGTACTTTTAGGAGATGTAGTACAGAACTCTGCACTTCTTCCAGATAATTTTTTCCAAGCGATAATTACAAGTCCGCCGTATTTTGGACATAGGCAATATTCCACGAACAGCGAACAGTCGGCTTATGAAATTGGAAGGGAAACAGACGTAGACGAATATGTATCTAACTTGGTAAAAGCGTTCGAAAGTATCAAGCCAAAGCTGAAGTCAGATGGATTACTGTGGTTAAACCTAGGCGATACGTATAGAAACAAGAGATTGTTGGGAGTTCCATGGAGAGTCGCATTAGCACTTCAAGATAACGGTTGGATTTTGCGAAGCGACATAATTTGGCACAAGCCAAATGCTATGCCCTCTTCTGTTACGAGTCGCCCAACAACTGACCATGAGTATGTATTTATGTTTTCCAAATCAGAAAACTACTACTACGATGCAGATGCAATTAGAGAAGAACATGTAACTTTTACAAGTAAGTCAAAGATGAGGGGGGGAAGGAACCACTTCGGAAAACCTGGTGGTACGCCAGAAAACGGAAAGAACAAAGGGAACAGAAATTTACATGATGCACGTTGGGATCAAGCATTTCATCCCCTTGGAAGGAACAAAAGAACGGTTTGGACTATCCCTTTAAGCAAATTTAGAGGCGCACATTTCGCTGTGTTTCCTGAAAAGCTCGTGGAAACATGTCTTTTTGCTTCAACGAAAAAAGGTGATTTTGTTCTTGACCCATTCACTGGATCTGGTACTACTGGAGTGGTCGCAAGAAAGCACGGAAGAAATTTCGTTGGAATAGAATTAGTCGATGAGTATCAAAGGATGGCACAGAGTAGAATTTCGGAGGTGGATATGCAATTACCGTTGTTTGATGTTCAATAAAACGCTCTAGCCGAAGAAGGCGACATAATGCCGGTTATTATGGGACGAAGGAAACACATGGAATCGCCGTTTTCGGCCGGATTGGGCCCTAAGCGGCGATTTTATGTTGTGAAACACCACTGTGAAACATGGGAAGTACGTGATGTGTGCCCCCTCGCGGTCCGCGTTTTTAAACATTGATTCATCAGGCGGATCGATTAGTATATATACAGGTAAATAACAGTGCAATAGGAGTTGAGCCTCCGTTGGCGAGGCCACCAAAACAAGATGCGGAAAAACGAACGCACCGGCTCACCGTGTACCTCACCGAGGAAGAGCGGGAGATGCTCGCTCTACTGGCTGAACGGGAAAATCGACCCATGACACACGTTCTCGTCTTGGCGATGAAGGAGTATCTCTCCAAGCGACTCAATCCACCGGAACCACTCAAAAAGGCTATATGGGATCGAATCATGAAGGAGGAGCAGGTGTGGCTCCAAGGATACCTTTGTCGACGTGGTCATGCCTTTTGGGTTCGGTCTACGAAACCCTTCCAGCCGGACATCTGCCTAGTCTGTCGGAGTGAACGAAACCTCGCTCGAACGTGGAAGGGGATTGTTTCATCGTGGTTGGGTCTGCCGCCTCGCGCGGCACCCCCCAAGGGGGGCGCACGAGACCAAGTTTGAGGGAGGAATCAGCGATGCTGATGCACCAAGACCGGATCGAAGCGGCCACAAAGAAACTGCTTGACATGTGGGAGACCGGGGAGCTCCCGCAAGCCGTGGCCCGTACCTTCATCGAACCGAAAGGCGACCGCCCGTGTGACAAGTGGAGCCTTGCCAATCGGCTCCTGATGGTCGCTCACGACACCTTTGATGCTCGTGGTTTCAAGCAGTGGGAGGAAGCCGGACGCAAGGTGAAAAAGGGAGCCAAAGCGTTCTACATCCTCGGACCGGTCACAAAGACGGTTACACGCGAGGATCCGGAGACTGGAGAGGAGATTCGTCGCCTGGTCGTCGTCGGGTTTAAGGCCATTCCGGTATTCCGCCTAGAAGATACCGAAGGGGATCCTGTGACCGTCCCGAACTACGATCCACCGGTCCTCCCTCCACTGATGAACGTCGCGCAAGCCTGGGGGATTCCTGTTCGCTACGCTCCGAAAACCGGTCGCTTTTATGGACTGTACCATCCGGTCAGAGATGAGATCATCTTGTGTTCGCACGATGAGATCACCTTTTTCCATGAGTTGGCGCATGCAGCGCATAACCGGATCCATCCCCTGCAAGGCGTAGTCGGCGTGATTGTACTGATAGATCGCCTGATAGGGATTCTGCGCGAATCCATTGGCCGACAAATAATGCGCGGCGGTATAAATGGCGTCGTACACGTTCTGGATGTCGGGTGGCCCTGACTGTCCTGGAGCCGTCACGGCGTACTCTGCCCACGTAGACGGCTCAAATTGCATCGGCCCTTCGGCCCCTTTCGAACTGGTGGGCGAATTGCCCATCGAAAAGCCTGTCTCTACGTAGTGGATCGCGGCCAACACGGTCCAGGTCACGTTGTACTTTTTCCCCGCATCCTCGTACACCGGGATCAACTGCTCCGGCACGTGAATGGGTCCATCGGTAACCGACCCCGGCTGTGGGACGGCGATATCCGACGAGACGAGACTTCCGGTGGCCGAGAGCAATCCGAGAGCACCGATACCGACGGATGTCGCGAAAAAGAGCACACCGACGAGGAACACCCCGGCGATCAGAACGAAGGGGGATCGAAGGAGACGCGCTGTACTTTCCATTGCGATCCCTCCTTCGTCACGAGATCAAAAAATCCGATGGACTGGAGATGCCCTTTGGCGTCTTTGGCTTGCGGCGTGGTACTCACCCACCAAGAGCCGTCTGCGTTGTGGTGGACTGGGTATACGCGTACATCCACCCACGTCTGTGGATCATGGGGGGGCCGAAAGGAACTGGCGATGTCCTGATAACACGCGGGCGTAGTGACCGCCCGGATTTGTTCCAGGATAGCCTTCGTGCTGACCTGGTGGGTCGTTAGGAAGTCTAGCCATGCAAACCGTGCAGCCGCCTGTACAGCATCCTTCGGGGCGGCCTGCACACCTGGCGGCCCCGACTCAAGAATGACCTTGGACATTTTAAGTGGGAATGGTGCAGGCTTTGCCGATTCTGTAGACTTCACCGTCCCATGGCGTGTGGACGACGTCACCTTCGACGAAGTCGATGTTCCGGTCGATGAGGCCGACGTGGCTGGAGAGGTCGTGGTGTGACTTTGACGGTCCGTCGTAGGTTGGCTACTGATTTTGTTGTTGTTGTTTGGGGAACCGACAATCCATTGGTGCACCTCATGAAAAAGACCGTTCAAAAGCAGCCCTGCGCAAATGAGCCCAAAGAGCAGTACAGCCGGTTTGTTCCGCGCCTCGTACAACTCCCGCATCTTCGGTTGTGCCATGACCCACATTTCGCGCCCGTTTTGCCCGGATGAACTGGAAACTCAGTGACGGTACGAATCGGATACGCATCCGGGTTGCAGGAGATACAATTTACGGAATATGAAATCGCGATCTTTCCAATAAATGATCAGAATTGGAAACCGGACGCATACCCAGACAAGCGCCCGTCAGGCGATTTTTTGAACCTCCGTGTAGATGCTCAGGTCCATGCCCAGCAGTTTCAGTACACGTTCTACTTGGGGGTCATGCGGAGACACCGCTGTCCGATGCCACACATCTCCCACTCGGACGTGGGCTGTGGTCATCTCGTCCAGCATCTCGAGAATCGATAGCCCCGTCGGACGGAAGCTCTTGCGCCTTCCAGGAAGGATGAGCGGTTCGGTCTCCTGCTTCATCCGTTCTCGAATCACGTACTCCAGGACGCTATACAACAACAGGGACAGTAGCATCACGAACCCGAACGCCTTGACGCGGGTCGGTTTGTGCAGAAAGATGGGCCCCACGTGGTAGGGGCTTTTCAGGTACCGAAAGCGCGTTTCGACTTCGTGCTGCTCTTTGTAAAGCCGCAGCACCTGCTCATCCGGCACGCACTGGTCGTCGCGGATGTCCGTGATGAGTACGAATGTCGCTTCCTTCTCTCGCCACACCTGGACGCTCTCCTCAGTCGGCGGCAGGATCTCCACATCCACGCGGTACTGGGTCCGTACCGGCGGCGCTGGTCCGTCTTTGCGCGGTCGCCCGCGGCGCGTTCGCTTTTCTTGAATCTGTTCGGCTCGTACGCCCGTCACCAGCCGGTGCAAGACGTCTCGGTATTGATGTACAAACGCCTGCGCCGCGGCTTGCGCATCCTGCTCACAACTGTAGACATTCTTGCTCAGGAGCTTGGCGGCTCTTTGCAACTCGTTTCTTTCACGTTCCAGTACACCCTCGAGCTTGCTCTGCTTCCGCGCGTCCAAGCTCGAAGAGCGGACCACCACGAACCGGTACGTCCGTCCGTACAGCGTGCGGCGGAAGGATTGAATTTTGTAGCTTGCCCCATCCTTGGCTTCGGCCAGACGACCGACTTCCTCCCAACTATCCTCCTTCTCCCATGCGGCACGCTTGAGCTGTTCAGACAGCTTGTACGTCCCCGGCAAACGAGAGATGAAGTGGATCCTTTCCTCCGTCAGCAACTGCAGGTTCTCCTTCGTCACCAACGCCGCGTCGGCAATGTACACGCCTCTTTGACGGGTCGCATCGTCCAGTTGCCCCAACAATTGCTGGATGTTCTCGAAGTTCCACGTATGGTCGTCCAGGTTGCCCGGATTCACATTCGCACACAGCCCCAAGCCCTGCACTGTGCACAGCCCAAACACGATTTGCTTCAGGTCTGGCCGGCTATCCTTCGAGAACCCCCGGTCAATGCGAAACTCGCTTTGATCCACGTACTCGCCCGTGACCGAAAGTGAGGTGGTATCCGCATGAATGGGGATGAGGTCATCGGCATCATCCATCACTCGCAGTTTTCGCATGGTCTGCAAGGCGATGGCGGTGTACAACCCTTCGGGACCGGCTTCGTAGATAGCATCCAATGCACGTGCCAAGGCGTCATCGTTGAGATCTTCGGTGGAAACGCCTTCACCCAGCAGCACTTCCGTATCGCGCTTGGCATAGAACTCCTCTACACGATACAGAGCCTCTCGGTTGGTCCCCACGTTAATGAGCAACGCCTTGGTGCGCAATCCGACAGACAGCTTGTAGTCCGAGCGCGCCACTGCTTGGTCAATGATGTCGACCCATCCCAGCCAATCGATGAGACGTGCGAGTACAGGCGCGGGTCCCATGACAAACGTACGAATGCCACCGAGCAACTGGAAATCCTCCCGTCCAGAGATGCAACGACCTACTGGATTCCACAGCGGCTGGCGAAATTCCTGTCAAAAATAATCTGCGTCTGCAAAACGGGCGCGAAATGTGGGCCATGAGATTGCGGAAGAACCACACGGTCCCCCGTTTCGTCAGATCCCATGCCAGCTCCTTGCGGGTCCGCCTAGGATACAACCAAGTCACGCGGTCATTGGTCTTTCGATTCACGGGTCATCCTCCCCATGCTTGGCACTGGTGGCGATTGTCGGCGCAGCTCTTGGAACGCCTTAAGATACTGGGCTTGGGTCGGCGGTTGATAAGTCGGCTTGGCCGTAAAGACCCTACGGTAAATTGGCTGGGCACGGTAGACGTCCATCGCTTGCTCATGTTCACGCTTCGCCTTGGCATCCACCTGCTGTTTCGCCTGTTCGTACAACATGCGGTCCTCCCAGTAGTGCTTCTCCCAGTACGCATAGGTCGGATGTTCGCGTCCGGGATTCGTCGGCGGAATGTACGTGGTGCTGTTTTTGTCTGGCGGATTGACGACCGTCTCATCCACCGGAAGTTGAGCAAAGCGCTGTATCGCCTCCTTGTGACGTGCGTCTTCGGGGTGCTCGGCAATCCACTTTTGCCATGTGGCTTCGGATGCCACCATCGGGTCGATGCCCATGCGGTACATTCGGCGCCAAACGCGCGCGGCGTCCGGATCGAGATTCGGCATGAGTTTCGTAGGCTTCAAATTAGATGCCGGCATAGTCGGCAATGCGTTGAGGAGCACACCTTGCGTTTTCGAGGATTGGCCTTCCTCCCGCAGCATGTCTGCGAATGTCCTGCGATCCTCCGCATTCGATGGGTCGAGACCTCGTGCGGCCATTTGTGCCATGGATTGTTGCGTATCGAGTTGGTCTCTGCGCCTTTGCGCGAGAAAACGAGCAAAGCCATGACGAAGGAATTCAGGACGACCGAGCGAAATGGCCGCCGCCGTAATCCCCCCCCCCCCCCCCCCC
>NZ_BCQV01000074.1 GCF_001552255.1 Alicyclobacillus shizuokensis NBRC 103103
TTAGTGTCTACAGGCAGTATAGTAAACTAAAAAGACCCATAAAGAGTATTTCAAAGGAGTTCGTCTGTTGAATATGAAAATGATGATTCCGCACCGGTCTACTAGATTGAATCCTTGGTGGTGCCTATGGTAGTCGTCGCGACAGCCTAACTGGGATTTGTTTATGATGCCGGCTCGCCTCATTTCAGTAGGCAGCACAGCGATCGCGGAAAGCAAACATGTTACAGTTACAGTAATAGAAAGGAACACTTTACATATTCAGTATTGCATAGGAGGCATTTTGGTGAGAAAAACAATCCTGGTTCTATCAACAATCACTGCATTGTCTACCGGTTCTATCTTTGTTCCCTCGACGATGGCTATGGCCTCCACGTCCACATCTATCGCGTACCCGGGACACTTGATTCAGACTGGGTCTAGGGGAACCTATGTCAAGGAAATCCAAGAGCGACTGAACAAGCTCGGCTATTCAGCGGGTACTGCTGACGGGATTTTCGGTCCAAAAACGTTGAGTGCAGTGAAAACCTTTCAACGGGCACATCACCTCGCCATCGATGGGATCGTAGGTCCGCAAACCTGGGATGCGTTGTTTAGCTCGACTGGAGCCTCCTTTTCTACGCATCCTGCAAACTCTACGAAGAGTACCGTCAAACTCTCATGGGAGCAACAAAATTCGATTGTGTTCGACAGCGCTTTTAAGGATTACCTGGAAGACCGCCACGACACCGTTTCTGTAGCTGTCTATGATGCGAATACAGGGCAAACGTACACGTACAATCCGAATTCGACCTATTGCACGGCCAGCATCGTGAAAGTTGCCCTGATGACCGTTTTATTGTACAAAGACCAGATCGCACATCGTGGAGTGACAGCCGCCCAGAAAAAACTGTTAACCCCCATGATCGAAGAGAGCGACAACAGCATGGCATCAAAACTTTGGAATCAATTAGGGCGTGGGAAAGGGATAACCCCTTACCTTCGCAAATTCGGAATGAACCACACGACAATGCGAAACGACAGTTATTGGGGCCTAACTGAGACAAACGTGCTGGATCAGGTAACGCTTCTGAAACTGCTGGCATATCCCAACTCGATCATCGACAACACGAACCGACAGTATGCTCTGGGATTGATGGAACATGTCGTGAGCGGGCAGCGCTGGGGAGTGTCGGAGGGCGTCCCTTCGGGAACGACCATTGCGTTGAACAACGGTTGGTCTCCGTATGTTGCTGGGAATTGGCGCATTAACAGCATCGGCTACATTCATGGACATGGTCACAACTACGTGATTGCCGTTCTCACCTTCCACAACGCCAGCGAGGACTACGGAATCGACACAGTGGAGGGAATCTCAAGAATCCTGTGGAACACAATTGGAGAGGTGGATGAAGAGGTTGGTCACGAGACTAATTGAAACCCAGCAGATACTGTAAGAAATTAAATCATGCGGCCTGTTCTGTGAGCCCACAGTTTTAGCTGTGTGGCTCATGACTTAGATGTACAGATTTTGGTTCAAATGATATTATTTGTAGTTTGCATTAGGATGGATTCCGTTTGTTGGTATGTTTATCGGGTGGATACTCGGTGCACTCGGCATCATTTTTGGGGGTATCGGTCTTGCCACATCGAAAAACGGGGTCGGTCGAGTCGCGGTCATCGCGGGATTGGCTATCTCGATGTCATATTAAAATCCATTCCGGGCTTGAACTTGCTTTAAGTAGACCGCAAGTCCCATCAAAGTACATAAATCAATAAGTGAAGCTAATCGTGACACTTTGCGGCAATGGCTCGAGAATATGAAGTCACCGTATACTGGTGTATTTATGGGAGAGTGACGAGGAACAAGGCCTGGGCCATGTGGGACCACGTCCGGGACACGACCAGGCCCTGTCGGCCTCCTGTCCATTCACCGACCGGCCGTTGCCCGCAAATACTTACCCGTAATCGAATGTTCGGTGTCGACGATTTGCCCGGGCGTGCCTTCGAAGATCACTTGCCCGCCCCGGGTGCCGCCGTCCGGTCCCATTTCGATAATCCAGTCGGCGTTGCGGATCACGTCCAAATTGTGTTCGATCACAATGACGGTGTTGCCGGCATCGACCAACCGGTTCATGATCGCCAGCAGATGGCCGATATCGGACATGTGCAAGCCGTTCGTCGGTTCGTCCATCACGTAGATGCTGCCTTTTTTGTGCAGCTCGCTGGCCAGTTTGATGCGCTGGCATTCGCCGCCCGATAGCGTGCTGAGCGGCTGGCCGAGGGTCAAATAATCGAGCCCCACATCGCTCAATGCCTGAAGTTTGCGGATCACGTCCTTGTTTTCGAAGAAGGCGAGCGCCTGCTCGACGGTCATCGCCAGCACGTCGGCGATCGATTTGCCGTTGAGCTTGTATGCCAGCACTTCTTCCTTGAACCGTTTGCCCTCGCAAACTTCGCAAGGAAGCTTGACGCTGTCCAGGAACGCCAGATCGGTATAAGTGACGCCGAGACCCTGGCAATTTTCGCAGGCGCCTTTGGAGTTGAAGCTGAACAGCCCCGGGCTCACCTTGTTCGCCGCCGCGAACGCCTTGCGCACGTCGTCCATAATGCCGGTGTACGTGGCCGGATTCGAACGCGTCGAGACGCCGACGGCCGATTGATCGATCGCAATCGCCTCAGGATGTTGGCGCAGGAACACCTCGATCAAAGTGCTCTTGCCCGAGCCGGAGACGCCTGTCACCACCGTCAGTACACCCGCGGGAATGTCGACGCTGATATTGCGCAAATTGTGCAGATTGGCGTCCACGATGGACAATTTGCCGGACGGTTGGCGATATATCTCCTTGAACGGGAGCGGCTTCTTCAAATGGTTGCCTGTAAGTGTATCGGCCTCGAGCAAGCCCTCATAACTGCCTTCGTAGACGATTGTGCCGCCGCGGCTGCCGGCAAGTGGGCCGACATCGACGATATGATCCGCCACTTGAATGACGTCCGGGTCGTGTTCGACGACGATGACGGTATTCCCCTTGTCGCGCAGCTTGCGCAATAATTCGTTGAGCCGGTGCACGTCGCGGGGATGCAGCCCGACACTCGGTTCGTCAAAAATGTAGGTTACATCCACCAGACTGCCGCTCAGGTGCTTCACCATCTTGACGCGTTGCGACTCGCCGCCGGACAATGTATCAGTCTCACGGTCCAACGTCAAGTAGTCAAGTCCGATATCCACCAGATGCTGCAGCCGCTCCGTCAGCGACTTCACGACCGGCGCGGCGACAGGATCGTCAATTTCCCGAATGACACGGATGAGCTGTCCGACCTCCATGGAGGACATCTCCGCAATGTTGAGTCCATTGATCCTGCAGCTGAGCGCGGCCTGATTGAGTCTCGCGCCGCGGCAGCTGGGGCAGGGACCCTCGGAGATGTACGGCGCAACAGCTCGTTGTGTGCGCTCGGACAGCGTCTTCAGATCCCGCTTGATGTACTTGTTGATGAACTTCTCGATGATGCCTTCCACTGTAATATTTACTGCCTTCCCGGCGAACTGCATCTTCACTTTCCTCGCCTTGCCGTACAGCAGTTGCTCCAGCTCCTCATCCGAATAATCGCTCAGCTTCTTGTCGGGATCGAAGAACCCCGACTGCACGATATACGTCCAATCCATGCTGTTCACCTTATAGTCCGGCAGCATGATTGCCCCTTCATTCAACGACTTTGACTTGTCCAGCGCCTTGTCGAGGTCGACGCCGAGCCTGCGGCCAATGCCGTTGCATTCCGGGCACATCCCGTTCGGATCGTTGAAGGAAAAGAAATTGGGCGGTCCGACATGCGGTTCTCCCAAACGGGAAAACAGCAGGCGGAGCAACGGGGAAATATCGGTAATGGTGCCTACCGTTGAGTGCGATCCACCGCCCAGACGTTTCTGGTCGACGACAACCGCCATGCTCAAATTTTCGATTGCGTCTGCATCCGGTTGCGGAATACGCGGCAGAAAGCGGCGGACGAACATACTGAAGTTTTCGTTCAGCAGACGCTGGGATTCGGCGGCGATGGTATCGAACACGATCGACGATTTTCCGGAACCGGATACACCGGTAAAAATGGTGATTTTGCGCTTGGGAATGCGCAAGGATAGGTTCTTAAGATTGTTCTCCCTGGCCCCGCGAATTTCGATAAACTCTTGATAAGGTTGGTTCATGGTACCTTCCTCCGTTCAACGAAAGCTGAATTCTTCATAGAGGTAGTACCAGCGAAGCTGTTACCACCCGTAATGGAATATAGTGGTATTTCCAGTCCCGAAATCAGATACAGCCGACATACGCGTAAATACAGATCACTCAACTTTTTAAGCTCGCCGCACCATTTACCCCAGCCATACTTAGCGCCTTCGAGTCCTGCATATGTGACTCCCTTACATAACGAAAACGCCGCACAAAACGGCGTTTTCTGTCTGATAATAGACCATTCTGTCGACTGAAACGGCCTCGGCCAGTTAGGATTAAAGGGAGTCCGGATCGTATTGCCTACCCCGTCAGAAAAGAGATTGACCTACATGTAGAAAATTCGTGTTACAGCTCTGCTAACACGTTTTCGAGCTGTTTAGCCATGCTCTGCCAACCATATGTCGCTCCACTTAATGCTTGCTCCGAACTGATATCGGTTTGATCGAGATGCACATGAGTAGTTCCATCCTCATCCTGTTTCAACGTCCAAGTAACCGTATTGCTTTCCCCAGCGCTTACCCATGTGTACGATAACCGATGAGGCTCGTCCACTTCGAGGACTTCACCCTCTATAATGCCGTTCCACCCTCCTGTCGGCTCCATCCGAAACTGAAATTTATGTCCAACGACCGGTTTAAAATCATTCTCCCTGAACATCATCCATTTCGAAAGAGTATTCGAATCCGTTAAAGCGAACCACACCTTCTCGATTGGACTCTTAAAGCGAAAATCCAGTGAAAGGGATTTCATTTTTTGTTCCTCCTGTAGTAAATGATTTAAAACGATCATTCTTTCTTTCCAGAATTTCTCATAATAAGATACCCAATCTTGAATTTGCCTTAACGGAGCAGCATTCAGCCGATACAGCGTTTCCCTGCCGACTCTTCGCTCGGTTACGAGACCGGCATCTTTGAGGACAGCCAAATGCTTGGAAACCGCTGTACGACCCATTTGAAAGTGAACCGTTAACGCATGGAGAGGCAATTCTTCTGCATCTGCCAAGAGACGAAGCAATTTGCGCCGAGTTGGATCGGCAATGGCGTGATAAACATCCCGCATGTGACTTTTATCTGTCAACATCACCCTCTCCAAAACCACAATTTCCAAAACGGCACTGATCAGTGTCTTATTTTAAGACACTAATCGGTGTCCTGTCAATCGTTAGGTATTTGTTAATATCTTCCTGTATGACTACCTTGATTCGGAGGAGCTGCGCAACGGGTATCAGGACGACACACCTTGTGTGTGAAGAACATCAGGAACACTTTTTCGTTCTTCCGGCACATCACCCGGAGATGCAATGAGAACATGGCAATATTAAGCTGAACAGACCTTTCAGGAGAAAGTAAGCGGCACGTCGTGAGCGCCCACAACTTGATGAAAATGCTCGAATACGTGCGTCCTGGGGATACAGTTGTCATGTGGAATTGGCGCTCACCGCATTTCCTACATTAACATCATCCCTATCAGGTTCTGAACTTCACCCACCCCACCTTCAGAAGCCGAATCCTGTGGCCCTCAATGCGGATGGTCGCCTTGTAGCCCTCTCTGCCATCGCGTTCACGGTTACCGTTTGCGAAGCGGAATACACCGTCTTGGTTTTATTGGGGTAAAACCGCTAATGCTCAGTGTTCCAGATCCACTTGATCTAGTCGATGGATAGGCCGTCATCGGAACAACACCGATGGCCCCGACCGAGAAAACGCTCAGGGTGGAAAGTGCTAACATCGTCCTTTTCATGAAGATTTCTCCTCATGGATTGTCTACAGGCAGTATAGCAAATTGATGCTCTCTACACGTCTAAAGAACAGAGGCAATCGGCGCAAATTTGATGCGACTTTTCACGACTCACGTCCGCATTGACGTATATTCTCGCTGTGTTACACTAAACATGAAAAGAGAGCCGAAGGCTGCATCCTTCGACTCCCGGGCACCAACGCCTTGGGCATTGTCCCTGCCCAACAGACTTGAACGTTAGGCAAGTAACCGCCCCAGAGGCGCTCAACCAATGGGGGCGGTTACTTGCGTTTTATGGCAAGAACCACTGCCACGACGAGCGACAAAAGTGCCACGATGAAAGATCCGAATTGGATCATCAACGACAGCGCAGTAGCTACGCTCATGGCCCCACCCCCTTCCCGAAAAGCCGGGCAGGGAGTGACCCCCAAGGTTTCGGTGCTTAGATATAGTCTATCAGATTTATCTCTTTAGATGAGGAGACTAGAAACTACGGAATCGACACAGTGGGGGAAATCTCGCGTATCCTGTGGAGCACAATTGGAGATGTGGATAAAAAGGTCGAGAGCGGGAGAAATTGAACAGATTAGAAGCCGGCTGGAGTTGTACCTCCAACCGGCTTTTTCCCTATTTTTGAAAGTGTTCTTGAAGAAACAAACCCCTGACCTCCGGCGGAATAGGCTGATTGCGCACTTTCTCCCTTCACGTACGACATCTTCGAGCTTAACCACAAACCTTTTGCCTGAGTGCTTGGCCAACACCGTGCGTCGTCGTAGGTTCTCTGCCACTTGGCTAACATCGGCCGCGCTTGCACCCTCGAACAACAAGGATAACACAGGCAGAGCAGACTTAACTTCCGGAGACAACTTTACACCTTGTTTTTCAGTCCAGCGCCAGAACATAATGCGAATGTCCTCCTGGCTCGGGTTGGGAACATGGATCTTCGTTCCCAAGCGCCCAGGGCGAACAAGTGCCTCATCGAGATCTTCCAAGCGATTGGTGGCCGCAATGACGAAGACCCGATCCCGCGGCTCGAACCCGTCCATCGCCGCCAGTAGTTGATTCAGCTGGCTGCCGTGGTACGGATTCATG
>NZ_BCQV01000075.1 GCF_001552255.1 Alicyclobacillus shizuokensis NBRC 103103
GGGCGGGCGGCGGACCGTTGAGGAATACGTGGCCAAGCGCCGGAAGGAACTCAAGCTGGAACGTGCCGAGAGCTATGAGCGGCTTGAACATCCCGGCGGCGAAGCGCAAGTGGATTTTGGCACGGCTTATGTTGGACAACCCGGCAAGCTCGTGGAGCGAAAGGTACTCACCATGTCTTTCCCGTTCAGCAATGCCGCTTTTGCTTTCCCGGTTCGCAAAGAGAACACGGAATGCTTCCTGGAGGCCATGAAACACGTCTTTGAGCGGATGGGCGGTGTGCCGAGGAAGATCTGGTTTGACAACCTGTCAGCGGCGGTAGTCTCGATTGACCGGGACGGAACACGCACATTCACCGACCAGTTCCTGCGATTCGCAGCTCACTACCGGTTCACCCCGGAGTTCTGCAACCCATACAGCGGTCATGAAAAGGGGCATGTGGAGAACAAGGTTGGGTACAGTCGGCGCAACTGGCTCGTCCCGCCACCCGTATGCGGCACGGATGCTGAACTTGAGGCATACCTGGCCCAAATGGCAGAAGCGGACATGGATCGTCCTCATTATGCCAAGAAGGAGCGCATTGCTGACCTCTGGGAGGCAGAACGCAAAAAGCTCTTGACCTTGCCGACCGTTGCGTTTGAGGTCTTCCGGCTCGAACCGGCCCGCTTAAACAAATACCGGGAATTCCGGTTTGAGACGACCACATATCCGCTGCCGCAGTGTCGTGCGCTGGAGACTGTGTTGCTGAAAGTGAAGTGGGACGAGATCGAGGTTCTGTCTAACGACGGGGAGTATCGACTCCTGGCGAAGTTGCCCCGGCCGTATACGGAGAAAGCAATCCCGATTGAGTGGTCGGCCGTGTTCGACGGATACCGGAGAAAGCCAAGGGCGGTGATGTACTCGGACCTGGCGAAATTCATGCCCGCTTCCGTGCGCACATTCGTACAGGTGGAGGATGTCGAGCTGAGGAAGTCTCGCATTGCCCTGATTCGTCGACTGCTGGACACACACCAGATGTCCGAGATTGGTGCCGCACTCGATACATTGGCAGGGCATTTCAGTCCCGACACAGTGCTTGAGCATGCACTGTATGCCATGAAACATCCGGAGTACCGCCCTGAGCCGTTTACGGAGCCTCATACCCCAGTGGTGATTCACGGACACACACCCGACCTCAGGCAATATGACGCCATTCTGGGGGTGAGCAAGGCATGAAACAGGAATTGGCTGCTGCATGCAAGAGCCTTCACTTGGGATACGTGATGGAAGCGTACGAGGACATTCCGTTCAATGACCGCTCGGAGTACCTGCTTGGCGTACTGCAAGCAGAATTGCGTGGGCGAGAGATATCCCGAATTCGCAAGCTGATGACGAAAGCCCGCTTTCCACAAATGAAGACGCTGGAAGGCTATGATTTCGGGGCGGTGACGTTCCCAGCACACTGCAGTCGTGAGCTCTTAACGGACCTCGTTTTTCTCGAGCGGAAAGAGAACGTACTGATGCTGGGCAAAGTAGGAACCGGTAAAACCCACTTAGCGACGGCGCTCGGGGTTGAGGCCTGCCGACGAGGGCACGAGGTGCGATTCTTTCGAGTACATGACCTTGTAGCTACCTTGCAGGAGAAGTACCAGGCCGGGACACTCAACCGATTCCTGCGGGAACTGCAGAGGGCTGAGCTACTCATCCTCGACGAAATGGGCTTTGTGCCCTTTCACAAAGATGGCGCTGAACTGCTGTTTCACGTCATCTCCGAGTGCTACGAGCAACGGAGTGTGATCGTGACCTCGAACCTTGAGTTTGGTCAGTGGAACACCGTCTTTGGTGATGCCAGGCTGACAGCCGCACTCGTGGACCGGCTCGTCCACCACGCACACGTCCTGGCCTTCACCGGCGAAAGCTACCGGTTGCAACATGCCCTATCTGGAGTGAAGTAGTCGTAATCTTCAGTGTCGGCGGTGCCTATGCACAAATCCGCAGCGTTTCTCTGCACTTTTTACTTGCGGAAAACACCTGGATTAGTTCTTTGTGCTCCCCCTTGCAAATCTGGGCATACATGCGATGGGTGATAACTAAAACCTGAACACCAATTAACCTCTGCTTTTTTGGTGTGGTTCTCGTGTCCTCCCCGTCAACAGCCACTGCAACAAATTTCCCTGCATACTCATTGATTGTATCCGCCGTAGCATCGAGTCGTTTACGCTCATCTGAGAAGAGTTGAACCCAAAGAACACGGTGGTCGCTGTCCCTTGTCATTTCCCCGATAATTCGTAGGGCTTGTCTTGTCTTTCCCGACCCTGCCTCGTGATCAAATACGATGAAGTGCTCCGCGTCCCATTTCTGGCGGTTCGTAATTTGTTCACGTAGCTCCGCAAAATAATTTTTGTCTACACCATGGCTGTGTTGAATCATCATCACTTTCCCCTTTCCACTCGTTGTGCGTGACTCTGCCCTGGTGCAACCTGCACCCAGAGCCTGTTCGGGCACAACAAAAAAGCTGATTTGAGTTGTCAAGGTACCCATGATTCTTCCACCGCCCAGAGGACATAGTTACCCCAGGGCTACATAGGAAGAAACTTAAAATTGGGCACCCCACAACAAATCAGCTTTACGCTCATTTAATGTAGGGAAAGGTGACTTCCTGTAAGAAGTCTGGTAGGGCTATGATAATACACTCGTTGTCTTGTGTCAAACTTTTTATGGTGTTGACTCCAGATACCCCCAATGGCGTTTTCTTCTGAACACCTTTGTAGCGTCCGATCTCCTCTCCTCCTCCGTCCCTGTTTTCATCCTTATCTCATTTCCTACTTTTTCGCCCACAGTCGCACCCGACTCGAACATGATAGTGCGAACCCATCGGAATTATTCGCACAGAAGTGCTTAGTATATGGGGACGAACCAATTCATAGGGAGGAATGATTTTATGTCGTATGCAATCGCTGTAGACACAGGGAAACATTATACCAAGACTCTCAGTTACAAGGATCAAGGGTTCATTAAGCAACGGTTCCGCACGCTCATGCAAGAGGGAACTCATTTTTCTGGAGTCGAGGTATCTGGGGACACTTATCGCGTGGAGTTTGAGGACAAACAGTATCTTATTGGGAGTATGTGCTCAGAGTTGAATGCGGACTATGCCTCTGCGTCCAAACACTCTCTTACCCACAAATTGGCGGTTTACACGTCCATAGCGCTGATGTTGGAAAAACTCAGTGTGGAACGAGTCGGTATTCCGCAAGTCGCTGTGGCACTGAATACCCCACTTCATATCTTCAAAAACGAAAAACTAAAAGCCGCCTATCACGAGTTTATCCTGAATGACCAAAAGCCCATTTCCTTGCGCGTGAATGGACAAGCCTGGGTGTTTCGGATCAACCAACTGGTGTTATTGCCCGAATCCCTCGGTCCGATCTACTACCACCTGAATGAATACCGCAACAGCAGAGTTACAGTAATCGACATCGGCTCAATGAACGCATCCTTTTCGACTTTCGACAGGTTGATCCCCAAGATTGACAGTATGGTGATCTCGAATCTTGGCGTAAACCTCCTTCGAGGACATGTCCAGGAGACGCTATCCACCCAATTCGGAACCACAATCACGTTGGACGAAAGCGAAGCCATTCTACGAGAACAAGTCTACTCCATCAATGGCACAGTCATGCCCGACAGCCAGCCAATAATCCGTGATTTGATGACGAACCATGTCCGAGACATCATCAACTATGGAAGGTCACAAGGGCTATCGTTCACTACGCCTGTTTTTTGCGGCGGAGGCAGTCTGTTGTTAAAGGATGCTATCTTAGCCCAGTACCCTTATGCCCAGATCGATGACAACGGGAGCTACTCTAATGTGATGAGTTACTGGAAGTTACTTGAAGCCAGGGGCTTAACTTCTCATGTCTAAGCGGAAAATCTCAATTTCCGTCCGAGATCCAGCCGTTTACAAGTATTTGAGGGAGAAGGCGCAAAGGGACAACATTAGCGCGTATGTCTGCGGGTTAATTCGAAATGACATGATAAATAACCATGAAGACTTGGATGAAAGAATCGAGGCGGTAGTCAGACGGCTGTTGGGGAACCCTAACGGAATCACGCTTCAATCACGCGATCATCCGAAGAAGGACTCATTGTCGGACGAGGACAGGGAACTTCTCAAGTCGCTGTTCTAACGGAGAGAGCCAATATTGGCTCTCTTTCGCGCTCCAGCGTACGCATCCAGCCAACTTTACGTGAATTTCCCTGATATGTAGCCTATCTTTCGCAATTTCGGACACCTGAAGTCTCGATTTTAGACTTGCCAGCGATAGACTCACACACTCAAACCTGTTGAAACTCTAACGCCAATTAACAAACCCACTCTTCAAGTAATAGCCGCCGAACAATATCGTATCAGACCAGTCATCCTACCCTGCCTATGTGACCTTGGCTTTCCTCCATGCAGGTATCCCTTGAGATATAACGACCCGCCTTTTTCATTGTTTGAGCTAAATCAAATGTCGTCCCTTATTACGAGCGCATGTGTTACAATTTTCCTATGTTTTCACGATGGTTCCGAGGAGGATGGTTTCATGGCTGAAGATGATTTAAGTAAATACGGGGACTGGCTAACTCAACTTTGCAGGGAAGTGCGTCCTCTCGACGATATTTCCGTACGAGTCGAGCAAGTAAACGATCCGCCGCTCGGAAGCTACATCATCCATTTCACCCGCAATGACAACGGAAACGTGGTCAACACCGAGATTGTCTCCATTTCGAGGCTTGACATTGAAGATAAATCAGCAGGCCAGAAAATACTTGCCGCAATTAACAAAGTTTGACCCCCATATGCTCAAAGACGGACGATGATGATTCCGTGAAGCACCTACTGATGACACAACCCGCGTTTTCGTTGTGTTTGAAACACTATTAACCCGATTCCCACTCGAACATGTGATATGAGAGCCAGTAATGGCTCTCTTCTTGCTGAAGAAATCGACTCCAGCGAACTTTTCCCTGATATCCCTCAGTTTCGCGTACTACTGGTCATCCGCCTCGTCTAACACTCTCCGTAACGCATCCCTCGATTGTTCTGGCAACAACTCGACGAAATGACGCAAACCCATGGAATATACCAAACACATCGCGAGTCGATCGCGTTCGATACCGTCTTCTTTAAACGGAATACCGCCCCATAGTTCCCAAAGATGGTCATTTGAAGTTGCAATGTTCCAAGCTGGAATGCTAACTTTCTGCGGTTCAACAGACGGGAACATCTGATAAAACATCATCCATTCTTGGGCAGTGATGTTTTCCCCATCTTCATAGACTCTGCGATGTAACTCGTCGTTCATCTGTGCATTCACCTCTCGTTGAGTGCGTTGATGGATTTTGAATTCGGTAACCTTGGAAGCATGAATTAACTTCATCACGAGGATTTCCCCTTTTAGAAACACAGAAATGCCTTCTTCTCCTCATGTCCTCCCAGCCTTTCCAATTCCCCTTTGATCAACGCCACATCTATCCGAATGCCAGACAAAGCCGCCGCATTATTTTGGTCAACAATGCGGAGGATTCCCTCCAAAGTACTCACTTTGCGCTTCAAATCCTCAACCTCGGTCTGTATATTCTTTAGTTGGTTAGATGCTTCATGGACATCATACCGAATCCGATCCTCCATTTCCGAAAGCAATTCCTTTAACTCTTCGTTTTCCACGTTTTATCCCGCCCTTTCCTGGCTCCTTCTCAACCCTTAAAGCCTTTAGTCTCCGCCCTGTTCCTCGCTGACTTTAGTCAAACGCCATAAAAAACGCCCAGTCATGCGACTGAGCGGGTCTGGCAATCTATATGAGGTTGGCGGTAACGGATGCTCCCTCATGAGTTCTCGTCCTTTGTTCGTACTCTTGTTATCGTCATCATAGCGTTCGCGGATAGACGGGTCAAGGCGAAAGGCAGGAATTTAGGGCTTTACGTCACTTCCCCGCATATAATCATGCCATTATAATCCAAACATCATGAATGCCAAATCCCCTTAAACGACCTTACACTGCTCAATGTCACCCCTCAATTTCTCGAGGCAATTTTGACATATGCACGTTTCTTCTGACCCTGTTGATGGGATTTTGTCGAATATCTCCTTCGGGAAGAACTCCTTATCACACCAACATGTACCGTGTGGTTTTCCCGCAACGTTGCCGAAATTGTTATCCCCCCCCCACAAATTGGGCACACTTTCCCGCTCATCGTTGTGCTCACCCATCCCCTCTATATGACTAATCGTCTGGATTCACGATTGCGAAATGCAGATGGTCTTCCCACTTTCCATTGATTAGGACATTCTTCCTTGAAAGGCCTTCTTTTTCGAATCCCGCCTTTTCAAGAACTCGGATTGATCCCCTGTTGTGCGGCATTACACCCGCTTCAATTCGGTGTAGCTTTAGAACCTGGAACGCATAGTCTACAACAAGTCGAACAGCTTCCGTCGTGTATCCACGTCCATTGTAAGCCTTGTCCAACGAGTACCCTAACCAGCACGATTGCAACGGACCTCGAACTACCTCGGTTAAACCGATAATTCCTATCAAGTCATCTGTGCTGATTAAAAATATTCCAAATACATACTCTCTATCTTGCTCCATTTTCTCCATACTGGATTTAATAGAGTTAATCTGATACTCGATGGTATAAAATTCCTCGCTCCGCGTTGTCAGGTAAGTTTCAAAGAAAGTGCGATTTCTCAGGTTCAGTTGCAATTTGGCAACAGCATCTGATTCCTCTAAAAACCTTAGATAAATGTCGTTTCCCACCAATTTCATTAGACAA
>NZ_BCQV01000076.1 GCF_001552255.1 Alicyclobacillus shizuokensis NBRC 103103
TAGAACAGGGTCGATGGGATGAGGGAAAGGATAGCTATCTTAGACCGCGATTCAATCCGCTCGTCCACATGTAAGCAGTTTGAAAAGAACACGTTCTTATTGGACGGTCGCTCCATGAGCTACATAAAACAAAAACCAACATTGTTGGGGTTGGACTCTCACCCGTGATTATCGATCACATTGATACGGTTACTAATACTACATCCTCTATTCATTGAGCCATGTTGTATAATGTTTCCAAAGTGTCAAGGAGGGTGTAAATGAATTCACATTACCTACTCACGCTCTTGGTCATAGTTGTACCAGGGATTTGCGCGATGGTAATTAGTAGCGTGAAGCACATCGAGAATACTGTTCGAACGGTATTGATTTGGATTTGTCAATACGCTGCCGTAGTGGGACTCGGTGTCGTTTATCTATTCTCGAAAACTCACTATCAAATGTCCAATATGCTTATCATAACGGGTGTAACTTTCTATATCTTATGCATCACTGCGTATCAAGTCATTAAATTCTTCAACAAACGTGTTTTCCTTTCTACACTCTACTTCGTTACGTCAATGTCTGCTGTGGTCGTATCATTCGCCAACCTAAATCGGGGATTTTCTGAAATATATCCGAAGGGATTCTCTCAAGGAACCTTATCTGGCGTTAGTGCCCTGTACTACACGATTAGCACTTTCACTGGATTTGGGAGCCTTGACCCTCTTGATTATCACACTCAAATACTTATTTCTGTAGAGATGATTGCTTCATATATCACGGGAACGGTTCTCATTGCCTTACTGGTTACCGTTCTTGTTGATCACTTCACAAAAAAGGATGACCCGCTGGACGTCTTGTTGAGAGCGTTAAGTCAATATTCAACAAAACTACCTGAGAACGAGACTGACAAAAACGAATAATACACAGTGCCCCATCAGACACCCCACGCCCCTTACAGAAGGTGTGGCACTCAAGGATGTCGAATCGATCACCCTGGAGTATTGGCTCGTAAGGGAGGTTTCTAAAGTGAGAAAGTATCGTCCCCCTTTAACTGAGAACGAAAAGAAGGAGCTTGAACGACTCTCGAAGCTGAATTTTGATGGATGGTCTGAGTCGGATGTTCGTGAGGAGTTCATCGTCCCTCTGCTCATTCTGCTGGGATACCGAAAGAACATGGATTATTCTGTTTCCCGAGAAGAGTCGTACAAGCTCAACCCACTGTTTATTCAATTAGGACGCGACAGAATTAAGCTTGATTATATTTGCTCTGTTCGTAAACAGAAATTCTGGATTATCGAGGCGAAGCCAGGGGGACATCGAATCGATAACAAGATTCCTCCATTGTCAGAAGAAGATATCGCACAAGCCCACTTCTATTCACTTCATCCGTCAGTCGATACCCCTTACTTCGTCGTCACGAACGGGTGGTACATACACTTATATGATAGGGAAGCCGTAAACGAAGGGCTAACACCACTATTGGCATTCAAGCACAGCGACTTACCTTCTGAGTTTATGAAGCTCGATGCGATAATTGGAGCTACCCAGTTGTTATGCGGCTTGAAACAGAGACTATTAAAGAGTGCTGAGATGACATTGAGCGCCGAGGTACATCTCGACCGACTGGACGAATTCGTGCAAGCCATTAAGATGTCTATGAATAAAATACGACCAATGGTGCTTGAGAATTTCAGAAGTAACGCAAAGGTTCAAGAGGCAACCAGGACTGAGGTTGTCGATTCCATGTTGAACACTGCTCCATTGGATTTAATTGTTTCTTCTGTATTTATGGCTTCCAATTCAAGGGGCTTCATGAGGGCTTCATCAGATGTCCTGGCAAGACGGCTAATAAGTTCTCCTCAGTCTATCCAGCATCTTTTCATGACGAATTTACTGATCGAACAGACACGCCCAGTCAGAATTCCTTATTATTATAATGCGTTGGAGTTCCTCATCAGGTTGCAACTTCTTGACCCAACATTCACCCACCAAGGACAGACGATTCAGTCCATAATTGAGAACTGGGTTGAAATGTGTCTCTTTCATTTCTGGAGCCGTAAAGACTTAAGGTATATGTGGCTGGCGGAAGGTCTTATTGGTAGATTGGCGATACGTCTTGTGTACCTGGCACCTCAGGTTCGAAGTGCCATCATATCGAAAACACAATCTCAGATTTACTTTGCACCAGAGGAAGAGGTAGCTTGGATGGGTCCAAGTCCAGCGAGAAATGTGATTGATTTTGTAGAACATGTCATTACCGTCACTTTGGCAAACTTCGTAGACAAGTACATGTCGGACGGAACTATTAAGGAAACTCTCATCAAAGAGGAACTCAGCCGCCTCGCAAAATTAGTCGATACAATTGAGCAACAAGATGATTACAAAAAGATCAGAAGTGAACTGGGGCCATCGTGGGGTGAGCTTCGTTTCTATGATTCCACCAATGTCCAATTCGATGTACTGTCGAGCGGAATTTGCGATATACTGTCCGACCATCCTGACATACTCAATAATTTGAGTGATACCATCAAGAAAAGAATTGCTTTGCAAAGCAGAATCGGTATTGTGAATTACGCCAAAGAGTGTTTATCTATTTTAGGCGACAAATACAGCGCGGAGTCATATGAAGGTCTCGACGTACACGACTACTTTAACCCCGACAAGAATCCCTACTCGTTACTTTCGGAGCAATGACTTTCGTTAACATGGCGCTGTAGATATCCAGATACTCAATTCGCAACATATTCATACCCCCACTGTTGGTGGGGGGGTGTCGTTGTCAAAACGCTCCCTTAACCGATATACCACTTCTCCCCGAATCCCCGCCTTCCTAACAATCCGCCACCATTGCAGGTCCTGACCCTCGAATTCAATCTCCTGCATTGCCCACTTGATTCGCCGAATCTGAAAATCCTCAACGGTTTCCCTTACCGATTCCAAATAGGATTTGGTCTGCGGCATTTTACTCAAATGCTTTTCCAGCAAGGACAAGCAACCGATTCGCTTCCCGATTCTGCTGATAGAAATCCGCTCTGGCTTACCGTCAGATGTAAGAATCCTCGTCACCTCAGTCTGCACCAAAGAAAGAATCTCCTCATCCCGCCGTCTCCAGTCAACCCGCGATTTCGTTGCAATCACCTTCTTCGGTCGTGGTGAGTGTTCCATCAACCAACTCTTGTCGTTCCGATACAGCCATGTATACAGTGCTTTGTTCATCCGCCTAAGTTCCGTTCGTGACTTGTGCCCGTTCTGTTTCACCAATTCAATCCAAGCTTGTCGCTGACGCTCCCGAAGGTCATCGGAAATCGGAGACGATGCCTGAATGAGGGATTGCTGGACTACATCTGCGTACTTCTTCACCGTGTTGACATCGACGTGCAGTCTTCGGGCGATCTCCCGCAAGCTCAAGTTCTCTTGTAAGAGTTCACAGAGTTTCTGCTCCCAAACCGCGCCCAATGTTTTAATCCTCCCGATCCTGTACTTATCATCCTCGTTAGTGTCTGGTCCCTTCCTGGTGTATACAAACCCACAGGAACAGGTGAAGGTTCCAATTGGACTCTTCTTCTTGTTGTCGTATCCAATCGATAACTCTTTAACAACGGGTTGGAGATAGTGGTCGGCTGCTGGATTTAAGCATAGCCATGGGGATGCTCCAAAGGGTTGGTTCACTGGCTCTCTGGTAAACAGGTCATCTAAGCTCATATCGAGAAACTGCGCTAAGAGCAGGTGTCGTAGTGGATGAAATGTCTTACGGTGCTTTCTTACGATTGCCTGCAACCAATTGTCTTCCCGCTCCGAAACAGAGGATTGCATGACCTCCAAAAACGGTTCCCCATAATAGTTTAAAAACGCACGCCGAAACTCCACTTGTCTCACATGACCATGTACGTTGGCAAGCCCAATCTCCTTTAAGCGTTCGACGTAGTGGTTCGCAAACCATTCCATCGGACGATTTGGATAGGTCAACTGCAGTAACTTATCCACATTATCCGCAATCGCAAGATATTTTGTGGATAACTCACCATCCTCCAACAAAACGGTTATCTTTGAAACTGCATTGTGCCAAGCTGACATTTCATTTTGTCTGTAAACGTCATTGCTGTTCACGCTGTTCTCCCACATTGCCTGAAGATTATCTTCTTGGGCGGCTGAAATAAACTCGTGCCTATTCATGGGCAACGAACGACTTCGACACAACGGACTCCTGTGAATCGGGCATATATAGACCCCAGGTACTTGATGAACTCGATGCCAATACGGCTCGCCCCAACGTGTCCTATCCTCTTCAAAACATTTAGGGCAGTATTTGAGCGTCTTATCTGTACTGATTGAGCTTGCCATAATACCAAGTCGATTGTGAACGGAGTGTCCAAGGTCGCCCTTCATGGACTCAAAAACGAGGCTTGCGCGTTTAGGCGGGAGAAAGGCACTATGAAACGGATAGAGGGTGTGTGCCGTGATTAGCCTTTCAGATGAGTAGGGGTGATGCACTGGAAGATGCTCAATCAATGTATCGAAATGAGCAGGCAGATCGATGACAGCAGTTACCGTTGTGGTTCCATATAGATCCATTATGGTTGCTTTTGGGCTGATATTTCCACTTTTCGCGTGAAACCGAGCCAACACACTATAGAAAAGTTCATCAGGAAATGGCGTTGGAAAGAACGCGACCATCCCCTCACCCCACTACAAATAAAGGATCACTCGAAGTGGGTCTAATGATCCTGTTTTCCTTCAGTGTTTGATACGCGGTCAGACCTTTTTTCTTCCCGTCAGCAACGAGGATGCGGATGTCTCCTTGGGTAACAGCCTGTCCCTGCGAAGTTGATCGCTCATCAGTTTGCTCCGTCACAGCTTGGGCGTGAAGAGCAAGGGCTGTTTTCACAACAGCGGGCACGGTCAGTGTTCCCTTGCCCTCCATCACCTTCTTCACCAGTCTTTTAGCGATCCCAGGTGGAATTTCAAGCTCCACCAACTTTACGATGGACTCTTCTTCAATACTGAGCGCTTGTCGTTCAGTCTGCTTCTTCTTGGCAACCTGTAGCTCCCTGATTTTCTCACTGATCCTAATCGACGAGGACTCCTTCTCCATAAACTGACCTAAATCGATGGGTCGAATATCTTCGTATTGAGCGACTTTGCGTAGGTCTCCAGAGCGCAATGCGTCGATCATCGGCTGAACCAACTGTAGATTTTCCTTTGCCACCTGCCGAAACAAGGACGCACTCAGTGTCTCTTTGCCAGTTGACATGGCACGGATCTGCGCCATGACAAAAATCTTCACAGCAATGTCCGTGATCCCCTGACTAAGATCATACAATTCAGCACTCAATTCGGGTGTCAAGGGAACGGGATGCCTAACCCATTGATTGTCCCACATACCCTCAAGCAAAAGATCCCAACTGGCATCCCGCTTCATTCGTTCCCAGACCATATCGCCTTGTCCACTGCCTCGTCTTGCCTGTCTGAACTGCGACTGTAAGACCCCTATCGCTTTGTTGGTACCGACCAGGACGACAGGGATTCCGATGGTATTCACCAGCGTGACGAAGTAATTTAGCATTTTCTCGGAACCCTGGCTCTTCGCTGTACTAAGGTGTTGTATTTCATCAATGACAAGCAACCCCAATCCATATGTACGCGAAATCTGAGCCATGGCAGGTTGAAGTGCACTGATCGGGTAGCGGGCAGAACCATATTGCTTGTAGTACCGCGTTCCTAACAACAGATCCACGTTCCGAAAAAAATCTATCGTTAATCCCTTGATCGATCCGTCATATGGGCAGTCCAACTTTAGCCACACCAACTGATACTGGCTAAATTCCATTCCTCTGTAATTGGAGTGGACGATGACCTGGGGATAGAACGCCAGGATTCTGTTGATAGCCGTGCTTTTTCCGAGTCCGCTTGGTCCGATAAGGGTCAGCGCCGACTGGGTTGTACGAAATCCCTGGATCCTACTCAAGTCTACGTTACGGTTTCGCATCCAATCTTGCCCACCGTTCATTTGTTCAACAAAGCCAGGTTGAATTGGGTTTCGGTATACATACCCCTGCCGAATGAGCCGTGAAATGCGACTCTCCAAATCAAGGTGCATCGAAAGGGGTTGGAAATACTGAAAAAGTCGTTGTACCAGATGAAAACGAACATGCGTCTCCAACTGCCTTTCGCTCGGATCAAATGGTGGGTAAAAAGCCAAGTGATCGATCACTTCCTCCTGCGACAATATGGTTGGAAGCGCCTCAATGTAGGGGTTATACCTATAATCCGATACGGTCTGTTCCCTATACTCAGCCTGGACACCTTCGCCGCCATTCGGAATGAGAACCTTATTCATCGCTTCCATTGCGCTTCTCCTTCTGTTTTTTCTTCAGTAAATTTAATTCTGGGCTGAGTTCGTCATCGACAGTTGCTGGATTCAGTTGGATCACTTGCCCCTCATTCATTTCCTGAGACCTTGGTTGTATGCCGCATAATAAAAGTGCAGAAAACCGCAGCGTAAAATTGCAGAGTTAATCTGCGTTTTACGGGCGGAAAGTGAATAGGCACTTGCAACACCACTCTGCCAATTCTACCCTTGGGTTTGCCGATAACCTGGGGGAGATGAGAGAGGATGTTGAAAGTGCCACAGCAACAGTATATCAAGTTTCTCTACGAGAATGAGGATTATTCGATCTCAGAGATCGCCAGGG
>NZ_BCQV01000077.1 GCF_001552255.1 Alicyclobacillus shizuokensis NBRC 103103
GGCCCAAACCAGTCGTTGGTTCAGTTTCGGGCCGAACCGACCCCATGGTGGGATGGCCTTATAGATTGTGAAGTGATCCGAAGTGGACGAGCCTCATCGGCTATCTTACGGCGAAAAGACGACGGTTACCTGGACTTTCAAACAGGCCGACGATGGAACAACTCATGTGCATCTGGAGCAAACCGGGTTCAAAGCAGAGCAAGCATTCAATGGAGTATTGTATGGTTGGCAAAGGATGGTCAATCAGCTCGAAAGGGTGCTGGTAGAATTATAAGTGGAGTTGCACACACGTGGTTACCTTTGGCATGCGACTGCGCTAATGAGGGCAAGAACGATACAACAATGCAAGTAACTTTTCAAAAATCGTGCGCGCCCGAAAAACGGACGCGAAATGTGGGGTGACATACTCTGCCCTGCACAGTAAAACGGCCGGAATACAAGAAGAAGACATTTATGTAATTGTTTTCACCTTTGTATCCACTCGCAGTAAATGTATAAGCGACTGTCGATTAACCTGGCGGTAAGATTTCCGTTCATCTTTAACATCAGGCTTTTGGCGATCGATAAACCTAAACCGCTGCCTTGTCCTGATCTGGTCTTATCTGCCATATAGAACCGATTAAACAACAATTCTACATCCCTATCGGTTAGGTGCTTGGCCGAATTGGCAATGACCAAACGGGTTGTTGATGAGCTTCTTTCAAGGTCAATGGAAACCTCTCCTCCTTCAGCGTGCCGAATGGCGTTGAGAATCAGATTCTCTACAACCCTACGGATCGCAGAACTGTCTCCGATAACAAAAATATCAACATTCGGAATTTGAATGATCGGACTTAAGCTTCGTTCAGTGAATTGATCGTAGAATTGAATCAGAATTTCTGGAAGCAATCGGCTGATGTTCACTTGCTCTAAGTTCAGCGAGTAATCGGTCGATTCAACGACAGAGAGTTCGAAAAAATCATTGAGAAGCGCTTGCAACCGTTTGATTTGCCTTTTGATAACCACGACGCATTCGGTTTGTTCCTGCGGAGTCAATCCGTCCGATTCCAACAATTGAATGTAGCCGAAGACCGATGTCAGCGGCGTACGCAGATCGTGAGAGATATTGGCCACAGCTTGTCTCAGTTCGTTCTCTGTTCTCCTCTTCTCAGCCATGGCTTCCGCTACAAGGGACAACTGTCGGTTTATTTCGATTGCCAGTGATTCGATGCTGTTCTCATAGAACGATAAGTCAATTTTCTTCTCGGTTTCATGATTGTTATACTGTCGCAGTTGAACGGTCATCTTACGGATCTCCCGTTTTATGCAGAGCAGTCGGTAGAAAAGAATAATTGCCAACATGGTCAATATGACCAACAATATCGCCAACATCTTTTCCACCCCTGTCTCCGCGAATGATGAACATTGATGAAATTGACCGGTAGTCACCGAATCTCTTTTCGTTGGAACACCAAAATGCCGATAACCCCAAAGACCACGAACGTTAGAATGGGTGCCATGATGCACATGAACACATCGTGACTACTCATCCGAAATTCATAGGGCACTGAAAATAGTCCAAACACGCAGTTATTATACAGATGTTGGTACCACGGGAACTCTGCCCCCAATTTTTTCGACAGTGGATCAATAAACAAAAACAATATAATAGAAACTCCAATAGTCTTGCCGTTGTCCGTAAGGCTGACGGCAATCAGGGCGGCGATTGTCGAAAACGCCGCCGCGAACAAGACTGTAAAGCCGAGCGTTCTATACAAATATTCGACGGCGGATACTTGGGCTAAATGTCCAAATCCATACAGCAAGCTGCCCAGGGCGACATCGGTCAAGGGAAAGATGAGACATAACAACGCTGCTCCAAGTGTAAATACAATCACCTTCGCCGTGTAAATCCGTCCTCTGCTACAACCGATGGATGCGGTACTCTTCATGGTACCATTGGCGTATTCGCTGGAAATAAAGAATGCCGCCAGAACGCAAATGGCTAGCTTTGTCAGGATTTCATTGCCGCCAAGTGCCTTTACAAACAGCGACATACTGCTGACGTTGCTCGCGTCTGAGCGTAACTGAAACAGCTCGTACAGGATGCCGATAGACAATGTCACGAGACAGAGTACTCGATACGGCATGTTTTTCCGCAACTTGTACCATTCCGCGAGAATCAAGTTATTCATGTTTCACACCTCCTATCCGGCTCGCAAAGTAGCTCTCGAGTTCCTCTCCCATTGGCATGAAGGCTTCGATTTGAAGTCCGGAGGCAACAAGCACCGACGATACCTTTCCCGGCTCTTTCACATACTTGAACAGTTTGATGACACCCGTGGGTAACACCTCGAACTCGTTTGTGTGCAACTGCTGTTCAATGGCAACCGAAGCCCGCTCGGGGTTGTCCACTTTGATATGAAGATACTGCTGGCATTTCTCTTCCAACTCTGTCGACGTCAATTGCTCCACAAGCCTGCCCCGGTGAATGATGCCATAGTGCGTGGCAAGCAGGTTGAGCTCGCTCAAGATATGACTGGAGATGAGAATCGTCATACCCAACTCGCGGTTAAGGCGTCTTAGAAGGTCCCTCATTTCCACGACACCCATGGGATCGAGTCCATTCGTGGGCTCATCCAGAATCAGAAACTCCGGGTCTCCGAGCAGGGCCATGGCGATGGCCAGTCGTTGTTTCATCCCCAAGGAGAAGTTCCTCGTCTTTTTGTTGCCGACATCCTGCAAACCGACAATCGCAAGGGTTTTTGGGATGCAGTCCTTTCCTGGGACACCTTTCTGAAGACGGCACACCTCCATGTTCTCGTAGGCCGTCATGTTTGGAAACAACCCGGGGCTTTCGATGGTCGATCCCATGCGTTTCCTCGCCTGTATAATTTCTGACTCAGAGCTCTTGCCAAACAGTTCGATTGTGCCGGACGTTGGAAAGGATAGTCCTGTTACAATTCGCATGAGTGTCGATTTGCCCGCCCCATTCAGGCCAATAAATCCATAAATGCTGCCTTTAGGAACGGCCAAGTCGACCTTATCCAACACGATACGACTTTTGTAGTGCTCGGAAAGTTGGATAGTCTTCAGAACGTATTCAGTCATAACCACAGGTCTCCTCTCTTGGTGTTTCCGTCACTATAAATGCGGAAACGTAAGAGAAGGTAAAGAGAATCCTTAAGAAAAGCTTAAGGTTTCAACCGATATCCCATGCCCCAAATGGTTTCAATGTACTCTTCAGCAGGATCAACCTTTGCCAACTTGCTCCTCAAATTGCTGATGTGAACATTGATTGTTCTTGCCTCGTCACCCATGAGCGGTTCTCCCCAGACACTTTCGAAGATATTTTCTTTTGTAAATAACTTTTTCGGAGACTTCATAAGGAGGGCTAAAATGTCAAATTCATGTGGTGTTAACGACAATCGTTGATCCTTCACAACCACCGTTTTTGCGTCCAGGTCCAGAATGACATTTTTGTGTTGCAACAGATGGTTTTCAGTGTCCGTTGCAGAGCGCAAATATCTTCTTAGATGTGAGTCTATCCGAGCTGATACTTCCTCTACGTCGAAAGGTTTTGTAATATAGTCGTCAGCGCCAGATCGCAGCATGTCGACTTTGGTTCGCTGTTCTCCTTTGGCCGAAATTATGATGACGGGTGCGGAACTGTGCCGTTGGATTCGAACCAGCAACTCTTCTCCAGACATACCGGGGAGCATCAAATCCAACAAAATCATGTGCCAGCGCTCAGTTTCTAAGTAGAGCAGCGCCTCTGTTCCAGAAAAAGCGGGTTGAGGGGAATACCCGCTCTTGCGCAATATATTGCACAGTAATTGACTAATATCGTCATCATCTTCGACGACCAAGATGCGAATGGGTTTGTCTATTTTGATCATTCCTTTCTTCGAAAAATGTACCACAACACAGGGACTGTAAAATCGGTGGATATTATATCGGAGTTCATTGTTAATGCGAAACACGGTGAGCGTAAAATCCTCCACACCTCGCGCAGGGACGCTCCAGACTCGATAATTGGGAATAAACGAGCCGAAGGAGCGTGTACGTCATGACCAGAGCCGAATTGCACAGGATGTGGGAACCGCGAGTGGCCGACTTTCGCGCCAGTGGTGAGAGTGCCACGTCCTAGTGTGCCCTGCATCACATCCCCTTGCATCAGTTGCACTACTGGCTGCGCAAGTTCCCACCCACACAAAGCCTCTATCCGCGTCATTCGACTACCAGCCGACCCGTTCGGCGGAGCATTCGCGGAGGTTCCTGGAAGGATTTCAAGGGTACCTGCATGTGGAGGGATACTGTTTATCCCACTGCTTGAGGCAACACGCGACCGCCTGCCCCAGCGCACTCTTGGGCAGTACCCGTGAGTTTTGCAACTATGCCAAAGCGCGTCGACCACCGGCTTGCTGTGGACCAGACGGCCTTCGTACCGCTCTTCTGGAGTGGCATCTTTGAATTTCCTCTCCAACGCAATCAATCGGTTGCAGTATTCCAGGCCTTCCCCCCACAGTGACCGGTTTGGATCGCCGCTCACCGGTGGGAAGCGCTTTGAGCGCCTCGTCGAACTTCCGCCTTGCGTGTGCCCAGCACCCCGACCACGCCGCGTGAAGCAAGGGCGAGCGCCATTACCTATAGCCTTGTGGAGACCGCGAAGGACGACCCGTTCAATCCGTTTGCCTATTTGGAGTATCTGTTCGAGTGGTTGCCGAACCTGGATGCCGCGGCCGAAAAGGTCATGCTGCTGCGGTAGGCGAAAGAGTGACTGCTTTCAAGGTATACTCCGCTTGGCGCTTACATCTGATGTAACGTTTGACACGATACTGAGCGTCTAAGAAGTGCAAGGCAACCTAAGAGGGTGGTGCCCCTTTGGAAAAGTCACTTAGGATGTCTACCTCAAGGCACAATGGAACACCGCTGGAATTGGAACAACGAGAGGCTATTGAATGTTGGGTAGAACAGTACTATTCGAAGTTGTTCGCAGTGGCATTGGCTATCCTAAATGACTATCACCTGGCTCAAGACTGCGTACAGGAATCGCTCATTAAGGCAGTAATGAACATCAACAAGTTACATGACCCGGACAAGGCCCTCGCTTGGTTATGTACCATCGTACGAAATGAATGTCGCACGGTTCTGCGCAGTTCCTGGAAACGGAAAATCAAATTATCCTCGCAACCGATTGAATCGAGTCAAATTGACAGCAGTACCCGCAAGGCGCTTGACATTTATCAAACATTAGCCTGCTTGCGTAAGGAGTATCGTGAAATTCTCGTACTGTATTACGTGAATGGATTCCTGTTAAAGGAAATTTCCGAAATTATTAACATTAGAGAAAGCACATGTCGTGTACGACTTCATCGTGCCCGGCGAGCGCTAAAGAAACTTCTTGAGAAAGAGGGTTACTAGAGATGAGCAAAGATGTTGATAAGTTTCTCCAAGAGCTGGCGGGTGTAAAATTCAACCCCACGCCAAACGTCGATGACATCGTGAACAATGTACAACTTCGTAAGAAATCGATCATGAAACGCCGCTGGTTCATATCCATCGCCTCTTTATTTGTTACGGTCGGCCTTACAGGCGGTATTGCTATGGCTAGTGGTCCACTAGATAACATCATTGGGGAATTTACTCACATATTTTCAAAGCACCAAACAGGTATTCTGCTTTCCATAAGTTACGGCAATCAGCCTCTTTGGGGAGGTAACATCAAGCACTCTGCAACGTACAACGATTACGATGGTGTGGTTTCAGATGTCGGCGTTCCCGTTCCGGAGCTGCAGTATCCGGGATTGATTGTCCATGGCATTAGGGTCGATTGGTATGCAGGAGATCATATGGTGATTGATGCAGATGGATTGCTTCGCGTTACTCCAAACGCCTATCCAAGCGAGATATCTCTAACGATATACAAAAATTTAGATCAGACTATTTATTTAAATGGGCAATCGTTAACTGGCCCAGACAGCAAGATCATAAGCATCGATGGACATGAGGCAAAGATGTTGACCTTTGAGTACAGAGGCGCCAATTCAAACGTCCAAAATGCATATTACTTAAGTTGGGTACAGGGGCCATGGACTTGCGTTCTTGGCGCGGTTGGAGATGATATTTCTCAGTCGGATGTAACTAAAATTGCACATGCAATCATGAATGCAGGCAAAAGAAACTAAACTATCATGTCACAAATGTCACACTCAACCACAGGGGAATCATATCCCCATCCATCATACCGTTTTTCAACCAAGGTCAACAGTGCTTTTACAAGCCCCTGGTGGTTTCGACGACCACATCCACACGATGGAGTCCATGTCCTTCAGCCATGCAAAAAAGGGCCACCCAACTTCGGATTCGCCGTCTCCCAATATGATGTCGAGAATTTCACGATAGCCGGCTTTATGGATGCCGGTTGCGATCATGAACACTGTGGGTTCGTACGCGGCCGTCCGCCCGTACTTTATAGATGGTTTCAGCAGGGGATAAGCTTTCTCGTGAGTAATTCAAAGATCATTTTGTTCATGCTGTTAGTAGGCGCACATTGGG
>NZ_BCQV01000078.1 GCF_001552255.1 Alicyclobacillus shizuokensis NBRC 103103
GCTCAAACGGGTCAGTCCGCTCTCATGACACATTTTGCAGTCCGGGTACGGAACGGTCAAATGCGAAATCGTGCGATCGGGCGAGAAAAACGGAGAAAAACCTACTTTCTCTGAGAGAGGAGCTTGATGGTAGCCAGCTGGATACCCAAATTGCTGCGGTAGAACTTATCAACGTTTTGCGGCCGATTGTCGCTATTGCGACCTTCATAACCTTTGCCGCCCTAGCGCTGCACGAGCATCCCGAGTGTAAGAAGAATCTGCAGTCAGGTGGAAGAAATTATTTGGAAATGTTTGTGCAAGAAGTTCGTCGGCACTACCCGTTTGCCCCGTTCTTGGGTGCCAGGGTACGAAAGGATTTCGTTTGGAATCAGTGCGAATTCAAAAAGGGAACGCTCGTACTGCTTGACCTATACGGTACAAATCACGATTCGCGACTCTGGGAAAACCCAAATGAATTCCGGCCCGAACGGTTTAAGGAATGGAAGGGCGGCTTATTTGATTTCATTCCCCAAGGTGGAGGTGACCCTGTCAAGGGGCACCGTTGCCCGGGCGAGGGCATTACCGTCGAAATCATGAAAGCGAGCCTGGATTTCTTAGTCAACAAGATTGAGTTTGAGGTCCCGGCTCAGGATTTCAGTTATAGTCTGGCAAAAATGCCGACATTGCCTGAAAGCGGATTTGTAATGAGTAATATTCAACCAAAATGATCCCAGGGCAGTTCGACTTGTCTGAGGGTGAATCTGTGTATTGAGGGGTAAGTACGATAGGGTGAAGGACACAGTCCTCTCACCGAGTTCCATGCGATGACTGGTAGAGTGAGGGTCTCCCTCTTGAACATGCATAACGTAGAGTAACGTAACCGGGGATACTGGTTTGAACCTTGGAGGATAGTCCCCCATGACCCGGCAGCCGATGGCGGCCGCTGTCAGGCCGTCCACGTTTTTGGGAAGGCGAATGAAATGGAAATCTGCATTTTTGACCAACACGTCCTCGGCATATCCTCCGTCGAATCCAGAACCGTACCGCATATGATAGCGACTTCAAAAGGTTAGGAATCCCTTTGAGACAGCACTCGCAATGGCCGCACCCATAATGGAACGGTACTGTCATCCTGTTTCCGCGAACAAGATTTCTGACTTCCTTGCCTACCTCTTCTTCGACCACGCCTCCGAATTCGGTCTCCATGCGGCGTAACACCGAGTACAGGGTTCCCCAACGGATCTGCCGCAAGGCGCCAAGAATTTCACCAAGAATGAAGAGTTCAAACATGCATCGGTCTGTCTTACCCCTTTCCTTTGTACTAGTCCGACCACGCAAAGCGGATGCACCAATCCGCTTGGTCCCCTTGTGCGCCGCAAAATGCGCGTTTTGTGGCTTATGGGAGAGGGTGTCAGCTACTACGATGACTGTGTAGCGGCCTCGACAGGTTGGGCGAGGCGGCAACGATGCTCGTCAGTATCTGATTTCCATCACACCTGTGTTGGGAAAGGGGAGGAGAGAATGGACCGGCGCAAGACGCGTCGTCGGGCAGGGCAGGTCGGTCTGCTTGCGGTGGCCATGGCCGTGCTCCTGGCGGGCTGCAGCCCCGAGTACATGGTGCTCCATCCGGTCGGACCCGTGGGCTGGCAGGAATTGCACCTGATAGTGCTCTCGACGGTGCTCGTACTCATTGTTATTGTGCCCGTGATCTTGCTCATGCTCTACATCGTCTGGCGGTACCGAGACAAGCCGGACAACAAGGCGCCGTATCAACCCCACTGGGCCAGCAGCAAAGTCCTCGAATTCATCTGGTGGGGGATACCCATTGTGGTGGTCGGGATTCTCGGTGCGGCGACTGTGAGAACCACGTACGCACTCGTCAAGCCTCCGGAGAACAACGTGAAGCCGCTGACGGTGGAGGTGGTGTCGCTCGATTGGAAGTGGCTCTTCCTGTACCCGGATCAGCACGTGGCGACGGTGAACTACTGCAAGATTCCAACGGGGGTGCCGGTGCAGTTTGAACTCACCTCGGACGCACCGATGAACTCTTTCTGGGTGCCGCAACTCGGCGGCCAGGAGTACACGATGCCGGGGATGTCGATGCGGCTATGGTTGCAGGCGGACGAGGCAGGCACCTACTACGGTCACGGCGCCAACTTTACCGGCGAAGGGTTTGCTCATGACCAGTTCCGCGTGGTGGCAGTCGGTGACGAAGACTTCAACAGCTGGGTGAACCAAGCCAAACAGTCTTACCCGGCTCTGACGCAGGCAGGGTATGCGAAGTTGAAGAAACCGAGCGTCATGGGTGAGGCCACCTACTCTGCGTTCCCGAAGGGGCTGTTCAACGCCACGGTGTGGGCGGACGGCGGCCAGTACATGCCGGGCATGTTCAACGACGTACCGGGTGGCAAGCCGGACAAGGCCATGTCGGACGGTATGTAACAGCAGTGGGGAACGCGACCAGCGCAAGCCACGAACCCCGTGAGGAGACGGGACGAAGGGCCGAGATTGGAACCAGAAGGAGCGTGAACGAGAGATGTGGGAGGCAATACGCCACTTTGGCGATACCTACCTGATGTGGCGCGAGGGGCCGCTGATTTGGGGTTCAGACGTGCTCATCCTCTTGACCATCATCGGTATTGTCTTCGCCTTGACCTACTTGAAGAAGTGGAAGTGGCTGTGGCGCGAGTGGTTGACCACGGTGGACCACAAGAAAATCGGCATCATGTACCTGGTCTGTGCGCTCTTGATGTTCTTTCGCGGCGGGGTCGACGCCCTGCTCATACGCACGCAGTTGGCGGAGCCGAACAATCATTTTCTGGATGCCGAGCATTACAACCAGATCTTTACGACGCACGGCACCATCATGATTTTGTTCATGGCCATGCCGTTCATCTTTGCCTTGTTCAACATCGCCGTGCCGCTGCAAATCGGCGCCCGCGATGTGGCGTTTCCATACTTGAACGCCATCAGCTTCTGGCTGTTCTTTTTTGCCGCGTTTTTGTTCAACATCTCCTTTGTGTTTGGCGGATCGCCCGATGCGGGCTGGACCAGTTATCCACCGTTGACGGAGCTTGGCTTTGACAAAGGACCGGGCGAGAATTACTACCTGGTGTCGTTGCTGATTTCCGGTATTGGGACGCTGGGCACGGGCATCAACTTCATCGCCACCATCCTGAAGATGCGGGCTCCGGGCATGACGATGATGAAGGTGCCGCTGTTCTCGTGGGCCGTACTCGCCTCGAGCATCGTCATCCTGACGGTGTTCCCGGCGCTCAATGTCGCGTTGGCGCTGCTCCTGTTTGACCGCCTGTTTGGCGCCCACTTCTTCACGATTGCGCAGGGCGGCAACCCGATGATGTTCATCAACCTGTTCTGGGTCTGGGGTCACCCGGAGGTGTACATCGTCGTCCTGGTGGCGTTCGGCGTCTACTCGGAAGTGGTGGCCACCTTCTCCCGCAAGGAGATCTTCGGCTACAAATCGATGGTGGCCTCGCTCATGGCCATCACCGTCGTCGGCGATGTGACCTGGGTGCACCACTTCTTCACCATGGGCGCGGGTCCAGACGTGAACAGCTTCTTCGCGGTCTCGACGATGGCCGTGGGCATCCCCACGGGTGTCAAGATGTTCAACTGGCTATTCACCATGTATCGCGGGCGGATTCGCCTGACCCTGCCGATGCTGTGGACGCTGGCGTTCATCGTCTGCTTCGCGGTTGCGGGGGCTACGGGCGTCATGCTGGCGGCCGCACCGGCCGACTACCAGTACCACAACAGCTACTTCCTGGTTGCCCACTTCCACCAGGCGCTCATCGGCGGCGTCGTCTTCGGGATGCTGGCCGGCATGTACTACTGGTGGCCGAAAATGTTTGGCTTCCAGCTGGATGAACGAATTGGCCGCTGGGCGTTTTGGCTGTTCAACATCGGCTTTTACGTCTGCTTCATGCCGCAGTACGCCCTCGGGTTGATGGGCATGCAGCGCCGTATGTACACCTATCCGGCCGATCTCGGTTGGGGAACGCTCAACTTCATCTCCACGATTGGCGCCTACATCATGGGACTTGGCTTCCTGTTCATCGTTGTGCAGGTGCTATACAGCATCAAGTACGGCAAGCGCGACGTGACCGGGGACATCTGGGATGCTCGCACATTGGAGTGGTCGCTGCCGTCGCCGGTGCCGCACTACAACTTTGCTGTCATCCCGCACGTCACCGACCGCGATATGTGGGCGACGCTGAAGGAACAGGGCCGGACTGGGGAACTGCGGACGGCGGCCAGCGATATCCGCCCCATCCACATGCCCAACAACAGCGCGCGTCCGTTTCTGCTCGGCGTCTGCTTCTTCTTCGCGGGGCTGGGCTTCGTGTTCGAGTGGTACGTCCTGGCTGCCCTGGCGCTCCTGGGTGTCGCGGTCTGTCTGTTGGCTCGCTCGTTTGAACTGCACGACGAACACGACCTCAGCGCGGATGAGATTCGTCGCACTGAGGCGCTGTCCGGGAGGTTGTGAACGATGTCCATCATGACGCTGGAGCGCCCGCGGGCGCACGGGAGCGCCGAGGCGAAGACCATCGAGTACAGCCAACCCAGCGAGTCGATCAAGATCTTCGGTTTCTGGCTGTTCCTGGCCACCGATATGCTGCTGTTTGCCTGCCTGTTTGCGACGTACGTGCTCCTGCACACGCACACGGCCGGCGGGCCGACGGCGCGCACCCTGTTTGACGTGCCCGGGTTTGTGGCGGAGACATTCATTCTGCTCACCAGCAGTTTCACCGGCGGCATCGCTACCTACGAGATGCAGCGCCAACGCGCTAAGTCGGTGGCCGTCTGGTTGTTCATCACCATGCTGCTGGGTCTCGCCTTCGTCGGCTTGGAGGTGCAGGAGTTCATCCACGACGTGCACATTGGCGCCACGATGTCGAGGAGCGCCTTCCTCTCGGCGTTCTTCACGCTCGTCGGGACGCACGGATGCCACGTGTCGCTGGGCATCGTCTGGATGGCGGCCATCCTGGTTCAGGTGCTGCGCTGGGGCATCACGCCGCAGACGGCGCGCAAGGTGTTCAACGTCGGGCTGTACTGGCACTTCCTCGATGTGGTCTGGGTGTTTATCTTCACGGTGGTTTACCTGACGGGGATGGTGATGTGAGATGCAAGCGCACGTGGAGATGGGCAAGCCTGTCCAGGTGGGCAAGCCGCAGCACGGCATCGGTCAGTACGTGCTGGGGTACGTGCTGTCCGTCGTGTTGACGCTGGCGGCGCTGTGGGCTGTGTTTGCCCACAGCCTGCATGGCGGCCCGCTCGTCCTCATCCTGTTGGCCCTGGCGGTGTTGCAAATAGGGGTTCAGTTGTTCCTCTTCATGCACATCACCAAAGGAGATGGGCCGCCGGTGCATTCGCTGGCGATCGCGATGGCGTTCCTATTCACTGTGGTCTTTGTGGCAGGTTCTCTGTGGGCCATGTCTTTCCACTACATGGTGGCCTGAGCCGGATGGGGGGTATGGCTTGTGATGACGTCGCGGGTAGCCGCCGACGCGGGGCAAATTCGCGCGCTGCCTGGTGCAACCGAGCGGCTTCGCGCCTACGTGGAGCTGACGAAGCCGCGGATTTTGGCGCTGCTCCTGTTCACCGAGTTTTGCGCGATGGTCTGGGCCGGCCAGCGGTGGCCCGAGCCACGGCTGGCACTGGCCGCGCTCGTCGGGCTGGCGTTGACAGCGGGCGGATCGGCGGCCGTCAACATGTGGTACGACCGGGACATCGACGGCATCATGAAGCGCACGGCGAACCGGCCACTGCCCCAGGGTGTGGTGCCGGCGCGGCACGCGCTGCTGCTCGGGCTGGCGCTCGGCGCGGCGGGAGTGGCTTGGCTGGGTGCCATGGTCAACGGTCTGTCTGCGCTCCTGGCCGCCGCCGGCTATGTCTATTACGCCGTGGTCTATACGATGGGACTGAAACGCAGCACCCCGCAGAACATCGTCGTGGGTGGCGGTGCCGGCGCTTTTCCCCCGCTTGTCGGTTGGGCGGCGGTGACCGGACACCTCGACTGGCCGGCCTGGGTGATGTTCGGCATCGTCTTTCTCTGGACGCCCTCCCATTTCTGGGGGCTCGCCCTGTACCGCAACGGCGACTATGCCACCGCGGGCATCCCGATGATGCCGGCGGTGCGCGGGGCAAAAGCGACGATTATCCAGATGATTGGGTACACTTGTTTGCTGATTGCTGTCTCGGCGTTGCCGTACGCTGCGCTGAGCCATCCCTGGCCGTATGAAGCGGTGGCTCTTGCCTGTGGAGCCGCATTCCTGGCAGCGCACGTGATGCTCTGGCGGACGCAGACTCAGCCGGCGCAGTGGGCGCGGCGCACGTTCTTGCTTTCGCTCGTCTACCTGCCCGTGGTGTTTCTGGCGTTGGCCGCGGCCGCGCTGACG
>NZ_BCQV01000079.1 GCF_001552255.1 Alicyclobacillus shizuokensis NBRC 103103
GACATAGCCAGTTGTCCAAGTGACCTGTACTGAGTACTCTCTCTGACAGACGGGCATCAATCTGCATACCTACATTCAGCCGTTTCACCAGAGGCTCGATACTAAGCCGAGCGCGCACGTACGGACTCGAAACAATCCATTCGATCTTGCTATCCAATAGAAATTCTGCGAGACGCTCAGCCTGTCCCTCCCCTTCTCGCGTCAGCGGTGCATCCTGCCCTTGACCTACAGCTGAACAATGACGTATGATGTAGAGCTTCTTGGTCACCCGTATCCCCCGTTTCCACATGCGTCCTCTGCAAGATCAAGAATGGATGCGCTATGGTCTCTGTAGCTGTGACAATTTTCCCCTTCTCCAGTACTTGTCTCAACCCTTTGTGATGGGTCCGTGCATAGAAGACACGCAGCATAGTAAACTTACGAGACGAGGTGAGTCGAGTACCGATGTCAGATTATTACAAGAACCTACGGAGACAAATTGGCAATCAGCTTATTTTTTGCCCGAACGTGGTGGCAATCATTCGAAATAAAAGAAACCAAATCCTCTTTGTGCAAGAAGCAGGGAACACGATGTGGGGTCTTCCTGCTGGTGCCATAGAACTTGGTGAAACGCCTGCTCAAGCCATTGTTCGCGAGGCATGGGAAGAAACAGGATTACAAGTTGTTCCCACACACCTGGTGTATTTGGTGGCAAGAAATTTCGGTGGATTTACCCAGACGGAAATCAAGTTGAGTACCTAAACTCTGTGTTCGAATGCACAGTGAAAGGCGGAACGCTTCAGGCTATTGATGGTGAAATAGGAAACTTCAGGTTCTATGACCCCTCTTCCATGCCACCCCTTCAGTTCCCTTACCCGAAAGAGCTGTTCTATGTGAATCCGAATCCGACGACCTTCTTTCCACTGAGTGAGTAGATGCATACACACCTGGTGTTGACCACGGATAATGGGCGAAAACCATCAAAACAGCACACGGTCTTGATGGGTGGCCACGCTCAGTTCGGTGTTCACTGACGCAAAGGGCACTGTACATGGCCTCCGCAGCTCCATCCGATCCTATTTCACGGATAGTACGTGCCCATTGGTCATTTCCACGAGAGCCTGCGGAGTCAATTGAAAAACAGCCTTGGGATGGCCAGCCGCCGCCCAAATCACGTCATACTGGAACAGGTCTTCGTCAATTAGGGTTTTCAGCCGAGCCGGGTGGCCAATGGGCGGTACACCTCCAATAACGAAACCTGTGTGCTCTCGTACGAAATTAGCGTCGGGCTTCTCCAACGGCTCTTGAAGCCATTCGGCGACGCGGCTCTCGTTGACACGATTCACACCGCTGGCTATCACCAGCAGCGGAGCCCCCGAGTTCTGACAACGAAATACAAGAGATTTGGCGATCTGCACCACTTTGCAGCCTATTGCTTCTGCAGCCTCCGCTGCCGTTCGCGTGCTATCAGGAAGTTCCACTACGGTGTATGGAAATCCCAGTGCTCTGATAGCGTCCTGAACTCGTTGGGCACTTGGCTTCAAAGAATTCATCGACGTCACCCCTTCGTACTGCTCGATGCCTGCCCACCGCGACGATAACACCCTGCTGCTCACGAAAGTACGTGTCCCAGTCTCAGAGCCTCAGATTCATCCATCGCTTACTTCTGCAACTTGAGTAGGTCACGCAGTTTGCGTACTACCTCGATGACATCATCTTCCTTGCAGGATGAAGCCTCTCAAAAACTTTATCCCCTTTGTCGGACTGTCGCTGTATCGGGGAACAAAGTGTGCATGGAAGTAATGTAGCCGCCAGGCGGTTGAGCAGCTACACCCGCGTGCTTGCCGCAAATGAAGCACGACATCCCCACGCCCTCCCCATCTATGGATGCTGTAAATTGTACCATGGAATTTGTGTATTCGAGCACAATTCAAACGGACCATCGGCACGTGAGAGTGGAAGGCCCGACATGCCGCTCGAGCCAGTCGATCAACGGCTGCGTCTCCCTCCATGCGGATTTCACCTGACGGACGGCTTTTTCCGTGAACATCCAATCTTCTACAAGCATCTGTATTCGGTACATAGGGTCTGCTGAACGGGTCACGAGTTCACCAGGGCTGTTGAAGTTAGGGATCGTTGGAGCCACGCAAGGACAAGGGACAAAAGGAGGCGGAGTCTCCGCTCCAGGTTCATCACGAGCAGCTGCAGCGCGATGACCGTCTCGCTCGTTGCCCGCAGGCGCGCCCGAATCAAACCCAGACCATACAGACGCTTGCCTTCGCCGAACTTCCCTTCGATTGCGTTTCGTTCCACTGCGTCCTGTCTCTCTATCCGTATCCGTGCCTGTTCTTCCCGCGCTGTCTTCGAGGGCCGACCCAACGGAGGTCCACTCAGGCGAATGCCACGCTCACGTGCTGCATGTAGAACGTCAATCATCTTCTCCAGTTTCTCACGGGCCTCGTTCAGGAGCGACAAGTCGGTCGGGTAGGAGATGTCCGCTGGCGCGCAGGTGGCATCCAGCAGCAGCTTGCCTTGGTTCGCGGTTGTCTGCGCCTTTGTCCTGGACTTGGAGTCGGTACGCACACCTAGCTGCCCCGAATCACCACCATCCTCATCATCCAAATCATCACGGTCGTCCTGCTCTATCACCATCCATTCATTCACCTGCCTCAACACGTCTGGACCCAGCTGCTTCCGAAAATGCGTCATCAACGACGGATGAAACGGTAGCTCTTCCTGGAAACTCGGCAGCCCGATGAAGTATTGCAGATACGGATTCTCCGTGCTCTGGCGCACCGTTTCGCGGTCGCTCAGACTCAAACGTTCCTAGATAATGAGTGCACCCAGTGCTATACGGACAGAGTACGCCTGTTGTCCCTTTGTCCAGGACTTCAAGCGCTCTCCGTAGTGCTCTTCAACTATCCACCAAGGAATCATCTCAGCGAGTTTTACCCAGCGGTTTTCCTTGTTCAATTTCCCGCCAAACGGCAGGAAGAAGTCATCGGGAAGCAGCATCTGTCGTTCGGTCGAGCGATACATGGGAACCCCTCAGGTGAAAGGATTTTGACGGATTCCAGCGAAAATCCGTGCATGAGATTTCGTCACAAACGGCCAGTAATCCTTGCTACGAGTGGACTTATCAACCGTTCAGCAGACCCTACATACGGTCTTATAGCGGAGCCACTCGATTCTGGGGTGATTGGCGGGATATCCTTTCGGAGTCGTCTTGATCTTGTCTCCAACCAGTTCAAAATGGTTTCTGCGAAGGTCGGCCGCGATTTTTCAAATGCTTGGCCCAATTCCCCACGGTCTACGGCCGCCCGAAAACGCTCGACTTGATCCACAGGATGGTCGAACTTCCAACCGCCCGCCGCCGTCATCCCTTCAGGCGACACTTCCACATAATAGCACATGTCGTTCCCCATAGATGATGGTGCCAAGATAAGTTTTATACGGAGATGGATCCCCTCCTACCGTTGTGCATGCTGAAAGTAGCTATAATGGGGGGCAACGTCGATTGTGTGAGGAAAAGAGTTTTGTGGCATCCAGTGGACGCCTACCCGTTCACCTGATGGTCGGAAACTTCCGGCATGATGGGCCGGAGTGTGTGGAGGAGTACCACGGCTGAGCAGAAAGGAGCCACCTCATCCGACACTCCTAGAACACGAACTTTATGTCGGAGTCCCTACTGAGTCGCCAGAGCTGCGTCGGTTCACTCCGGACTCATCCATGATCCTTGAGTACATTTGTCTGGGTACTGCCTCCGACGGGGGGCTTAGATTTCCCTTTTCAGAACTAGTGTAGTCGGGCCAAGTTTTCTAGAAAATCAGCAACCAGCTCAAGAGAAGACAAGTCATAGCTCTTGAGTAATTCAAGACTCTTTTTGTCGAGTTCCAAATGATATTGTCGGTGCAAATCGGATAACTCAGCACCCAAAGGCGTAACAAAAAAATAAATCTCTCTAAGGTTTGTCGGTCGCTGTTCTTTTCGGATCAAACCATAATCCAAAAGTTTTCGAATAACTTTAGATATCGCTCCTTTCGTCACATCCAATTCTCGAGCTATATCTGTACCCTTAATTCCTTCGTTTTGACTAATGATCTCCAATGTATGAAGGCTTAATACGGATAATTTAGGGATCAGTCGTCTGAGATCATCATTAGAGACATGCTCGTTTAACCATTTTTTGTCTGAATCATCGTCCAACTCTCTGTGGACAATAGAGAACAAAGACTTTTTCATTCTATCTTGGAGTTTCTTTAAATCGTTCTCCGCATCAGCCATCAAGGTCTCTCCCTTTCTTTATATAAACTATAACATAAGTTTACGCGGAAACCATTTGACGCACGAAAATTTGTCTGCTAATATTGTTTCCACGGAAACTGTTTCTGAGGAAACAACAGGCGGAGGGATCTTCAGTGAACGATGTCATTCGGACAATCAATAACCATAGATCGATAAGAAAATTCAAAAATAAACCGCTAACCCAAGAGCAAATTGATATCATTGTTCGCGCTGCCCGAATGGCTCCGACATCTGGTCATCTACAGTCATTTACTATTATTGGTGTTACAAATTCCACCATAAAGAAGGAATTAGCTAACCGAGCAAAAAGCACCGAAGTATATGAATGTGGATATTTATTTATCTTCTGCGTCGATTTCTATCGGATCATGTTGACCGCAAATGATAAGCAAAAAGAAAAAATGAAAAAAATATAAGTTTCATTTACTCCTATCAAATGGGAATTACGAGTACGGCCATTGCTGTACAAAATGCTAATTTAGCAGCTGAGTCTATTGGCCTAGGGACTGTGATCCTAGGAGGAGTTGGTGCGGTACCAGAGCTGGATGAGTGGTTGGATTTACCAAAAAATGTCATTCCATTAGTTGGATTAGCTGTTGGTGTTCCAGATGAAATGCCGGAACAAAAACCACGTTTGCCTCAGCCCGCCATGTTCTTTGAGAACAAATATAATTGCGCTCTGAAAGAAATCATCGCACAATATGATAAAGATATGGAAGAGTATTATGCACATCGTACGAGTAATCAACGGATAGCAAATTGGTCGCAGAGAAATATTGATATGTTAACTCAAGATATACCGTTTGAGTTTTATAGTGAATACATCAAGCGCAAAGGATTTGTTTTGAAGTAGAATGTGATTCCTGCTGCTGCCTGTGCGTCCTGTTGACAACTGTAGACGTTCTTGCCAAGGCTCTTGGCCGTCTTTTGCAATTCCGTCTGTTCTCGTTCCAGGACACACTCCAGTTTGTGTTCCTGACGGACATCCAGGCTCGACGAAGGAACCACCACAAATCGGGTAGGTCCAACCATAGAGCGTCCTGCGGAAGGACTGGATCTTGTAGCTCGTACCATCTCTCGGCAAGACGACCGATTTCCTGCCACTTCTCTTCCTTCTCCCACGCGGCCTGCTTGGGCTGTTCGGACAGCTTATACGTCCCTGGCAATCGGGAGATGAAGTGGCGTTTTCCTTTGCCAGCAGTTCCAGGTTGTCTTGGGTTACCAGCGTCGCATCAGCGGTATACACGCCCTTCTCACGCATCGGTTCGTTGATTTGCGCCAGAAGGCTCTGGATGTTCTCGAGGTTCCAAGTATGATCGAGTTTCCGGGATTGACGTTCGCGCAAATTCCCAGGCCTCGCACGGTGCAAAGGCCAAACACAATTTGCTTGAGATCCGGCCGGCGATTTTTTGAGAAACCTCGGTCGATACGAAACTCGTTCTGGTCTGGATACTCCCTCGCCACGGAAAGCGATGTCGTGTCGACAGGAATGGCAAACAGTTCATCCGAACGGTCTATGACTTTGCAACGTATGCATCGCGATACTGGGGTATAGTTTCTCCAGTTCCAATACTCCACAAAATAACCGTCAACGGTCGGCCCTAAGGAAGATTCTACTAGAAAAGGAATTTCCATTAACCCCATGCCTAAGACCTAAGGGTAGTTCTTTTTTGGTAAATGTCTTTTCAACGATGGACATTGAAAGTGGCATAATCATGCCGCCTCCGATGGCCTGCAGGATGCGACAGAAAATGAGGGACTCGATGTTCCATGCCACAGCGCACAACGTGGATCCTCCGGTAAAGACAACCAAACTGAGTATGTAAATGCATTTTGTTCCTCGAGTATCTGCCAAATAAGCCGTAATCACGTATTGAGAAAGATGAATAGTGGCTCCAAATTCAGTCATAATGTCTGGAATCGCGACATTGACAATCGTCATATCCATCAAGTCCATGGATAAATCCCAGGACGACAAGCGATCAAAATAATCTATTT
>NZ_BCQV01000080.1 GCF_001552255.1 Alicyclobacillus shizuokensis NBRC 103103
AAGTATACCCATTATAGAAAAAACGGTACACAAGTCGTGGCTAATCTCACAAAAAGGAGTAGGCCATAACCTAATGTTACCGCTTATCCTATCACTAAGTTGTCGACGTTTGGCGAGGGGCGGATTGCTCGTGGAGTATGTAGTCATCGCAGTGGAAAATCACACCGCTCGTCATTAAGTATTGCATGACACTGAGTCCATATGCATCCAGAATAACGGTGTCCAATGATGGACGCCTTTTTTGATCACATGGTCAGACAAACTTAATTGCGCACTTTTGCCCGTCCAATAACGGCCATTATGTGAAGTTGCCCTTTCGGACGGTTATCGGTCACTTTAGCAACAATCGTCATGACAACAGCCACAGGCATCTTTCTTGCCACGCGCTTCCTGAATCGCTTCCCACCCCTCTTTCACGACGAAGTAGACCAGTGCCAAGGCAGCGATGGAATCAATCCACCATCAGCCGAACAAAGCGGTCAAAATGACACCTGCTAGACCGTCCAAGCCATATACGCACAAACGATGCTGCACGAGTCGTCTGCCCGAAGTGCTTTACTGCCGATTTCAGTGCCAATTCGTTTCTTGGCTCGGAACAGATATGGCATGATGATTCCTGATGCGATGGCTAAACCAAGCCCCCAGTACGTCGATTCCGCTCCTTGGTGTGTGACAAGCTTATCTACCGAAGCCACCGTGATGTATACAGCGAGAAGCAGCAAAGCAATCCCAACCACTCACGAGGCACTCTTTTCTGCGCGTTTTACCCGATCGAGGCTTGCTCCGCGTGATTCAACGACTAACCGCCAAAGTAAAACGGCACAGTTCGCAGTCAAACATGCTATATAGCCTGGCTCATCGATCGACATCCACGTCCAGTAACTTCTCCATCCACATCACGTCAACCCAATTTCCATCTAGTTTCCCGTGGTTTTTGAACACGCCAACCTCACGAAATCCCATTTTGCGGTATAAACCCTGACCACTGGAATTGAAGGGAAATGTCCCTAAGACCAATTTATGAAATTCGTTTTCGCGAGCGAATGCCTCCAACTCGCGGAGGAGCGCTTGACCGACGCCCTTCCCTCTCCATTCTCGGTGAACGTACACTGACAGTTCGCCTACACCAGCGTAAGCACAACGGTGTGAATATGGGTGTAAGTCTGCCCATCCAACGACGCTCCCTTGATTCTCTGCCACTAAAACCCTGTAACGCCCTGTATGCTCCGCAAACCAGCGCGTTATGTAGGACATGTCCTTTGTATCCTGCTCTAACGTCGCAATCCGATCCTCGATGCCCTGATTATAAATCGTCAAGATGGACGGTAAATCTTCGGGTGTCGCAAAGCGGACCGTTACCATGATTCATCGCCTCACTCGATTTCCTCATGCAAGAAGGTCAGGATTTTGTCACGTATCGCATCCCGCACTTCGCGGAATTTTGCCTGAATCTCTGCCTCCGTCCCGGTAGCCTTTGCGGGATCTTCAAAACCCCAGTGCAGACGCTTCACATGTGGTGGTGTCATGGGACACCTATCGTTCGCATCCCCACACAACGTAATCACGTAGTCAGCCTGATTCAGCAGGTCCGGGTCAATCAACTTTGACTGGTGGTGCGAAATGTCGATTCCGACTTCTTTCATGACTGCTACAGCTCTTGGATTTAAGCCGTGGGCTTCCACGCCTGCACTGTGCACTTCAACCTGGTCATCGCCAAGGTGGCGTGCCCATCCTTCTGCCATCTGACTTCGGCATGAATTTCCCGTGCACAGGAAGTAGATCAGCTTTTTCGCCATCGTAAACCCTCCTGTCATGACGTGAGCAAAGTCCATAAGTACAACCCGCACAGGGTGACAAACAGCGTTGGAATGGTCAGGACAACCCCGGTCGTGAAGTATCGACCCCAACTGATGGAGATCCCCTTCTTCCCGAGTACGTGCAACCACAAGAGGGTCGCCAATGAGCCAATGGGGGTGATTTTTGGACCAAGATCGCAGCCTATTACGTTTGCGTAGACCAGCGAATCATACATCACTCCGTTTACGCCTGTAGAGTGAATCGCCAGCGCGTTAATCATCACGGTGGGCATGTTGTTCATGATGCTGGACAGAATGGCAGCAATGAACCCTGTGGCCAGTGTACCGGCAAACAGGCCGGCGTGTGTCGTCGCCAGGACGGCATGTCCGAGGAGATTGGTCAATCCGGCATTTCGCAGCCCGTATACCACGACATACATCCCAATCGAGAATACGACGATGGCCCACGGAGCCTCCCGAATCACTTGCCAGGGCTGAATCACCCGCGTGCGTGCACCGGCCACAAGGAACACAATGGCGATGACACCCGCGACGGAAGATACGGGGATGTGCAGCAGCTCCGTGAGAATGTAACCCACCAAGAGTACCGCGAGGATCATCCACGATGTCTTGAACATTCCCTCATGCGCAATCGCGCTGGCTGGTTCAGACAAATCACTTGGGTTGTACCTTTCCGGGATGTCACGTCGGAAAAAGAGATACAGGACAAGGATGCTGGCGCCGAGTGAAAAGAGATCCGGGACAAGCATATGGACAAAGTAACTGACAAACCCGATGTGAAAGTAATCAGCTGACACGATGTTTACGAGGTTGCTCACGACAAGCGGCAGGGATGTGGTGTCCGCGATAAATCCGCTCGCCATAATAAATGGGAGCATCCTCTTGGTATCAAATTTCAGCAGCTTGATTTTTTCAAGGACGATGGGCGTCAGGATCAACGCCGCGCCGTCGTTGGCGAAAAAGGCGGCAACGATGGCACCGAGCAGGGTCACGTAGAGGAACACCTTTCGCCCATCGCCGTCTGCAGCACGCGCCATCTTCAAGGCTGCCCATTCAAAGAAACCGATCTTATCCAGGATGGTGGAGATGATAATGATGGCCACAAATGCGAACGTCGCATCCCATACGATTTTGGTGACAGCTAGCACGTCCTGAAACGAGACCACATGAAAAATGAGTGCAAGCCCGGCTCCACCAAGCGCACTCCAGCCGATCGACAGTCCTTTCGGCTGCCAGATCACAAAGACCAATGTGACGACAAACAACGCGACCGCTACATAAATCATGCTGTCTCTCCTTAGTGGATGGGGGAACTTTCACGGGCGTCGGCAACGAGACCGACGCCCTTTTCCATTTCATCGATGTTAACTGGCGCAACACGAAGTGGATCCGGCTGGAGTGCAGCACGTTCCTGATATTCCGCCACACTCGACTTGTACACCGGATTCTTTTCGGTCGTCCTCCTGCTCGAGGACTACGAAGACTTCCCACCGGTTGCCGTCAGGGTCTGTAACCCAAATCTTGTCCTGAACCGCATAGCAACAGGTCGTGTTCATCTCGTCAAATGTGGCCATACCGGCCGCCATCAGTCTCTCCTTTGCGGCGAGGACATCATCCGTGGAACTCACCTGGAGCCCGAGATGGTTGAGTGCACCAGCATCCTCGTAGTCCCGCTGATTGATGGTAAAATTCAGTGGCGGTTGTTCGACGTCAAATTTCGCATAGCCGGGGCGAACTCGGACCGGCTCCAGGCCGAAAAAGGTGCGGTAGAATGCGAGTGACCGTTCAAAGTCACGCACATTGATAGCCACATGGGGTTTCAAGGCAGTCATGAACAACATCCTCCCTGTATATCGACGTCGCATTTCCCCGAAGGGTACAATTCAGCTCTCAGGGCATTGATCAATTCTTCGATTGCCTCTGGATTCGGGAAGTAACAAGTCCACGGGCCTCGCACTTCCTTGCGAACGAGACCAACCTTCTCCAACGTTTTCAGGTGGTGTGAAACGGTGGGTTGTGACAGTCCTGTAACCGCGACCACGTCGGCGACACAACAGCCGTTCTCATACGCCTCGATCCGGTCACAGCAAGTACCAATTGCTCCCTTCGCCATAATTTGAAGGATCGTGAAGCGGCTCTTGTCGGCTAGTGCACTTAGCCGCGCAAGCACAGACTCAGTATTCATATTGACCTCCATCGATATCGATGTTTGTGGATATCATATCGTGAGCATGTGGAGGTGTCAAGTTGAAATTCTCATGTGCCTTGTTTCTGTTCCAATAACGACCGTTTTTGATACTATCTCTACTGATAATTTCCCCCCACCACAAATCCCGCTCTAAACAGGACCAAAACCCGTCTCTTTATCAAAGTTTCTTTATACACCATATTCATCGTTTTTGGTACGATATTGACGGGGTGATATTGTGATTTTTGGCTACGCAAGAGTGTCCACCGAGGATCAGAACCTGGATCTGCAGATTGATGCACTTCGGCAATATGGAGCTGAACGGATCTTTCAAGAGAAAATAAGTGGAGCGCGACGTGAGCGCCCACAACTGGATGAAATGCTCAAATACCTGCGTCCTGGGGATACCGTCGTCGTATGGAAGCTTGACCGCATAGGTCGCAGTACGAAGCATCTGATTGATTTGATATCTGAGTTTGGAGAGAAAGGCATCCACTTTGTCTCTCTGAAAGAGAGTATTGATACCTCGACGGCAACCGGAAAACTCGTGTTCACCATTTTCGCTGCCCTGGCTGAATTCGAGCGTGACATGATTCGAGAACGCACCAAGGCTGGCTTAGCGAGCGCAAGAGCCCGGGGGCGCAAGGGTGGCAGGCCACGCAAAGCTGAGGACAAAGTGAAATTGGCACTCAAAATGTATGACAGCAAACAATACAGCATCACCGAGATCACGAAGGCTACAGGAGTAAGCAAGACCACATTGTACAGATATATCAAGGAACGCAGCAATGTCCCATCATGAATCCTACGGGATGAAGCACCTTTGAAGAAAACCGGAAATTTCCTACCACAATCCACTACACGGGGGTCAATTCATAGAAAATATATGGGAGAATCTATCTATCTACGAAAGCCGCGATTTGACACACGTAGAAAGCTCATTCAGTATTTACGTAAAATCATACATATCATTCCGATAGAGACAATAACCTCAGCGCCGGATGTATGGGGGCATTCCAATTTGAAATTTGCAATTAGAATAATATGTGGCATCTTACTAACTCTGGTCGATTACTCTTCATTGGTATATGCTGCTACCACAAAGACATCGTCTCAGAATTGGGTCGTACAACTTCTTACAATGAACAACGGGATAACTAATCTCGCAACTTTCATGACTGCAGTGGCCACTCTTGTGAGTGTCTTTGTCCTTGACAAACAGAGAAGAACGACATTTGAACCACACGTTATCTTTGGCACATCTACTCTTCATTTTTTCTGGGATGGAACTGCGTTATCACCTCACATCAAGACGGCAGCACGTGATAAAGTGCCACCCCGTCTTGATGCTTATAACATAGGTTTGGGGACGGCAAAAAACGTATCAATAGAATGGATATACGATATCGAGCAGGTTCTTTCAGTATGTACGTCTACCAGTGATTCCCCATTTGGAATTACCTACGAAAAGAACCGTCGCTTAATCATAGAGGGAAAGCGGCAAAGTTCAGAGGTGTATTTAAAGAATGATAACAGGTTCTATACAACGTACATGTTGCCCGTTTCCGTACAAAGTCAATCGACTCCCGTTCCATTGCCATACGGCTACGTGGCCCTATTCATGGCATCCTTCATAGGAAATGTCGAACGGGAGTTCCCCCCACTGAAATGTATTATTAAATATAGAGACATTGGCAACAGAATACATAAGGTGAGATATACTATAGAACTTGGCC
>NZ_BCQV01000081.1 GCF_001552255.1 Alicyclobacillus shizuokensis NBRC 103103
GTCGAGCAGCAGCAAAAGCACGACCACCTACAAGTACGTGCCCAAGGCGTCTACTTACACGGTCAAGTCGGGAGACACGTTGTGGGGGATCGTGTCCAAAGAGTACGGCATCCCGAACAGCGGACAGGCCAACTACACCAAGATTGCGAACATCCTGGCGCAAGTGGAAAAAGCGAACCCGCAAATCAAGAACCCGAATCTCATCTACCCTGGGCAGAAGATTACCCTGCCCAAAATCGCGTAGTCGCATGAGGGGGTGCAAGCATGGCTGCCAATGCCACGTTCATGAAAATGGCCAAACTCGCCGCCAAAAAAACCGGGCTGCCCGAGCGGTTTCTGGCGGCGTGGATGGCCGCCGAAAATGGCTACACCTGGCCTTCCACGAACAATCCAGGAAATATCTCTTGGAACGGAACGGGCGAGCCGATGGGCAGGGGCGGAATCTGGACCGGAGCGGTGCGTGTCGAGTCCAATCGCGTGGTGGTCTACGATACCCCCGAGCACGGCACCGAGGCGTGGTGTGAGCTCATCAACCTGCCCACACACGCGCACGGGGGCAGCAAGGCGCTGACCGTCGATACCGAGGACCTCAAGGAGGCCTGGGCCAAGGGCGGTATTGATGAGGCTGCGAAGGTGCTGGGCGAGTCGAACTGGGCGGCCAGCCACTATGATGATGGCGGCGGGCCGGGGTCGCTCATCATCGGCGCGTACCATTCCAGTGTTCTTAATGAATGGTTTGGTACGACATCGGACAAGTCCTCCGAGGCGGTGCAGGCCACGCACGCCTCTGCGCAGGGGACAAGCAAGGCCACGCACGCCTCTGCGCAGGGGACAAGCAAGGCCACGCAGCCCAAACGCACGACCTACAAGATCAAAAAAGGGGACACGCTGTCCGGCATCGGATTGCGCTTTGGCATTCCCTATAGGGTCCTGGCTCGCTTCAACCATATCGCCAATCCCAACAAAATCAAGGCGGGCGCGACCCTGCGCATTCCCAAAAAGTACAAAATCAAGCCGGGGGACACGCTCTCCCAGATTTGCGTGCGCGAGGGCTACCCGCTCTCGGATGTGAATTGGTTGGCGCAGGTGAACGGGGTCAACCCGAACCTTATCTACGCGGGGCGGACGCTCTACGTGTAAGGAAAGGAGGCAGGCCGGATGGCGACATCCGTAACCTCGATTGTGTCCCAGGTGGCGCTGGCGAACGGCCTGCCTCCCTGGGTCGCGCTGGACATCATGGCGGTGGAATCGGGCGGAAACCCGAACGCCGTGGGCGATAACGGGACGAGCTTTGGACTGTTTCAGTTGCACAAGGGCGGAGGCCAGGGGGACGGGTATTCCGTCTCGCAACTCCTGGACCCCCTGACCAACGCGGAAATTGCCATACCGCCGATTGCGCGTGCCTATAAAGAGGCGGTCGCGCAAGGACTGTCCGGCTTTCAGGCTCTGGTGTACACCGCCGACCATTCGGGGCACCCCGATGATGTGGGGTATATGCCTTCATCTTATGAATCGGCGCTGTACAAGGCCTACGAATCGGGCGGGACGGACAATGGGTCGGTGACGACCGGGACGGCGCTGGATACGAGCCTCACGGGTCTGGAAATGCTTTCCGCTGACGCGCCTCAGGCCTCAAATGACCCGCTCACAGCGTTGGACAACGCCCTTCAATTTGAGGGCATCAACCTGGGCACCGCGATCAATCCGGCAAGCTGGGGCGAATGGCTTATCAAAAACTTTGACGCGTTAGTTTTGCGCGTGGTCCTGTGTTTTGTGGGACTGGTGCTCATATTGGTCGGGCTCTTGCGCGTCATTGGCGGAGGCAATGCGGGCACGGGCGCGAACCGCGCTGCGACCATTGCGATGATGGCAAGGTGAGGCGAGCATGTGGATACCGATTTTTACGCAGGACCAAATTGAGGCTGCACAAGCCCAGACCTACAACCTGAACACCCCCCAAGGGTGTTCGATTGTCATTTACAACCAGTCTCCGTACACCGTCCACGTGACTACGTCAACGGGACAAAAGGTGGACGAGGTGCCCGGGCATACGACCGTAACTATGCCCTACGAAAACACGCAATCGCTGGTGTTCCAGCTGGACCCGACCATTTCCGACGGGCTCACGTTTGATGTGCAATACGTGGCGGCGCGCTTGGTCAAGGGCACCGTGACCTACCAACGGGCCAGCAACTACCCGCAAGCTACGAACGTGGCCAACCAATTGGAGGCCATTATCCAGAACCAGATTCAGGCTCTCATCACGAACCAGGAGCTACCCGTCACGACCGGGCAGTCGGGGCTCACCACGTCGATATCGGGCACCGTGCAGTCGGAAGTCACAAACACCGTCCAGTCGCAGATTACCAATACAGAAATCCCCGTGACCACGGGGCAAAGCGGGCTGGCCTCCACCATCCTAAACGAAACCCTGTCCACGACCGAAGCCGTGACGATTCCGGCGGTGGAAGTGACGCTAGAAGGTGGGCAGCCATTCGGCAGCCCGTGCGCGACCGTGACGCTCCAGGTTCCCCCAGGGATGTATGACAGTTTCCTCATTTTGATTACGAGCGCCCTGGGTCAAGACTTTTTGATCAATAGTTTTTTCAATGCCTATCTTCAAGGGGTGCAGATTGCCAGTTACGACATCAACGCGGACAATGGCGGCAACGCCAACTCCGTATGGATACTCTGCACGAACACGAAAACCCTGCCGACCGATATGGTGCAATTCGACTTAACAACGGCGGGAGTGAGCCAGGCCGAGACCGTGCTGCTGCAGGCGTTTGCGTTTCGGAGCACCTATGGGTCGCAGACCCAGCCACAGCCCGTTTTGCAGGAGGCCTGGGACCCGAACACCTTGGAGTACCGCCAAAAGACGCTGGGCTATAGCTTTCCCCTGGAGTCGGGAACCTTCAATACCACCCAGCCTGCGACTTATCAGGACCCCGTAGCCTATGGACATCGAGGCGTGATGATTCTGTTGAACATCACCAATGTCTCCGGCACGTCCAATTACGGGCTGTTACCCCGAATCAGCTGGACCGACGCATATGGGATTTCGTTTGTGATTGCGAGTGCGCAGAACTACGTGAACACGGCGGGGTACTACGTGTACTTGTTTCACCCGGAGGTGCCCGAGCAACCGAGTACCACGCAACACGGGCATCTCACCGAGTCACATCCCTGCTACTTGCCCCCGGGGTACCGCATCATCATTTACCACGGGGATAGCGCCAGCTACACCTACTCCGCCAGCGCGGTGACACTGCCGTAAAGGAGGGATTCTCTCGTGCCCAAAGCCGTAGAGCGCCGCCTAATCCGGCGCATCACGCGAGAGTATGAACGGAAAGGATATAGCGCCAAACGCGCAGGCTATATCGCCAGGGCCACGGTCTATCACAACATTTTCCCCGGCCCGCACCATCACAAGGGGAGGCGTAGACGATGAAAACCAACCGTGCTATACTGTTGAACGCGAACATGTGTTCGGGTGAATGCTCATGAAAATCGAACCTATGGAACTGATTGCCGTCCTGGTCGGCGCCAGCCTTGGCGCGCTGGCTGAATACCTCATCCTGAAGCATGCCGGAGTACGCTGACAACGGAAAACGGCCCGCATCACGCGGGCCGGGTTTGCTGGGGTTGGTGCCTCGCCTCAAAAACTGGGGTCCGGCGAGACACCCGCAAAAGGATCAAAGGGGCAGGGGTATGCCCCCGCCCCATACTTTATCGTGTTCCCACGGGAATTACAAGCACGAATCCTTGGATCTGTTGTCGAATCGTTAGACGACCTGGAAATTGTAGGTGCGGAACCCTTTGCGCGTGCGCGTATGGTTCACGACGATGGGAATGGTCACAGGCTTTCCATCCTCCATGAAGTCCCCCTGGCCAAACAGCGGAAACAGGTAGTGCTCGACGAAATCTGCCGCTGCCGTGGACGCAAAGGCGATATTCTTTCCATCCTTCAGCTTGAACACAACTCGGTTGACCTCAAGCTCCGATCCATCATCCTGCTTCACGGTAGCTGGATGAATGACCGCTCCCGTGACCTCCAGGACCACGCCCACATAATCGTCAATCTTCTCCGTCGGTGCGCCGACATAGGACGTAACCGTTTTGAGCGCCGCAATCTTCTCCGCCGCCGACTTGGAGGCCAATTCGCTCAGGTCCGTAAATGCGACCAGTGCCTTTTGGTCCTCCGACAGCCCCTCTTGGATGGTGATGGCCTTTTCCTGCTCCATGATACATAACCCCTTTGCCTTGAGTTTTGCGGGTGTCCTTGTTGTTCCCCACGGCTCTTATCCTACTACGCTTTCCTACGTGTGTCAACCCCTCTTGCACATTTTCCAACGGTGTTATATGATGTAGGAGAAAGGAGGGGGAAACACCATGCTAGGGTATCTCAGCATTCGGATTACGGAGGAGGAAACAAAGCACATTGACCGCATCCGAAACAAGCTGAACCATGATCCAATGCAAGTCACCAAAGTATCTCGCTCCGATATTGGGAGGCTGGCACTACGCAAGCTCTTTGAGGCCGACAATCAGGGAAAGCTCCTGGAGTTCATTCGGGGGGATGAGGACGCATGAGCACAGTGGTCCTGTGGATAGCGGTACTCGACGTTCTCTGGCTGGCGCGACAAACCAAAGCGCACCGTCTGTTGTGGATGTTGATTGGCTACTGGTTGGGCCGGAGACGTTGACCGTCATATTTCGATTCTGACGCGTTTTTTCGGCCCAGGATGATATTTCATACGTGGTCGGTCGAAAACGAGGCTCAGAAACGAAAATAGAAGGCCATTTCTCCAAGGGGGTTGCAAAAGGATCAAAGGAGGCTAACACTCATGGTAGAAGTTCAAACGATTCTTAAAAATGATCACCTGGAGGGCGTGGTCCGGGACCTCATCTGCGACGCGGACGTATACAAACGCCAAAATCACTTGCTCCATTTCGGAGTGCGGGATACCTTGACCGTGGCAGACCTATTGGAGGGTCTGGACGAACCGCCCGCCCTCGTAATCGAAGAATGGGAGGGGTGAGGAATGCAAGGGCGCGTGTTGAGTGAGGACCAATTGGTAGCCTATGGGGTGATGCGCCGCATTGTGTCGGTCTCCTGGTCTTGTTACAATGACTCTCCCTGCTTTCAATGCGGCTCTCGAGAGGGGGTGCAATATCTCGGGTACGGGGAGAAGGGTTTTTTCCTCTGCCGAGACTGCCGGATATCAGTTGCAACCACCCTTTTCAATAGTTGTCGGGAATAAAATCAGGAATAAAAAACACCGCCCTTGAATCCGAGGGCGGTTATTCGTTTGCAAAAAGCATCATTCAAACGCCTGGGGGCGGGCTGACTTCTCCAGTTGCCGATACTGATCCAATACTTCCGCAATCACTTCCGTCCGCGTGCGGCTGAGATAGCGGGCTATTGTGTCCAAATCCTCCACCAAGTCGATATCCAACGCTACGTTGACAACCTTCTTGGAACCAGTACGCTGGACCTGTTTGGGAGCGAGCAGATGCAGCGCCGCCTCGCGTTTTTCCATCTTTTTGGCGATTCGACGTTTGGTCATGATATAGCCTCTTTCCATACAAGTGATTAGAAGCCAAAAACAACCGATTCGTCATAGCTTGAATCTGTTTTTTATTTTTCTTCACGCTAC
>NZ_BCQV01000082.1 GCF_001552255.1 Alicyclobacillus shizuokensis NBRC 103103
CTGCGTATCCAAGCCAAACACACTCTGAGGTCCTTTGCAAACATATCGCAAAAACTGCATGATCACCGCACCGGCAGCTAAAACAATAACAACACCTAACAATGCGTATAGCCAGGCAAAACCATGAACGCGTTAAAGTCTCAGGTAGTGGTGTAAAATCCGTCGTCCACAATTGACGACGAAGCCACCGTGCGTGTCTACTAGCGTGTGGCGAAACCAACTAGGGACGCAACGATGGCTTCTGTCAATAGCTCCGCAGTTCTTGAATGGATTCGCAAGATTCAAGGCGAGGTTACTGGCATTGGACGTTATGTTGCAGAAATAGCTGAGAAAGAGGTGATCGCCTATGTTCCACGCAAGCCTAATTGATAACCGACCCTAAAAGAGATAGGGGCGGCTTTGTGCCACCGTAATTCAGGACGAGGTCCCTGCTCGTCTTTCGAATCTCAATCCACTTCACGTATCAAGTTCGCGTTTCTGTATCCTCATCAGTGTCGATGAGCCAAGGGCTGTTTCGCTTTTCCTTGATGAGGATAAACCTACGAGACTGAGGACCTTGTAAATTCGGAACCAACTTAGGATTTCGGACTTCCACATCCATGTCCGCGTAATAAACCTTGATCTTGTAATACTTCGCATAGGTTGCGTTAATGGGACCTGGATTGGCGGAAATATCAACTATGCGTTCAAAGTCGACGTATTTTATATTCTTCAAATATTTCCGGAAGCTTAGGCCTGCTTCGAACTTTAGTTGTGGGCCTAACAGCTCTCCTGCTTGGTTGTATTTACCTTCTTCAACGTATTTATAGAATAATTTTGGTACTCTTGCTGCCACAGGATCTGTTTTCAATTCTATGTTTGACAGTTTGGGTCTAGTGGGAGTTGAATTTTTACCGTTGGATCCTATAACTTTACTAGTCGGAGTCGACGACTCTTGGTTTGGCTTCTTCGCAGACTTTGAGGAGGTGGCTTTCGAAGAATCGGATGATTGGCTCACGCCTGATGGATGGGAGAGCACGCCACAAGCAGGGGTCATGCCCAATATAATCCCGCATGCCATAATTGATAACACATATGTCCTGGTTGTTTCCATTGTCGATCTAGGGTTGGCCAACAGCCACCCAACCCTTCCCCCCTCATCCTAAAAGGTTTTAACACATCTTCCAATGAACCACATTAATACCCGCTGCCACTACCTTGTATTAGACTTGTTCCAGGGTAGTAATAGCTTAGCATCCAACTCCAACTCTTACCCTGATTTGCATAATACCATTCTCCATTCTGATACGCGTTGTTGTAAAAACTGTAACTGCTTGAATCGCGCCCCGGACCATACGATCCGGCCTTAAAGAACCCTGGTTGTTCGGAGCCCCCATTTCCATAGTATATGATGGCTAGCCCCGCCGTGTCACTAATGGCATTATTGGTTTTGGAAGTAGACGAACCGGGCTTGAAGACCTGCGAGTTTATTGTGTTGTCCAAAGCGGCACCGACATCTGGATATTTGGGATGATTTACACAATACCATCCATAGCTACGGATTGAAACGGCGCCGGCCTCCAATGCCTGAGACGGCCAGGATGCTTCCCATTCGTTGGGAAGTACATTGTTTAGGTAGTATCCAAAGTTATACGATTTAACTGTTCCCGAGGCACTGGGGTTATTATTAGTGCGCATGAGCACTTTAATCGTCGATGGTTCATAGTCATACCACGAACCCCCTGATGATACATTCGGCTCTCCATCAGACTTCGTGGTGGGAATATATTCATTCGACGGGCGATTGTTAAGAGCTCCTACGTAACCCTGGTCTCCCGGCTGTAAGCCTTGTTGCTGAGGAAGTTGTCCCACCGACGGCGTTTTTATTGTTTCCGCAGAGGCCGAATGGTGTAGACAAGCGCTAGACATGGCGACTGCTAGACCAGACAACAGCGGACCAATAACCCTTTTGTTCATAGGATTTCCTCCTTGCAAGTAATTGTATAGCAAGGACAGATGCCCCACTACCCCATGCAACGATTGTGAGATCGCTATATTTACAAATTTATGATTAATATAATTGTTTTGTTCAACCCAGATCAAGTCCTAAATGTGGTGTAAATTCGCCCCTTCTCGGTAAATGAGTTATGTCAACTGATTTTGAGTACCTTTGTCGTCTCTTTCGCCTGTTCCTCTTGCTCCTTACGCCATGTGAAATAGTCCGCCATGTCGAAGTATTTGTGTCCCGTCTGCCATTTCTCGTCAATCTCCATGAGCAAGGCGCCGATGAGCCGGAACGCCGAGTCTCGGTTCGGGTAAATTCGGATAACCCTGTCTCGCCGACGAACCTCTTCGTTCAACCGCTCCTGGCCATTTGTTGTCCGGAGGCGTTTTCTGTACCGCTCCGGCAGCGCCAGCACCGCCGTGATATCGTCAAACGCCGATTCGAGGATATCCACAGCCTTGGAGGCCTTTTCGCCATACTCATCCACAACCCGATTCAACAGCAACCTGGCCGTTTCCACATCTGGCGCATCCAAGATGGCCCGGACCTTTCCGTATAGCTCCGCCTGCAAATTCTTCGGCACCGCATCCAGGAAATTGCGCATAAGTAGAGTAGAAGGCTGGCGCGGCAGGGCCGTTTCCAGCCTCCCCTCGTCGAACCGTGCGTGACGTTCTCCGTCACACGGCTCTCTTAATCCCTTCACCTCAGGTATTCACAGAATCGTAAACTACTGTTCCCGCCAATGTACGCAAACCAAGATGTGTGTGACTAGAGAGGTAGACCGACATCCCACGTCGGATGCCGCGACGACCGTACTTTCGAGAAATAAATCGGCTCAGTCGCTCTACCACGTAGTTGTCCATTGCTCGAAACTGGCGTGTGGAATTCCCATACCGGAAGTACGCAGCCCATCCAGTCAGGAAACGATTGAGGTCCTGGACAACCATGCTGACCGGCAGTCCTACGCGATGCAGTGGAGTCAGCTCGCGATAAGGTCGCGCGCTCGCTTCATCGCCTTCTGACTCGGCCAGCAAGCGACGTACCATGCACCGGGCTTCCAACGACTCGGGAGCCATCGATAGTGGTAGCCGAGGAAATCGAATCCCGTTCCGGTCTTTTGCAGGTTCACTACTCGCGTCTTTTCGAGTGACAGAGTCAGTCCCAGTCTGCCAAGTAGCATTTGGTGGACTACGGGCCGCAAATATCTCGAAATGGCTGAATACTGGACTTGGCGAAAGAACAATCTCGAAGAGCTGAAACAGGACTCAAAGGTTCACCATCTCAGGTAACGCAACGTCGGCTACCATTGAGGGCAATTTACACACAAATTCGGACTTGATCTATATCAAGCGTGGTCAGGTAAGGAACTGTACATGAAGAATCTTCAATATCTATTTGACCATATGAATTGAATCCGCATCCAAACCTCATGGATTGCACTACCATACAGAGGACCATACGATTACAAAGGATAAAGCGAGCGCCCTGAATAAAGCGATCACCTTGATGAAACGATGGGAATCGCCGACTGACCTGAAGGGGTGTTTGCTTGAAATCGCCGAAGCCCCATCCGGTGGATGGGGCTCCAGTGTGTAGGGGTGGGATTTCACACAGTGAATCATCCAGCACTCCTTATTTGGATTCCTCGCCAGAGAGTGCTGCAATGAGTTCGGGAAGTCTTCCTAGCGCTACAGCGATAGCGATAGGGTTCGAGTAGTCGCGTGTGTGAACGATCTGACCGTGCCTGACTCTGGTGACCATAATCATGGGCAGCGCAACAGGATTACCTGAGTCGGCGCTTTTTCCCAGAACTCGGTATTCCCCCACGATCACTTCGGGATCGGACGTCTCGTGTATCACGACGCCATCAATCTTTTCAATTCGCGCCCCCCCGACTGTGGAGTGCTTCAAGTCGGGCACGTAAGGTTTCCCGCGTTTCCTCGACACGAGTCGGGGATCCTGGAGGCGCGAATGGCATTTCAGTGACGGAATTCTCCGCGTATAGTTCCACAAAATCGTCGAACGCGGACCTCTCCATCGCATGCAACAGGCGTTCAAATACTTTGCATGGAGTTGCAGCATCTTTTTGTTCGCTCAAAGGAATCCCTCCAAAGTATGTGATAGGCTTTTCACCACATTCCAAACGGAATGTTTACTCCGTTTAATATACGGAATGCGGACTCCGATTGTCAACCCGTACCGATCTGGGTAAACTTAAGTCCTGAGAGGTGCCGCGTATATGTCAACAAAGGATACTTTGCAAGATTCAGGCGATGGGCGTTCAAGTGAAGTCGTTGGTGTTTCTGCCGAAAAATCATTAAGAGCGGACGCTAGGCGCAACCGGGAGCGGGTGCTCGATGTCGCAACCCAAGCTTTCGCGACCAACGGGATCGAGATTCCGATTGATGAAATTGCCCGTCGAGCCGGTGTGGGAATAGGAACCGTTTATCGTCACTTCCCTACGAAAGAGGCCCTATATGAAGCGGTCATCGTCAACTATAAGCAACGTGTCATTGAGAAGGCCAAGGACATGCTGAATTATGACGATCCGGGATCGGCCTTTTTTGATTTTCTTTCACAAATTGTACGAGAAGGGTTGAACAATAAGGGACTTGTCGACGCCATCGCTCGCGCTGGCGTGGATATTCTTCGGACGCTTTCCGGGATCTCACTGGAGTTTCGCAATGCGCTGGGCGAACTGCTGAGCCGTGCGCAGCAAAGTGGCGCAGTTCGCGCGGATATTACAGCTGTTGACGTGATCGCCATCGTATCTGGTGTGATGCTCACGCTCGAAAAATATGGCGATGATTCGGGGATATCAGCTCGTATCCTGTCGGTCATCTTCGACGGGTTACGTGGCGTAAATCGTGACATGCAGGATTCGACAGGCTTCACAAAGAAATAAAAGACCGGCTGCTGGTCATGGAGCGTGAATCAGCCACTTCATTCATGAGATACAGAACTGTTACAGAGGGGCCCTTCCAATGAGACTTGCACATCGGGTTCAAAATTCTGAACCATCTTTTATTCGGGGAATTCTAAAGGTGACGCAGCAACCGGATATCATTTCGTTTGCAGGTGGATTGCCGTCACCCGAATTGTTCCCTGTACAAGAAGCCATGGAGGTTTATCAACATATTTTATCTACTCAGGGAAGTGTCTCCTTGCAATATAGTCCGGGCGAGGGAGAGATTTCACTTCGGGAAGTGT
>NZ_BCQV01000083.1 GCF_001552255.1 Alicyclobacillus shizuokensis NBRC 103103
ACCTCGTCTTCTCCAAGGGGTCTTACTCCCTTCCGGGATGGGATACGTCATCTTGAGGCGGGCTTCGCGCTTAGATGCTTTCAGCGCTTATCCCTCCCCGACTTGGCTACCCAGCCGTGCCCCTGGCGAGACAACTGGTACACCAGCGGTCGGTTCGTCCCGGTCCTCTCGTACTAAGGACGACCCCTCTCACGTATCCTCCGCCCGCGGCAGATAGGGACCGAACTGTCTCACGACGTTCTGAACCCAGCTCGCGTACCGCTTTAATGGGCGAACAGCCCAACCCTTGGGACCCACTTCAGCCCCAGGATGCGATGAGCCGACATCGAGGTGCCAAACCTCCCCGTCGATGTGGACTCTTGGGGGAGATCAGCCTGTTATCCCCGGGGTAGCTTTTATCCGTTGAGCGACGGCCCTTCCACTCGGTGCCGCCGGGTCACTAAGCCCGACTTTCGTCCCTGCTCGACACGTCCGTCTCGCAGTCAAGCTCCCTTTTGCCTTTACACGCACCGCGCGATTTCCATCCGCGCTGAGGGAACCTTTGGGCGCCTCCGTTACCTTTTAGGAGGCGACCGCCCCAGTCAAACTGCCCACCTGACACTGTCCCCACACCCGCTTCAGGGTGCCAGGTTAGAAGACCGGCATCTCAAGGGTGGTATCCCAACGTCGGCTCCGTACAGGCTGGCGCCCATACTTCTCTGCCTCCCACCTATCCTGTACATGACATGCCCATCTCCCATATCAAGCTGCAGTCAAGCTCCACGGGGTCTTTCCGTCTAGCCGCGGGTAACCTGCATCTTCACAGGTACTACAATTTCACCGGGTCTCTCGTTGAGACAGCGCCCAAGTCGTTACGCCTTTCGTGCGGGTCAGAACTTACCTGACAAGGAATTTCGCTACCTTAGGACCGTTATAGTTACGGCCGCCGTTTACTGGGGCTTCAATTCAGACCTTCGGACTTCTGTCCTCAGCCCTCCTCTTAACCTTCCAGCACCGGGCAGGCGTCAGCCCCTATACCTCGCCTTTCGGCTTCGCAGAGACCTGTGTTTTTGCTAAACAGTCGCTTGGGCCTTTTCACTGCGGCTCATGTCTCCATGAGCGCCCCTTCTCCCGAAGTTACGGGGCCATTTTGCCGAGTTCCTTAACGAGAGTTCTCCCGCGCGCCTTCGTGTCCTCCACGCGCCCACCTGTGTCGGTTTCCGGTACGGGCACTCTGTCCCTCGCGAGAGGCTTTTCTTGGCAGTGTGACCCCCAGGACTTCGGTACTGTTCTTCCCTCCCCTTCACAGCTCACGGTTCAAAGCGTGCGGATTTGCCTACACGCCCCGCTCACTGCTTGGACGGCCTCTTCCATCCGGCCGCTTCCCTGGGCCTCCTGCGTCACCCCACTAGCTCAAACAGAACAGAGTGGTGCTGGAATCTCCACCAGCTCTCCTTCGACTACGCCTCTCGGCCTCGCCTTAGGTCCCGACTTACCCTGGGCGGACGATCCTTCCCCAGGAACCCTTGGGCTTTCGGCGGAGGGGATTCTCACCCCTCTTTTCGCTACTTATACCGGCATTCTCTCTTGCGTGCGCTCCACCATCCCTCTCAGGACCGCTTCGCCGCCCACGCAACGCTCCCCTACCATGCTGCCGATCACAGCATCCCAAGCTTCGGTGGCCAGTTTAGCCCCGTTACATTTTCCGCGCAGCGCCACTCGACCAGTGAGCTATTACGCACTCTTTCAATGATGGCTGCTTCTAAGCCAACATCCTGGTTGTCTGTGCACCGCCACATCGTTCCCCACTCAACTGGCACTTCGGGACCTTAGCTGTGGGTCTGGGCTGTTCCCCTCTCGACCACGGATCTTAGCACTCGTAGTCTCACTGCCAGATTCCATGAAACGGCATTCGGAGTTCGACTGAACTTGGTAACCTTCCGCAGGCCCCGCACTCAATCGGTGCTCTACCTCCGTCCCTGAACATCTGACGCTCGCCCTCAAGCGATTTCGGGGAGAACCAGCTATCTCCGAGTTCGATTGGAATTTCTCCCCTACCCCCAGTTCATCCCCCGGCTTTTCAACGCCGGTGGGTTCGGGCCTCCATGCGGTGTTACCCGCACTTCACCCTGACCAGGGGTAGATCACCCGGTTTCGGGTCCATGTCCGCCAACTCCTCGCCCTTCTCAGACTCGCTTTCGCTTCGGCTCCGGCTCCCCCGCCTTAACCTCGCTGGCGAACATCACTCGCCGGTTCATTCTACAAAAGGCACGCCGTCACACCATTCGGTGCTCCGACTGATTGTAGGCACACGGTTTCAGGTTCTCTTTCACTCCGCTCCCGCGGTCCTTTTCACCTTTCCCTCACGGTACTCTCCGCTATCGGTCGCCAGGGAGTATTTAGCCTTAGGAGGTGGTCCTCCCCGATTCCCACGGGATTCCTCGTGCCCCGCGGTACTTGGGTACCATCTCGCAAAGCCGAATCCCCTTCGCCTACGGGGCTCTCACCCTCTCCGGCCGGCCTTCCCAGACCCTTCGGCTGACGATTCGGTTTCTCACTTTGCCCAAGAGGTGCAGCCCTTGGCTCGATGGCCCCACTACCCCGCTGTTGCATCCCCTGCACGGTCTCCCACAACAACGGTTTGGGCTCCTCCGCTTTCGCTCGCCACTACTCACGGAATCACGTTTGTTTTCTTCTCCTCGGGGTACTGAGATGTTTCAGTTCCCCCGGTTGCCCCCGCAAGCCTATGTATTCCGCTTGCGGTGCCCACCCATCACGGTGGGCGGGTTCCCCCATTCGGACACCCACGGATCTCAGCTCGCGTACAGCTCCCCGTGGCATTTCGGTGTTCGCCCCGTCCTTCGTCGGCTCCTGGCGCCTAGGCATCCCCCGTGCGCCCTTCCTACCTTCACCAGATGCGGTTCCCCTTCTCGGTGGCCTGTCTCTGAAGGAAAACTCCACGGCCAAGGCCTGCGTCAGGCTTCGCCAAGCCTCGCTCACGTACCCCTTGTACGCTCGCTTCGCCTTGGCTTCCCCTTCCTTGCCCTTCGCCGCGTCTGACTTCCTTCCTCGACAGGCTCCCTCTCTCGGTTTCAGGAGTGTCTTCGCTATGTCGCTGTCAAGGTACACCCTGACGGCCCATCTGTCTTGACCGTCAGTCCAGAGTTCCCCTTCCCAAGCCTCAGCTTGAGGAGGTTCCCTCAAAACTAAACACGCCAGAGAGTCTTCCCCCTGTGTCCTCCACAGGGGCCTTCTCCGTAGAAAGGAGGTGATCCAGCCGCACCTTCCGATACGGCTACCTTGTTACGACTTCACCCCAATCGCAAGCCCCACCTTCGGCGGCTGGCTCCGTCTCCGGTTGCCTCACCGACTTCGGGTGTTGCTCACTCTCGTGGTGTGACGGGCGGTGTGTACAAGGCCCGGGAACGGATTCACCGCGGCATGCTGATCCGCGATTACTAGCAATTCCGGCTTCATGCAGGCGGGTTGCAGCCTGCAATCCGAACTACGAACGGCTTTCAGGGATTCGCTCCACCTCGCGGCTTCGCATCCCGTTGTACCGCCCATTGTAGCACGTGTGTCGCCCAGGACATCAAGGGCATGATGATTTGACGTCATCCCCGCCTTCCTCCGGCTTGCGCCGGCAGTCACCTGTGAGTCCCCGCCTTCACGCGCTGGTAACACAGGTCAAGGGTTGCGCTCGTTGCGGGACTTAACCCAACATCTCACGACACGAGCTGACGACAACCATGCACCACCTGTCTCCTCTGCCCAAACGGGAACGCACATCTCTGCACGCGTCAGAGGGATGTCAAGCCCTGGTAAGGTTCTTCGCGTTGCTTCGAATTAAACCACATGCTCCACTGCTTGTGCGGGCCCCCGTCAATTCCTTTGAGTTTCAGTCTTGCGACCGTACTCCCCAGGCGGAGTGCTTATTGGGTTTCCTTCGGCACTGAGGGCTCGCACCCCCAACACCTAGCACTCATCGTTTACGGCGTGGACTACCAGGGTATCTAATCCTGTTCGCTCCCCACGCTTTCGTGCCTCAGCGTCAGTCACTGTCCAGCAAGGCGCCTTCGCCACAGGTATTCCTCCACATCTCTACGCATTTCACCGCTACACGTGGAATTCCCCTTGCCTCTCCAGCACTCAAGCCTCACCGTTTCCAGGGCACCCCCACGGTTGAGCCGTGGTCTTTCACCCCAGACGTGTCAGGCCGCCTACGCACCCTTTACGCCCAGTCATTCCGGACAACGCTCGCCCCCTACGTATTACCGCGGCTGCTGGCACGTAGTTTGCCGGGGCTTCCTCCATCGGTACCGTCTCCCCCAGGGCATTCCCTCCCCAGGTCGCTCTTCCCGATTGACTGAGCTTTACAACCCGAAGGCCTTCTTCGCTCACGCGGCGTTGCTCCGTCAGGCTTGCGCCCATTGCGGAAGATTCCCTACTGCTGCCTCCCGTAGGAGTCTGGGCCGTGTCTCAGTCCCAGTGTGGCCGTTCACCCTCTCAGGCCGGCTACGCATCGTCGCCTTGGTGGGCCCTTACCCCACCAACCAGCTAATGCGCCGCGGGCTCCTCCATCAGCAGCGTAAACCGCTTTTCCCATCCCAGGGATGCCCCCAGGATGCCTATCCGGCTTTAGCACCCGTTTCCGAGTGTTATTCCCGACTGATGGGCAGATTACCCACGTGTTCCTCACCCGTCCGCCGCTGACCTCAGGGGGCAAGCCCCCCAAGGCCCGCTCGACTTGCATGTATTAGGCACGCCGCCAGCGTTCGTCCTGAGCCAGGATCAAACTCTCACTGAAGAAAGTTCGCCTCCCAGAGTTCCACGCCCCTTCCCGAACGCTTCCCTCCGGTCCTTGGCTCCTTCAATGGAACACTCTCGTG
>NZ_BCQV01000084.1 GCF_001552255.1 Alicyclobacillus shizuokensis NBRC 103103
AGACCTAAGCAGCGACTATGCCGCCGGCATCGGGACCTCCGCGGAGTGGATAAGCGAAGATCCTTCTGGCCTAAACGGGCAACTCTATCCCCTCGCCAACACCGGGACGGTACAATTCAGCCAAGATGAAGTGAATGGTCAACCTATTAACGCTGCCGGAAACCAGGTGCATCCTATTGCGCTGATAAGTTCGTACGGCCGCGTTCGAATCGCTCCGTCGGCACTCTCGTCCGGAGGTACATCGTTCTCAACCATAAGTATGGGCAACCAGGGCCTGTTTGGTTGGAACAGCCGTAGGGAGAATCGGTTTCGAATCAAAAGCCATTCGCATCTTGCATCGGCTCAGGCGATAGCCAGAGGATGGCACTCAATCCGATAGTCTTCTAGCAGGAAAACGAACTTTGGCGTTCCAACGTCAGCAGGTCTGGACAGGTATGCTAAAAGTCGGCGGAGCAGGCGGTTCTCGCCGGCTTTTGTTTGTTTACATGTTTTCCGTGCTCCGCCCTCTCATCCAGCTCGAAGCAGGCTTGTACTCATTCGCTTCCCTTATCCTGCTCCGCGTCCGTATCTTCCCTTCTCTCTTCATGATTCCCCGCTGATCCTGATGATTCTGTGCGTTCCTCGTCCCTCATGTGTTCTCTTTCAAGTTTACGAGTCTCATGAAGGTCAAAAAATTCGATGTACTCGTTCCTGACCAATTCGATGGCCTTTAGTTCCCCACTGAGCACCTGGTGTATAGCCTGTAATTCTGGTTGGGCCAGTTGCTGAATGAGCGTCTCGCGCTTGACATCCAACCTCTGCAAAAACTCAAGCGCACGCCCACGGCGAAATGTTTGCGCCCCGTGATGCTTGTGTCCGTGATGTTCTCCATGTCTCATTTAGATCCCCTCCATGAAATAAATGTTCTCAACTCTTTGTATATGAATGTATGCAAATGAATACAAATTGTCAACATGGAGTTTGGGCGGTGACAAGACAGCCACCACGGGACCCGCACAGGGTTCCGTCGATGACGTTTGCGCAAGGGCGCTCATCCATCATCTCAAGGACCTGGACGCATTTCTGGATGACGCCCATCGCATACCGACCTCTGGTGGATAGCTGATCATACAACACCAAACCCCTGAGGACGTGAACCTGCCTGGTTCACCACAGCACGTGAGAGGCTATTTCTTCGAACGGTTTCCAGGACTCCTTGACGTAGAGCGATCAAGACGATGGACGACAGAAGATGTGGCATCGGCCATTCTACGAGCAGGTTTCATCGACATTGGGACGATTACATTTTGGGAAACCCGGCGAGTGTACGGATCGTTTAATGAATTGGCTGAGGACCTGCGGGCTCGTACAGGGCGGTCGATTCTACATGATCTCGATGAAGAGGAGCTAAGGGAGTTGATCACTTTCATCGGAGAAAGGGTAACCAGCAGTGAGTGCATCGTCGAAATGGATAAGTGGACCGTGTGGCATAGCATAAAGCCGTGAGACCATCAACCGTGATAAGAAACATCTCCGGCACCCGGAATGATCACCTTGGGCGCCATATGCCATCTGCGTGGCCGCCCCAATGGTGCCAATCGCGCCAGTGAGGCGGGGGGAACAGGATTGCAAAAGGGATGGATCCATCCACTGGCGGCGAGCCTGAACTGGCTAATTCTTCCACCATCCATCCCGCATAGTCGCTGGCATCTGACGCTTGTGTGTGGTTTGGATGTAGCGCGCTTCAATCTTTTGGGCAATCTCTTGCGGAACATCTTTTCCTTCGAGATAATCGTCAATCATGTGATAAGAGATGCCAAGCTCGGCTTCATCCGCTTGCTGGGGTTTTTCATCGAGTAAATCTGCTGTTGGGGTCTTGTTATAAATGGCCACGTCTGCTCCCAGCGCTTGCAATATCATCTTGCCTTGGCGCTTGTTCAGTCCACTGAGCGGCAAAATGTCTGCTCCGCCATCTCCGTACTTGGTGTAAAACCCGGTTACAGCTTCTGCCGCATGATCCGTTCCGACAACCAGCAGATTCTGCTGACCGCCGATGGCATACTGAGCAATCATGCGCATTCTCGCCTTCACATTGCCCTTATGATAATCTGAAAGCGGCTCGCCGCATGCCACATGATACTGCAGTGCCGTTACCAATACAGGCGCTTCGATGTTAAACGTAATGATCTCGTCCGGATCAATAAAGCGAAGTGCACGCTGCGCATCTTCCTCATCCTTTTGTCTGCCGTATGGAAGGCGCACCGCTACAAACTTATTATTCTTGTCAGTTTCACGGCGAAGTTCCGAAACCGCCAGTTGTGCCAGTTTGCCAGCCAGACACGAATCCTGACCGCCAGAAATTCCAAGCACATAACCATGAGAACCGCTGAACTTGAGATAATCCTTGAGAAAGTTTACCCGTGCCCGAATTTCCTGCTCTGGATCAATCACTGGCTTGACACCCAATGCTTTTATGATTTCTTGTTGTAATGGCCTCACTGTAAGTCCTCCCTCCCTCAATGATCTTTTGTTATCTCTCGCTTTCTCGCTCACTCGTAGCATCTTGCATTTGACTCAGCAAGCGAATGATGTGAGACTCCCCGTAGTGGGAATCTTCCGGACATGGTTTGTGCGCCCCCAAAAGGGGATGACTCCCCTTTTTCGAAATTTGGTCGTACAGTGGATCTCCACAGTTACCTTCGCGGCGTACCCTCCCATGTCTCACGGGGTCCTGATTTCGGCCCATTGCATTCCATCGTTCAGCCTGTCGAAGGGTGGAGGCCAGTTAATCTCCTTTGCAGGGTCATGGCCCGAATGGAATATATCGTACCGGCTTCTCCGTGCTTCGTTTGTCTATTGCAGCCCTTGCATACGGTTGAGCAAGTTTCGATTCCTTGTTACGCGGCAAGCCACTGAGCCGAGTGAACGGGTCCCAATGCCTTTACCGGGTCGTATGGGACTTGCTTACGCCCGAGAGTGAACAAGATGCGAATCAGCTTATAACACAGTGCAACCAGCGACGACATGGGCCGCAGCGGGTTCTCCACACGCGTGGTGTAATACTGGTGCAGCGCCCGAAACTGTGGATTCTTTGCCGCCAGAACCAGCACGCAGCGGTACAACAACGCGCGTAATCTTGGCCGTCCGCGTTTCGTGATCTTCGTCTGGCCTTTGTGTTTGCCGGAACTGTTCTCTTTGAGATTGAACCCGGCAAGTTTTTGCACCTGTCGCCAGTGTTCGTAGGCGGACAGATCCCCCACTTCGGCCAGGAATCCTGCCACGGTAACGACGCCCAGGCCAGGTACGCTGAGCATCTGAGCAGCTCCCGGAATTCGGTTCAGCAAACGCTCGATTTGCTCCAGCAGTTGGCTTAACTGCTCCTGCAACAGGTCGTACTGACCAAGCAGGATCTGTAACTCCTGGCGTGCCATCTGCAGCCCTTCAGTTAACCCAACCGATTGGGATGCGATTTCCACAAGGTATGTGGCGCGTTTCTTGCCCATCCCCCGTGAAATGCCATACGTTTTCCACATGTGGACAATCTCCTCAGCCGTTTTGGCCTGAATGTCCTGTGGACAAGGGCATTCGCGTAGACACACCAGCGCTGCTTTACCCTCCCAGTCTCGGAACACCTCTGTAAACTCCGGAAAGAACCGGTCGAGCCAGTTGTGGATACGGCCCTGAACTCGCTTGAGGTCCTCGATCAGACGCTCTCGTTGATTCATCCCCACGCGCAGCTCGGCGTAGACATCCTTGGGGATGTTGGGTACGGAGTAGCGTCCATCTTTGACCAACTGCGAGATAACGCGGGCATCCTTGTGGTCATTCTTCGTCGGGTTATTGTCGTCTAGCTCTTTGCTCTTCTTCACGTGCAGGGGATTGACCAGAACGACATCAATCCCGTGCTGGCGAAGAAATTGAGCTAGATTCATCCAATAGTGCCCGGTGGGCTCAACGCCGAACACCACATTGTCACAGCCGTGATCGGCCATGAGCATCCGCATCCACGTGAGCAGCTTTTCCATGCCACGTCTGCTGTTGTCAAAGAACAAAGGCTTGCCAAGCTCAATTCCGCGCGCATCGCTCGCCCGTGCCACATGTACCTTTTTGGCAATGTCTGCACCTACGACCAGTGTTGAATCTCTGATGCGGCGAATCTTGCGGTTCTGCGATATACTCATGTTGTCGTATGACCTCCTGATTCGTGTTGCTGTGGCAACTCAACACTATCAGGAGGTTTTCTTTGCCTCAAACCCGGAATTACTTCATTACAGGAATGCTCCTTAATTCTTTGCCCGAACCCAGAGAATAGGATAGCGAGAACCTTTAAGCTTTTGGCTAGTTTTCCACGAACCACAATAGGAGTTTGCCTATTCCTTATTGCGGCTCTCAGTTGTTCCTTTGTAGTTACAATATCATTCTGAATAGAGTCGAGGCCAGTATAGGAATCGATAGACAAGTCACAGTAAGCATTTTTAACGTTGTAGAGACTCCGGGAAACGAAGCGTGGTTGCCGTGTAAGTATTCTCAAATCCCCCTGCTCGTGAGATAGTTCTTTTGGAACTGCCTGCAACTCTACTACGACATTCTGTCCGAAAGCCGCGCCCTTCCAAACCTGGTGAAGATGCACGCGGAGTCCCGGAAGCAAGCTATCCGTTTTCTACCGACAGTTTGGCTTGCAGGTAGATAGCGTCGATACTTTAGTTGAAAAATAAGGCTTTGTGCGTCGTAATTATGGCTAACCCGAAGGTAGGTGGAGTGACGATAACCACTCTGGCGGTCATAAAATCTAGGAGCAAGGCTTTGTGAAGGACATGATGTCCATTTGAAGAATTCTGATGCAATTCCGGTCACCTTCTTGTTACCAAGCCACAGACAGGG
>NZ_BCQV01000085.1 GCF_001552255.1 Alicyclobacillus shizuokensis NBRC 103103
GGGCAACGCGACTTGACTCGCACGGACAGAAGACACTTGGTGGCTTTCTGACATGTAGACTGGATGAGCGCTGACTTGGGGAGCCCATGCTGTCGTTACGACCATGGCTGTTGGTACTATTGCCATAAAAGGTGCCTTTTTCACTGAATCCACCTCCCACTAGCATTATACATACGTTGATAGCCATGAAAATTCAAGTTCAATGGATATTATGACGCAAGTCATCTATTTTGCGCCCTCTGCTTTTCTTCCTCCCAAAAACAAGAAGGAAACCATGATGGTTGCCAGAACAATCGGGAATCCAGCCCGATACAGTTTTGAAAACGAGGCCGACATCAATTCCGCAGCCTGATGTTCCAGGTCATATGAATACGTGTCCATTTGTCGCTTGTACTGTTGGATGTCAGCATCCACCTGTTGCGTCACCTGTTCGATGACCCTCGATCTCGCTTGTTTCCGGGTGCCCGGCGGCATGCCGGCGAGGACTTTGTTCACAGCGGCCGCAATCATCCTTTGGCGTTCAGTCTTGGGCAGCACGGAGCTGGGTGGTGGATTTTCTCCGCCGGAATTCCATGTGGAGCTCAAAATTCGGGTCTTTGACTCTTGGAGAACGGCGGATTTCACGGAGTCCGGAACGTTCAATTCACTGGCTCTGTCGCTCGCATAATGCATGACTTCTCTTTGTTGGACAGAGAGGTAGTGGGTTAAGCCCGAGACGGATATCGCTACGGCCAGGACGACCGCAATCTGTCGAAACATCTGAGTCACGCTTTGTGCGGCAGTCAGCATCTCGCCTTCGAAATCTGCTGCGCTCGCAGTGCTTGCTGGACCAATCACGAGACCGAATCCAGCTCCGACCAGCATAGCAATCAACACCAGATGCAAAGTGGAAGCCTGTATGGTGAGCCTTGCAAGCAGGAAATACGCCGATCCGAGCGACATAAACCCGAACAGGACAGGCAGGAAGTTTCCAATTTTATTCGCGATTGTGCCGGAAATCGGCGCGATGAAGAATATGGTCGCTGAAACGGGGGTGATTAAAAGGGCCGCCTGCAGCTCCGTTTTGTTTTGGAACCGTGTCAAAAACTGCGGAAGCAGCACCGTGACGCCCACCATATAAGCGGTTGCGGCCACCATCGCCAAGGTGGCTCCCCCGAACTGGCGATTGCGGAACAGCGACAAATTTACCATAGGATTGGCCACCCTACGCTCTGCCATCAAGAACGCGACCAATGAGAGAAAGGCCACCAGGTAACAAACCCAAGCCAACCTACTGGTCCAGCCCCAATCATTTCCTCTTACCAACACGAATGTCAGCGAAAAAACAGAGAGGCTGGACAGGAGGACACCTATGAAGTCCAATTTCACGCGAGTGCGATCTTCGTTGCGCAGCGGCAACTTCGTAAGCCCGACTAGAATGGCCGCCAAGCAGATGGGCACGTTCACGTAAAACACCCAGGGCCAGCCGGCGATTTGAGTCAGGAATCCGCCAACCGCGGGACCCAAGGCTGCGGCGAGTCCCTGGGTACTGCCCAGTGTCGCGAGAGCTATATAGCGCTTGCTGACAGGGACCGCACTCACGCCGATAATCATGCTGACAGGCATCAGAACGGCAGCTCCGATACTCTGCACAAACCGGGCTGTAATCAACCATTCGCCGCTGTTGGCCAGCCCGCATAGAGCGGATCCCGTTCCAAAAAGGAACGTCCCAAGAATAAAAAATTTATTTTTTCCAAAAATCTCGGCCACACGCGCCAGAGGGATGGAAAGGACAGCGATTGACATGGTGTAGACGTTCAGCATCCAGGACATCGCTTCCAAGGAGGCGTGCAGATCGTCCTGAATGGCAGGGAGGGCGATATTCATGATGGTCGTGTCAATCATGCAAACAAATATGCCTAAACACATGAGAGCCACGATGCCGAATCCTTGGTTTGTCTTCGCCATCGGATCACACCTCAATTCCGCTTTCGCGTGCGAGCCGCTGGAGCCATTCCAATGAAAAGGCTGTGTGGGCGATGCCATAATCAAGGGTCAACGCTTCAAACGGAGTCAGGTACTCGTACACGGATTCTTTCGTCTCTAGCAATTTCCTGTAATTTTCTTCGATCCGGTTTCGTTCATCCAAAATCCATCGTTGGAGTTGTTCTTTTGAAGCATGTTTGCCGAAGAAGAAGCGGATCAAAAAGTCGGAATGAACCACCGTGGCCCGTGAGGGACTTTCCAGGTACGCAAAAAAAGCCTCTTTCCCGGCTTCTGTTATGGTGAATACGTTTTTGTTCGGTTTTCCCTGCTGGATGACGACCTCTTTTGTAATCAACCCCGCGCTCTCCATCTTCCGCAATGCCGGGTAAATACCGCTGAATGTCGCCTCGAAGAAGTTTGAAACCGACATCTCAAACTTTCGCTTGATGTCATAACCGCTCATTGGCTCATCCATCAAAAAGCCGAGGATTACGCTTTCGATATTCACTCCAATCGCCTCCTGCTCATGAGTATATACATGATGATAATATTGTCAAGGATAATATATGAACGCGGACCAACGCTAAGATGCTGATCAAGCACTGGAGACCGATACAAGTGTGCTCCGAGATTGTTCCGAGGCACAAATTCATCTCTACCAATTTGTTTCACCATCCATGGCTGCAACTCCCATCTCCCGGTACGCTCCATTTACAGAGGAATTGGAGCCCATCTGGCGACAGGAGGCGTCCATATGGCGCGAGCATTGACGGCACAGGATGTGACATACGCTGTCCTGGGCGGGTCCGTTCTTGGCGGCGGCGGTGGTGGCTGGCCGGACGAGGGGAAAGTGGTTGGCAACCTGTCCATTAAGATTGGCGATCCGAAGCTTGTGTCGTTGGACGAGCTGGACGACGATGCGCTATTGGTCACGGTCGCACTGGTGGGGGCGCCGGCAGCGAAAGACAAGTATGTCAAGCCGGTGCATTACGTCCGGGCGTTGCAGTTGCTGCAGTCACGTTTGGATCGGCCGATTGCCGGCATCATCACCAACGAAAACGGCTCCGGGACGACAGTGAACGGGTGGCTCCAAGCGGCTACGCTCGGTATCGCCGTCGTGGATGCCCCTTGTAATGGCCGCGCTTATCCCACAGGGGCGATGGGTTCTGTGGGGTTACACAGGGTAGCTGACCATACCTCCATCCAAGCGGCGGTCGGCGGTGCTGGTCCTAGGTATGTGGAGACAGTCACCAGCGGTTCGCTCACGACGGTCTCAGCGCTGGTGCGCGACTTATCCATCCGCGCCGGGGGCTTGGTGGCGGTGGCTCGCAACCCCATAACCGTCAAATATGCACGGGAGCACTGTGCCGTAGGAGGAATTTCCGAAGCCATCGAGCTCGGACAACGAATGGTGCAGGCGGGCAGAGGGGACGCCACGATTCGTGCGGTATTGAACTATCTTGGCGGAGAGTTGATTTGCGAGGGAGCCGTCTCCGCGGTTCACTTGGAAACTAGCGGTGGCTTTGACGTGGGTCGCGTGCAGATTTCCGATGTCGAGTTGACGTTCTGGAATGAGTACATGACGCTCGAAAAAAACGGCCAACGATTGGCAACCTTTCCGGATCTCATCGCAACTTTCGACAGGCGGACAGGCATGCCCGTGATTACGGCGGAGATCTCCGAAGGGCGAGAAGTGGTAGTGATAACGATTCCCAAGGAGAACCTGCGGCTCGGTGCGGGCATGCGGTCACCAGATTTGTTTGGGGCTGTAGAAGACGCAGTCGGTAAGCCTGTTTTGGATTACGTGTTTGGTGGAGCAGATCGTCAAGATTTTGACCGGTTCCCTCACGTTTGCGATGGAGGCCCTTCGTCGAGCCATTTGGGAGCCGATTTGGTACTTCATGAGTGCCATCGCGGTTGTCTGGATGATCTACTACTGGGTCTCAGGGCGGGCGCAGCGGATGTGGCAAACCCTCTTCACCACGGTAGCGATCATCGGGTTTTCAGGCGCCATCTTCACGAACTTGCCCACTGTCCTCAACCAGGCCAATGACGCCAGCGCCGCGGTTAGCACCCAGGTGCTGAACTCGATGGCGAACGGCATCCAGCGTGACAGCAATCAGGGATCCACTCCCCTGGACACCGTGTCCAATGCCTTGTGGACAGCGCTTGCGAAAGATCCGTATCTCATGCTGGAGTTTGGCAACGTCAAAGATGGGGAAGCGAACTTCGACAAGGTCATGCAGATGGACGATTCGCAGAGACAGCAATGGTTCAAGGACCAGACAATTTCATCTTCGCAATCAAGGGACGAGAAATTTAAATACCTCATCACCACATCGGATGGGATTGGACAGCGGGCAACCGACATTTTGGTCATTCTCATCCTCGGTCTCGTGTTCGCGTTGATGCTGGCTTACTACGCGTTCCAGCTCGTGTGGTGGCAATTTGTTGCTTTGGCACGTGGGCTGATGGCCGCGGCGTATTTGCTCGTGTCCCTCTGGCCGGAACATGGGTTTCGCGAGGTCGGTAAGTGGGCATTCGGATGTGTCGAGGCGTTCGTGTACAAGGTGATTATGACCATTGCGCTCGGCAGCATCCTCGTGATGTATATGGGTATCAATCACGCCATGCCACAGCTCGGTTGGTTGGCCACGCCCTTGATGCAGATTGCCATGATTATCGCCGTATGGGCGGCTATCAAGGAATTCAAAGGCAAAGCCTTAGGTCTTCCGTTACCGAACGGTCACACGTTGGGCGGCGCGGGACGGACGCCAGGGGCTGAGGAAGGGCAACAAGCTCTCCGTGTTGGCACGGCGGTGGCCGGGGCCGTGGCCACGGGGGG
>NZ_BCQV01000086.1 GCF_001552255.1 Alicyclobacillus shizuokensis NBRC 103103
CCCTGATAGACGGCTGGGCACGGCCAGTCTCAATATGACTGATCATGGATTTGGATAAGTCTTCACCAGCCATTCCGCCTGGGTCATCTTGAGTTCCTTGCGGGCAGCGCGAATTTTCTCCCCCACATTCATAGCCCTTCCCCACCACACTAACCCAAAGTTTATCTATATTATACCAAATCCCCTCTTGTAGTTATACAAGTATTCTATAAAAATGGAATTGTGAGGGGAGGGATTAAATGAGGCGATTGATGGAGATCAAAACCATTGCAGCCGCTGTCGGAATCGGAATTGCGGCGCTCTTTATTGCCCCATCCGATCTTGGACTTCCTGAGCCTGATAGGGCGCCAACCCTTGCGCAGTTTGACTAGTATTCAGTGCCAGTGCATCTTCGTGGTTGAGGAATAGAATTTTCGTAAAGAGGGTGTATTCATGGTTAAGAGACGCATTCTGCAATCGCTAGCAGGTACGGTTGGAGTAGGAATGTCATTTGCGCTGGCCTTCGCGCCCCATGCCATGGCGGATACGCAGTCGGAATCGGAAACAGTCCCGGCGGCGACTCCGACTGCATACGGGTATGTCGAACTAGGTTCAAATCTAAGCAACGCACAGGTCACGCCCTTTACTGTAGAAAGTGCGGGCGGTGGAACATGGAACCACGGCGATGATATTATTTGGGACGGTAGAAAGCATGTCTGGTCGTACTATATGCACGAAAAATTATATCACCGGGCCACAGCCATCGTTGGGAGCAACGATGTTTCGACCGCTAAAACAGCCCCCGGAATTTGGGCAAACGCTGATGCGTATGGATGGCCATGGGCTAATGGATACGCTTACTGGTACACCTATTAAGTAATTCCCCACGCACCGAAACCCCGGCAGTGAGAGGGAAAGTTCGGCCGCTTTCGCCGTGAGAGCGGCCGAAGATGTCAAATGTGCCCTAAATCGTCGCGAGGGAGACGAGAGCACTTTGAAAAAACTGCTTGCCTTCCTTTTCTTGCTAGCGTCAGCATTTTCGTTTGCACTCACGTACTCCCAAGTTCAGCAGTCCGCCATAGAAAAGGCGGAGAATGCAGACCTTGGCATCAGCCGGCCACTCCGGATTCCAGACGCACCGCTCTTCTCTTCCCCCAACAGTTGGCGAGAAGTTTATCCCTTGTTGGTTCGAGCGGCCAAGCGGTCTCGCGTCAACCTGTTTCGCATCAGTATCGGCTATACTAGGCAGAATCAGCCGGAAGTCACCCAATATGTCTTGCTTACCGGTCCCTCTAACCTTTACGCCAGTTATACCCTGGAAAGCGGCCGTTTTCTAACCTCAACGGAAACTGAGCAAGGCGAGGCGTTTGTCTCCTCCGCCCACACCGGCAACGCGCATCAAGTGGGAACCTTAAAAACGTTCAGCGGCTCGGTACTCATCGAGATTCGTCCGCTGTGGGAGGCAGAAGCCTACCTGCCGCTAGCTGGGCAGTTTTCAGTCGAAGCCGCAACCCAGAGTGAGTATGAGAGGTTTGTCAACCAACTCGCGGCCGAGGTGAACCATCGTTTTCATGGCCGTCTGACGCATCCGTACACCGCGCGGGATTTCATTGCAGGAGAAGCACCGGTAAGCAGACCGAGCGGATTCGGCACACCTGGTTACGGCTTGTTGCATTATGTCCAAGAGATTCGATTCCTGGTCATGTTTATCACAGTTATTCTGCTGATATACTACGGCTTTCACGCCGCGAAACGGATCGGCATCATGAAGATGCATGGAATATCGAACACCCGGATATGGTTTCTTCTGGTTGGACGGTTTGTCTTACTTTGTTTCTTGATTTTATCGGCAGCCTGCTTGTTGGCGGGCCTCGCAGTTCCAGGTACCACCGTGCAATTTCTGACCCAGATTATCCTCACGCAATGCGAAATGTATGCCCTGATTGCAGCAACGTCGCTCATTGCCTATCTGTACATCGCGAGGATCCGCATCAGCGATGCGATTAAAAAACGCAAGCACACGACCAGCGTGTTGGTTTTGAATACTTTAGTGAAGGCGGGCTGGTCCATCGCCTTGGTTCTCTTAATCTTCTCCACCTGGAATCAATACGCGCTACGCCGCTCCCAACAGGCGCTGCTCTCCAGTTGGCAAGCGAATCCAAAAGCGAGTGGCTACGGTATATTCTATCCGATGTCGGTCGGACATGACTTCCTTGGCACCGCCCAAGGAGACGACAGCGCCCAATACGTCGAGACGCAATGGCTGTATCCCTACCTGAATCAACGCGGAGCTCTCTTTATCAATGCGGAGGAGTATGAGGAATCTGTCCTGCGCTTGCCCGAGCCGCCCGGCTTTATCCGTTCCATCACGGTTAACCCCAACTACCTGCGCCGTTTCCTAATCTACGACGTGCATCATAAGCCCGTGCGAATATCTGATCAGACAAGCGATTGGATTTTGCTCGTTCCGGAAAAATACCGGAGCCAACAGGACAACATTCTCGCCTATTTCCGAAGCGAGAGACGGGCGAGCCATCAGGCCGAGAAGCCGTTCCCTGTTCCCTATCGTGTTAAGCATCAGGCGATTCGCATCGTCTGGTTGGCTAACAACCAGAAAATCTTCAGTTTCGATCCGGAAGTCTTCCCGCAGGAGCACAACGAGATCGTCGATCCCATCATTCAAGTGGCTACACTGAAAAACACCGTCTCGACGGATGGGTTAGGTTACGTCGATGGGACCGAATCCTCCCCGCTCAAGGTCCCGCTTATCCAAGGGAATCCGACTCTGACCTTAAAAAGCCTGGAGCCCAAACTGCACCAGCTACGCCTGGACGACCGACTACGGAGTCTCGTAGACATCAACCAGGCCATCCAGTTGAGCATTTACCGACTCCAGGTTGAGATGAACGTACTACTCCTCGTTGTCCTTGGCCTGCTGGTCAGTTCGTTCTTTCTTGTTGCGCAAAACTTGGTGATTTTCTTTACGAAATACGGTCGACAGTTCCTCGTGCGCCGCTTGTTCGGAACCGGGTTCGTCCGCACGTACAAGGAGTATCTCCTGTTGTTTTCCTGCTCCTGGTTAGGACAGTCCCTCGTCAGCTTGATGTTGGCCTGGGGAGCGATTTCAAACGGATCGTCCGGGGTGAACCGAGTGAGTGTCGCTGCAATCGTTCCAATCGTGGTTGTCCTGGCTGTACTCATCGGCATCGAGCTGATTGCTTCGCTAGGGATGTTAATTCGCATGGAGCGGCAAAACATCGCCCAGGGCTTGAAAGAAGGGACTTGATAACATGAAACCTGTTTGCGAACTCGTTCGTGTTCACAAATACTACGGCAGCCGTGCCGTACTGCATGATTACAGTCTGACCATCGCAGAAGGGGAAATGGCGGCCATCACGGGCAAGAGCGGAGCCGGAAAGACCACGGTATTAAATCTCATGGGATTACTGGAGAAACCGGATAAGGGTCTAGTGAAGTTGTTTGGTGAACAAAGCCCACCAGTGGGTTCCCGTCATGCCAGTCGCCTGTTACGGACCCGTATCGGCTACCTGTTTCAGAACTACGCTTTGATAGATGAGGCGAGCGTGGACGCGAATCTCGAAATTCCGCTCTTGTACGCCAGGAAACCCAGGAAAGAGAAACAGGGGCTCAAAGAGTCTGCGCTTGCGCAGGTCGGGCTGCAGATTCCGCTCCACAGCAAGGTCTATGAACTTTCCGGCGGTGAGCAACAGAGAGTGGCGCTGGCACGAATTCTGCTGAAACCCTGCGACCTCATTCTCGCCGATGAACCCACAGGCTCACTGGACGCCGACAACCGGGACGCCACTTTGGAAATCCTCAAGTGCCTAAACCGCGCCGGCAAAACCATCGTCATCGCTACGCACGATCCGGCCGTGGTTGCGGCGTGTACGCGTGCAGTGCAGTTGAAAGCAAACGTGTAGGGCCTCGAAAATCCGTTCGTTTTCCAGCGTACGTGGGGCATAATCATAGACCGCCGTGGTGTTGACAATCGCGTCATTGTAAATGTCCAATATGTCCTGTAAATCTTCCGCTTGCGCCCGCCGAATCATCGCTTTCTCTCCCAACCCCAACCGTCAAACTTTGTGGGTAATCTCTGTTTGGGCCTCTATCATTCATTCTCCTTCGTTCATCCATTCATCCTCCTCATCCTCCCAATCTGGATATTGCGGCAACGGATCGCCAACCGACTTCACGACGATGGGATAAACGGACTCACCATCGTCCGGAACGGTCCTAAGGAACTGGACGATGAAACGGTGCTCGTCCCCATAATCGAAGAGAAAGAGCATCTTTTGCTTCGGTTCGCGAAAGACACTGGATATTTTCGTGTCGTGGACACTGAGGGCGTCCTGGTCGAACAACGGATCTAGCATGCTTTCCTCGTCATCCGCGAACAACTCGTACTTTTGCGTAGATCTCGTCCAACTTTTCAAGTTGTCGTAGAAGCCGTAAGCGTGATCGTGCTCAAATTCAAAGCTGTCGAGAATCGCGGCAGCCAGTTCTGCGAGACTCTGAGAGCCCAACATTTCGATTACGCGGTAGGGATATCCCCGTACCCGAGCCTGCCAATCGCTCTGCGTCACTTTCAGTTGCCACACATTCGCGCGTCGATTGGGTGCCTGGTTGGAGGATGTGGCAGTCAAGCTGGAAATTTTCCGTTTCGTCATACTCGCTCACTCACCGTCCGTCGGGAGATTTGTCGAATACGGTTGACATGCAATGCCTAGGAGGAGTTCGTTATCGGCCGAATAGATTCCTGCACATCCGGGATGGAAACCGTTCAAAGTCGGTGCCTTT
>NZ_BCQV01000087.1 GCF_001552255.1 Alicyclobacillus shizuokensis NBRC 103103
GGGCTGGAAGACGGGAACCTGGAGCTGGACAATAACCGGAGTGAGCGATCCATCAAGCGGTTTGTGATAGGTTGCAAGAACCTCCTGTTCGCGAATACACCGCGCGGGGCAAGGGCGAGCGCCATCGCCTACAGCCTAGTCGAGACAGCCAAAGAGAGCGGGCTGGACCCGTATCTGTACCTGGAACACCTGTTCGAGCGGCTGCCTAACATCCCAACAGATGACCCGACGGCGATGGATGAGTTGCTCCCGTGGTCGGATCGCCTGCCGGAACGGATCCGCAGGCGAAAGAAAAAAGGATAGCAGGAGAAATCGCCCCGCTGGGTTCCCTGACGGGGTTGATTGTTGCTGTGGATGACTCTCGCGCGAAGTCTGGAGAAGCGCAAGGTGTGAGGGGTTTTACGCTTACACCGCTTCCGCCTCTCGTTTCCATTGTCTGCGGTACAGAACCTGCATCTCCTGCTCGAACAGATACGCCAACACACAGACAAAGATGTGGCCTCGTACCCGCTAAGCCACCGACAGACCTGCCGTGAAGCACCATTTTGCTGCACCCAGCGGGGTGAACCATCCTTCAATCCACCACCCGGTTCAACAGATCCACAATGTGCACGGCTTCTATCTGGTCTTCCAGGCCAGCGCGGAGAATACCCTTCTTCATCTGTAGCAGACAGCCCGGATTCGCCGTAACCACAATATCCGGTTTGGTCTCCTTGACATGCTTCATCTTGTCGTCGAGAATCTGCATCGACATGTCGAAGTTCGTGATGTTGTAGATCCCCGCCGAGCCGCAGCAACTATCGGCAAACGGCAGCTCCACATATTCGACGCCTGGGATACTGCGAATCAGGGCGCGCGGCTGCCTACGCACGCCCTGCCCATGGGCGAGGTGGCAGGAATCCTGGTAGGTGACCCGCGCGTTCAGCGACTTCGTGAACTTCAGCGGAGGCAAATCGACCAGCAACTCACTGATGTCCCGAACCTTTTCAACAAACCGCTTCGCTCTATATGCCCACTCCGCATCGTCCTTTAGCCAATCATCGTATTCTTTCAGAGCGGCACCGCATCCGCCCGCGTTGTTAACGACGAGGTCCACATTGGCACGCTCAAATGCTTCGATGTTCCGCTTGGCGAGGGACACGGCGTCGGACTTCTCACCAGAGTGCGCATGTAGTGCCCCGCAGCAGGCCTCTTGCTCGATAAAGACGACTTCGCAGCCGGCCTTGGCGAGTAGCCGCGCCGTAGACTGATTGGTCTCGTAAAACATCAGGTCCATGATGCAGCCGGTGAACATACCGATGCGAAGCGGGCGCGACCACACCGTCTCATACGTCCTTCGCGGCTCAGCCGCTGGGCTGGCTGCGCCAAGCCCCGCCACAGGCCGCGTCTCAGACTCCACTACAGACCCTGCACCATTCCCGACTGCGGCATCCGCTGCCACACTCACCGGCGCTATGCTCTTCTGCCGTGCTTGCCGTGCACGCGGCGATGCCACCTTATCCACTGCCTCCTGCATCTCTGCCATCGATCTCGGGAGGATGCGTATCAGTCCGGTCTTATCGGCGAACCTCTGAAGACCTATGGCCTGTAGCGCCCAGAGAACGGTTCCGATAGCTTTGAGCATTTTCGGACGCATGAACACCTGCTTGAACATCACCTTACGCACGACAGACCGCCGCACAGCAGACCGTTGTCCCGTCGCTCTCTTGTAGTCCTCGATGACTTCCCGTGCCGTCTCAATGAGGCGCCCGTACCGGACACCCGCCGGGCAGGCCGTCTCGCAGGCCCGGCAGCCGAGACAGGCGTACATGTTCTTCTCGAACGTCTCGTCCAAGGGCAGCTTCCCCTGGGCAACCCCTTTCATCAGGCCTATGCGTCCGCGAGGACTGAAGGTCTCGAGCCCCGTCTGCTGATACGTCGGACACGTCGGCAGGCAGAAACCGCAGTGCATGCAGTTGAGCAGCTCATCCATGTCGAACTTGGCCATCACATTGTTCATGGCTGCCTCACCACCATTCTCGGTCTGAACGCTTTGGCGACAACCTTGCCAGGGTTGAGGATGCCATTCGGATCGAACGCGGCTTTGATGGCCTGCATGAGCTCGATGCCGCCTTCTCCAACACGTTGGGACAGGTACTTCATCTTCGTCATGCCGACACCGTGTTCGCCCGTAATCGTTCCGCCGAGCGACAGTGCCGTCGCGAAGATCTCTTCAAACGCCTGCTCCACCCGCGCAATTTCCGCTTCGTCGCGCTCGTCCGTCATGCATGTAGGGTGCAGATTGCCGTCCCCCGCGTGGCCAAAGGTGCAGATTTGCACCTGGTACTTCTCGGAAATCCGAATAATGGCCTCGACCATCTCCGCCAGCCGCGACCTCGGTACCGTTGCATCCTCCAGGATGGTCGTAGGCCGTAGCCTTGAGAGCGCCGCCAGCGCCGCCCGCCGCGCCGTCATCAGCTTCGCACTCTCCTCGGGTGTCTTGGCCATTTGCACGTCCACCGCACCTTCGCTGCGAGCAATTTGGACGATCCGCTCGACATCTCGCACCACCTGTTCTTCAGGGCCATCCTGTTCAATCAGCAGCATGGCTGCCACGTCGCGCGGCAGGCCCAGGTGGGAGAAGTCGTCGACCACGCGCATCGTCGCCTGATCAAGAAACTCCATCGTCGCTGGTATGATGCGCGCCGATATCGTTCGTTCGACAATCCGCGCTGCATCGACGAGACTGGTGCAAAACACGGACAACGTCCGCTTCGTCTCTGGCAATGGCAGCAGTTTCAAGGTCAACTCAGTGATGACTGCGAGCGTTCCTTCAGATCCAACGAGCAACCGGGTCAGATCGTATCCAGCCACATCCTTGTAGTTCTTCCCGCCGCAGCGGAGAATCTGGCCGTTGGGCAGCACGTATTCAAGCCCGATGACGTAGTCTTTCGTCACGCCGTATTTCAAACCGCGCATCCCGCCAGCACACTGCGCTACGTTACCGCCGATAGTGGAAATTCGCATGCTGCCAGGGTCAGGCGGATAAAACAGGCCCTTTGCCTCGACCGTCTTGTGGAACTCGCCTGTGACGACACCGGGGCCGACCGTCGCAGTTAGGTTTTTCTCATCAACCTCGTAGATCTGGTTCATCCGCGTCATGTTCAGCACGATGCCGCCTTGAACTGGAATCGTCCCGCCTGCCAGGTTGGTGCCGGATCCACGCGGAATCACTGGGATTCCATGGTCGTTGGCCAGTTTTAAGACCTCCGCCACCTCCGCGGTGCTACCGGGCATCACCACGACATCCGGAAAGGCCTGCACAATCGGTGTCGCATCGAACGAGTACACATGCAACTCATTGCTGTCCCTGAGAACCCACTTAGGGCCAACGATGTCAACGAGGCGTTCGACGAGGCGTGCGTCTATCATCGCTACCACCCCCATAGTTATCAGGTCGTCAGATGAATTTGCTAACACGACCAATGTATCATTTCCAGAGAGAAATGTGTAGAGTAAAATTAACAATATGTATCTCAATCGGCTACATCACCGGCCTGGAGGTTTCCAATGCCGCTGGCGAAGAAGGCTTATGAAATTGTGGCAGAAGAGCTGAAAAATCAAATCGAAGCGGGTATTCTCAAACCGGGAGACAAGCTGGCCACTATCGACAGGCTCGCCCAACAGTGGCAGGTCGGCCGTTCGACTATCCGTGAAGCACTCGGCGTGTTGCGGGCTCAAGGTTTGATTGAGTCCGTGCAGGGTGGCGGAACGTTTGTCACGAACAACTCGGTCCAGTACCTCAAACAAAGGGAAACTGGTTGGATGGCATCCGCCGAGGAACTCCGCGAACTGTTGCAGGTGCGAAAGATTCTCGAAACAGGCGCCATCGTCCTGGCTGCGGAACAATGCAGCAAAGAACACCTGGATGAGCTTCGGCTGATAGTCCAACAAATGCGGCACGCCATCGGCAATGAGGAAGTCAGCCCCGTGCTCGATGTCGACCTGCACCGCGCTATCGCTCGAGCCACGAGGAACAGCCTGCTGGTCACCATGATGGAGGACATCTCATCGACCATGATGCGCACTATTCGCGACACGCGCAGGCTGTGGCTGTACAGCGAGGCCGAATCGGCCATGCGACTATTTGAAGAGCATGAGTCGATGGTTGAGGCGATTGCCGCACAGGACGGAAAGCGCGCGGCCGAAATCATGCGGAAGCATCTGGAACGCGTAGAGGCGGCATTCGAACAGGTGTGCGGCGACACGACGTCTATCTTCCCCGGGTCCCTCCGAAGATCATCGAATCGGTCAACATCTCCACCATCGCTCGGTAATCGATAGGCACCATCCTGTCCATCACAGCCGTATGCGTTCGTCCGCGGTAATCTATATCAATCCCCGCGATCGACACCGATTTATCGCTGGCCAGCAGAAAGTCGTGGTACAGGCCGCTCTCTTTCACTTGGTGCACTAACGAAAGATCGCGTAAAGCGTCGGCTCTGTCGACCTGAATTGGTAAAGGATACAGATGGTAGTCTAGTCATGACGAACGAGGCCGGCTCGCCGATTCGTACACGCGTGGGCTATCTTGGTGACACGCCGGAGTGTGCCAATACAGAGTCAGATACGAAGGGAATAGGACCTCACATGAAGCATAGCACAAAGTTCGTCGGTTTGGACGTGTCCAAGGATACGATCGACGTTGCCGTGGCAGACGGGTTGGGCGGTGAACCACGGTTGCTC
>NZ_BCQV01000088.1 GCF_001552255.1 Alicyclobacillus shizuokensis NBRC 103103
CCAAAATCCCGTTCATCAGGGCGAGATTGCTCCCAGGGACGAGCTGCAGGTGCAGATCGGCAACCTGGGCTGTCCACGTGCGCCGGGGGTCGACGACGATGAGATAGGGCTTATTGTACTTCTGTTTGCGCGCCACAATCCGCTCAAATAGCACCGTACCCGTTTCCGCGACGTTGTGTCCGAACAAGAACACTGTGTCAGTGAGGTCGATATCCTCAAAGCTGGCGGGCGTGCCATCTGCACCGAACGATTGAATAAGGCACCATTCGGTGGTAGAGGTACACAGTCGGGTATTGGAATCCAACATGTGGCATCGTAGACCAGCTCGTCCGATCTTGGAAATAGTATAGTAGTCTTCCAGAAATCCTTGACCCGTTGAGTAGATGGCGATCCCGTCTGGCCCTAGACGCCCCAGCACATCTTTGCTCTTTCGAACCAGCAAGTCCATCGCCTCGTTCCACGAGACGGGCACCAGCTGACCGGACCGATCTCGGAGCAACGGTGTCTGCAAATGATCCGGACTGCTGTTGGCGTACCACTGGTTTTCTCCCTTGGGCCCCAATCTACCCCGATTCGTGGGATGTTCGCTATTGCCCTTGATGCCGACGATGCGATTGTCCTTGACGGCGATATAGCATCCACACCCCACTGAGCAGAGATTGCACGTGCTATACACCCACTGGTCCACTTCCCCCTGTGAATACACGTTGATGTCGGTACGTTCCGTCTCCCAAGCCATTCCTCACACCTCACGCTGGCGTCGGTATTCTGGTGGAACGATGTAACGGGTGTCCAATTCTCCATATATCCGTTGGACAGCCGGCACCATCTTTTCCAATTCTCGAAAGACAAATTTAAGCGAGCGCTTCCAGACTATCAGTTGATTAACGGATGCACTGTGCATCCATAATGAGGCCCTGACCCAGTCGCGAACCGTCGGTTGGGCGACCTCATCTGCGCGATACACAACCTCGATAGCGTAGCGTAAGGATGCTATATCGACAGGCACTTGCTCCAACGCCGGCAGCGCTCGACGATGAATGGTCTCGACTTCCTCTTCGACAATGGTGCGCAACTGAATATGCAACGGGTTGTAGTTCGGAGGTGGAAGCATGAGCAACGGCGCCAACAATCGTTCAATTCGGACCATGCAGCGGCGTAACTCATACACCCGGCTCCCTCCTTCTCATGCATTCAGCCCAGTAATGAATACGAAGAGTGGCCGGATCGTATGCAGAACCGTTTGCGGTGTTTGGAACCTGGAATGAGCACAACTGCCCATGGGTATAAAGCGATTTGTCGTAGAAGGTACGGGAATATACAGTACTAGGATTCAACTCGGGCACGACGACGCACGAAGAGGTAACTGCTTGCAATGGCTGTACAGAGAACGACGAACACGTAGAACGTGATGCGCTGATCGCGTTGCAGTAAGGCGTATCCCGCCAATACGACCAGCAATAACATCGTGATCACGGTCGACACCGGTTGACCGAACGCAAGCTTGGAGGTAAACGCTTTACGGTCGCCCGATTTATGCCGCCAGACCAGGAAGGTGCAAAGAATGACAAACCAGTTGAGTAACGTGAGAAAACTTGAAGCGCTGATCAAAAAGTTGTAGAGATTGGTCGGCAATAGTAAAGAGAGTGCGAGCGACAAGCCGATACAGGCTGCGGAGACCACAAGTGCCAAGTACGGCGTGCCTCGCTCGGAACGGCGGGTGACAAAGCGGGGCGCATCCCCCTCTTCGCCGAGGCTGCACAGAATCTCGTTGGCCGAGTAGAGCGAACCCGCCATGACGCTGAAAGCGGCCACAAGGATGGCGGCGTTGAACACCTGCGCCAACGCAGGGATACCGCTGCGCCGGAGCGCGTCAACGAACGGACTGCTGGAAGTGGTCACTTGGTTCCATGGTATGAAAAACAACAACAGCATAATGGATGCGATGTATAGCACCGCGAGCAACCCGACCGTCCACATCCCTGCGTTGTCAATCTGTTTCGGGTCGCGGATCTCCCCCATTCCCGTCGCGAATACCCCAATGCCCGCAAACGTGAAAATCACCACAAGCATGCTTTTCATCATTCCTGCAAACCCTGTCGGCCAAAACCCGCCTGCATACGAACCGGCGGGCGCCAGCAGGGAACCTACCGAACTTCCAAGCCACTTTGTAAGCACGATGACGGCGGCGTAGACGATGAAACCTGCAAGAGCGGCAATCTTCACTGCGCTCATGATGGACTCCACGCGCGTAAAATTTTGCACGCCCACGGCGTTTATAACGACAATAATGGCCGCAAACACGCTCGCCATCAACCCGACCGGGAAGCGCGGCAACCACTCTGTTACAAAAACGCCCATAGCAACCGCTTCGCTCGAAATCGTCAGGATGCTTGTGAGATAATACGTCCAGCCTTGTAAAAACCCGACGAACTTGCCCAAATACATGGCTGGATACGCCTGGAACGAACCGCGCACCGGGTGGTTGCTCGCAATCGACGTCAACGCGCCTATGACCTGCCCGGTCACCAGCGCGGCAATCACGAACGCCAAGAGTACCGAAGGACCTGCGGTTTGAATTGGGAGGCCGCACCCCAGGAAGAATCCGGCGCCAATAATCCCCCCGACTCCGATGAACACGAGACTCCCCTCGCTCACCCCGTATCGCTGCTCCATCCGCGTCCTGCTGGACGTCTTCCCCGTTTCCTCCTTACGGAGGCTCCGTTTGACAGCTTTCATAGGAATCCCTCGCTTTGGTGGGCGTTGGAAATCGCATGGGAATTAGTATGCAGTTGTCTCTGCTCTCGTATTCGACGTGGTGCTAGGTGAGGTGACTTCATGGGCGAATGGTCGTGTATGGCCGCTGCCTCCGTATCTCAAATACATGGCAGCGAATGCCAAGCAGTACGGCAGACTCCATTGCCTGGGCCGTACTGGGGTATGTGTGACGCGGATCACCACGCTGCCGCTCTGGATGAGTAAATTCGAGGGTATAAGCCATGTTTTCTAGGGAGGCCGTTTCGAATGATTGAACAGTTCGCAGCAACGATCCGCGCCACCGAGTATCCACCGCAGTTGAAGCACAAGGTGATTTTCGAGACATTCGACCGATTGCAGCCGGGGGAAGCGATGCTTTTGATTAACGATCACGATCCCGTCCCGCTCCGCTACCAGTTCCAGCTTGAGCGCCCAGGACAGTTCACGTGGGATTACGTTGAACAGGGTCCGGAGACGTTCCAGGTCAAGATTGGTCGACAACCCGGACCTCGCCGATGATGCATTCGTGCAGACACGGCCGCGTCCGCTCACCGCGACGAATTGCTACCGCTCAAGCGATATCGGGCCATCCTGGCGACCGGGGAGCTGTTCTCCGACACCGCCCTGGAGGGATGAACTTTGGCTCAACTTCACAAGCTGAGCGAAAATAAAATCCGTATCGAAGTCGGCATGGAAGATGCCCTGCGCATGGTCCAGGAGGCGGCGCAACATGTTGATCAGTACACCCAGGACATTGTCACTATCTATGAAAAGATGCCGGCGTTCGACTACACCAACTTCTGCTTCTACGCGTACGACAGTGCCCGTCTGTTCGAGTGGGTACTAGGAGAAGATCCGCGAGGATATTCGTCGTTTGCACTGGACGCACCTGACGCCTTCTTCTACATCTTGTATGGCGGCATGGCTGCCCTCTTGAAAGAGCGAAGGCGAAACTCACAGCGGGGACGAAAGCCTGAACAACCCGGCAGGGCGTTTCGCGCCAAGTGTGTCGGGATGATCAATTCGTCGATCACGGTCGGCCGGCGCCCATCGACATGAAAAATGCCAGGAATGCTGAACGCATAGATGATCAGCATCGACCACGCCGACGCGGACGCCTTCCCGTGCCAACGCCTTGCGCACCCTCTCGGCGAATCGAGCGCGCTGTTCATCGATCATGTAACCAATCTTCACGTCAACCGTTTCCACACCAGAGAGCGCCAGCAGACGTTCATGCAATGTCCAATTATCCACGCCAGTGTCTGGCTAACAATCATCGGCGACAGCATCTTTGCCATGCGACATCTGACCTCCAACTGCGACGTCTTCACACAGTTCTCGACCAGCAGTCAGTACGCCCATTTTCGCGCAACTTTTCGGGTATATACGAACAGCCCGGATCGCTTTCCAAATAGTCGCCGGTTACGGCGAATGCACGTGCTCGTGATCCACCGCAAATCGTACGGAACTCACAGACACCGCATTTTCCTTTGAAAAGCGACGGATTCCGCAACGTCCGAAAGACCTCCGCGTTGCGATAAATATCGGCAAGTGGTGCTTGCCGTATGTTTCCCGCGTTGACTGGTAAGAAACCACTCGGATATACATCTCCAATGTGTGAGATAAACACGAATCCGTTACCATCATTGACAGCCGCCGCTGCGCGAGGCGAACGGACGCCCGCTCGAAAACCGGGCTGCGGACCACCTGCCGACTTGGATGAACGGCTTTGTATACAAACCCGTCGATAATGGGGTGCCGCTGTGGCTTTCACGCCAAACGAGCGAACCTGTGCCTGCCCGTACAACCACTGCAAAATCTTTTCGCAGGTATCGGCATCGATCATGTCCTGTACTCGGCCACGACCGGTGGGAACGAGGAAGAATACGCTCCACAGCACCGCTCCGTATGATTCGACAAGGTCTGCTATGTTCTCAAGGTCGTGAACGTTGTACCTA
>NZ_BCQV01000089.1 GCF_001552255.1 Alicyclobacillus shizuokensis NBRC 103103
ACTTAACTGAGGGAATTAGACAGTACCCTACGAATTCTAACAGCATGTCGATGGCGTCTGGCGGCGCGACGGTTGCAAGGAATTCAGCAATCGCTGGACAGTCAGCCGCCGGGTCCCACGCTACGGGCAGTTGGATGCGCGACAAGCGGTCAGGCGTGTGCGGATGAAGCTCCCCCCTTTCTCCAGTCCAACAGACCGTTGGACACGTTTATGAGGCCGTCGTCCGGGTCGAAGGCGGGGGCATCCTGCCACGTCTCGCGGCGGATGAATTCTACTGTCTCCCGCACGCGGTGTGTGCTCGCTTGGTGTCCCAGCAAACGCTGGGCTAGGCGCTCGATGACGGCTTCGCCTCCGGCCTTGTAGACGCCCCCTGCGTAAACGTACAGTTCGCGGCCGTCGAACACGAAATGATGTCGCCGCATGATGTCCTCCGCGAGCAGCGCGGGGGAGAATCGGCCGTTATACCAGTACGTTAGCAATGCACGCGCGGTTGTCTCGGTAATGTCTTCGCGGGGTTTCCACTCATCCACACGGTCTATCAGGGCGAGCAACTCTCCCACACTGTGCCCAGCCTCCAGCCAGTCTGTTACATCCCCCTTGGGCGGCAGTCCGGGAAGCTCTACCACACGAATGCGCCGCGCAAAGAGGGACAGGATGCGGGCGACATGCTCAGCATGCCTACGTCCAACGTCGTCGTTGTCCGGGAGGATGACTACGTCAGCGCCAGTGAAGTACCGGTTGAAATCATCATCCTCGGGCCACTTCAGCGCACCGGCCGGATTTGTGGTGGCCGTGAAGGCGAGGGAAGCGAGGGTGTCCGCGTCCTTCTCGCCTTCCACAATGAGGACGGGACGCCCTTCCGCGACGGTCTTGATGACATCAGGAAGGCGGTAAGGCACTGCAGGCGTTTCGCCGCGCCCGCGCACCCAGCGGCCCTCTTCCCATCGCTCCTGGATGAACCACTTGCCCTTGCCGTTGCCGTACCGGAGGACGCGGAAAAGAGGCGCACCGTCGGCGGCGGTGTAAACGTAGACGACCGTGGGCTCCTTGTTTACGCGCTTCCCCCGCGACGGCGGGGGCTCGATACCCAACCGCCGCGCCAATGTCTCTAGCGTTCCTCCCCCGCACCCGGCGTGGCATTTCCAGACGCCTTTTACGACGTTGACGCTTAGACTGGGTCGCTCATCGTCATGGAAGGGGCATCGGGCGGTGCCTTGTGCACCGCGCCAGCGGATGCGGCCCAAGTGGGTTTCGAGCCATTCTCGCACATTCGTGGTATGATGTTTGTGGTCATTTTCCATGTCGCAACACCTCATCAAAGCGGAAGGACCATTTGGCCCGCCGCTTTTTTGTTCCAGAAGCGCTCAGCTAAGCAGATTTGCTCGCCGTGGCCGAGATTCACGAGGCGGCCGTGTCTTTCAAAATCGGCGAGCGAGGCGGTCAACGTGTTCCCCGTATCGCTTTCGTAGACCTCCACCAGCTCAATCCCTTGCCCCTTTAGCTTCTCGTAGATGGAAAGTTGGATGGCATATCCTCCAACAAAGCGCAGGAAGTGGTCCCGTCGGCGCACGTGCTTGATAAACATGCGGCCTCGCACTTCACCCACGGGTTTTCCGTGCCAAACGATTTTCTCGACATGTTTCACGCGATTCGCCCCCTTTCGTGAATCCAGGACAGGTCGTCGACATTCGCGGCACGCGGCCAACCGTCTCCGTCAACAAGGACAGCCTCGGGGTACCCCAGCGCTTCGGCGAGTTTCCGGCGAAGCGAGGGATGGGGCCGCCTATGCAAGCGCTCTACTTGGCTGACGTTTACACGATGAACGCCCACCAAATCAGCGAGCGCAGTTTGACTCATTCCTGCAAGACGTCGTGCAATCTCCAACCGGGTAACGTACACCTTTTTGCGCCTCCTTCGTTCGTGTTCACCTTTCACAACCAATTTTGAGTTACAATAAATCCAGGAAAGGCGTTGCATACGCGTTGCATTTCGGGGGTAAAAGATGTGAGCGGTATCTGGATTAGCGAGGCAAGCTATGAGCAGACGGTGTATCGCTACGAGTTGAAGCGCGTGGCGCTGGCGGAGGGAATTGTCCGCGAATTGCCGCGGCGTGTCCCCTCCGACAATGAAGCGGCGCGTGAATACCTGCGTAAGCACGGCTGGCATGTAGAAGGGGCTGTTGTCACGTGGTGCGTCATGCGCAAAGGCGACACACCAAAACGAGAGTACGAGGCGCTTGACCTCGACATGTTCGGAAACATCATGGCCGCATTGCGGGACATGGTACGTAAGGGACAGGACAAAGAAGCTGAGGATAGGCGGCGGCTCATGCTGGGGTTCATTGAACAATACGGGTATCTGACCAAGCCGTGGGGCGCGTTTCGGGAAGAGTACAGCGAGTTTTGGAACATGGCTGAGCGGCTTGTGGAACTATGGGACAGACTGGGGCAGGCACAGCGGAGGGAGTTGGACCGGCTCAAGGAATGGATTCGATTTGTCCGCATCCCCGAATTTGAACTTCCCTTTTCCCGCGTTCTTCAACCTGACGGTACATTTCGTGAGCCGCGCTACAAGGCCGATTATGCACCGTTTACTCCCGAGGGTGTCGCAGGAATCGGCGTCTCGTCATTCTACGTCTTCGAGAAACCGCCTGAGGGCAGCAGGCAGGAATTGCGAGTATACCAGCTTGCTGCGTTCAGTTCCGTGAGTGACCGCGTCTTCGGGTATCTCCAACACTTGGCGGGAGGCATCACGCTGAACGCCAGGCGTATGGGCGTTGAATTGGGCAACGTGTGGCGGGATGAACCTGACGCGTTTCGTATTGAGGTCTCAGCCAGCGCCCATACACTCGCCGGAGCGTTGCTTCTCGGTATGCTCATGTCCCTCTCCAGCGCAAACATGCGGATATGCCGCGCCTGTGGCAGACCATTCAATGTGGGCGGGGGGTCGGGCCGCTCGGCACGAGCGATGTATTGTAGCCGCGCTTGTGCCAGCACCGACCGCAGCCGAAGGCAACGGGCACGAAAGCGGGAGGCATCCCAGCTTCGGGCGGTTGACGGAGAAGATGCAGAGGCGTATAAAATGTAACGAAACCGTTGTCGCTGACGGCGCATGGCTTGTGAAAATCCAGTCGTGACGCGGGATTTCGGGCACAGCGAATAGAAATGGTTTCCTAAACCGCGTCTTGCGGGGGTTCGAGTCCCTCCGGGTGCGCCAGAAAAGCCAAGCGTGGCGCGGGTTCTCGACCTGTGCCACTTTTTTACACAGAGCCGTATAGCGGTAGATTGCAAATCAATTGCTAATCTTCGTCCCCCGAATGATTTTTTGGGGTTCTTTTTGGGTGAATATCGAGTCGATTGCCAAGGCGGCAGCCGCCAGCAACCCGGGTACCACATGGTATGCCCGCAATTCATCGGCGGGGGCAAGAGCTTATTCAATATTTTCCTCCGTTGGGATTTTCCTCCGTTAGGCGACAACTCATTATCTCCCGTCTTCACCGTTCTCCTTGAGAAAATGCGTTATCGCCGAATAGGCTTGTTGACCTTCCTCTTCATCCGCAAATAGCCCCAAGAACCCGTGAATCGTACCCTCGTACCGAATTGACCGAACGGATACACCCGATTCATGGAGCCTACGTGCGTACGCTTCCCCCTCATCCCTTAATGGATCGTATTCGGCAGTAAGAATCAATGCAGGCGGTAAATTCGATAAATATTGTGCTTCCATGGGGGATACGTATGGATGATGAGCTTCGTTCACATTTGGCATGTACCATGACCAAAACTGACTGATACCTCGCTCGGTGGTGAGATACTTTGAGCCGCATTCCATGTAGGATCCATATTTCGTCGGAATATGAGACTGGTAATATTCCGTGTTAGGACAAATCAACACTTGTTTATAGATGAAAGGTGTTCCTCGATCACGTGCCATCATGGTCACAACCGTTGCGAAATTCCCGCCAGAGCTGTCTCCCGCTACGGCCATCATCGAGGAGTTAATGTCCAACGAGGAAGCATTTATACTACACCATTGTGTAACGGCGTAGCAATCTTCTACGCCTGCGGGAAATGGATTTTCTGGAGCGAGTCTGTAATCTACAGCAATGATTTTCCACCCCAACTCATTGGCCAAGCGACGACATATCAGGTCATGGCTCTCCAGACTTCCGATGCAGAATCCTCCACCATGAAAATATACAAGAAGTGGAAGTTTGTGATGCATGTTGGGTGTATAAATGCGAATGGGGATTTCCCGCCCATTCCCGGGGACGAGTATATCTTCAATTTTCCAAACAGGGGGCCTTTGATCGTGAGGCACACTTCTCGACTTTTGATTGTGACGCAATTCCACAACATTCAGTATCGATGTAGTGTCCTCCGGGGGAATCGACTCAAGAAAAGACTTAACGTGCGGGCGCAGTGCCATAAGAACCTCCTCTATTTCAAACATAAACCCCTTGGTTGTGCAACAAGCTGCCTGTCTGTGT
>NZ_BCQV01000090.1 GCF_001552255.1 Alicyclobacillus shizuokensis NBRC 103103
CACCCGATTCCATCTCGGCAAGGTGTCGGCGCAAGGCCTCAGCAGCTGCTTGTTTGTGTCAAATCCATTGCGCCTAAAGCCGAGGAGCCCCGGGCCAACCAAGTTCCAAAACGCTACAGCCCCAAAGTAGTGGACCAGCAAGGACCTGGTCCTGAATCAGATGGAGACCCTGGCCCTCTCCATCTTCGGCCAGGTCGGGAGGTAGGGCGCTTTGCCGAGGATGATTACATGACGAAGACATGAAGGCGGCGGTCCATCATGACCGCCGTATTTCATCAGTCTGATCACTCCATTTTTGCATCAGGGACGCACGTCTCCACCGCGCAGTACGCGCCACAGCCACTTGGGGTCGAGGACCCTGCCCATGTGGAGGCAAAATCCGCCCAAGCTTGTCGCCAGCAATCCGGAGAACAGCACCAGTCCCCATGTCCAACCGAAGGCGGCGGAAATGGAAAAGCCGATAAAACCGGGTCCATACAGTGCGTACACAACGCGGCTCCGGCGAACATCCAGCACATCGTCCACAAGTGGCACCTTTTGCCGCCCAGCCAGCCACCCAAAGCGGTGTGTCCAGACCAAGAACGGCACCACCTTATAGGCGTAGCCGAGCAGTGTCCAAGCCGCCCAGCCGAGCAGATAGAACGATACCACACTCTCCATCGGCAGCCAGGAGCGGCCGAGGACGCTCGCCGCAAGAAGTGCCACCGCACCGATAGCGCCGCTGGCCACCGCGGCGAGTGCGGCCCGGATGGGCCATTCGATGCGACGCCGCACGCGACGCTGTATCACATCGATGATGTAACGCACGAACACTAGATAGGCGGCCACTGCCAAGGCGCCGCCGATCCACGACAAGGGGCCCCACAGCCATTCGCCAAGAATGAACGTCCACACGGCGCCATGTAGCAACCAAAGCGCAAACTGTGTCGGCCGCTCGTTGTGACCGTGCGCCAAAGTGAACATCGGGAGGAGCTTAAGCGTAAAGCCCATGATCAGAAACGTGAAGTAACCCATCGCCAACACGATGTGCGTCACGAGCAGCGCCTCGAGGCCATGCTCCATCCCCGACCTCATGGCGATAATCAGAGACAGCACCGCCAATACTGCGAGTATGAGATCAACATGCGCAGCCTGAATGAAGCCGCGTATCGGTCCACGTACAATCGAGCGGTGTATCGAGGCGAGGATGATTACGGCGTAGACGATGACGGCCAGCGCCGTGACGGTGCCGAACAGGGCCAGTCCCGTGGGCCACCAGCGAGCCATGGAATACCACAGCCCCATCAGACCTCCGATGTACAGCCAGTAGTTCCATGCGGCTCCGCGCACAGAGGCGATTGGTGTGAGGAATGCCACGGTGACCAATTGGTATGAGGCGCCCATCGCGAACGACAGCAGCGCCCCCAGCGTCAGCACGTGCGTCGTGGTCACCCACAGGGGAGCAGGCGAGGGGGGGCCCGAGCGTACACCCGCGACCAGCAGCAACACAGCGAACAACAGAAACGATGCGACGCCTGTCAACATGTACCGAATTGGGACGTGAAACGGCGGCGTGTGGCTCGTGCTTGGCGGGACCACCGCGCTACCCCCTTTCCATACGACGCTCAGTTCGCTCCGTCGTAGATCTTGAAGATGCGCACGCGCACGAAGTCCTCATCAATCATCTCATCGTACAGGTAGTCGTAGCCGCGCTCTGCGAGTTCTGGCAGGAGAAAGGCCGGGACCCGGTCATTCCAGATCTCAAGGCCCCACTCACCGGATGCGAAGCGGGGTTCCTGCTCCAGCAGGTCGAGCGTCCGCACCATCGGCTGCGGCGGTTCCAGTCCACGGTTGTCGATCCGCCAGTAGGGTCGGTCGGTCTGCTCCTTGGAAAACTGGACGATGAAGTGCTCCGGCTCCACCTCGCGCACGATGCCCCGCCAGCTTTGCCGTCCGAGCACGCGCAAGAGCGGAATCGGCTCAAACGTGGCATGCAGTTGGAACACATCGTCCGGCCCGAGGCCGCTCAGTGTCTCCATGATCAACTGAAAAGGCTCACCCTTCGCACGCAGGATCTCGCGCACATCCAGGTCTGCAATCTTTCTTGGCATCTTGGTTCCTCCCTGGTCACCGGCGCACGGGCAGACCTTCGTTTCTGTGCCGTCCCGCGCCGCTGCTTCTCATTAGAATCCTAACTTCGCTCGCGCCTCGTCCGTCATCATCTCCGGCGTCCATGGCGGGTCCCACACGACATCCACTTTCACGTCGGCTACCCCGAACACGTGCATGACTGCCCGCTCCACCGCCTCGTGGATGCTGTCATGCATCGGGCAGCCCGGTGTGGTCATCGTCATGCGGATGTACAGCTCACCCTCGCGAGGTTCTGACACCTCGTACACCAGTCCGAGCTCGACGACGTTCAGGCCTAACTCGGGATCGTAGACGTTCTCAAGCTGGCGCCACACTTCATCAAGATTGATCACGCTACCACCTGCCCATTCATTCGCTCCGCGCCTCCTGTTCTGCTTTCATTGTGACGCGAATTCGGCCGCGAAGGTGTGATCTATGACATAACCCGATGGTCGGATGCGGAGTACCTTGAGGATGTAGCCCCCATCGAGAGGGGGAAGGAGGGGGGATGGCTTGTGTCATCACGTCACCGTGCAGCGGGGAAAAGGCTCTGGACTGCGTGGAAGCCTGCCCGGTCGACGCGATTCACGACGGCGGCGAGACTTACCTGATTGATCCCGATGTCTGCATCGAGCAGAAAACGGGTAAAACAGCGGTTTCGGGGCGAGATCATTGATAAGGAGCATTTGGTTGTCGGACGGCAAGGCTTTCCAGACAGTGAAGATGGTTGCGTGCTTGTCGCTGGCAGGAACTGACGCGCATCATATCGTCGCAGGCAAAGTCAAGATACGCGGGCTACCATCACGGAGTAGACCGATGGAGCCGACTCCAATTCACAGTCCAATCATCGCGATCGCCATGGAGCACACCTTGCCGCCGCAGGTCATTCCATATTCGGTTGACCGATTCACGGGTGATGCCAATCATCCGGGCCATCTCCCCATGCGTGACAGGAAGCCGAATATGGATTCCGTCGGCCGCAGGTTCGCCGTGTTCTTCGCTGAAGTGGCGCAAGAGCGCAATGACTCGCTCACGGGCGTCAAACAAGGCAAGTTCCTGAAGCTTGGCTTGCAGATCCAGTATCTTACGTCCCATCACTCGCATCACTTTTCGGGCGATGTCTGGATATTCAACCAACAGTTCATCGAATGCTCGGCAACGGATGGCGTACAGGATGCTTGGTGCCAACACTTCCGCCGTTGCCGGGTACGGACTCGTGTCGAAGAACCCGACATGAGGAAACATCTGGCCACGACCAAGGATATTCATGATGTGCTCCCTTCCTTCCTCGTCGACCTTATAGATCTTGACGAGACCGCTCCGGATGAAAAATACCCTCTCCCGTTCCTGCCCTTGGAGAAACACCGTGTCTCCTCGTTGGCACCGCCGCTCCATCGTGAGGGAACTGACGCGGCTGAGTTCCTCGGGCGACAGGTCTGAAAACAGTTCCATATCTCGCAGGACGTCCAATCCTTGTGGGCCCACCTTGGTCACCTCATTATCTCAGCTATGAGCATACGCATCCATTGTAAACCGCATCGCCAAAACCGACTCAAAATTATTCTTTCCGATCTACACCACGGGTGTTGTGTGATCCAGGGCACAGGCGAGCTCCATTTTTCTTGCCATAATCAACGGCTAGAGTAGGTCGACAAATGTGACGCGGATTCGTAACAAGCTCACGACAGGGTGGTGGCACAAGTGTCAATGCAAGAACGGGCAATGCCGCGTACGACATTGTGGCAGCGGGATTTCTCGATGAATCCATTTATCGTCATCTGGGAAGTGACACGAGCCTGTCAGCTTCACTGCATACACTGTCGAGCAGAGGCTCAGCGTCACCGGGATCCGAGGGAGCTTTCCACTGAAGAAGGCTACCGGTTGCTCGATCAAATCGCAGCGCTGGACCGACCACTACTAGTCTTTACCGGTGGAGATCCGTTGGAGCGTGACGACCTGTACAATTTCATCCGTTACGCCAAGCAACAAGGTCTGGAAGTCGCTATGACGCCGAGTGCAACGCCGCGCGTGACCAAGGAAGCTTTAGCGCAAGCCAAGAGCGCAGGACTTTCGCGCTGCGCCTTCAGCCTGGACGGTTCGACTGCGGCAGTTCACAACCGGTTCCGGGGGACCAGAGGGTCATTCGAACTTACGCTTCATGCACTTCAAGCCCTCCGTGAATTGGAGATACCGATCCAGGTCAATACGACTGTTTCTAGGTA
>NZ_BCQV01000091.1 GCF_001552255.1 Alicyclobacillus shizuokensis NBRC 103103
CCTCCGCGAAGTGACAGGACGCCAGGTGCCCAGGCTCGGGCTCCCGCAGCGCCGGCGTCTCCTCTCGGCAGCGCGCCTGCACAAACGGGCAGCGGTGCGCGAACGGACACCCCACGCGCCCCTCCCGCAAGTCCGGCGCCTCGCTCGCCGTCTCCGGCAACGCCTTCTGCCAGCTGCTCCCCGGCGTCGCCGCAAACAACAGCCGCGTGTACGGATGCAGCGGCCGCTCCAGCAGCCGCCGGCTGGCCGCCGCCTCCATGATGCGCCCCCCGTACAACACCATGATGCGGTCGCCAAAGTACCGCGCCGACGCCAAATCGTGCGTGATGTACAGGTACGACAAATCCAGGTCCTGCTTCAGTTCGTTCAATAGCTTCAAGATCCCCGCCCGAATCGACACGTCCAGCATCGAAATCGGCTCGTCCGCCACGATGAACGCCGGGTTCACCGCCAACGCCCGCGCTATCGCCACCCGCTGCCGCTGCCCGCCCGACAACTCGTGCGGATACTTCACCCGAAACTCCTCCACCGGGTCCAGCCCCACCCGGTGCAGCAATTCCGCCACCTGCTCCGACAACGCGCGCCCGCTCTTGCCCCCGTACTTCTTCAGCGGATACGTCAGGTGCTTCTCCACCGTGCGCACCGGATTGAGCGATCCGAACGGGTCCTGGAACACCATCTGCGCCACGCGCCGGTACTCTTTCAGCTCCCGCCCGCGGATGCGCGTCACGTCCTTGCCCGCCACCCGAATCTGCCCCTGCGCCGGCGTGAGGATGCGCACCAACGCGCGCCCGATGGTGCTCTTGCCGCTGCCCGACTCCCCGACCAGCGACAGCACCTCCCCCTTGCCGATGCGAAAGCTCACCCCGTCCACCGGTGTGATGTACATCCGCTGCCCCTGCCGCCGCACGGGAAAGCGCACCTTCAAGTTGTCAACGTCGATGTAGGCCTGGGACTCGGCCATGTGTAGGCCCCCTCTCGCTCCGCTTCGTACAGGTGACACTCCACCCACCGTCCGTTCACCTCGTGCCGCCGCGGCCGCACCACCCGGCACGCCTCCGTCGCGTACGGACAGCGCGGGTGAAACGCGCAGCCCTCCGGCAGCTGCTGCAAATCCGGCGGGTTGCCCGGAATGCCCTCAATCTCCACATCCTCGTGCGTCAGCCGCGGGATGGCCCGCATCAGCCCTTCGGTGTACGGGTGGTGCCCCGCCTCGCCCAGGCGCAAGGCCTTCGCGTCCGTGTTCTCCACAATCCGCCCGGCGTACATAATCGCCACCCGGGAAGCAAACTCGGCAACCAGGCTGAAGTCGTGGCTAATGAACAAAATCGCAAACCCGCGCTGTTGCTGCAGCTCCTGGATCTGGTTGAGAATCGAGCGCTGCACCACCACGTCCAAGGCGGTCGTCGGTTCATCCATGATGACCAAGGCCGGCTCCAGGGCGATGGCAATCGCGATGACCACCCGCTGGCGCATGCCGCCGGACAACTCGTGCGGGTAGCTGCGCAGGTGCCGCTCGTCGATGCGCACCAGCTTCAGCAGCTCCACCGCCTTCTGGCGCGCCTCTTGGTACGACATCTCCGGCCGGTGGCTGCGCAGCGTGTCGACCAGCTGCCGCTCCACCGTCATCACCGGGTTGAGCGCCGTCATCGCGCTCTGGAACACCATCGCCATCTGGTTCCAGCGAAAGGTCCGCAGCTGCTTTGGGCTCAGCGCGTACACGTCCTGCCCCATCACCCGGATGCGCCCCTGGGTCAACCGCGCGTTGCCCCGCAGAAGCCGCATAATCGCGTGGGCCAACGTCGATTTGCCCGACCCCGATTCCCCGATGAGCCCCAGCACCTGATTCGGATACAGCGTCAGGCTGACATCGCTGACCGCCTGGACCGGCCCGGACGCCGAATCGTACACGATGGAGACGTCCTCAAGCTCCAAGACCGGCTGGTTTGCGTCCACGGCGCCGTCCCCCTCTCTGCCCGCGCAGGCGCGGGTTGGTGAATTGGTCAATCGCAAAGTTCATCAAGCCCAGTGACAATCCCACCAGCGCAATCCCCAGGCCCGGCGGGATAATCCACCACCACGCCCCGTTGAGCAGCGCTCCGCCCGACTGCGCCCAGTACAGCATCGTCCCCCAGCTGACCGAGTTGACGCTCTCCAGGCCCAAAAACGCCAGCCCCGACTCGGCCAGAATCGCCCCCAGGCAGGCGAAGATGATGTTCGACGCGATGACGCTCGTCATGTTCGGCAGCACTTCCGTCACCATGATGCGCACCCCCGACGCCCCGGACAGCTTCGCCGCCGTCACAAACTCGCGCCCGCACAGCGACATCGCCTGCGAACGGAACACCCGCGCCCCCCAGGCCCACCCGGTCAGGCCAATGATGAGCCCGTTGAGCAGCGGCGTCGAGTTGTGCACCAACGCCTCTATCACTATCAACAGCGCCAGGCTCGGCAGCACCAAGAAGATGTTGGTGATGAAGTTGAGCACTGTATCCACCCAGCCGCCGTAGTACCCGGCCGTCACGCCAAACAAGAGCCCTACCACCGTCGAGATGAGCCCTGCCCCCACCCCGACAATCAGCGTCGTGCGCGCCCCGTAGATAAACTGCGAAAACAAATCCTGCCCCGTCGTCGTCGTCCCGAACAGGTGCGCGGAGCTGGGCGGCAGGTTCATCACGAACTGCGTCGAGAGCGGGTTGTACGGCGCAATCACCGGCGCGAAGATGGCCACCAGCGCAAACAGCGCAAACAACCCAAACCCCACGATGGCCTTGACGTCGTTGAACAGCAGCCTCACCACCGTCGGCCGCCGCCGTTTGCCCGCCGTGTTCCTTGGCGCCGTTTCCATCGGTGTCGTCACCAGTTCGCTCATCAGGCCCTCGCACCTCCCGTCTGCACCCTCGGGTCCAGCTTCCCGTACAGCAGGTCCACCACCAGATTGGCAAACAGGACCGACACCGCGATGACCAAAAACGCCCCCTGAATCAGCGGATAATCCTGCTGCAGCACCGCGTTGTTCAGCTGCGCCCCGATGCCCGGATAGGAGAACACCACCTCCGTCAGGATGGAGCCGCTGACCACGTTGCCCATCGCGATGGCGAAGCTGGTCACCTGCGGCAATATGGCGTTTCGGGCCGCGTACGCCAACACCAGCCGCAGCGGCCGCACCCCCTTGGCTTCGGCAAACACCACGTAGTCCTCGCCCAGGGTGAGAATCATGTTGTTGCGCATCCCCACCAGCCAGCCGCTGAACGAGCCCAAAAAGATGGTCAACGCCGGCAGCACCCCGTGGTACAGCGCGCTCAGCACGAAGTCCCCGCTCAGTGAGGGCGTCATATTGTCCGCGTACCCGCGGGCCAACGGGAACCAGTTGAGCTTAAAGCCAAACACGAACAAAAGCAGCAGCCCCGTCCACATGTACGGCGCCGCCTGCACGAACAACGATGCCACCGGCAGCGTCGAGTCCAGCGCCCGCCCCCGCCGCCAGGCCACGTAAATGCCGCACGCCGTGCCGGCGAACACCGATAAAAGCGTCGCCACCCCGACGAGCAGAATCGTCCAGGGCAGGCTGTGGCCGATGACCGTGGTCGTCGGAGTCGGGTAGTAGGTGAACGACAGCCCCCAGTTGCCGGTCAACAACCCCTTGAGGTAGTCGAAGTATTGCAGGATGAGCGGCTTGTTGCTGAAGCCGAACTGCAGTTCCAGGGCGTGCAGCGCGTAGGGCGTCAGGTGCCCCTGGAACTTGGCGAACATCGCCTCGGCCGGATCGCCCGGCATCAACCGCGGCAGGATGAAGTTGATGGTGACCGCGGCCCACACCGAGATGACGAAGAACACCAACCGGTTGATCACGTATCGCACGCTCGCGCCTCCT
>NZ_BCQV01000092.1 GCF_001552255.1 Alicyclobacillus shizuokensis NBRC 103103
CCATACCACTCCATGACACCACCAATCCAACTCGCAAATGCAACTTTCTTCATGGAACCTTTTCTCTTAAAATGTTCAGCACTCATTATGAACACTTCTCCTTCTTCAAGTAAGTGGTCTTGTTTTACCCATGCACGCACCCACCGCAAGTCTCTCGAATCACCAAGTGAAAAGGAACATGTACTTGAACCGGAACGTCCTCATCCAATGGCCTTTGCAACAAGCGCACCGCCAATCTGCCCATCAGTTCCGTGTTCACATGAACGGTCGTCAGTGAGGGAGATACGTACGCTGCAGTTTCGATGTCGTCAAACCCCACCACCGCAATGTCATTAGGCACCTTCAGCCCACGTTCATGGATGGCTCGAAGTGCCCCAATCGCCATCGGATCGCTCGCAATGAAGAATGCGGATGGTCGATTACGCCTGCTTAAAGCCTCCATCATCCGCTCATAGCCCGAACTCATCGCCCACTCACCGATGAAAATGTCGTCCGCAGAAAATCTGCCAATCTCTCTCATGAAAGATTCGTATGCCAGGTGTCTGGGGTCCTTCCCGAACGGCCTCCCGCCTCCTATGAATCCAATCTTCTCGTGTCCTAGCTGAACTAGATGCTGCAAAACGGTCCTTGTAGCCTGGTTAAAATCGACCATGACTGAGGTATACCGATTTACATCTGGGCAATAGTCGACAAAAATGAGTCGTTTCGCATCCAGACATTCAGGATTGAAATTGTCTCCGTTCACGACGATAATTCCGTCGTAATCGGCAGACTTTTGCTTCAGGCCAAGTTCGTCGTCGCTCCAATGGTAGGTATGAACAACCGTCCCGAACCGCTGAGCCTCAAGCTCAATACCGCGCTGAATATACGAGAAATACGGGTCTTCTTTATCCATCTCTTTGGACTGAAAGCGGATGACCGCCACGCTCTCAAGTGGCCTCGATTCCTCTTTTTTAGTTAAACTTCTCCTCGTTTTTACTCGATAATTTAATTTCTTGGCAGCGTCCAAAACGCGCTGACGCGTGTTATCCGATACTGCCAAAGTACGGTCGCCATTCAGCACACGGGAAACCACTGCGGTCGATACATTTGCAAGTTCTGCTACGTCCCGCATTGTTGTCATGTACGGATACACTCCACAAAGAAAAACTCATAATTGAAATTACTAAATTACAGGTGCATGTTATCACTAATTTTAATTTCTCGTCAAGTAATTTTTTGTTTTTTGCAAATCGGTGATCGCTGTGGGGGAGTCACTCTTGAGGCATCTTCGTTAGCGACCAACACAGCAACGAGTGCGTAGTCCAGTGTTGGTCCCCACGTTTCGCGTCCATGGTTGCCGGGTAGCACTTTCGACCCTGTGGACACTGAAGGTGCTCGATGGCACAAAGAGCAGGCCGAGGTGGAGGGACAATTGCGCTACCTGAAGAGCCCATGCCATGTGGATTTACGTGGATGGAATGTGGCGGTATCTAAAAACCACGACCATCATGCTGGTTGCCAGGATTTCAGCAGAGGTTCTCGCTGAAGCAGTCGTACGCGCTGTTAAGGCGGCTCGCGCTGCCGGCGGGCTCCCGGCTCACAGAGATCTAACCTCCAACTGGTCCATCGCGGCAGGATAAATAATCAGTGTGGCCGGCTCTGTTCTTCGGCCACGTTTTACGTTCGTTCAGGTAACGGTTTCATTCCCGCACGAGGTTCACTTCAAACTGATACCTGCTGGAGGCATAGCGCACCTCGGAAAATTCCACCGGGGTGCCGGTCTGATCCGATGTTACACGCCGAATCATGAGAATCGGCTCGTCGCTGCGGATGCCCAGCTCCAACATGTCTTCGTACACGGAACGCGTCGCGGAAATCTGTTGACTGCCAAAGGATATTCTTACACCATGCTGTTCAAAAAAACCATAGACATGGTTGTACGCGTCCACATGCTGTTGGAGTTCGTCCAAAGCGGCCCCGGGCGGAGGGATCAAATAGGAAGTTTCTCGAAACACGGGCTCATTTTCGACCCATGCGATACGGCGAATCTGAATCACCTGGGCAGGCTCTTGAACACGCAGATGGTCCGCCACTATCTGAGGATAGGTCGTCATCATGCGTACTCCTCTGACGTCCATTCTGACCTGCCACCCACGTGCCCGCAGCTCCTCTGCGAAACCACGAAACTTCGACGCCGTCAGAGATTCTTTATGTCGCAGTAGAAACGTCCCTTTGCCCTGCCGTTTAGCCAGGTATCCGAGCGACACGAGATCAGCGATGGCCTGGCGGACCGTTATCCGGCTTACACCCATTTCCTGCGCCAATTCTGTTTCCGAGGGAATTTGATCACCTGGGCGCCACCTTCCGGCCTGAATGTCGCGCAAAATTTCAGCCTTGAGGTGTTGGTAAAGCGGAACGCCCGTCTTCACACGCGAGCCCCCTCTGCAGTGGTCATTCCATATTTTAGAAAGTCAGCTGGACCCAGGATGTATGGGAAGAGTTGATAACATTATAAAGTAATCCTCTTGGTAAAGTCAATTTTCTGCCTTCAGGGGGTGGTGTCTGGCCCGTAAACCTCAGGAGTAATACCCAGGCTCTGGCCACTCCCGGTTTACAAACCAATTCCCTACGTTCCGCAGCTTGAACTCTGCAGGGTTGTGCAACGTGTGCGTGCGCACATTGCGCCAGAATCGGTCGAACCCATAACGGGAAGCTGTCGACCGGGCGCCCATCACCATCACCTCGAAGATCCGCGAAGTGATATCAAGCGCCGTGTTGCCCGCTTGAACGTTGGCGGCTGCCACCAGCACTGCACATTCCCCGCGCTCCTCATCCGTGAGCGACACGCCTTTGTCCCATGTTTCGTCCAGCTTCAGAGCTGCTTTCTCGACGAGGCTGAGTGCTGCCTGGTAATCTGTCCACATCTGTCCGTACCGACTTAGCGTCGACGGCTCCTCGGACGTGTTTGCGACCCCTGATCGATACCAGGCCCGCGCCTCCGTCTTCGTATACTGCCGAGCTTCCTCCAGAGCGCCCAGTGTACTGCCGACGAATACCGAGGCAAGAATGCTCTGGGAAAGAATGGGAGTCAGCGTGGAAAATGCGTTGTCCTCCATATAAGCTCGTTCCAGGATCTCTGATGAATGCAGCTTCAGATAGTGAAAAGATACTGTGCCGCTGCCGGTCTGCCTCTGTCCCATGCAATCCCAGTCGTCATGCACGAGCACCCCTGGACGGTCAGTTGGTACAATGCCTTTGCGCAATTCCCCAGTTTCCTGGTCTTTCCATGCAATGACCAGCATATCCGAGTCTGGAGATCCAGAGCTGAATGACTTCCTTCCGTTCACAATCACGCCATCGTGCGTTCGCTCTCCGAACGTACGGTCGTCAAGAGGGTTCACAGAATTTCCCCAAAAATAATCATGTTTGGCTGTCTCCGTGTAGTAGTACTGCTGTTGTTCCTCTGTTCCAGCAAGATGTACGGAGGAAAGGCTAAGAAAATGGTATCCGTACAAATGAGCCAGGGCTGTGTCGGTGCGGGCAAACTCCCGTACAACCCGCAGGACCGCGGACCAGGGCAGACCGAAACCGCCGTAACTCCTGGGAATCAACAGTTTCAACAACCCGCTTTCACGTATCCAGTCCCGCTGCTCTTTTGGGGTGCCCCCCACTTTATCGCGTTCCACGGCATCTTCGCGAAACCGTCTTGCCAATCGGGCTGCCTTCTCCATATAATCGACGC
>NZ_BCQV01000093.1 GCF_001552255.1 Alicyclobacillus shizuokensis NBRC 103103
CTTGGCTTTATGATATCGCCTCTGCGGCATCCCTTCATCTCCAGTATGTTATGTTCACCAATCCCAGACGGAATAGGCAAATGATTCGGTTGTGTTCCGGGAAAAATCTCCCGCTTCATCATGATCCGACTGTGTCTAAGCCGGATTCTGAACCCCCACCAGCAGGGCTGTCTAACAAAGGCGGAGGCGTAACCGGGGGCCGAGACACCGGCTCTCGTGACCATTACAAAGCAGAGCAAAAGGCCGTGAGAGCCGTGAACAGCGGCGGTAATCCGAACATCTGCGGCGGTTCCTAACCGGCATTGGAGAGTACCCGCACGTGGATGGATACGCGAGGTACAACGACGCGCCGAATGTGAAGCTGAGCGGGCGCTCCGGGCGCATGCGAGGCGAAAACTTTGCGAGGCGCTCAAGTCCTTACCTACCGGCAAGTGAACAAAAGCAGCCGGTCACTGCAAGATGCAAAGAAAGTCTAGAATATGGCAACCGACGGTTCCCCCAGGAGAAGAAATTCAAGGATGCCCCGCCTGAGGAGAGAGGTACACAGATCGTCTGACACACAGAAGACCAGTCTTAGACACGTTTTTATCCTGATTGGAAGTGCAGAATAGCCGCACACTGCCCAAGAATGTCCTTGGGCAGGCGGTGTTGTATGTTTAAGACAGTGGACGAACTGGTGGCCTGCTTGGAAGATGGTTACCGGGAAACACCGTGCACGTTGTTGGTGCCACCCGCTCCTTCAACACTGTCCCAGGACTCAATCTTACCATTCAACAGGAACTAAGTACTTATTGTTCTTGAAATTCATGAATATAACAATCAATCACTCATGTTGCATGTTGTTTCGCGCCGAAGATTGGACTGTCGCCCTCGTCATGTAACCCCATTTCCTCGAGATGCCACCGAATCGTTTTACGCAATCCCTCATCCAGCGGCGTCATGTTGGTATACTTTAAGACCTCTGTTGTTCGTGAAAGATCGGGCAAACGGCGCTGCATGTCTTCATATCCCTCTCCGTAGGCTTCCTTGTACGGAATTAGAACGATCTCCGAAGCGCTCCCCGTCATCCGCTTGATGCGATGAGCCAAGTCCATAATAGAGATTTCGTCAGTGGTTCCGACGTTAAACACCATTCCGTTTGTGCCGGATTCCATCGCCGCAATGGTGCATGCGACACAGTCATCCACATACGTAAAACACCGAGTTTGTCGTCCATCTCCATAGACAGTCAAAGGTCTGTTCTCCAATGCCGCGCGAATGAAGATGGGAATGACACCTGCGTAAGGAGTGCCTTCCGATCTTGGACCGTAGATATTGAAGTATCTTAATATTACCGACTGCAGGCCTTCTTTTGTATATGCCAAGCACAAATGTTCATCAAGCGCCTTCGCCGTGGCGTAACTCCAACGATGTATCATGGTTGCACCCAATACGCGATCCGAATCTTCTCGAAAGGGAACTTTTGAATTTTTTCCATACACCTCTGAGGTCGATGCGAAGACAACTCGTTTATTCCTGTGAAAACAGGACTCAAGGATGTTTCTTGTGCCCAATACATTGTTCTCAATGGTCTTGCGCGGGCTCTCGACGCAGTTTTTCACACCGAGCACAGCGGCTAAATGGAAGACTCCGTCATGGTTACTCACCAGTTGATCAATCAAATCCGCATCCATGATGGTTCCGCAGACAAAATCATGGTTCGGATGTTTCATGGCAGACTGTATATAGTTGTATTTGCCGTTTGACAAATCATCAAGAGTCGTTACTTCATGCCCCAATTGCAACAATTTATCTACCAGATGTGAACCTACAAAACCCGCTCCTCCAGTAACGAGAAACTTCATGCCGTCACCTCTTCCTGTCATAAAGATTCAATATTCGGTCGATGGTGGGCCGTCCCGAATACATTTCTCGTGTCCAACACGGCTCGCGCATGCTGCATGATCATCTCGTAGTCCACATTCGAATGGTTAGTCAAAATGGCCACCACATCCATTTCTCGCAGGACCTCTGGAGTGATATCTACAGATTTCAAACTATCCATTCCAATCGAAATTTCTTTTACGAACGGATCGTGATACATGACATCAAGCCCATTCGCCCGTAATTCTCTCAGGATGCGTAGCGCCGGGGATTCGCGCAAATCATTCACATCTGGCTTGTAGGTCAATCCAACAAGCAGCAATCTTGGGCGACTGGATGGACTCAATCGCATGATTCGCTCCATTACGTATTCCGGCATTTCTTCGTTTATCCGGTGCGCCAACTTGATAAACTCCAAGCTATACCCATATTTCTCCACAACCCATTGTAAATACAATGGATCTACAGGTATGCAGTGTCCGCCAACACCGGGACCCGGAAAATAGGGTGTGAAGCCATATGGCTTTGTACTTGCAGCGTCAATAACCTCCCATAGATTAATTTTCCACTTATCACAGATCATTGCCAGTTCATTCATGAGCGAAATGTTAATAAATCGCTGTGTATTCTCCAACAATTTGGTCAGCTCAGCCACTCGAACAGAGGAAACAACAACCACCCGTTCAAAAACCTTCTCGTAAATCTCCACTGCCAACCGTGTCGATTCCGAGTCCATGCCTCCTACAACCTTGGGGATCTTACGAATGTCAAAGCTGTCGCCAGGGTTAATGCGTTCCGGAGAATATGCGACAAAAAAATCGCTCCCTGCCGTCAGACCGCTTCCCTCTAAGATTGGTATCACATAGTCCTCGGTTGTACCCGGGAAGGTGGAACTTTCCAATACGACTAATTGAGACGCCTGTAAGAACATGGCAATTGAAGCGGATGCGGCAGTGACATAGGACAGATCCGGCTGTCCTTCCTCAGTCAGAGGTGTGGGAACACAAATGATAATTGCACTTGAATGAGCGACGGGCTGGAATGAGGTGTCGCATGAAAATCGACCAGATTGAAAAAGGGCGTGAATGTCGTCATCCGAAAGATCACTCAGATAGCTGACCCCGGATAGCAGTTGCCTGATTTTCTTTTCATCGATATCAATCCCAGTGACCTGATATCCACTTTCAACCAGTAATCTGGCCAAAGGTAATCCCACATATCCCATACCCACCACGCAGATGTGAACGCCTTGGGTCGTTGCTGAAATGTCCTGCATAATTTTACACCTCTCTGTCGATGACGCCACATCTTATGGGATAACCCCTCGATCGATTGTGGACGAACACCTACGGCTCCATGAAATAGGCAGACTCTCAATGACAGGTCAGGAAAACGAAGTGAGCAGGCTGTATCGCCTACGTCATCGTGTTGCTGCGTTGGTGGCATACGCTCAAATTTTTCGTCGGGGATGGTCTTACATAGCGAGGGGTCCGCGTTATCGTATTCGACTTTGTCAAGACAGATGGGATGGCCTTTAAGAGAGAGATAAGGGACTTA
>NZ_BCQV01000094.1 GCF_001552255.1 Alicyclobacillus shizuokensis NBRC 103103
GCTTTGCTCCTTCAGTGCCTTGATCTCTGTTCGCAGCTCCTCATTCGCCTCTTGGAGTGCTTGGTTCTCCGACGTGAGACGTTCATTGATCGCTATCAACCCTTGGTGTTCCTGTTCGCTTTGCTCCTTCAGTGCCTTGATCTCTGTCCGCAGTTCCTCATTCGCCGCCCGGAGCGTTTGGTTCTTCAGCGCGAGACTCTGATTGGTCGCTATCAACCTGCGGTACTGCTGTGCGCTTTGCGTTTTCAGTTCCTTGATCTCGGTCCCCAGTTCGTCATTGGCTTCCTGTAGTGCTTGGTTCCGCGACGTGAGACTTTCGTTGATCGCCAGTAGCTTTTGATGCTGCTGTACACTTTGCGCTTTCAGTTCCTTGATCTGAGCCTTCAATTCCGCGATCTCTGCTTTGGGCTCCTCATTGCTCTTTTGAACCGGTTCCTTCAACCTTCGGCGCTTCTGTTTGTCTTGATACTTCCATTTCTCCTCCTTCAGTTTCGAATCGCCCTTCTGAACAACTCTGCTCTTCACCTTCAGTAGACCGGTGGAATCTCCGCCATTGGTTGGAGTGAGAATAAGCAACGCGCCCGATTTCTTGCTGTTTTTTGTGGGCAACTCGGTGCCCTGGCTTCCACTCTTCCTTGATATCGAAACAAGCCTTGCCTTCGCTTTTTTCACAGTATTCCCTCCGTTATAGGCCAACTTCCCTATAGACCCCCAATGTCTTATCCATCATGGTCTCTAAAGCCCATTGCGTCAGAGCCCTTTGCTTTCCTCTTTCTGCTATTGAGTTCCTGTAATCATCGTCTTCAATCAAAGTTTTCAAGTTTCGATACAATAATTCGTCATTGCCTGCCGGAGATATTAACCCGGTCTCTCCATCGACGACCATCTCGGGTATACCGCCTGCATCCGAAACAACAACGGGCTTTCCGGCCACCTGCGCTTCCATAACCGAAAAAGGCTGGTTATCCTGAAGACTGGAAAGTACGAAGATATCCGCTTGGTGGAGCAGAGATGGCACATCATTGCGATTACCTAAAAAAATGATGTTATCTTTCAGATCCATCCGTTTTGCCTGTTCCTCCAACCGCTTGCGAAGTGGTCCATCACCCGCGATCCAACAGATCCAGTCATTTCTTTCCTCTTTCAACATGGCAAGCGCTTGCAGGAGACACTCATGGCCTTTCACCGGAACAAGTCGAGCTGAACAAACAATGACCTTCTTGTTCGATGGACGTTCAGGCTTCGGATATTGATCTATGTTCTGATACCAAGAATCAATATCCATTCCGTATGGAATTATCTTCAAGTGTTCGCTTGGGATGTTGAAATCGTTGACATACAGATTTTTTAGCCATTGGGTAGGAACAATTGTGATATCGCTAGACGTTGCCCCATAGTATTCTTCCATGGCCGCGTAGCTCCAGGCCAGCGTATTCCGTTCCTGGACCTCACCCGCTATCAGGTACTGAGTCGCAAGACAACCATGGATCGTGGCAATCAAGGGCACATGCTTGGGTTTCACACGCCATAAGGCTCGTGTCGAGACGATGTCTTGGGTGTGGATGAGGTCGTATTTCGTTAAACCGAACACGGTGGCTGCCGCTTCATAAGAATACCTTTCTATCTCCCGCCATCGAATCCAAGAATCAACCTGAGAAAGTTGTTGATTGTAAAAACCGAGAACCTTCTCGTATATGAGATCTTTCACCTTCGATTTCTCGAAATATCGACCACTGTTGGGCATATAATATTTTTGCATATCCGGATGGTGAGCAAGGATGTCTACCTCATGACCCATGCGCTCCAATTCATTCTTCAGATTGTACACATAGGTTGATACTCCTCCGACGTGCGGAAGATACCAGTACGTGGCCAACAGGATTCTCATGCCAATCACTCCTTTCCGGCGTTGCTCCAATCCCTTGCGCGACGGACCCGGGAATGAAAACTCAATGAATTGTCGCTGGTCTTTTCATCATGATTTCGCATACCCTCGACTTTATCGTGCTGTTGGACTTGCGCCTCCCCTCGCGAGGAATATCTGTAACAGCCTATGTAGACCTCTCTCCGGCGGAGCGGGACATGAGTCCATTTTTCAGAGGCGTATGTCACCATTCAGGCCTCGTAACCACATAGACAATCTGTATGGAATAGTAGGGATAAGGGCGATGGAGATGATATGAGCTGTGTGTAGGGGCAGGTCAGGATATGGTTCGAACCAGGGATCTATTATTGTTCTTTTGGTATTAAGTCAATAGAATAGACACCCCAAAACAGAGAAATTGTAAGTTTTAATATTCTGATATGGTTTCTGTTCCCACTCAACTTGCCTTGGTCCTCAATGCTTGGAAATATCTTCTTTCGCATTCAACCGGTGTTAGATAACCGATGGATGAGTGAACTCGCTCCCGGTTGTACCAGATCTCGATGTATTCGAAGATCCGCCGCATCGCCTGTTCCCTCGTTTGATAATGCTGTGAAACGATTCGATGCACGCATTATCAAAGCAGTTGCCTTTGCGACTCATGCTACCAACCATCTTGTATTCTCGCAGCTTTTCCTGGTAGTCATGAGAGGCATATTGGCTCCCACGGTCCGAATGATGCAGCACTGGTTCTGTTGTTTTCTGGCGTTCGCAGGCCTGCTCCAGCGCTCCGATGCACAGCTCTTTTGTCATCCGTGCGTCCGCACGCCAGCCCACAATCTTGCGGCTATATAAATCCTCCAAGCTGGCCAGGTAGAGCCATCCCTCATCCGTTGGGATGTATGTGATGTCTGCCATGTACACTTGGTTAGGACGCTCTGCTACGAACGTTTGGTTTAGCACATTCTCCTGCACCGGGTAATTAGGGTTCGAATACGTGGTCGCCTTGTACTTGCGAACTGTACGGCTCCTCAGTTGGTTTTCTCGCATGATTTTGGCCACGGTCTTCTGCGCCACACGTTCGCCCTCTTGCCGCAGGATCTGCGTGATTTTAGGACTGCCGTAGAGACGACGGGATTTCACGAATATCTGATGAATCCGCTTCGTTATTCGCTTGCGACGCTTGGATCGCTCGCTCTCAGGGCGCCCACGCCACGCATAATACCCGCTCCGAGATACCCCCAATATTTTGCACATCTTCTCAACCGAAAATTTGGAGCGGTGTCTGTGGATGAATTGGTACTTTATTTCCGGTCGTTTGTGAAGATGCGCACAGCTTTTTT
>NZ_BCQV01000095.1 GCF_001552255.1 Alicyclobacillus shizuokensis NBRC 103103
GGCCCAAAACCATTCGAAGCCTTTGTATAGCCTTTCGAGGACTTCTCGCAAGACACGACCGTGGCGGGCTGGACGGGTGGCTGAGGAAGACACGGGCGTGCGGCATTCGAGCAAGCTTTCGCGCAAGGGATACAGCGAGACGATAACGCGGTGGCAGCTGGGATTGCGGAACCATGGAGCAATGGTCAGGTGGAAGGCCAAGTACACCGGTTAAAGACGCTCAAGCGACAGATGTACGGTCGCGTAAGTTTTGGCCTGTTACGGAAGCGGGTCCTCTACTACGGCAATTAGAAGCCTTTCCCTGTGTGGCGAATCTTGTCGATTCCAACACTTGAGCCCGTCTATCGTTCACCAAACGTGCGCAAGAACCATCTCCTCTGCTAGCTCGTCTCCCTGCTCTTAGCTTTGCTCCCCCACAAATTCCCCGTCTTCCGCCCCCTGCCCTCGAACGTGGTTCGACGCAAAATCGGATGACTATCGATTTCTACCGTGGTAGATTTGGATCAAAACCAAAGGGAGGGCAAACCCAGTTTAGCGTCGACGTGCCAAAGTAGAATCAGGACTACGATGCAAAGGATTGTGAAGTGTTCTTGATTGTCGCCGATAAAAGCACCTCAGTCGTTAATTTGGAAACCGACAATGCCAACAACTTTGCTTATGATAGCTAGTTCAATCTAAATGTCGAAAATTCCATTGAAATCACTGGGTGTACAGCCGATTACAACTCAAGGTGGCTCAAACAGCTAGTGTATTCCATCGTTTCAATTCGCACAAAACGCGGCGGTCACTTATGCATGATTGTTGATATTCATACCAATCTGTGTGTTGCACTTATTGCAGTTAAGAGCAGGAATACGCAAGAAGGGATTGCCTTTAATGTGAAGAATAAGGCAATACATACATGTGGGAGGAGACAGCTTATGAAAAAGATTATTGGTTTAACTTGTCTGTTACCATTACTTTTATCCGGTTGTTCTACACAAAATAGATCAAATATTATACATACTTCTTCGATCCAAAATGAAACGTTTACGGGTTCGAGTAAACATTGGACTGCGACGTTAAAGGTGGCAGCCCCATCTTCTTCCGCCTCAAATCAATCTAATACCTCCAATAATGAGACTCTTACGGTGAAATATAAGACTCCTGACTCCGTACCTACGGGTGGAATCAATTGGTCATTAAAAATGCCGAGCATGACAATCAGTGGTGCTGGCGGATGGACTAAGGACGGCGAAATTTTGAGTCAAGGTCAAGTCGCAATACCTCCGAAGGATTCTGTTCTCACCATGACGGTGAAGTGGGACGATCAAACCGAGGTATGGCATTCAACCAGTCATCACTGAAGCCAGATTGATGACCGACTATATCGAAACCCAACAAGCTTATGGCATTTATTCTGTTGCTAACAGGGGCGTGAGTTCAATAAAGGTACCCTTTCACCCCTGCATTATTATGCAAAACGCGGTGTATCGTAGCGCCGCGTTTATCTGCATTTTTAAGTTGCGGAAAACACTGGTTCAATATGGTAAACGGTACCCAAGCGACGGCAAGGTTTGTCGCTCGAACCCAAAAACCTGTATCCGCCAATGCGCCAATGATTGGCGGTTTTTTGATCGTGGTGATTAAAGACGATGGCGGCAAGATCAAGGTGCTGTGGACGAAAGTAGTCGCACCAACATGAGGACGGCGGTGATAAGACGATGGAGGAATTGAAAAATGCGCGTATTTATTCATCCCGAAGTAGACACATGACCATTGTATGGGTGTATTAACCTCTGCTTCGATAGGAACAAGGCAAAGACAACAGCCGCACCATCCCTTGGTATTACCGACCGAAAGGTCGAGTTGAAGAACATCATTTTTTAGGTCACAACAAAAACGGGCGTCGAAACTTCCAACGCCCATTTTGGGTTAATTTAAAGTTACTACTGTACCGAGTGTTGCCGCTTTAATGTAAGGTTGACCTTGCAACACTTTCAACTGGTTAGGTGTGCCCGTTACAACCACGCCATTGATTTGAACATCAGAAGCCTTGATAGGACCACCATTCCCCAGTAAATCGGAAATGCGTTGATATTCGGAGTGGAATTTCTGATTGTATTTTAACCCGTCGTTGAAATTTTGAACAAAACGTTGGAGACTCGACGAAGACGATGCCTCAAATCCATACACTTCATATTCTAAATACGGCATGTCCAACTTTGCACGAGAGTTGTAGTCTGCCTTTGAAGAGGTGTTCACCCAATACCATGTCGGTTTTATATTTTTCGGCAGTATTGCATTAACCTCATTAAATGTGTACGGTTTATCAAAAGATATGGCGACCTCCACGACATGATTGTTGCTCATCTTCACGATTTCTGGAAGGTCATTTTTGTAATTATTGTACTGTACCTCTGGAGGATAAAACTCCATATCCCGCTGACCTGTTTGGGGATTATACACATTTTGTCCAACGGCAATCGGTGACCAATCGCCTCCTCTCTTTGAAAAGTGTCCTAATATGTTAAAGCCGTAGTTTTCTTTTCCTGTGATAACTGGAACCCCATCGATCACTTTGTATGTGGTGTATGAAAAACTCCCTGTTAAAAATCCTTCTGTTTCTTGCATGTCGATAATCTGTTGGTCAGGTCCTGTAATTTCCTTAAACAGGTTTATATCACGGGATGCTCCATGTCAGGCTCTATTTAAGAGAACCATGTTTAACCACATACCCACTCCAATAACGATAATGGTTGCCAAGAATGAGATACCGATATTTCGCAGAATCGTGTGTCTCCTTGCCTTCCGAATGACTTTGCTCAGATCCGCTTCTTTCATGCCGTCCATATCGAAATCATTACTCACGATTTAACCCCCTCATGCTTCGATACAAATTTTGTCTTGCTCGATAAAGATAAGTCCGAACTTTGTCCACCTTGATATCTTGAAGGTGTGCAATTTCTTGATAGGAAAGACCTTGTTCGTACTTCAAAAACAATAGCTGTCTTTGGATCTCAGGAAGTTTGTCCAGGGCACGCAGTAAGTCCTCGCGAGTTTCACCTTTCAGTACCACGTCTTCAGGTGTGTCGCTATCATCAATAATCGCTTCAATATTCATATCAGAAATTCTTCGATTGCGGCGACACAAATCGTAATACCC
>NZ_BCQV01000096.1 GCF_001552255.1 Alicyclobacillus shizuokensis NBRC 103103
CATAAGCGCCGGCACCGGTATCGGCACGGGCATCATCGTCAACAACGAGTTAGTTCGCGGCAGCCAAGGCATCGCCGGCGAGTTCGGCCACATGACGATTGAGGCGCAGGGGCTCAAATGCTCCTGCGGGAATCACGGCTGCCTGGAGATGTACGCGTCTGAGCGCGCGCTCGTGCAGAGGTATCGCCAGTTGACCGGATCGGCCTGCAGCAGTGAAGACATCCTGGCGCGGCTGGACGCCGGGGATGCGGACGCGTTGCAGGCCATTCAAACGGTGGGTCAGTACCTTGGCATCGGGGTGGCCAACCTGGTGGGAGGGCTGAATCCTTCGCTCATCCTGATTGGCAACCGTTTGTCCGCGGCCGGAGAGTGGTTGCTGCGCCCACTGGAACAGACCGTACAGAACCGGTGTTTCACGACTCCGTATACACAATTGCGCATCCAGACTTCGTCCCTTGGCCGCAACGCGTGCGCCGTCGGCGCCGCGTCCCTGGTCCTGCACGAATACTTCGCCGGGCCGCAGGCGGCTGCGTGAATGATACTGTACGTCGGACGATCACGTACGTCCCACGACTCAGGAGAAAACGAGCGGTCGAACGGCCGCTCGACCGGATCGCGTGGAGTTCACCATTATTCCCACATCTATCGCCCCAGTCCCGATCCGTCAGCGGATTGGGCGCATCTTCATGTAGTCCTCAATCACAGCGACAAACTCTTGCACCACCGGCCTCATGGGCCGCCGGGTTAACAGGTACGTATGTGCGACCGGCAACTCAAAAGCGGGAAACGGGACTTCCTGCAGGCGGCCACGCAGGACCTCGCGACGGACACTGCTCTCCGGCAGGAACGACACCCCCATACGCTCGCCGACAAAGTGCATCGCGACATGCGTCTGACTCACCCTCATGGTGCGGATGGCCGGATATAGACGCCGCAAAGCCAACAGCAGGTCATCCCAGTACTCCGGATGGCTATGCGTCAATACGGTGTAGTCGCGAAGCCAATCGTTCGGGGCAGCCGCCGGGCCATCGATGTCGTACTCGTCTGGCGGCACCACGAAGACAATCGGATCCTCATACAGCGGCACGCATTCGATCTGCGGATGGGCGACCTGAAGCCGGCTCAAGGCGACGTCGCTCTCATGCTCGAACAGGCGTGGCACAATCTCGCTCGACTCTCTCACCTGGACCGCCAGCTCGACCTCCGGATGGACACGGGAAAACTCACGAATCCAGAGTGGCAAATAGGTCGTCGCGACGAGCGGCGAAACCGCGAGGGTGACGCGGTCGTCGTAGCCCTGCTGCCAACGCGCCAGATCCTCAAGGCTCTCCTCGTAAGCTGCCAGAAGGGCCCTCACACGGCGGAGCAGGCGATGGCCGGCGGCGCTGAGGTGAACCTGGCGGCCGCGGCGTTCGAACAGACGGACGCCCCACTCCTGTTCAAGTTTTTGTATCTGCATAGTCACAGTAGGCTGCGCGAGGTGCAGCCTTTCCGCCGTGCGGTGGAAGTTTTCCTCCTCGGCCGCAATGACAAATGTACGCAGCCACTCTACGTCCATAACTTGCCCCCCAGTCCGTCATCCGGCGCTATAATCCTGTTCCAATTACGATCCGTTATCAATTCATTCATCTTTATTCATTATACATTATCTGAAATTCCATCTATGATGAGTGTAAATGAATCAGAGGAGTGAACCAGGACATGGCGCAGACAAACGGATTGGAAGGTGTCGTGGCCGCCGAGACGGAACTCAGCCTGGTCGACGGCGAAAAGGGAGAACTGGTCTACCGCGGGTATGTCGCGCAGGACCTGGCCAAATCGCGCAGTTTTGAGGAAGTCGCATATTTGCTCTGGTACGGCCGCCTCCCGGACCCAGCCGAGACAGCCCGTCTCGTGGACGCCTTCAAGGCGCGGCGGCAGCTACCGGATAGGGTGCGGACGCTCATTGACAGCCTCCCGGCCGACCACGATATGATGAGCGTGCTCCGCACAGCCCTCTCCGCCCTGGCAAGCCCCAGACCATGGCCCCCGGCCCGTGATGATGCCGCGCATTATGCCGCTCTCATTCCGGAAATCATCGCCTTCCGCCAGGCCAGACTGCAGGGCCGGGAACCCTTGCGGTCCGATCCAACGTTGTCCCACGTCGCGAACTACCTGTATCTGCTCACGGGTCAGAAACCGGCGGATGAACATGTGCGAGCCCTTGAGGCCTACCTCATACTGACCATGGAACACGGCATGAACGCTTCCACCTTCGCCGCCCGCGTGGTCACCTCGACGCAGTCGGACATGGCGTCCGCGTTGACGGCGGCGCTTGGCGCTATGAAGGGCCCGCTGCACGGTGGAGCCCCCTCGGGCGTCATCGACATGCTGGAGCAAATCGGTTCTCCCGAGTCGGCCGAGGCTTGGTTGCGAAAGAAGCTTTCCGCGGATCACCGGCTGATGGGGTTTGGGCACCGCGTGTATAAGACGAATGATCCGCGCGCTCGCGCGCTACGCGACATCGTGGCGCAGATGGCAGATAAGGACGCCTGGTTTCATCTCGCCACGCATGTGGAGGAAACTGCCGTCCGGCTGCTTGAAGAATACAAGCCAGGCCGCAGGTTGTATACCAACGTGGAATACTGGGCGGCAACCATCTTGCGGGCCGTCGAAATCCCGAAGTCGCTGTACACGGCGACCTTCTCGCTCAGCCGCACCGTAGGCTGGACGGCGCACATCCTAGAGCAGGCGGAGAACAACCGGTTGATTCGGCCGCAATCGGTGTATGTCGGTGCGCTTCCGCAAGGGGCCGCAAAAGCTACCGAATAGTGCTAAAGATACTCACGACAAAACAGTGAAACGCGTTCGAGTCTCGGCAAGCGATCATACACAGCCTCAGACAGCCGCTCCTGCTAGTCTGGGGCTAGATCGTACCCGCTTGGTCGACCCGCTACCGGAAAA
>NZ_BCQV01000097.1 GCF_001552255.1 Alicyclobacillus shizuokensis NBRC 103103
TTGATGCATCGGCCCCTCGCCGTCACTGTAAAAACCTTCCCCAGAGTCGGTTCCCATTAGGAATTCGCCACCGGGTAGATAAATCATGTCGGAGGTTAGATTTCTCGGCGCATTGTCGTGTTTACAACTTGAACTCGTAGCAACACTTGACGATCCGTTTCGACTTGGCGTGCAACAGGAGGTCGTTTTCGTTTTCAAGTTTTGCACCTCATGAGCGGATTCTTACTTCACACGCAACTCTTCAATCGAAACCCTGCGTTGTCCACTTCGAGCCTTCCTCTCGGACGGTCTTATCGAAGGAGCCGCTTCCCCGGCTTCCATCATCCTTTGCCGCAATCGTTCCCTTAAATGCTTTGTGACTTCCTCATATGATTCAAGCCCTATCAAATTCGTTAACTCATACGGATCGGCATGTAAATCGTATAAAAATTCCTCCACGTATTGTTCGGAGCAGGAATCCTGCCACCCGTCTTTGTGCGGCGCGACAACGCTATACTTCCAGCGCTTGGTGCGAATGGCCCGGCCAACCTGGGACTCGCTGATTTGTACAAAGACTTCCTCAGGCCAGTCCGTTTTGTTCCCCCTGAGTAAAGGCATGATGGACCTGCCCTGCATCTCGTCGGGAATTGGAATTCCAGCGGCGTCCAATAAAGTCGGAGGGAGATCGACCAAGCTGACCAACTCGCGCACCTGGCCTCCGGAATCAAACCCCGGACCGATGATGGCCGTCGGTACGCGAATGGAACTGTCATGGCAGGAACGCTTGTATTCGGCGTTTCTCGTTTTAAAGTGACATCCGTGATCGGACGTAAACAACACAATCGTATTCTCGAGCATCCCCAAGCTCCGTAAAGCGTCCAACAGCCGCCCGAGCGCCTCATCGAGTTTTTTCACCATCCCGTAGTAGCCGCCCAAATGCTGGGGAGCACTTCCCCCCAAGGCCGCCAAATCGGGAGGCGTCCATCGCCCAGCGTATCGTTCCTCGTAACCTACGGGCGCGGGATAATTATCCAGGTGATTTTGATGATGAGGCTCCAAAAACGAGAGAAACAGAAAGAACGGAGAATATTTATGCTCATCAATATAGCGAATGGCCGCATCGGTTAACGCATCCACACGGTATCCGGGTAATTTCACGGGTTCATTGTCGTTGTTGTACACAACCGTGTCGTAGGCATCTGAGGAATGCTCCAAGGCGTTTGCGGCCAACCAGTATTCGTAGCCGCCACGCTGATCTTCGGGAACCGGTTCATCTTTGGCCAAATGCCATTTGCCGATGTAGGCGGTTTGGTAGCCCGCCTCCCGAAAATAATGGGCTAAGGTCTTGCGCTCTCTGGACAACGGGATACCGTTCCGATAGACTCCCGTCATCGTCGCGTACTGGCCAGTTTGCAGGGACGATCTGGCTGGTGCGCAGACGGGTTGACAGGTAAATGAGTGGAACACATGTGTCCCCTCGCGTGCCATCCGGTCAAAATTCGGTGTCAAATCGAGCGGGTTGCCATGGACACCGGTCGTGTCCCACCTTTGTTGATCCGTAAGAAAGACAATCACATTTGGTCTGTCAATGTCTCTTGTCAACCTCATTTCACTCCTATTCAATTTTACTATGACTCCCTATGTCCTCTTGAAAGGTTTCTGCTACTCTATGAGTCGACTCTGATACATCCTTTTTGTAGGTCTCTGCAGTCCAATAGGTTGAGACTAAGGACAACAGTGCAACAATAACTAAGAACAACGCAACAAGCCAAGGTCTTCCATCTTGTGCCGCAAGAAGAGAAGTACAAATAAGAGGAGTTAATCCTCCTAAAATTGATGTGCCTTGATAGGCGACGGAAAGCCCGCTGTATCGAACTTCGGTGCCAAGTTGTTCAGTGAAAAGAACTGTCTGTACACTCCCCATTACGAACGTACCAAACACGAGTCCCAAAATAATCGCCAACCAGGCCATCGCCATCGATCCGGTGTTTAGTAACCCGAAAAACGGGAAGGCAAAAATTGCTATAAATAACGAGCCCGCCATATAAACGGGGCGACGACCAATATGGTCGGACAATAATCCATAGATTGGCTGAATAAATATTCCTATTAGAGAGGCAATCAAGAGAGCTGGTAGTACATCACTTTGTGTCGTCCCAAAGCGCATACTTGCATAGGTAATAACGAAGACATTGAAAATATTAGAGGATACTGCTTCCGCCAGGCGAGCCCCAGATATCAGGAAAATAACCCTCGAAAAGTTCCTAAACAATTCTATAATAGGCACTTTGGATTCCGTTTTGCTTTCCTTCATCTGGTGAAATATGGGTGTTTCTTCAATACGCAATCGTATAACCCACCCTATAATGAGCATAACGATACTAACCAGAAAGGGCATACGCCATCCCCAAGTTAAGAATTGGTTCTGTGGTAACAACGAGAATAAACTGAACATTGTCGTGCCCAGTAACATTGCGGCTGGACCTGCCGTCTGGGGAAAGGCTGCCCAGAAGCCGCGTTTATCTCTTGGAGCATGCTCGATTGTCATTAAAGCGGCTCCTCCATACTCGCCCCCGATTCCGAAACCTTGTAACAGTCTTAAAAACATAAGCATAATAGGCGCCCAAATGCCGATAGATTGGTACGTAGGTAAGCAACCGATGAGGACTGTGCAAAGCCCAATGATATTGAGCGTTAAAACAAGCATAGACTTCCGCCCTAACTTGTCCCCAAAATGACCAAAAATAATTCCTCCGATAGGACGAGCGATGAAGCCGACAGCAAAAGTTGCAAACGAAAGTGCCGTACCTACAATCGGATTGTAAGCCGGAAAAAATAACTTGTTGAAAACTAAAGCAGCGGCAAGTCCATAAATATTGAAATCATACCACTGGCC
>NZ_BCQV01000098.1 GCF_001552255.1 Alicyclobacillus shizuokensis NBRC 103103
GTCATGACAACTCCCTCTGGATGACCAGATTCACGATGTGATCATCAATGATCCGGTGCTTCGTCTGGGCACTGTACATGAGGCAGTGCGTGCACACCTTGTTGATCATGCGTGCTGCACCACTGGAGAATCGATAAATCTCGTCGATGGCCTTGTCCGAGAAAATCTCGTGCTCGGCCCCGGCATAAGCCAGGTGACGTCGGATGTACTCGCCGACCTCTGCCCGGTCGTAGTACGGAGCTTGCATTGTATGTCGATTCGTTGGCGGATGGCGGCGTACGCCTGGAGGTTTAGACGCTCCCAGAGTTCGCTCTGCCCGACCAGGATGAGCGCCATGGGGCTTTGTGCGTCCATGCGGAAGTTGAGCAGGAAGCGCACCTCCTCCAACATCTCGCGATCCAGCAGATGAGCTTCGTCTACGACGCAAACGGGCTGCACGTGGTGAATGCCGCGCATGAGTTCTATCTCGCGATGCAACTGTCGCTTTGCGTCTCCGCGGTAGAACTTGGACTCACACCCGAGCTGTTCCAACAATCCTTTGTAGAAGTGGCGAGGCGTGAGTCTCGAGTCTGACAGGTAGAGGACTTGGTACTTGGCGCCATCCAGTGTCTCCGCAAAACGGCGAATGGTCGTGGTCTTTCCCGTTCCACAGTCTCCGGTGACAACACAGAACAGTTGCCGCTGTGCCGCGTAGGAAAGCCGCCCAAGCGTATCCTCCAACGATAGCGATGTGTAGAGCTCGCCGGCCGGAATGTTTCTGGCAAACGGGGTGTGCCTAAACCCGTAGAAGGACTCAAACATCTCCCTTCACCTCGTTCCACGCACAGGTGTAGGAGATGGCCCGTGCCTGTCTGTGTTGACGTTGCTCATGCTGTTTCTGCGCAGCGCCCAGCAGCCTGGACGCGTCTGCTGGTTGGGACCCCAAGTGTTCCGGCAACTTGGGGCGTTTGCCAGCCCGCTCCCCGATGACCAAGGGGCGAGCTTTCCACGGTTCATATCCCTCGTACTCGATGGTCACCTCGCTGATGTCTGCCGGGTCGTAAATGACGTCCACTGTGCAACCGATGAACGACAACCCTACCTCATACTTCCGCTCCATGAAGCTGATGCATCCGGACTTGTCCACTTTACGTGTCTCGGCATGCAGGAACGCATTTGCGAGGACCTCCGGTTCAACAAATCGCAGCGCCTTGTGGTCACTACGGTACGCCGTTTCTGGGCTTATGGACTGATTGTTTGTGGAGAGCGCGGCGTGCGGCTTGTTCTGGTAGCATTCCGACAGCCATACGTTGAATTTTTGATTCAGCTGCTCAAGGGTCTGTGGCTTGTCCAGGACAATCTCGCTGAGAAATGAATCGACCGTCCGATTGAATTTCTCCACCTTGCCCTTACTCTCGGCAGCGTACGGCTTGGTGTAGAGGAGCCGTATCCCAAGCTTGGAACAGGTCCTGACCATCCAACGGGTTCGGTACTGTTTTCCGTTGTCGAAGTACACCGAATCCGGGGCGCCGTATTTCTGGATGGCTTGGCGAAAACCATCTTCCACGATGGCCTGGTCGAGGGTGGGGTAAAACTCGGCATGAAGTACGTACCGCGTGGCGTCGTCCAGGAACACGACGAGGTAGACCTGTTTTCTTGCACCGCCAGGCCCAATGGGCAGATACGGGCCGAACTTGATGTCCGACTGCCACAATTCGTTTCGATGCCGGCGCTGAAACCGGCGGGCGGCTGTACCGGTGGTGGCATACATCCGCATCTGACGGGAGCTGTACCCACGCTCCGCCAACTTCTCCTGCAGGGTGCTGCGCTTGATCTGCCCTGGCTTTGCATGCCCCTCCCACTCAAGGATCTGAATGATCTGGGAGATGCTGCGCGTGGGAACCTCCCGTCGCAGCAAGATGGCCTGTTCCAGGAGCGACTCCGGGATGGCCTCTGGTCTTTGATACACCTTGGCTTTTGGCTTGAGGCCCTCGAAACCTTCCTTGCGGTACTTGGCCAGATACCGACGAATGGTTCGTTCGGAGAGGCCCGTTTGTGCGCAGATCTCAGCCCTGATCTGCCGCGCACGGCCTGCATCCAGGCCGTCTGCAAGCAGCCGAGACAGCATCTGCACCCGATTTGCGGCGATTTCCTCCGCCTTCCTCGAATCTTTCATGCCAACCACCTCCATTTTGGTAGGGTCAGCATGAACGTACTTCCACCAGACGCGGATCAACACGCCGAACGGGTATGTCTCCACAAATGCAGATTTGCAAGCGGTCGGACAGCACGCGCCAGCCAACCGGGATGAGGCCCCACGACCCGTCCGATTCGATGGAGTGCGGTTTGCGGATGAGCGGACGAACTCTCCACAGTCCACTGGAAGCGCTCAGCGATGGACTCCAGGCAGCCGGCGGCATATGGGGCAAAGTCCTCAAACCACTGGCACCAGCGCCGCAGCGTGGATTCCTCAACGCAGGCAGGCGTCGCCTTATCTGTGACAGCATCCTCAATGACTTGTGCCTCGTGGCGGCGGTAGGGAACCAGAAAGTTTGGCAGTTCGTGGTGGATCTTGTTACAATCCCGGCAGCGCAGTCGGCGGATGATGAGTTTTACCTTGTCGCCGGAGCTCTGAACCCAGGTCCTTTTCCGACTCCCGATGACGCGAAGCTTACCTTGGCAACAAGGGCAAGGGACATTCTCCGCACTCTGGACAAAAAACACCGGTGGTATGGCTTTCAACAAGCTTAAAATTTGATATACTGACCATATTCGAGTGATGGGACGCCCCTTGTGATGCTGTTTGCCCAGCACCACGTAAATAGGGG
>NZ_BCQV01000099.1 GCF_001552255.1 Alicyclobacillus shizuokensis NBRC 103103
GCCAATCTCTGTTCCTGCCACGGAATACCTGTTCGAAGATTGGCACATCTAACATTCCAGCAGTCCCTCTCAAGTTGTCAAGGTGTGTAATCGTGAGAATGAGAGAGTAAATAGAAGAAAGCACTAGTTTATAGTGGGAGGGAAGAAGTATGGCGGTAACGTTCGGATCGGCCGGGGCGAAGCCGGGCAGACGGGCGGGAGATGCGCAGAAGCGTCTGTGGCAATTGAGTCTCGCCACGTTTCTCTGCGTCTTTCTGGTCAATACGCTAGGCTTTCTCGATACGGTGACGGGATCAGCCTTGGGGTGCGGTCGCAACTGGCCGCTGTGCAACGGACAGCTGGTGCCCAGCCGCTGGTCCTCGGCGGTGGTTATCGAGTATTCGCACAGGCTGGCCGTCCTGCTTGATATGGTGCTGTTTGTTTGGCTCGCCGTGGCCTTGTTGCGTTACGCGCGCAAGAACCGCACCCTGATGCTGTGTCTGGGGCTTCTGTGCGCGGGCATTGTGCTGGAGGCCGTCCTTGGCGCCCTGGCGGTCCTGTTTGTCAATCCATCGGCCATCATGGCGGCGCATGTCACCATTGCCATTTTGTCCTTTGTCGGCACCTTCCTGCTGGTCATCTTCCTGTGGCCGGGCGCCGCCAAAAGTAGGTTTGGTCCCAGGCCCTCTCCAGCCGCTATCACCGCCCATCCCGCGGCCGCTTCTGTCCAGTCGCTGCAGCCGCGGGTGGCCCGCTGGTCTGCGGGTGCGGTGCTGTACGTGTACATCGCGTTGTACATCGGCGCTTACGCGGCGAACACCGGATGGGGGGCCGCGTTCAAGGGGTGGCCGATCCCGTTGGAGTCGCCGGCTCTCTCGGGCGGCGTGTTCTGGTTGGATGTGCTCCACCGCAGTGTCGCGCTCGGCATGCTGATTCTCGCCGGCTACCTGTGGCGGCTGACACGGCCGCTGAAAGAATGGCGGCCGGAGTTGCACACGGCCAGCCGCTGGTTCCTCGTGCTGGTGCTGCTCCAGGCGGTATCCGGCGGCATCCTCATCGCCGCGCACATCGCCCCCTGGGCGTTTCTGCTGCATGTGACTGTGGTTTCGTTCCTGTTTGCGACGGTCTGTTACTTGGCGTTGGCAGCGAGGCGGAAGGGGGCGTCACGGGGATAAGGTTACTGGACACGGATGACGTCCCGCGGACAGTGAAAGCCTACGTCTGACACCAGAGCCGACGGATGCGGCCTTCGGCTCTCAAATTGTGCATTCACAAGTGCGCGACCATCTGCCGATGGTCCTTTTTTTTGTGTGTTTGTATGGTGCCACTTTCCTGACGACAGATTCTATAGATTTTTTGTTCCATGGTTTCCTGACGGAGTTGATCTACCGTTTGCTCTTGCCATAAAATAATGAATGTCATTTAGTAATATTATTATATCACTAAATGACATGAAGCTGAGAGGCTGGGAAGGGGGGATTCCGACGGCACGGCCAATCCTTGTGCCGATTGAATCCGCCTTCGCCGGATATTGAACAAGTCCTGGCATAGGTTTGAGTGGGGAAACTACGGTAAAGGAGAGGGTCAAGACGACTACGACGCAGACAGGAGCACTTTTGGTTGTCGGCGGGGGTATTGGGGGGCTGAGCGCGGGCTTGGCTTTAGCTCGCGTCGGGCAGGATGTGTGGGTTTTCGAGAAGGCTCACGAGTTTCGCGAGATTGGCGCGGGCCTGCAATTGGGGCCCAACGCGGTGCGTGTGCTTGATTGGCTCGGGGTCTACGATGCCCTGTCGGAGGTGGCTTTCTTCCCGCATAGATTGGTTCTCCTGGACGCGATTGCCGAACGGGAACTCGGGGTGCTCGACCTAGGAGAGTCTTTCCGTGCGCATTTCGGCTACCCATATCTTGTTGCGCATCGCTCGGACTTGCTCGACGTGCTTCTCCGGGCATGTAAGGATTCACAACATGTGCATTTGCTTCCCAATCACACGGTCGAGCGGGTGGAGAACATTCCCGGCGGTGCGCGTGTGGTTTGTGACAACGGCAATGAGTTTATTGGCAAAGCCGTGATTGCCGCTGATGGTCTGTGGTCGGCGACCAGAGGTCTCATTCACAAAGATGATCCCGTCTGTAAGGGGTATGTCGCCTATCGTGGTACCTTGCCCATCGAACAAGCAACGGAGCACCCGTGGTTGGACGACGTGGTGATGTGGATTGGACCAGGCATGCATTTTGTGCAATATCCGATTCGTCGGGGAGAATTGTATAACCAAGTTGCCGTGTTCGAAAGCCCTCGATTCTTGAACGGCGAATCCGAGTGGGGAACTCCGGAAGAATTGTTTGAGTATTTCGGCATGTGCGCTCCAAGGGTGCAGGAGGCTCTGCGCAACATTCATACAGACAGGCACTGGGTCATGAATGACCGTGAACCGATTCCAAACTGGACAGATGGCCGAATTACCTTGCTGGGCGACGCGGCTCACCCCATGTACCAGTACATGGCGCAAGGGGCCTGTCAAGCCATTGAGGACGCGGCTTGTCTGGCCGAAGCTGTGAGAGACTTCACACCGGATATGGAGAAAGCGTTTGCTCTCTACCAACAGCAGCGGATTCCACGGACATCCCGCATTCAAACCAGTGTCCGTGTGTGGGGAGACATCATCCATACGCGCGACGCCACGGCGGCCTTGTTGCGCAATACCATCATGAGCAACCGGGCCCCCGATGACTTTCAGTATGTGGAGTGGATTTATGGTTTTAACCCACTCCAATCCCCAGCAACAACCCAGACGGCGGATACCGCCTGAGAAATTTCGAGCCAAG
>NZ_BCQV01000100.1 GCF_001552255.1 Alicyclobacillus shizuokensis NBRC 103103
TTTAACCCAATTGTCAGCTATCAACTCCACCCCCAAATCACACAAAAAAACCAAAGATACGTGACAAGAACACACTAGAAGACTACACATTCTCTAATCCAAAGTCTCATCCATGAACTGCGACAGGAGAACCTTTTCATTCTCCGGGAGTGTATTTAGTTTTACCCAAAAACTTTCAATTAATTTTACAACCTCAACGCTAAGTTCTGAATGTGTCGTTTGAATCATGGTACCAAGTACGCAACTCACAAACACAGTCAAGCGTATTTCCGGATCAGAAACTGTATTAATGAAATGTTTGATTAGCACGATAGAACTTTTAGTGAGATTGCGGAAATACACAAGGAAGAGACCTACAATATGTGCGCAGAAAGAAATTTGTGTTTGTACGTTTGCTATTTCATGGATAATCTCTTGAATGGCCTCTTTTGGAGAGTTTGAAGAGGAGTTTACTAATTCAAGTATACGATTACGAATTTTTAGCCAATCAGCTAATAATGTGGGTGTTACGCAGTTTTGTTGAAACAACTCATAAGCTTTCTGGGTGGGTAGAAAAACGATTTGTGATCGCCCGACTTCCCCACGGGAAATAGAATAATTTCGCGTCAAAAGCCCCAGCTTCTCTAGCTCCATGAGCATATCATACGCCGTCCATTTGCTGACTCCAATGGCCTTAGCCAAAGCTTCATAATGAACGGGAAGTTGAGTCCTATAATATAGATCAATCAATTGCTGCAGAAACTGTTTGCGTCGTTCAGTTAATTTCATTAAGTTCCTTTGCCTCCGGACCCAAAAAGCCAAAATACCATCATTCTCTATTGTATAGTGTATAGCTATGATGAGGAGTAATGTCAAAGCCTAGGTACCCAAAAAACCAAAAATGTGATATGTTATCGTCGGTAATGATTCTGATGTGGGGGATCGCCCAGATGTACAAAACAGCTTTGGTCTTAGGCGGTGGAGCCGTACGTGGCTTAGCTCACATTGGAGTGTTAAAGATGTTCAAGAAATGGAACGTCACGATTGATTTGATTTGCGGAACCAGTATCGGTGGCGTTATTGGAGGGCTAGTCGCTGCGGGAATTGATATCGAAGAAATTGAGGATTTTGTTCTCTCTTATCCGTGGTATCGGTTATTGGACGTTCGAATAGGGAAACGTGGGATGATGGCCGGGAAGAAGTTACATAACGTATTCGTTGAGTTTCTCGACCAACATGGTTTGCGAGACGTAAATATTGAAGACCTTCCAATTCCCTTTCGTACCGTCGCGACCGACCTAAAAAAGGGAAACCCCTATGTTTGGGAAAGGGGAAATCTCAGTCTAGCTCTTCGTTCAACCGCGTCCATTCCAGGAATTTTTGCACCCGTTCATTACGAGGACATGGTTCTGGTGGATGGGGCTATGACCAACAACCTGCCTGCAGATATACCCAAAGTGATGGGGATGGACCTTGTTATTGCCGTGGATGTGGAGAGACAACACGAAGAGCGTGAACCGAAGCATACACTGGATGTGTTATATCGCTCCTATTCCATTATGGCCACCGTTCTGAGTCGCCAAAACCTTCAATATGCGGATTTGGTCATACAGCCAATTGTCGGCCATGTACTCTCACTTGATTTTCCCAAGATGAGGGTATGCATTGAAGCTGGTGAAAAGGCGGCAAAAGAAAGTCTCCCCCAGCTGATACACCTGGGTTTGGTACATCCGAATGGTTTGGACAGTCACTTGTCCTATTCTTGATTCCATTTGTTTCCTCTATTTTTTGGTCTTTCGGGGGAAGCATCAAGAGGGAGGCAGTCCGATGCACAGACAATCTGCAATGATTATTGGTGTGGGAGCCTATGTTCCACCGACAGTTATCCGTAATGAAGATTTAGAAGCAAACTTGAATACTTCCGATGAATGGATCAAGCAACGAACCGGAATTCAAGAACGTCATATCGCTGAACCTTCATCCATGTCCACATCCCGTATGGCCGCGAATGCGGCACGAGAGGCATTAAGACATGCGAACATTAAGCCGAAGGAAATTGATTTTATTATTGTTTCGACCACAACTCCAGAGTTTGCCTTTCCGTCTACAGCCGCAACTGTTGGCCAGATTCTTGGATGCAATGCACCGGGGTTCGATTTGTCCGCTGCCTGTACAGGTTTCGTATATGCTTTAAGTATAGGGCAAAACCTCATTCGTAGAGGAACTTACGACACCGTTTTGATTATCGCATCGGAGACATTTTCTAGGCTTGTGGATTGGAGAGACCGGAACACCGCAGTATTGTTCGGCGACGGAGCCGGAGCCGTCATTCTTAAAGCTAATGACAATTCAGCGTTAGAGTATTCATATTTTGGTTCGGACCCCAGTGGATTGGAATTGTTAAAGTCACCGGTTATAGGCCCGATTTCCATGAATGGTCGGGAGGTTTTCAAGTTCGGGTCTCGAACCGTAGAAAGCCTCATTCGAAAAGCTCTGCTGGATACTGGTTTGACATTGGAAGATATATCATTGATTATTCCTCATCAAGCAAATGAGCGCATGCTCAGCCAAA
>NZ_BCQV01000101.1 GCF_001552255.1 Alicyclobacillus shizuokensis NBRC 103103
ACCCTTGTCTTTTTCCAGATGCGTAGCATGGTCGATACCCATTTGCAAAAGACCGACGATATGCGCATCGTCGCATGTGTAGTAAATTGTGTTTCCTTCTCTACGCCCTTTCACAATGCGCAAAGTTCGGAGGTATCGAAGCTGATGAGAAATGGCCGATTGCGTCATGCCAAGAAGCTCGGCCAAATCACAAACACAGAGTTCCCTTCTGGACAAATTGTGTAGGATCCGGATTCGTGTCGGATCGGCCAAGGCCTTGAAGGACTCCGACAAGCTTTCCACCACGGTTTCGTCCAGTTGACCAGGTAAACAATCAGCCACGGCATCCTGGTGAACCATCGACTCGCCGCAACGATCTTCATCAAGACGAGTTGCCATACTTGACCACCACCTATATGAACAATTACTCATATAGTATGCACAAGACATGTACCCGTCAAACATAAAATCACTGTGTCGGATTTCATATCATGTGATATCATATCGTTATATCGGTGCATGAAGATATGAGGTGAAATCATGAGGATTTCAGACGAGTCATTGGCGTTGCGGGCCAAGCTATTTCGTGGCTTGGCAGATGCTTCTCGTCTGGCGATATTGTTGGCGCTACGTGAAGGAGAGAAAAATGTCAGTACATTGGTCGATGAAACGGGGCTCACACAAAGCACTGTCTCTGGCCACCTAGCATGCCTGAAAGACTGCGGTTTGGTGGTGAGCCGTCAAGAGTGGCGCCACGTATACTACCGTTTGTCGGACGAACGTGTGGAAGGCCTACTACGTGCAGCCGATGAAATACTGGCGATCACCGCCGAACATGTAGCCAGGTGCGTCAATTACTGCGCTGATGACGTAAAGGAACCGGTTAAAGGGGGAAATTAAGTGTCAACGCATACGGTGTCGGTGAAAAAAGGCATCTCGATTGAAGTCGTATCCATCCTTTGGATGATTGTCGAAGCGGGTGTTGCAATTGGAGCCGGATTGCTCGCCCACTCCTTGGCGTTAGTTGCGTTTGGAGCAGACAGTATCATCGAACTGATTGCAGGTGCGGTCTTGTTGTGGCGACTGACCATCGAAGCAAATGGTGCGAGCTTAGACCGAGTGAAACAAGCCGAAAAGGTGTCATCCTGGGTGGTTGGGATCGCCTTGCTGTTATTAGCGGTTTATATCGTTGTCGCATCCGCTGATAAGCTGTGGACGCATCAAGGCGCAGAGTCCAGCTACTTGGGAATAGGCTTGGCTATCGCTTCGGGAGTCGTCATGCCTTATTTATCATGGGCCAAGAAACGCATTGGAGCTGAAATCGGGAGTAAAGCCCTTCGAGCAGATGGATCCTGTAGTATCGTCTGTGCGTACATGGCTTGGACGGTTCTTGCAGGTGTCATTTTGACCGCTTTGTTCGGCTGGTGGTGGGTTGACTCTGTCGCCGCCTTGGCACTGGTGTACTTCGTCGTCAAAGAGGGGTGGGAAGCAATTCAAGAGGCACGTGGCAAGGAAGATGCCTGCGGCTGTTGTCATGACGATTGCTGTTGATAAATTCAAGTGTACACGGGGTATCTGGGATGTGCTCCTCTGTACATCCCGGTTACTTTCATGAGATTTACGTCCCACACAGTTCCCACGGTATCAAAGTGCACTCATGTAATCGACTTATCGGCATGGCATGATCACGGCCTCAGCTAAAGCCGCCAGATTTGACACGTTGTAACGCAAGTCGCTCAATGTAACACTCTCATTGCGCCAGAGATCAGACGAATGGAATCGGTGCGACTCTTGTCGACAACAGCACCATCGGAAACAAATAAGCATGTGTGGATCACTGAATGACGATCTAGATGTCGAAAGAGAACAAGAACGGCGGTAGAGATATACCTACCGCCGTTCTTGTTCGGTAATGCCGCATCGACAATTCTCCACCATGTAAACCGCAGTCAAGCATTAAGATGAAACCACCCATCTGGGCGATCTACGACCTGTGGTCTCTCTCGGACTTTAACAACCTTTCCATGAACGCTTTCCCGTCGTCACCCAAGATGGTGTTTTGGGCGGCCTCTAGCATCTCAATGAACTTCATCGGGTCTCGCAGACCGTCCACGTCATACTGGTGGAGCAAGGCCCGGTATGCGGTCTGCAATATGGGAGTGAGGGCTCCGAGCAGGCCACCGCTCATTTCATGGAGTACCTCGGGAAGATGGGTTTTCGGATCGCCCAACCCAAGGGGCACCGGCGGCGAAATTTGTTCTTCGATACTGCATAGGAGTTGGCAAAACTCCTCGTTACAAGCCTCAAACCGGCGCAACTCCACCCGTGGGAAACGACGGAAATACTGAAAGCTAATCTGTGTGAGCTGCTTCGTTTCCGGTGTTCCAACGAGGACCACAGAGACCTTGCTTTCATTGGATACGTGTTTGATGGCCTCCATGGCCTCATGATGCTTTACGTATCGGGAACCCAGGATATAGTTCACCTCATCGAGAATCAGCATTTCTACCCTCTGTTCCTCAAGTAAGCAGTCCTGTAATGAAGCAATTTGAGGTTTGATAGATTA
>NZ_BCQV01000102.1 GCF_001552255.1 Alicyclobacillus shizuokensis NBRC 103103
TAAGCGTAAGACTCCTCACACCTTGTGCTTGTCCGGACTTAGGCGAGAGTAGTCTACAGCAACAATCAACCCCGCCAGGGAACCCAGCGGGGCGATTTCTCATGCTATCCTTTTTTTCCACGTCTCCGGATTCGTTCCGGCAGACGCTCCGACCACGGCAGCAAGTCGTCCATCGCTGCCGGGTCATCTGTTCGGATGTTGGGCAGCCGCTCGAACAGGTACTCCAGGTACAAGTACGGGTCCAGGCCGTTCTCCTTGGCCGTCTCCACCAGGCTGTACGCGATGGAGCTCGCCCTTGCCCCGCGCGGCGTATTCGCAAACAGGAAGTTCTTACGTCCTATCACAAATCGTTTGATGGATCGCTCGCTCCGGTTGTTGTCCAACTCCAGATGGCCGTCCTGCAGGTACACCACCAGCTTCGGCCACTGGTTCAGGCAATACGAAATCGCCTTGCCCAAGGCGCTCTTGGGCACCACCTGTCCGCTCTGCTCCTGAAGCCATGCCAAAAACTCGTCAAGCACCGGCCGACTCAGCCTCTGCCGTTCGGTACGACGTTCCTCCGGGGTTGTGTCTTTCAATGCACGTTCGATTTTGAACAGCCGGTTGCAGTACTCAAGCCCAATCCGGGCGGCTGTTGGTTTTTTCCGTTCCGCTGTTGGCAACACCTTGAGTGCCTCGTCAAACTTGCGCCTCGCGTGTGCCCAGCACCCCACCAAGGTGACGCCCTCGATACCGTGGTATCCGCTGTACCCATCCACATGCAGGTACCCCTTAAATCCCTCCAGGAACCTCCTTGGGTGCTCCCTCGAACGGGTCTCCTGATAGTCGAATAGCACGATAGGGGGACCATCCCGGCCGCTGCGGTACAGCCACATGTACGACTCCGACTCGGCCGCCCGTCCCGGCTCGTGCAGCACCTGCAACGTCGTCTCGTCCGCGTGCAGGTACGTGCGGGAAAGCAGCTCCTCGTGCAGTCGCTCATACACCAAGCTAAGCCACCGTGTCGTGCCCAGCACAACCCAGTTGGCCAGGGTTTGCCGTGTCAGCTGCAAGCCGTGTCTAGAGAAGTGTTGCTCCTGCCGGTATAGTGGCAATCCGTCCACGTATTTCTTGTCAATCACATGCGCCAGCATCGAGGCGGACGCTAGACTACCCGGAATCGGAGGCTTGGGCATCTGCGCTTTCACCATCGGTGTTTCGGTCCCATGCTTGTCACACGGTCGACACGCGTATTTATACTGTACATGTTCGACCAACACCGTTTGAGCCGGGATGTGCTTGAGCTCACGACGAACCTCAGTGCCCACCTCGTCCATGACTACGTGACAGCAGGAACAGATCCGCTCTTCCTCCGACAAACGGTATTCAATCCGCTCGACAGGCAGATCTGCAAGCATGGCCTCTCGCTGGCCAGGCTGTTTCTTGCGTCGTTGATACGTAACCGTCTCGACAGTGGGTTCCTCTGCCTCTGGCTGCGCCTCCGCCTCGGCCTCGTTAAACACCAGATCCAATCGAACCTGGTTTTCCATCGTGCGTTCGCTGGATTTCCCGAACTGCCGATGGCGAGCCAGGCGAAGCTCTTCCAACAACAGCTTCACCTGCTTTTTCAGTTCCGCGTTTTCCTGCTCCAGCGCTTCGTAGCGCTCCTGCAGGGATTCCGGTTGGTGGGTGGTCACCTTCGTCGTGTTCATCATGCAAAAGGATTTCGACACGGCCGCCGAAATCCCTTGACAGATCCTTCTGAGTTTACCGGTTCCCTTACATCACTTTTTTCGCGGTTACTCTCCGGTGTGCCTTTGGCTGGTGGGGCGGCAGTCCGTCCAACAGCCAGTTCAGCTCTCGGCGGCTGATGACGACGGTTTTGCCATCGCTGGCGTCTGGCCATTGAAACCGGCCTCGTTCCAGCCGCCGATAATACAGCCAGAAGCCGTTGTGCTCCCAGTACAGGATCTTCAATTTGTCCCGTTCCCGGTTACAGAACACGAAGACCGCTTGAGAAAACGGGTCCAGGTGAAAGGACTCCTGCACGAGAGCTGCCAAGCCGTCGATGGATTTGCGCATGTCTGTGCTGCCGCAAGCCAGGTACACGCGCAACTCCGGTCCCGTGCCGATGTTCAGCATAGCGACGCCAGGGTGTGCACCACATCGCGCAGGAGTTCAGCGTCGTAACCCTGCGTAACCTCGATAATGGCCGGGCCTACACGGACGGAAAGCGGCTTGTCCGCCACGTCACCGGGGTCTTCAATGCGTGCAGTCACAAATCGTGGTGGATGGTCGTTGCAGTCCGTTTCCGACTTGAACTTGCTGATCCAATACCAAAGCTGGTGTTCCTTGACCTGATGAGCGGCACACCATGCGGCACCAGTTAACCCGCTGGCCCGGAAGTCCGCCACACGGGCACGCCAAAGCTTCCGATGTTTTTCCAACTCCGCCTTGGTCACCAAGAACCCTCCCACATTCGATTCTGGGGGAATCATCTCGCACAAGGCAGGTTGGCGCTAGGTGTGGACTATTTGACGCTCAC
>NZ_BCQV01000103.1 GCF_001552255.1 Alicyclobacillus shizuokensis NBRC 103103
TAGCACCACATCCCCCTCCGCTCGCCCTATGCCATCGGTATCCAAAAGAATGCCAGACTTTCCGCCAGCGCGGGAGCTCGCTGCCGGCAACGTGCCGGCAGCCATGCACCCGCCCCGTCAGCCGTTTCGTTTCAACCGTCCTGTGCGCATGGCCCAGCGCTCCGCCACCACGAAGATGCACAGTCCCAGCGGGATGAGCAGCACACCGATGACTGCCAGCTTCAACAGAGAAAGCCACAAGTCCCCCAAGCCAGCGTCGTCGAGCAGGGCCAATCGCGCCATCTCCAGCGAGTAGGTGGCCGGAGAGAGCCAGGACAGCCACTGCACCCAGTGCGGCAACACCGTAACCGGATAATAGACGCCCGAGATGAGCAGGATGACGCCCTGGATGATGTGCGTCGCCTGCGCTCCGCGTTCCGTCGACAATAGCGGCAACACGGCGGCAATCAGCCCCAGCCCCATGAAGCTCAGACTCGATACCAACAGCACCACCACAGCCGCCCAAAGGTTGGCGTGGCTGAGGGGTAGGTGGAAAAACAACGCCACTGCGACCAGCACCACCAGCGTGCGGGCGATGCCGTAGGTGACCCCGTAGAGACAAGTACCTAGGAGATGCGTCAGGCGGCGAATCGGCGCCATGAACGTGTATTCGATGGTTCCCTCCCAGCGCTCGTAGCTGATGGAGTTGGCCACCTCGTCAAACAAGATGGACAGGTACCCCCACAGCAGAGCCCCGATGACCAGGTACAGAATCGTCGTGTTCCGCTGCCCGGCCGGCACCTGATAACCGATGAGCCCGATGGTCAGGGCGTTGATGACATTGTAGAACAAAAAGACAATTTCCCAGGACAAGTACCGCTTCACCAGGCGGAAGTTTCGCTCGACAAAGGCATAGAGGGTGCCCGTCTCACGCGCGATTGCCCCCTCAAGCGAGGTCCTCATCCGCCATCGCCTCCTCCCAATCGTCGCGACCGACAAATGCGAAAAACACGTCTTCAAACGACTCCACGTCCGATCCCGCCTGCTGCTTGAGCGCCTGCGGTGTGTCCAGCGCCACCAACCGGCCGGCGTCCAGAATGGCAACACGGTCACACAGCCGCTCCGCCTCCGCCATGTCGTGCGTGGTGAGGATGATGGTGGTTTCGCGCGTGGCCTTGATCTCCTCCAAGAAGTCCTGCACGTCGCGGCGTGACTTCGGATCGAGCCCTGTCGTCGGTTCATCCAGCAGTAGGAGCTCGGGCGTAGTCATGAAGGCGCGCGCGATGGCCACCTTCTGCTGCTGTCCGCGCGACATGCTCTCCAGCGTCGCATTCACCTTTGCCGCCGAAAAGCCAAGGCGCCCGAGGATGTAGTGAACCCGCTGCCTCGTCTCCTGGGCGCTCAGCCCATACAGACGTCCGGTGAACATCAGGTTCTCCAGCGCCGACAGTTTCTTGAAAAACGACGCCTCCACAGACACTCGGTTGATGCGCCGGCGAATTTCCCGTGCGTGCTTGGTCACGTCCAGGCCGAACACCTCAATCGTGCCGTCGTCCGGCAGAAGCAGCGTGGAAATCAGCCGTATCAATGTCGACTTGCCCGATCCGTTCGCGCCCAAGATGCCGAGCACCTCACCTGGATGGGTGTCCAGGGAGATACCCGCAACGGCCGTCACCTCCCGTTTGCGGCGGCGCCACAGCCCCCGCCGCACCACGCCCGCGTCGCCCGGCTGGGCGTCCTCGTAGAAGCGTTTGACCACATGGTCGCAGTGGATGACCGGGCCGGCTTGATGCAACACCCAAATCCCTCCGTTTCTCGAGAACTGAAAGAGAACAAGTGAAAAAGCCACGGGCAGTCCCGTGGCTCTCTGCGCAAAGATTATATGCATACCCGCCACGGGCGCTTGGCCCGCGGCGCAGGAGACGCTAGCTGACGTCTCGCCGGTGATGGAAAGGCAGTCGCAGGCCGGATATTGGAGTTGTCCGCGTGATGAGGCTGACAGACGCACGAATCCCCTGAGTAAACCCGCCGACGAGCTGAACCCCAACGGCATGGTGTACCCCGAGAGGTGCATTGTGCCGAATCTGCGACATCACACGTCCTCCTTTCCAGCAGCCTTCCATCGTTCTGGTGCTGGTACGTGAAACTCATGACGAATAGAAGCGCCAGCATCCTCATGCTACCAGCGAACGGAGGGAGAGTCAAGAGCTAAAAAGTGACCGGTTAACTGTATCCCACATTTCGCGCCTATCGTTGTGAGGGCGCGATTTTTGCGGGAAGGAATTGCATCCTTGAGAGCGAAATGATGCTTC
>NZ_BCQV01000104.1 GCF_001552255.1 Alicyclobacillus shizuokensis NBRC 103103
GGTTATCGACCAGCATCCTTGCTCTTAAGGTTCACTTCCTGGGGCAAATGTCCACTCTAAATCACTCACTTTCCAACTGCCGTCTACCTGTTTTAACGACACGGTGTAATCTATAAGGTTGTGAGGAGAGGCGACGATATATCGTCCTTTCTTAGGTTGCCATTGGGCATAACTTGCCCAATTATCACCTTCACCTTTAAGTGTTGCTGTTCCGTGAAGCAGATCGACGTCGACCGAGGTCCAGTGCAGGTCTTGAACCCCTCCATCGATAGAAATCACCGTGCCATTTGCACGACTTATTGAGCGATTGAGTACTGCCATCTCGGACTTATATGTCCTTGTTCCGCGAACAAAAAGCTTCTGAATCAAGCTACTGCCCTTTTGCTTCCACGACGTCATTTCGTTCTGAGTAAATGTCACTTTCGACTTTAGATCTGGCGTACGCTTGAGATGTGATACGACCACGCTGTGAAGTGGAACACGCGGTTTAATACCATTGAATGCGGAAACCTTAGTAACAGTCAAGTCATCTGTGTTTCTCGTTTGGTCTATTGTCCAGGGGAAGGAAGACTCCTGATCAAGTACAACCGCTTCCGTCGCAACCTGTTTGACGTTCGTTGTGTTGCTTTGGTATGCGAGGGCCACGCCACCGATTCCGAGTAGGGCAAATGTGCAAAGACCACTTGATACCAGTACAATTGGTCTATTCAGATAAGACAACGTATATTCCTCCCTCAACATCGTATTTGCGTAGATCATCCGAATGGCGCAGGAAGGTGCACATGACTCTAATAGGTGATGGAGATGGTCTTGACCTTTGTTGTCGACGCCTTTGAGTTATATGGCTGTAGTGTCCAGTAAGCATGTTTGTGATTAGTGGTATGCGCATCTACGTAGTCCCCAACCCATCCGGAGTCGGGGTCTGTGCCGTATCCCACTTCGACAGCTACGTGTGTTATCGGCTCGCTGCTATCTCCCCAGTTATATCCAATTATGTCTCCCTTGGACAAAGTGTTGTACTGATTATTTCCAATATCACCGCTATAAGTTCCTGCGCTTTTTGCATCGCCACTGTACGTTAAGAGGTAGGTATACAAATCCCAAGACACCGACCAAGAGTAGGAACGCTGTCCATCTTGGTAAAACCAATAGTGATCATTCGACGTTGTCACGGGCAAACCAGTATTAATGTTGCGATATACTTGTTCTGGTAATCCGCCCGCATGCAGAACTTTGTGACGCGAAATTAGTACAATCGTCAGAGTACGAAGGATAACTACTATTGTAACTAAGTGCGTATTTGTCTGCGTATGAAGCGGCAGCACTTCGGCTATAGGAGGCGGCAAATGCTGGAGCTGCGAAAGGAACTAATCCAGTAAATGAGCTTGCAAGGGCTACCGTCGATAAAACAATCCTGGTTCTCGTTATCACGTCTCCAATACACTTCCTTTCAATGCTTATACGTACTTGTCTGCTTTGTAGCGATCTCCACGGCTGCTAGACGAATCTAAGAGCGATATCGTGACGGCAAGGTTTTCAATGAGTCATAAAGATGTGTTAAGGTTGGCGCCCTATCAGGTTTGAGCGCGCCAGGAGTAGATGTTGGCACCAAGAAGGAAAGTGGTTATGCCAAGTCCGACAGCTGCTCCAATAGTTTTGGTTACTTGTTTCATTGAATCTCTCCTCACAACACCATTTTTAAGGAATTTTCGTATAACCACAATGAGGGGTTTGGTATAATATAGATATACTTTGGATTAGTGTGGTGGGAATGGGTTATGAACTTGGGGGAGAAGATTCGCGCTGCCCGCAAGGAACTTAAGATGACCCAGGCGGAATTGGCTGGTCAGGATTTGTCGAAAGCCATGATCAGCCACATTGAGACTGGCCGTGCCCAGCCGTCTATCAGGGTGTTGTCCATCATAGCAGAACGACTTGGCAAGCCTCTGAGTTACTTTCTTGGGGATGTCGACGGGTCAGAAGAACTGAATAACATTCTATGCACCACACAAGCACTGATTGACGCCGGATGTCTTCCCGATGCGATTGCACGTGCCCAAGCGGGCCTGAAGCTTGCGTGCGAGAGTGGGGAATTGCGCAATACGTTCGGGCTGTTGATGTCCTTGGGCAAAGCTCTCTATAAGAGCAGACGATTTATGGATGCCTATGACCAGTTCGAGGAAGCGTACGAGGCCAGCCTTCATGTGGGGAAGGCCTCCGAAATTGTAGAGG
>NZ_BCQV01000105.1 GCF_001552255.1 Alicyclobacillus shizuokensis NBRC 103103
CATCGCTCACTTTCGGGTATAGGCCATCGCGGGTTGCCGGTGTGGTTTGAACCGAAGCTGAACCAGGGGGTCTTGAGACTATAGAGAGGACGCAATTCGTCGACGAAGACATCCATGTCGAACTTCGACTTCACGGGAGCATGAAAATGAAGAGATATTGCGATACGATACCGTCAGCAGCCGCCAGAGCTCGTTTGACGGTGGTGCATAAAGCCCGATCGTAAGACGGAGCCGGCGACCTCGAGAACCACGGTTTGTCGCTCCCCTACGGGATGCACGCACAGTAGAATTCGGATCATCGGTCGCCACGCGGTTGCGATTGTTCGCTCGGTGGAGGTGCCCGTGGGATGGAAGTCGTGCATGAATATTGCTGTGGGCTGGATGTGCACAAGAAGAAGGTCGTTGCGTGTGTACTCACCCCTGAAGCCAAAGAGATTCACACATTCGGCACGATGACGGAAGATCTCCAAGCGATGTGTCAATGGATTCGCCAACATGGTTGTACGCATGTGGCGATGGAGAGCACGGGGGTATACTGGAAGCCGATTTACAACCTTTTAGAGGACCAGGGGCTTGAAATTCTTGTGGTGAACGCACAGCACATCAAACAGGTACCTGGGCGCAAGACCGACGTCAAAGATGCGGAATGGATCGCGCAGCTTCTGCAACATGGACTTCTGAAGGGCAGCTACATTCCCTCGCGTGAGCAACGAGAGTTGCGTGAGCTGATTCGTTACCGGAAGTCGCTCATTCGCGAGCGAGCCAACGAGGTGAACCGTCTGCAGAAGGTCCTCGAAGGGGCGAACATCAAGCTGGCGTCGGTCGCCTCGGATGTGCTCGGTGTGAGCGGGCGCGCGATGCTGGAAGAACTCATCGCTGGGAACACCGATGAACAAAGCATGGCTGCTATCGCGAAAGGCCGATTGCGAAACAAGACGAAGGAGCTTGAGCAAGCGCTTAAAGGCATTGTGCGTCCTCATCAGCGCAAGCTGCTGGCCATTCAGCTTCAACACATCGATGAGTTGGACGAGTTAATCGAGGAAGTGAGCGCCGAGATCGCGCGGCGGATGCGCCCTTTTGAAGAAGACCTGGCGCGTCTTGAGGGGATTGCGGGGGTTGGGCGAAAGGCTGCAGAAATGATTCTGGCGGAAGTCGGGACGGATATGAGTCGGTTTCCGACTGCAGCGCATCTGGCATCCTGGGCAGGACTGTGTCCCGGGAACCACGAGAGCGCGGGAAAACGATACAGTGGAAAAACTCGCAAGGGTGACGGATGGTTGCGAGAGACGATGATCGAATGCGCGCGAGCCGCGGCTCGAAGCAAAAATACCCGTCTTTCCGCCCGCTATCACCGGATCGCCGCGCGCCGGGGAACGAAACGTGCAGCGGTCGCTCTGGCGCACACCCTGCTGGTCATTGTATACCACCTGCTTAAGCACAAGGTTACCTATCAAGACCTGGGACCTGACTACTACGATCGACAAAATCGAGAAACGTTGATTCGACGCCACGTGCATCGGCTGAAGCAACTGGGCGTACAAGTCGTCATCACTGGGGAAGCCTCCTGAATTAATATACATAAATATCCATTCAAGAACTGCGGAATAGGAAGTGTTACCTTTTTTTGTCCATTTTCACAGTAGTAGATCAACCGACAAACGAAGCACGGATTAGCCGGTACGAGCGTTTTTATGAGGGCAACGACCCTGGAGTGCAGCAGAACACGGCATCCACCCTTTTACAGGCAGAACGATGGAATTTCACGGGCTCAACTGAGACCCTGGGAGACATGAGAGGGTAAGCCACAAAGGTGAATGTGGACATCCAATGTGCGACCATATTTTAGAAAAAGGGGCATAGCCTCTGTTTACACACACCCATGTATCCGATCCAGGCGTCATACCCGTATTTTCCGCACAATCTTTTTGTAGAGTCAAACGAGAAATACTGCGAATGAGCTAGAATGAGGGAGAAAACGAAAGATCTTAGAGAGAGTGTGATTGTGACCTCGAACCTTGAGTTTGGTCAGTGGAACACTGTCTTTGGTGATGCCAGGCTGACAGCCGCACTCGTGGATCGGCTCGTCCACCACGCACATGTCCTGGCGTTCACCGGCGAAAGCTGCCGGTTGCAACATGCCCTATCTGGAGTGAAGTCATCGTAATCTTCAGTTAGCGGTGCCTATGCACAAATCCGCAGCGTTTCTCTGCACTTTTTACTTGCGGAAAACAC
>NZ_BCQV01000106.1 GCF_001552255.1 Alicyclobacillus shizuokensis NBRC 103103
ACCCCTGTGTCGAATTATGGCACCTGCCATCACGTCTGTGGAGGTGCCAGTCATGAGGGAGAGTGAGAAGATGGAGATCAAGAGGCTGTATGAGGAGGGCGTCAGCATCTCGGAACTGGCCAGAAGATTCGGCCACGACCGCAAAACCATTCGCAAGGCTGTAAGTGAACCTCGGCAGCAGCAGGAGGAGGGCGTGGTGAAGTCGCATGGCCGGAGGGTGAAAGGGCACAAGCTGGAGCCGTACAAGGCCTACGTTGAACAGCGTATGCGTATCGGCGTCCTCAATGCGGAGCGAATCTTTCGCGAGATCCGGGAGCAGGGATATACCGGTGGCATCACCGTCCTGCGCGAGTTCATGCACCCTCTCCGCCCGGTTGTCTCTGCCAAGGCAACCGGGCGGTTTGAGACGGCTCCGGGGGAACAGGCGCAAATTGACCTGGGCGCATTCCCCTACCTGGACCCGCAGGGCCATCGGCGAAAGGTATGGTGCTTTGCCATGGTACTCGCCTACTCCCGCATGCTCTACCTGGAGTTTATCAAAGCGGCGGACCAACTGCATATCCTCCAAGCGCTCCGGAACGCGCTGGAGTTCTTCGGCGGGGTTCCAAAGGTCATTCTCAGCGACAACTGCTCCCCGCTCGTCGTGGCCAACGATGGTCATGGGCACGTGGACTGGCAGCCGGCGTACATGGACTTCGCCAAATACTACGGATTCGTGCCCAAGGCCTGCAAGCCCTACCGAAGCCGCACAAAGGGGAAGATTGAACGGCCCATCGGGTATATCCGGTCCAGCTTCTGGCCGGTATCGTTCGTGGACCATGACGACCTGAACCGGCAAGGCGCCATCTGGCGGGATACGGTGGCCAATGTTCGCATCCACGGCACAACGCGGGAGCAGCCGGTGGTGCGGTTTCAGGCCGAGAAGCTGCAGCCCCTGCCGGAGAGCCGGTACACGCTGGCGTACGCCGATATGCGCAAGGTCACGAGCGATTGCCGCATCTCGTGGAACACGAACATGTACACCGTTCCGTGGCGGTATGTGGGACATACCGTGCTGGTCAGGGAGTTTGAGTCAGGCAGCCTGCAGATCGAGTACGGCGGGCAGGTCATTGCGGAACACCGCGTGCTCACAGGCAGGCACCAGGTCTCAACCAACCCTGAGCACTTCAAGGGTATTCCGGCTGGGACATCTCATCCGGATCGAGGCAAGGTACCAGGGTTGCAAATCGGGCCGGACGTCGAGCAACGAGAGCTGTTCGTATACGAACAGATTGCGGCAGGAGGTCAGGTGCAATGAGTGAGGCGTTGGTTCTGGCCAAGGCCGAGGAGCAACTGCTGGAGCTGGGATTAAAGCGAGCCGCGGCGGTGCTGCCGGCGTGCGTGGAGTGGGCAGCGGGGCACCAGGCGACCTATGCGGAGTTTCTGCACAGGCTGCTGGAGGCTGAGCAGGAGGAGCGATACAGCCGTTACATGCACGCCAGGCTTCGCATGGCCAACTTCCCGTACCACAAGACCCTTGCAGATTTCGATTTCTCGTTCCAGCCGTCCGTCGATGAGCGACAGATACGAGAACTAGCCAGCTTGACGTTCATCCAAGAGGGCAGCAACGTCATCTTCCTGGGACCGCCGGGGGTGGGCAAGACCCACCTTGCGGTGGCCCTGGGGATGGAGGCGATTCGACAGCGCATGAGCGTGTACTTCGTGACCATGCAGAAGCTGGTAGCCGACTTACGGCGAGCATACCAAGAGGGACGGCTGGACAAACGCCTGCGCATCTACACCCAGCCGAAGTTGCTGATCTGCGACGAAGTGGGCTACTTGCCGCTTGACGCCCTGGACGCCGCGAACTTCTTCCGGCTCGTGTCGGAGCGCTACGAGCACGGGTCGCTGATCATCACGTCCAACACCAGCTTCACCAACTGGGGGACACTCTTCGGCGACCAGGTGCTGGCCTCTGCCTTGCTTGACCGGCTCCTACACCACGCCACCACCATAAACATCCGTGGGAACAGCTACCGGATGAAGGACAAGCTGCGCGCCGGGGTGACACACGCACTGAAGGAGGAGGTGACCGCGTAGACCGAACATATGTGCGGGGAATGATGCGCGATGATTTTGGGGATCTGAATCCGCTGTTTGTGGGGAATCGTGCGCGATTTTTTTGGGGAGTTTCAATCCGCTATT
>NZ_BCQV01000107.1 GCF_001552255.1 Alicyclobacillus shizuokensis NBRC 103103
CACAGATTCCGCACCTGATTTTTCGACAGTGAACGAATTTCGACAGGGATTCAGCCTGGATACAGCGAAATCTCCCGTGAGCAACTGATTTCGAGCGGAGGACTTCCAGTTGATTGAGCCCGTCTCCCAGTTCGTTGTGGAAGCCGCGCCCGTGTTTGCTGAACTCATCCGTCGTTTGGGCTGGGTGGAGCGAATTGATCGCATGGTCCCGGTGAGCCCGGAGGATTGTCGCCTATCCGTCGGCCTTCGTGTGAAGGCGCTGCTCATTAACATTCTCACGGATCGGAAGGCCCTGTATCACGTGCAGCGATTCTACCAACGGCAGGATGTTGAACTGCTTCTTGGTCCTGGGGTGACGGTTGACGCGTTGAACGATGACGCGTTGGGCAGAGCCTTGGACGCGTTGGACAAGGCGGGTGTGGACCGTATATTTGCGGAGTTATCCCTCGCGGCATTGGATGACTGCCAGGTTCCCTTGGAATGCCTGCACTTTGACACGACATCCATTTCTGTGTACGGGGCCTACGACGATGCAAGTCAGCTGCGCATTACATACGGGTTCTCCAAGGATCGGCGCCCCGATCTGAAGCAGTTCATCTTCGGTCTGGGAACGTGCCGCGGCCTGCCGGTGTATGGCAGCATCGAGGACGGAAACCTCAGCGACAAGACCTGGAACGCTCAGACCCTGGCAAAACTCATGGAGCTGTATGACGCGGAACGGTTGAAAGGCGCCATCTATATCGCCGATTCGGCGGCTGTGACGCCAGAGACGCTGGCCGGGTTCCGGCGCCATGAGGTCCGTTTCATCTCGAAGCTGCCGAACACCTACAAGGTGTGCGGACAGATGATACGGGCGGCCATCGAGAAGGAACGCGCATGGGTAGAAGTGGGAACGCTCAGCGACCGCAAGGGCGCTGCCGTCTACCGGACGCAGTCGTTCCACCGGGAACTCGATGGTGTGACGTATCGGTTCATCGCGGTGCAGTCCTCAAGCCTTGACGCTCGGAAGGAGAAGGCGTTGGCGAAGCGGCTCGAACAGGAACGCGCCGCATGGCAGGTGGACGCAGCGGCAGAGGGCAAGATTGCCTATGCCTGCGAAGCGGACGCCTTGCGTGGATTGGAAGCCTGGTTGAAGTCCCATCGGGGCTATCACAAGGTGACGGCCCGAACGGTGGCAGTGGAAGTGCCGCAGAAACGGCCGACGCGGGGACGCCCCAAGAAGGACGCACCCCCTCCGCCGGTGGTGACGGAATACCGGAACATCATCGAGATCCATGCGCCTGAAGAGGCGGAGTTGGAAGCGGCCCGCCGGGAGATGTCCACGTTTGTGTTGATCACGAACCTCCGGGACGAGCAGCGCTACAGCAACGCGGACATCCTGCGGATGTATCTGGAGCAGCATGAGGTCGAAGGCCGGTTCCGGTTCCTGAAGAGCCCCTACTTGGTCGGACCCATCTACCTGCACAACGACACCCGGGTACGAGCATTTGGATGTTTGATGCTGCTGGCATTGGTGTTGTACAGCGTGTTCGAGTACCGGATTCGGGAACGGATGGCTCGGGAGACCGAACCACTGATATTGCCGGGAAAACGAAAGAGCTTCCGGCCAACGGGCTTGTCGGTATTGGAGATGTTTGAGGGGATCTGCACGATGGAGTTCATCCTCCAAGGTCAGCGGTATCGGGTCGCAAATACCCACATTGAGCCGCAGTTGGAGCGGGTGCTGTCGCTGCTGGATATGGATCTGAGCATCTTTGGGGTCGAAAAAAAGACCGCTTGATGTCGCAAGGCGTTAGCATAGGGATGCTTTCCATATCTGATCAAATTTACGAATGATCGCACTTTCATAGAACCATATATAGGAAGTTTGTGTGGAGCCCCATGATTCTTGTGCCACTTCAATTGAGTTTCCAGTTCATCCAACAGGGAAGTGGCGCGGAATCTGTGAAGTGAACACAATTTCGACAAAATTCGTTGGTCAACGTGCGTCCTTCGCGCGCGAAATTTGTCACGTTGACGCAAATGTGGTCGATTCCGAACGTATGCGTACCAAGGATAAGGCGGCGCCAAAGGAATTGGAAAAAAGATGCGTGGGGCCTGAATCTTGCCGAAAGTGCC
>NZ_BCQV01000108.1 GCF_001552255.1 Alicyclobacillus shizuokensis NBRC 103103
TCAAGTTTGACAGTTAAGGACACCTGACTGGGGACCGAGACCGCGCTACGGCGCGGTTTTTTCATGGTTTTGGGCCACTTGCGCGTCGGAAATGTAGGTCAAACTTTTTTCCTCATATACGTTGATATCATCGAGTATGTTCGCTATATTTGTGGATATGAATATGAACGGCGGTGACCCCCTTGTTTGCCCAAATTGTATCCACAAAGAAACCCGACGGTAAGACCTACAAATACCTCCACATTGTTGAGTCTTATCGAGATGGCCGGACCGTCAAGAAACGCCGCGTTGCCAGCCTCGGCAACATCAGTCAGTACTCGGAGCGGGAGATCGAACAGATTATTCGCACACTCGAGTCACTCCTACAACACCGGACCACCGGTTCAATCGACGATTTTGAGACCCATCATGTGCTGCAGTTTGGCGTCCCGTATGTGGTTCAATTTTTGTGGAATCAACTCGAGCTGACAGAGGCCATCCGTCACGCACTGAAAGACCGGGACGTCACTTTTGATGTAGCCCGGTACGTCCAGGCGATGGTCATTCATCGGCTGGTTGACCCCTCCAGCAAGCTCCGCTTGTTTCAGACGCTGGACGACCTGTATCTCCCCGACGCAGGCCCTGAACCCTGGCAGCTTCAGCACTTCTATCGGGCACTGGATTACCTCATGGACATCAAACCGCAGTTGGAGCAGGTGTTGTATAGCCGGCTGACGGACCTACTCAATTTCAAGCTGTCTTTGGTGCTGTACGACTTGACCAGTACGCATCTGTATGGGCACGAGTGCCCTTTGGGGAAGTATGGATACTCACGCACCCGTCGTCCGGATCTGGAGCAGGTCGAACTGGGGCTTCTGGTGACTCCGGAGGGCATCCCCATCACGCACGAGGTGTTTGCGGGCAACGTGTCCGACAAGGAGACGGTGCCGGATATCTTGAAGCGCCTGAAGAAACAATTTGCGGTCGAGCAGTGCGTGTTCGTCGGAGACCGCGGGATGGTGACGGAAAAGAATATGGCCTTGATGGCGGAGGCCGGGTTTCCGTACATTGTCGGGTTTCACAAACGTGGGCGAATCGTGAGCGACAGGCTGTTGGAGGAGTTTGCGGATTTGGCGAATTATGCTCAGCTCAAGGACAACCTGTGCTATCTCGAGGTGCCTTGCGATAGCGTGGAGGATGACGAGAAGACGGTCGGTGTGCGGTACATCCTGTGCTACAACCCGGAAAAGGCCGCTCACGATGCCGCATTTCGGGAGAGCGCAATCGCGGAGGTAGAGGCAGAACTTACGGCCCTGACGGAGCGGTTGACGCAGACAAGACGCGGACGTAAGCCTACCTTCAAAGGCGTCATGCTCAAGGTGGCGAAGCTGCTCACGAAGAAGGGTGCCGAGGCATTCTTTCACGTGGATTACCAGGATGGCGTGCTAACGTTCGCGCGGGACGAAGGTGCCATCGCCAAGGAGGCTCTGCGGGACGGGAAGTTTCTGATTCGGACAAATACCGCCTTGCCTGCAGGGGACGTTGTGTTGTCCTACAAGACGCTCATGGGAATTGAACGAGCGTTTCGGCAGATCAAGAACTTCCTCGACGTGGGGCCTGTGTATCACTGGAACGAGAAGCGGGTACGAGGCCACATCTTTGTCTGTGTGCTGGCGTATCTGTTCGAGCAGGAGATGCAGGTTCTGTATCGCAGGCAATGGCAACGAGAAGCGAAATCGGTGGCGACCATTGAGAATGAGCAAGAGCGGGCGAAGGCACAAGCGGAGCTCGAAGAGCGTTGGTATACGGGAGAGGCCATTGTGCGTGAGCTGAGGCGGTGGCAGGCGGTGCGCGCCACGTTCCTGGACAAAGAATTTCTCAGCGTGACAAAGGCGAGCGACAGTGTGAGGCGAATCCTGAGCAGCCTGGGTATTCCAATGCCTCACAAGACCATCTTGGTTTCGGAACCTGAACGTATGCGGAGTAAGGAATAGCATCGACCCACGCAGGACTGTCAGACGAATATCTATTCCGGGGCCCCGCAGGGATGCGGGGCTAAAGTGCGTGTGGTACAAACTTGAGCCTACAAACCCGCGTCACATCAAGGGTACTGTCAAACTTGAG
>NZ_BCQV01000109.1 GCF_001552255.1 Alicyclobacillus shizuokensis NBRC 103103
AATTGGATTTGGCCAATTGCAGCGCTGTTTCAATCTGTTCAAACGGCATGCGGTGCGAAATGAACTGCCGAGGCACCTCCGGGTGCTCGTACAAGAAACGCAGCACCTGTGGAAACAGACCGACACTGTACCGGGCACCGTGCAATTCGATGTCTTTCTTCGTCAGCAACTGTCCCGAAAGCGGACGTCCGAACCGGTCAGTCCCACAATGACAATGCGCCCTGCGGCACTCAACACTTCAAATTGGAATCAACTCATTTTTACATTTTCAATTCGCCGTGTCCACTATCCTCGCTCCCTCTACCCCTTCTAACCAAGATGACGAGGATTTAAATAGTTGACGAAAGCAATTATTTGTTGGACAATATCAAGTAAATATGGAGGTGATTTAATGCAAATCAATGATGTTGAGACGCAAATCGATGCCATTCGGAGCTTCAACCGCTTTTTCACTCGACAGATCGGTGTACTTCGCGAGGGCCTGCTGCATAGCCCGTACTCCCTGACCGAAGTCCGTATCCTGTTTGAGATCGCACATTCAAACGGCTTGACCGCTTCCGATTTATCGCGCGAACTGGGTCTGGACCCAAGTTACCTCAGTCGCATCTTGGGCCGCCTTGAACAGAAAGGTCTTATCGACAAAGTACGTTCGGAGACTGACGGCCGTCAGCGGCTCCTTTCCCTCACCTCTGAGGGAAAGGAGGTCTTCAACCTACTTGACGATCGCTCGCGTGAAGAGGTGGCTGAGATGCTCAGTCAGCTGTCCGAGGGGGATCGCCAGCGCCTGCTTGAGGCCATGCATACCATCGAAAATGTTCTTTCCAAGGGTGAGGGCTTCAAGTTCTCTGAACCCTTCATTCTACGGCAGCCTGAGCCTGGCGACATGGGATGGATTGTCCACCGTCACGGCGTTCTTTACGCACAGGAGTACGGGTGGGACGAACGCTTCGAGGCGTTGGTTGCACAAATTGCTGCGGATTTTATCAATAACCACAATCCGGCCAGAGAACGAGGTTGGATTGCTGAAATGAACGGTGAAATCGTAGGCAGTGTCTTTGTAACAAAAGACAGTGATACGGTTGCCAAACTCCGGCTGCTTCTGGTTGAACCCAAGGCGCGTGGATTAGGTCTGGGAAATCGCCTCGTTAAAGAAGCGATACGGTTTGCGCAACGGAGCGGTTATCGGAAAATGATGCTGTGGACTAACAGTGTACTCAAGGCAGCCCGGCATATCTACGAAAAGCACGGGTTTAAGCTCGTGAAGGAAGAAGAGCATCACAGTTTCGGTCACGACCTCGTTGGTGAGTATTGGGAGCTCACCCTCTGAGGCGATACGCCCTAGCCGTACCAAAGACGAGAGAGGATACGATGGGGAGGGGGCGGCTGGATGACGTGCAGAGGTTTGAAGATGGACTGGAGACGCAGAGGACGCGGTGGGGTGCAGTCGCCGCAGCTGATGACGAAGGAGCTTGGGATAAGTACTGTCAGCCACGGGAGCGTCTTGGCTTGTTTCTTCGCTTTTACTGCCCTTGGTTTGCCCGTCTCCACCAGACTCGCCGAGCGGCTAGGGGCCACCCCGTCACTCGCCGTAGCCGCCACGGTAGCAGGAGCAACTTTGGTTGGGCTCGGATTCACCGCACTGTCGGCGACCGCGGGGCCCGCTAATTCGCTGGTTCAGTCCGCCACCGGGCTATCCTGTACTCGGATGTCTCCTCGGCGTCTTTCCCTTGCTTCGGGGCTAATGCAGGCCGCCTCGGGAATCATGAGGGTAATCACGATGGCCTCCTTTTTTGTGCCCGTGGGGATGATGTCCGGCTTCTGGGCAGCCACGGCTGGGCTGCTTGCTTTGACTGCTGGAGGTTTGGCTGCAACTGTGCGGATCGGAGTGGGAGCATGTGCGGACCGACAACCGCAGGCAAACATTCTTGTAGTGGTCTGCATGATGTTCGCCGGGACGGGCGGCCTCCTATCCGTATGCGCCAAGTCTTGAGAGCGAAGAACTGAACGATGAAGTCATTGCCCAGCACCTGCATCCGGAGATTTCGGATCTGTGGGAACCCACGAGCGTGTAAAGTTTCAGTAGGGGCTTTTCCCCGGG
>NZ_BCQV01000110.1 GCF_001552255.1 Alicyclobacillus shizuokensis NBRC 103103
ACAGTGCTCACAATCGTACGCTGTTTCCGATGGACCAACTCCAGGCGTTTTTTGTCCCGAGAGTGCATGAGCTGTTCATCCACGGCCTCCAAGGCCTGTGACAGCAGACTGCGTGCGCTCACTTTGACGGCCTTTTCCACGCCCTCCTCCAACTCTGCAAAGCTCCTGGAGTTAGATATTGCCGATTGAAGGTCAGCCATCAGCTGCAGGAAAACATTCAAGGCGTGTCGAATCGGGAACACAGAGACCTCACTCCTTTTACCGCGCTGCAACGCGGGTGTTTTGGATGTTGTAGTGAGGTCTCTTCTATTTTTGCCTTCCCCCTTCCTCTCGAGGAAAAGCCCCTACTGAAACTTTACACGCTCTTCGGCCCATATATGGTGGAGACACGTGCTGACGGCGGTGCAATCCGCTCTGCGCCAAGCAAAACCGGAGATTTGGAACAGCGACCAAGGAAGCCACTTCACCAGTGAACAATACACGGATCTCTTAAAGCAAGCAGGGGTTCGAATCAGTATGGACGGGAAAAACCGAGCACTGGATAACATCATCACTGAGCGCTTCTGGCGCACTCTGAAGTACGAGGAAGTCTACCTACACGAGTACAACAGCCCGAAAGAGGCGAGGCAAAGAATCTCCCAGTTCATACAACACTACAACTACCGACGCCGCCACCAATCACTGGGCTATCGGACGCCAGCAGAGGTTTACTTCCAGGAGGATGCTACACTACACCCTCCCACTGCTATCTGAAGAATCGGTAATCAATATATTAACTTAAACTACGAAAAGTGTGTCTTGACAAAAGGGCCCACCTTAGATAGTCTTCTAAAATAAGGGTCAAACATTATATAACATAATATACAAGGAGGGAATATAATGGGACGTCTGTCAGATAAAGTAGCGATCATCACAGGGGCAGCAAGCGGAATGGGCGCGGTAACCGCACAATTATTCGCTAGGGAAGGAGCAAAGGTAATTGCAACAGACATTCAAGATGATAAGCTTAAGGAAGTTGTAAATGATATCAATAAACAATATGGTGAAGTATCTATCGCAATCAGACATGATGTAACGGACGAAAAAAGCTGGGAAGATACTGTAAAGCAAGGTGCTGAACACTTTGGTAAAATTAATGTTCTCATTAACAATGCCGGGATTGGTGCGTCAGATGCTGACTTTGAAGACTATCCTTTGGACGACTGGAATAAAGTACTGAGTGTTGATGCAACAGGAAATTTACTGGGGATAAAACATGTTGTTCCAGAAATGAAAAAAGCGGGCGGGGGTTCCATTGTAAACATATCATCATTAGCGGCTTTGTTGGCTTTGCCAGGTGCAGGTATAGCTTATTCAGCAGCAAAAGGGGCGACCCGAACTTTAACTAAAGTTGCCGCTAATAATCTGGCTCGATTTAATATCCGTGTAAATTCAATACACCCAGGATATATTTTAACTGATTTGGTTAGGAAGCATGTACCAGAAGAAGTGCGGAAGCAACTTGCAGATGCGCATATCCCGCTCGGTAAGTTTGGGGATCCTGAGGATATCGCTTATATTTCGGTATTTCTAGCCTCTGATGAATCAAAGTTTATGACCGGTTCAGAGGTGGTTGCCGACGGTGGGCAAGCGATCAGGTAAATATATTTATTTCAAGTGCAATATTACCTAAAATAAGTATTATCGATCAAGTCATTAATACTCCAACATTATCAGTCTTTCTTTCATACAATTTCTGCTTAATAATTCCATGGTCTCGACCAACGCGGTCGAGTCGTTTTGTTGCTTGGTTTTAGCAGTAGATCTTGGAGAATGAACGCTAGGTTTGAA
>NZ_BCQV01000111.1 GCF_001552255.1 Alicyclobacillus shizuokensis NBRC 103103
GGGGCTGCTGAATGAACGTAAAACCCAATAACGGCAAGGGATTTCGGGTTCAAATGTCGAATCCAAGTGTATGGATTTTTCGTGGGAACGGGCGAAAAACCGTGCACATGGAGGTCGGCTATGTACGCGCATAACCAGGACCAGCAGATCCTCCCCGGGGAGTTCTTCTTGCCGTTCGGAGGCAAGCTTCGAGAGGACAATCGCTGGGTTCAACTCGCTCATTTGATCCCGTGGCGCAGGGTGGAACAGGAATACAGCAAGCTGTTTAGCACCTCCGCGAGAGGTGGGCGGGCAATTTCGGTTCGTATCGCACTCGGAGCCCTCATCATCCAGGAGCGAGAAGGGTTCTCCGATCGGGATTTGGTGCAGCATATCGCGGAAAACCCCTATATGCAGTACTTCCTTGGGCTTCCCGCCTACCAAGAGGAGCCGTTGTTTCATCCTTCACTGATGACGCACTTCCGCAAACGATTGGGTCCAGACGTGTTGAACCAAGTGAACGAGTGGATTGTTCTGGCCCAACGAGCAAATGAACAGCACGACAACGATGACGACGACGATGAACCGCCTGCCCCGCCGACATCGGGTGAGAAAACGAGTGCCCATGGCGAGTCTTTGGAGCCGATCCCTCATCGAGGGAAGCTGATCCTGGATGCCACCTGTACACCGGCTGACATTGCATTCCCGACGGATTTGTCGCTGCTGAATGAGGCCCGTGAGAAGTTGGAAGACATCATTGACACTCTCCATCGGCCATACAAAGGAAAGCGGAAGAAACCCAGGGATCGGCGGCAACAAGCTCGGAGAGACTATCTTCGGGCAGCTAAGAATCGAAAGCTCAGTGGCAAGGAGCTTCGCAAGGCGATTGGGAAACAATTGCGATACGTTGGGCGAGACCTGCGGTTTGTGGAGCAGCTTGCGAAGTTGACTGGGCTGACGGTGCTCACCCGGCGACAACATCGCAATCTTTTGGTCATCCATGAGCTGTACCGACAACAATTGGAGATGTTTCGTACGCGTTCCCACCGTATCGACGACCGAATCGTGAACATCGCGCAGCCTCACGTACGTCCGATGGTTCGAGGAAAGGTAAAGGCGAACGTGGAGTTTGGTGCAAAGTTGGCCATCAGTGTGGTGAATGGATATTCGCTGATGGAGCGAGTGAGTTGGGACAGTTTCAATGAGGGGACGACACTCATTGAGTCGGTAGAAAACTACGTGAAGCGGTTCGGATGTTATCCAGAGGCCATCTTGGCGGACAAAATCTACCGAAATCGGAAGAACCTCCAATATTGCAAGAAGCATGGTATTCGGTTGAGTGGACCGAAACTGGGGCGTCCGTCCAAGGAGGCGATTGCTGAACACCAAAGAATCGGACGACTGGACGCAGGCGAACGGAATGCGGTCGAAGGAAAGTTTGGAGAGGGAAAGCGCAAATATGGCTTAGGGCTGATTCGGGCACGCCTACGTCAGACCAGTGAAACGGTTATCGCCCTGCAGCTGCTGGTAATGAACTTGAACCGGAAGCTACGGCTTCTTCTTTGGTTCATTTGGGTAACCTTTGCAAGATGCAACTTCGCTCAAACAGAGGCCGCTATTCAATTCATTCAGCAGCCCC
>NZ_BCQV01000112.1 GCF_001552255.1 Alicyclobacillus shizuokensis NBRC 103103
AGGGTCTGCTGAACGGATTACGAATTCGTCAGCGCTATAACGGAGCCGGACCGTAAGAGCCGGGTGAGAACAAAGTACAAGAGAAGGCGGAGTCGGCGCTCCAGATTCATGACCAGCAACTGCATGGCAATGACCGTCTCACTCGTCGCCTGAAGACGTGCCCGAATGAGGCCCAGTCCATACAGGCGCTTGCCTTCACCGAACTTCCCTTCAATCTCATTGCGTTCCACCGCGTCCTGTCTCTCCACCCGCACTTGTCCCGCTCGCGTCGTCTTCGAGGGCCGCCCCAGTGGCGGTCCACTCAAGCGGATGCCGCGCTCTCGACAATAACGCAGGTTCTCTCGATTCCGATATGCCTTGTCGGCTAGTACGGCTTCGGGATAGTGCCCATATCGTTCGCGGTACGCCTCCACCGCCGCCTGTAGGGTGTGGCCTTCGTGAAAGCTGTCCCAGTCCAGCCGCTCAAGCCTCGCGTACCCGTCCACCACACTAATGGCCACTTTCGCGCCGAACTCAACGTTTGCACGCACCTTGCCACGGACGATAGGACGCACATGAGGTTGCGAAATACTAACGATGCGGTCGTCAATCCGGCGAGTTCTCCCGCGGTACATCTCTTCTTGCTGACGATACAACTCTTGAATGACCAGCAGTTGACGATGCTGCCTTGCGCTCAGCGCGTCAAGTCCAACTTCGTCCCTCAGTTTGGCGATGATTCGCAAGTCCCGCGCGACAAACCGCAGTTGTTTCCCGATGGCCTTGCGCAGTCCACGCGGACCCACGCGGCGTTGCTTCGCCACCGCCAGGTACGCCTTGCGCGCCTTCTCCCGATAAGTGCGCGGTTTGCGTTGGCCTGGCTGGCGCGCCGCATGCAAGACGTCAATCATCTTCTCCAGCTTCTCGCGTGCCTCGTTGAGCAGGGAAAGGTCGGTTGGGTAGGCGATGTCGGCCGGAGCACACGTGGCATCCAATAGCAGCTTACCTTGGTTCACGGACGGCTCCGAGTTCGTCTCTGAATCGGCGGTGGTGTTTGCCTCGGGCTGTCCTGGATCCATGTCATCACGGTCGTCGGAATCATCGCGGTCGTCTTGCTCCATTACAATCCATTCATTGACCTGCTGGATCACATCTGGACCAAGTCGCTTGCGAAAGTGCGTCATCAGGGAGGGATGAAACGGTGGTTCTTCCTGAAAGCTGGACAACCCGATGAAGTATTGCAGATACGGGTTCTCCGTGATCTGGCGAACCGTCTCACGGTCGCTCAGGCCTAAGCGTTCCTGGATGATGAGTGCACCAAGCGCCACACGGACCGAATATGCCTTTTGACCTTTCGACCAGGACTTGAAACGCTCTCCATAGTGCTCTTCAACCCGATACCAGGGAATCATCTGGGCGAGCTTGACCCAGCGGTTTTCCTTATTCAATTTGCCGCCGAATGGTAGGAAGAAGTCATCCGGCAGCAGGATCTGTCGTTCGGTCGCTCGATACACAGGTTGATCCCTCACGTGCAAGGATTTTGACGGATTTCGCGCGAAATCCATGCATGAGATTTCGCGATAAAAGACCAAAACCCCTTGTCATTACTGGACTATTCAACCGTTCAGCAGACCCTA
>NZ_BCQV01000113.1 GCF_001552255.1 Alicyclobacillus shizuokensis NBRC 103103
TGGTGTCCCGTCAAGTGGTGTAATTTCACCACCTGTGTCTAAAGTGTGACGACTATCGTTTGGTCCCGCCAGGGAGTATTTCGAGCGTCGTCGCTCCGTCAAGGGGCGCTTCGTACGTCCTTGCAGACGTCCTTGACTGACGTCGCTTCTTCCCGGTCGAATGCGGGCAGTTAGGGGATAAAGCCAAGGTATGCGTATATCATACACGTAACTCCTCCCATACAACTATTTCTGTAGCACAGCATCGGGTGCCAGCAGTGCTCGGTCCGGCTTGAGCTTGGCCATAGACTCCAGGCTGAAGTAGCGTCGAGACACCATCCATTCCTCGTGCTGCTCCTGAAGAATTGCCCCCAATAGCCGTAACACGGATTCCCTGTTTGGGAATATTCCGACGACGTCCATCCGCCGCCTCATTTCTCGGTTTAGCCGCTCCAGCGGATTGGTGGAGCAGATCTGCCGCCAGTGCTCGCCAGGCAGCGCCATGAACGCCAACACGTCATCCTCGGCCTCCTGCAGGATTTGCATCGCCTTCGGGAACTTGTTCTCCAATTGCTTCACCACGTTCCGTAGTTGCGCCCTGGCTGCCTCTTGCGTGGGTTGTGCGAAGATCGTGCGGATGATGGCTGCCACCATCGACTGCTGCTTCTTCGGCACCTGGCTGAGTACGTTGCGGATGGTGTGCACCTTGCATCGCTGCCATGCAGCGCCCGTCAACACCTCCGAGATGGCCTGCCGAAGCCCAAGATGAGCATCGCTAACCACGAGCTTGACGCCCCGTAGACCACGTTCCTTCAGGGCCCTCAAAAACTCGGTCCAGAACGCCCCATCTTCACTGGTCCCCACATCGAATCCCAATACTTCACGCTCTCCAGTGTCCGTTACGCCAATGGCCACCACGAAGGCCATGCTCTGCACGCGTCCACCTTCCCGAACCTTGGGGAATGTGGCGTCCAACCAGATGTACGGATACTCCCGCTCCAAGGGCCGCTCCTTGAACTGGCGGACAGTCTCATCCAACTGCTTGCAAAGGCGAGAGACCTCGCTTTTGCTGATGCCATCCAGCCCAAGCGCCCGGACCAGGTCGTCCACCTTACGGGTACTGACGCCGTTGACATAAGCCTCCTGCACTACGGCTGTCAGAGCCTGCTCAGACCGGCGACGCGGCTCGAGAAGGGACGGGAAGAAGCTTCCCTTGCGTAGTTTGGGGATGTCCAGCTCGACCGTTCCCAGGCGAGTGTCCCAGGGCCGGCTTCGATATCCGTTACGTTGCGTCGTACGCTCCTCACTCCGTTCATAACGTTCGGCTCCGATCTTTGCCGTAGCCTCGGCTTCAATGAGTGACTGCGCCACTATCCTCACCAGCTCACGCAGAAAGTCGATATTTTCCTCGCCTTGGATCTTGCGAATCCACTCAAGAACTGCGAAGCTATTGACAGAAGCCATCGTTGCGTCCCTCCTACTAGTTGGTTTCGCCACACTCTAGTAGATACGCACGGTGGCTTCGTCGTCAATTGTGGACGACGGATTTTACACCACTACTTGAGACTTTAAC
>NZ_BCQV01000114.1 GCF_001552255.1 Alicyclobacillus shizuokensis NBRC 103103
TTAGTGGCTCCTGAAAAAATCGGTGAAATGGGCCAATAAAAAAGGAATCGCAAGTCCTCGCGGTGAAGTGAATGTTGACGAGACAAACACTGACCCCGGGGTGCTTTGCGAATTCCTTTACTTACGAATTCGGCACGACACCCCGAGATTCCTGTTTAGGGGTGTTGGAAAGTGTTACGGACTCATCAAAATCAGTTGACGCTTTGGGAGGCTATCCTACCTGAGCCGTTGCTCAACCTACCAGCGGAACTGGAGTATGTGGATCAAATTCTGGATGACGAACGGTTCATGGTACCATTTCTCGAAAAGTTTAATACGGTTAGAGGACGACCGACCGTGCCGGTGCAAACATACCTGCGTCTCATGTACCTGAAGTTCCGCTATCAGTTGGGATATGAAACGCTCGTACGGGAAGTAAGTGACAGCCTTGCATGGCGGCGCTTCAGCCACATCCCCATCGACGGGAAAGTACCCGATGCCAGTACGCTCATCAAGGCCAGGAAGCGGTATGGTGAGGATACCGTCGAGCAACTGAATGAACTGTTGGTGAAGAAGCTGAGCGAACAGAAGGTCATCCGGCATCGCAAATTTCGTACGGATACCACGGTGGTCGAGTCGGACATTCATCATCCAACGGATGCCACGCTTTTACAGGATGGCATTCGTGCCATCACCCGAACGGTTAACCACATTCGCCAACTCGCCTCCCACGCCACCGAGGGTTTCGTGGACCAAACCGATGCGGTAAAGAATAAGGTCCTGTCGTTTGCAAAGGTTCTGCGTCGTCGGATGAGTAGGTCCTGGGATGAGGTCAACCGAATCACGCAAGACGTTGTGGATATCACGCAAAATGTGTTGCAACAGGCCGAGTCCGTGGTTGAGAAGCTACAGCGTACAAAGAAACCGCCCGTAGAGGCGCAAAAGGAAAAGCTTCAGTCCCTTGTGGATAAGACGAAGCAACTGCTCGGTCAAGCCAAAGAAGTCATTGGTGGAAATCGAATCATTCCGGACCGCATCATTAGCATTCATGACGCCGAGGCTCGGCCGATCAAAAAAGGCAAACTCGCCAAGAAGGTTGAGTTTGGGTATAAGGTTCGCATCGATGAAACGGAGAGCGGATTTGTGACTGGGTATGCGGTGTATACAGGTAATCCGTCGGACGACGATTTGCTCATCCCGGCTGTGCAGCATCACAAAGAGATATTCGGTTCTGCGCCTCACGCAGTTGCGACGGACCGAGGGTTCAGCAGTCGTAAGAATGAACGAGCATTGCAAGAAGAATTTGGTGTTCGGTATGTGAGTACGCCATTTCGAGGCAAGAAAGGCAAGGCACGAACCGAGCTAGAGCGAGCGCATTGGTACCGGAACTTGCAGCGATTCCGAGCCGCGGGTGAAGCAAAGATAGCCCTTCTGAAACAAAAGTACGGATTGGGCCGCAGTCGATTCCGGGGACACTCGGGCACATCGGCATGGGTTGGATACGGAATCATGGCCCACAATCTGAGGAGAGCGGCCCAAGTGGGTCGCTAACAGGAAACAAAAGGTATAAATG
>NZ_BCQV01000115.1 GCF_001552255.1 Alicyclobacillus shizuokensis NBRC 103103
CGTAGTCCCGGATTTCGTGGAAATTTGAAAGTGGCGGTCTCCTGACCCCGTTTGGTATAACGGGTTTGGGGAATATCAGGAAAGGAGAACGCCACTATGAAATCAAGAGTACACGAGATTGCGCTGAAAGACCAGAAGCAGTTTACAAGATTCGACACGTCAAAGAACCTCTCTGTCCAACTGGCTCTGCTGGATGTGATGGAAGCAACGAAAGAAGGTCTGATGGCGCTGGCGGTGCAAGCCGGATTGCGAGTTATACAAGCCATGATGCAGGAGGAGGTGGATGCGCTCGTCGGTCCCAAGGGCAAGCATAATCCGGAGCGCAAGGCCGTACGGCATGGAAAAGAGAAAGGTTCCGTCACCCTCGGCGGTCGCAAGGTGGCTGTGGAGAAGGTGCGAGTACGCAGTGTGGATGGACGGGAGATTCCGCTCGAGACGTATCAGGTCCTGCAAGATCCGGAGCTGTTGACGCAAGCTGCGTTGGAGCGGATGATCCATGGACTGTCCACCCGGAACTATGCGTACGGTCTGGAGCCGGTCGGAGAGGAATTGGAGTCCTCTGGCACGAGTAAGAGCACCGTCAGCCGTCGGTTCATTGCGGCCACGAGGAAGCTACTGGCCGAGTTGATGCATCGGCGTCTGGATGATCGGCACTATGTGGCCCTCATCATCGACGGCATCGTGATGGCAGAGCACACCGTGGTAGCGGCCATGGGGATTGACGCAGATGGCAAGAAGCAGATGTTAGGGGTATGGCATGGAGCCACCGAGAACGCCGCTGTGTGTAAAGCGCTCCTGTCCGACCTGGTGGAACGTGGCTTGAAGACCAACGACGGAATTCTCGTCATCATTGACGGAAGCAAGGCGCTGCGGGCGGCGGTACGGGATGTGCTTGGCGACACGGCCATTGTCCAACGCTGCCAGGTACACAAGGAGCGTAACGTGCTGGAGCACCTGCCGGAGAAGCACCGGGATTGGGTCAAGAGGCAACTGCGTGAAGCCTGGCGGCACGGGAACGAACAGGATGCATTGGCAGCGCTGAAGCGATTGGCCGCCCAACTCGAAAAGGCGTACCCCGGTGCTGCGGCGAGTCTGCGAGAGGGGATGGAAGAGACCGTGACGGTCATCCGACTGGGGATTCCGGAACTGCTACAGCGGACCCTCCGTTCAACGAATGCAATTGAATCAGCGAATGAAAAGGTGCGCATGGCCAGTAGGAACGTAAAGCGTTGGCAGAATGGCGAGCAGGTACTGCGTTGGGCGGCGGCAGGCTTCCTTGAGGCAGAGAAGAAGTTCCGCAGCGTAAAGGGATTTCGACAAATCCCGATGCTCATGAAAGCACTACACCAATGTGCACATCCAGAGCAACACCAGGAAGAATCATCCATGACTGCGTAAATCGAAGAAAAAGGCCGTCACGAAAATCTACGAAGAGCGGGACAA
>NZ_BCQV01000116.1 GCF_001552255.1 Alicyclobacillus shizuokensis NBRC 103103
GTCCCACTCCTGGAATCGTTTGTAACAATTCTTCCTGCTGTTGATATGGAGCAAAGTAGTGTTCCATGTCTGCTTCCAGATCTGCGATGGACTTCTCGAGAAACTCAAGGTGCTCCAAAGAACGCTGAATCATCTTACGGTGATGCAGTGTCACTCGACCGTTGAGTGCTTGGACGAGATCCGGGATCTTGGCTCGCAACCGACCTTTAGCGAGATCCGCCACTTGTTCGGGATCAATGGCTTCACCATTGACCAGAGCATCGAGCATGAGGCGGCCAGACTTCCCAAATACGTCGCTCATGAAGGTGGAAATCTTGATGTTGGCATCTTCCAGCACCTTCAGAATTCGATTACGCTCTGACGTTTCGTAGCCCTTTAGCTTTCGGCGGTATCGAGTTAAATCCCGCAGTTCACGTATCTCACGGGGTGCAACGAAGCTGTTGGATACCAGACCGCAACGATGCAGTTCGGCAATCCACTGTGCATCCTTCTTGTCAGTCTTGCGGCCGGGGAGATTCTTGATGTGAGCCGCATTAGCGAGGGTTACATCGCAGGTGGCCTCAAGGACGTTAAATACTGGTTTCCAGTACACGCCGGTGCTTTCCATGGCAACCTCTGTGCAACCGAGTTCGGCCAACCAGTCGGAGAGTTCGAGTAGCCCAGAGAATACGGTGGAGAACTCTTGAATGAACATTTGGGGCTTCTCTTCTAGAGGTCCCTTGAGAACGCAGGCGACTACATTGGCCTGATGCACATCCAAGCCAGCACAGCATTCTCGGATGGCGTCCAAGTGTCCTCATCCTTTCCAAGTAGGGCACAACCGCCTGACCGAAGGAAATTTGATGGATGTGCTCGTGGCAACAATAATTTGTGCTCAAGGCGGCTGTGGCTAGTTTAGAAGTCGGGGTCGGTCCCCCATAAAGAAAACAACCTTCCTGTCCTACTTGGTTTCATCTTGGATCATGGACGCCGACCAGTAAACACTACAGGACATTTTCATGATAATATTGTGCCCCGCCAGGGGCATGAGGGTTTAGGATTAGATGGATTGCGATGGCCGGGATAAGTTCCGACACCTCCGACAGTCCGATTCGCCGACGAGCTGGGTTGGCCAGCCATGTGCAACGGTCCGCATCCGGGACGTCCAATCAATCCGCGTATTAAATGCAGGTTGTTGATCGCGATGCAGGTGGATGTTGCATTCGCGGACTGGTATGCACCTTCCAGGGTGGTAGATACTAATGTTTGGGTAGTACCGAGCCGTTCAGCTGCCTGTAGGATCTGGGCTACCGGGAGTCCCGTCACCTGCGATGTGAGCCTCGGCGTCCAATGTTTGACTGCCTGCTCAAGTTTGTCAAATCCAACGGTGTGATTTCGGATGAAGTCTTGATGAAGCCAACCTTGGCGCAGCAGGATGT
>NZ_BCQV01000117.1 GCF_001552255.1 Alicyclobacillus shizuokensis NBRC 103103
GGGCGGGCGGCGGACCGTTGAAGAATACGTGGCCAAGCGCCGGAAGGAGCTCAAGTTGGAGCGTGCCGAGAGGTATGAGCAGCTTGAACATCCCGGCGGCGCGCAAGTGGATTTTGGCACGGCTTATGTTGGACAACCCGGCGAGCTCGTGGAGCGAAAGGTACTCACCATGTCTTTCCCGTTCAGCAGCCTCTACGTACGGTGGTGTGGGAAGTCGGGGGTTAGTCGCCCCCTCTTACCCGATTTGGTGATTAGGATTTTACAGCGGTACGCATTAAGAATTCGTGACAAAATAACAAATTCACATTATACTATGATCCATCCCATTATTTATAATTTATCTTGATTTGCATATATTATTTATGGTAAACTCAGAACAAACAACCTATTTCGATACTAGGGTTGTATAGATTTATCGAAAAGGAGATGCAGGGATGAACATGCTGGCTAAGTCTCTCGTCGCTGCAGGCGCTACCGCGCTGGTCCTTGGATTTGCAAATGTTTGGGTTGCGAAAGCTGACACGACTCTCTCCTATACGCCACAGCAATACGAAGAATAACTGGAGAACTATAGTGCACAAGATGCTATTGATGCTGGCGTTCCATCCGATCAAGTTGATGCGGCCGTTCAAAATGCAAAGCAGGAATTAGCACAATTTGAAGCTCTTTCTCCCGACCAACAGCAAGAGTTCCTCAACTTAATGGGGGATTCCAATGCTATGCAATCCGTGTTGGATGGGACGAACACAAACCCAGATATCTCACTTACCCAGACCATTATTGGTGACGACACTACTGGTATGTATAATCCTCTGTCTACAACGACACACTCTGTGTCCTATGCTTATTCTATGACTTTATTTGGTATATCAGTCACAAAATACGAGGTGAGTGTACGATACAAAGTTTCCGGCTCAAAGATCACGAGTATCCTTGATAAGGACGGATATGTTGTACACAACTACAACCCAGAAGTTCAAACGAGCCTAGGCTCTGTTAGTGCTTGGATCTCGAATAACGATGCTTTTGCAGAAGCCAGGTTTACCTATGGTATTGGACCATTTCAAGGCCTTTCAGTTCAGCTCGGAAATTGCTTTCTAGAAGTTGAGGGCAATTATAAAGGTCATGTGGTCGATACGGCCTATTGGGAGGAGTCCTAACTTTCGCAACAGAATAATGAATCTTATATAGTATATTCTAATGTATGGAGGGAGGGATAATTTGAGCAAGCCATTGAAGGTTATCTTATGGGTAATTCTCGGGATTATTGTATTAGGTATAGTTATTGGCGCTATAACCTTTTACAGTAATCGCTAAGA
>NZ_BCQV01000118.1 GCF_001552255.1 Alicyclobacillus shizuokensis NBRC 103103
TGGTGCTATGTCAATAGAAAGGACGCAGAAAATCGAGAATGCAGGGAACTGAATGTTCTGTAATGTACCGGGTCGGTTTCAACCAGCAAGAGATACCCTCTTCTGGTTGTAGGCTTTCTCAAATTCCATAGGCGTCATATATCCCAGCGACGAGTGAATCCGCTGGCGGTTGTACCAGACTTCAATATATTCCCATATGCGTCGCTTCGCTTCATCACGCGTCTTAAACTTCTCTTGATACACCAACTCGCGCTTTAACACGCTGTGAAATGACTCCATGCACGCATTGTCGTAGCAGTTTCCCCTCCGGCTCATGCTCGGGATCATTTCGTATTCCCGAAGTTTTTGCTGATAATCATGCGATGCGTATTGGCTACCTCGGTCAGAATGATGGAGCACCGGGCCCTTCGGTCTCTCGCGACAAACGGCCTGCTCGAGTGCCTTAATGACCAGCGCTTTCGTCATTCTCGAATCCGCGTGCCAGCCGACAATTTTGCGTGTAAACAGGTCCATGATGCTTGCAACGTACAGCCATCCCTCCTCTGTGGGAACGTACGTGATGTCAGCCATCCAAATCTGGTTGGGTCGTTCGGCTTCAAAAGATTGGTTCAGCCGATTGTCATGTACTGGATAAGCGTGGTTGGAGTCCGTCGTAGCCTTGTATTTGCGCACAACGCGACTTCTCAGCCCATGCTCCCGCATGATACGAGCCACTGTCTTCTGTCCGACTCGCACCCCTTCACGGCGAAGAAGCTGTGTGATCTTCGGGCTCCCATATAGCCGCCTGGTTCGAACAAAGATCTGGTAAATCCGGCGTGTTAACTGCCGCCGCCGCTTTGCGCGGCCACTGACAGGACGCCTTAGCCACGTATAGTAGCCACTCCGTGACACGCCAAGCACGTCACACATCTTCTGCACTCGAAATTCAAACCGGTGTTCATGGATAAACCGGTACTTTACCTCCGGTCGTTCGCAAAGTACCGAATGACTTTTTTTAAAATGGCATTCTCTTCACGAAGCTCACGGAGCTCTCGTTCCATGTCACGAATCCTCTGGTCCTCCGGCCGCAGATGCCCACTGCCCACGAATGGGTGCTCCGGGTTTTCCTTATACTTTGCAATCCACCCGTAGACCGTCTTAACCGGAATATCCAACTCCCGAGCAACCTGTGTCGCAGACTTGCCCTCTTCCAAAACCATTCTCACTACGTGAGTTTTAAAGTCCTTGTCATAGTGCTGCGCCATGGGAGTCGACACCTCGAATCGACTATATTCTTACATTCTCGATTCGCTGTGTCCACTTTTTAGACTAGCATC
>NZ_BCQV01000119.1 GCF_001552255.1 Alicyclobacillus shizuokensis NBRC 103103
GTAAAAATGTTATTTGGCCTTCTGAGAAAGAGGCAAATTGTCTAAGCTATATGTCCTTTTTGTCGGACAAATTATGACGCATATGTTCAAAGTGTACATGACTTGTTGGAGAGGAGGTGGAACGATGTATGGAGTGTTTGGCGGGTTTACTCGTTGGGCGGTTGTGTTTTTGATTATCTTCGTGTTGTTCTTCTTGTTGGTACCAGGGTACTCGGCAGTGACAACCACCTGCACTACAACTCCCGTCTGTTAAGTTCGCAACCGATTGTATCATCTCACTTTGACTTAGTGAGGTAGAGCCACATGTGTTTAGAATGGAGGGGTGACCGTGTGCAGTCCACTGGATTGCGTCAACAATCTGGGGAAATGGGTTCAATTCAGAACCCCGTGGGGAATTCATCGTGGCATCGTGACTGATGTGAACAACCGTGCGGTCTTAATCCGGGTTCCCCGTCAGTATGCACCCGTGGGTCTGGTCAGCGATGCTCAAATGGTCGAAAACGACGACGAGAAGAAACTCGACCTTGCGCTCGCCCAATGGCGTGCTTACAGCGTCGTCGCTTGGGGTTATCCCGGTTATGCTGCCTGGTGGGCCGGCTGGTTGTGGTGGTGGCTCGCATTTTCTTGGATCCTTGCCTTGGCATTTTTGTGGTAAAACTATAAACGGTGATGCTGCCCCATTTAACTGATTAACCAAAATAATCTTTTTTAATAGATATCACAAAAAGAATATATTTTCTTACTTGTCGGCCCCTTCTATTCCAAAAGAGATGCAATAATGTATCCATCCCACATTTCGCGCCCTCACAACGATAGGCGCGAAATGTGGGGAACAAGCGTTGGCAAGCAGTAAATACCCCATTTATGTATTAACAGTTTCGCATTCTAATGATTTATCTGCATTGGCTGATCAAGTATTTCAAGAACAAGGTCTGGACGGTAACGATGCCTTGTTGACTATCGACCCAAACGATCGACAGGTGGAATTAGTAACCACACGAGACTCGGAACTGGATCAAATCATACGGTCGAACGAACCGGGCTTAACAGTGGCCGATAAATATCGTGCAGTGACAGACCGATACTTTGTTCCATACGCCCGTAAAGGTAAGTACGCGGATGCCGTAATACATACAATTCGTGCTCTTGACAATCTATAAAAATATATTTTCAAGTAACACAGTTCCACGAATTTGCTTACCAATCTCTTACATCACATTTTTATGTCCGATAATGTTCAC
>NZ_BCQV01000120.1 GCF_001552255.1 Alicyclobacillus shizuokensis NBRC 103103
CCTCATGAGAAATCTGCTGGATGCCACCCCCAAAGCGTTGCAGGAGGACGTCTACAAGCGTGTACGAGCGATTCTAGAGGCACCAGACCTGAAGACGGCTCGACTGCTGATGAATGAGTTTGTGGAGGAATTCGCTGACAAAGCGCCCAAGGCCGTGCGGGTGCTGGAGGACGGTTTTGACGACGTAACGGCGGTTCTGGCGCTGCCAGACCGATACCGTCGCCGGCTGCGGACGACGAATGGTGTGGAGCGGCTGAACGAAGAAATCCGGCGCAGAGAACGGGTGATTCGCATCTTTCCGAACCGAGAATCCGCTATCCGGCTGTTGGGGGCGCTGCTGATGGAAATCGACGAAGCCTGGACCACGGGACACCGTTACCTGAATATGGACGAGTACTGGCAGTGGAAGAAACAGCAGCAAGAATCAGGCCAACAAGCTAAGCTCCATATCCTAAACGCCTGACTGTGAACATTTTGTGACGTCTACCAGAGACGGGATTTTACACACAATCTCGGACTTGATCTATATCTGTACCTGACATTTCGTCGCGACCATATCATCTAACGGTTGAGCGGCTAATGGAATCGTCTCCTGAAGTGCTTTTCCGAGCATGGACAGAGCAGTTTGACCGTTGGTTCGCTGCTCCTGGGTCGGTGATAATGCAAGGTAAAGTCAATACAGTTTTCTTCTTCGAGACGCAGTTTGAGGGAAAGCGGCATCCTCATTATGGACGATTTCTGAGACTCGAACGTGACCGTCTCGTTCAATTGACGTGGGTTACTGGGGCTGGAGGCACTAAGGGAGCGGAAACGGTTGTCACGGTTGAACTTAAACCCCACAGCAACGGCACCCACCTTCGTCTGACACACGCAGGTTTCCCAGATGAGGAGTCAAGGAATCAGCACGAACAGGCATGGCCTATTGTTCTTGAACAGCTTGACAATCGGATGATGGCAAGCAACGCATAATCAACATGGCAATGACACGCTCCATTTGCCGACAATCGTTGTGGTCAGCCATTGGAAATGACGGTGCCAACATTGCTTGTTGAACAAAAGGGGGCGTTAACGACATAAGGAAACGCTGACCAAATTGCATAAATATAAATAACGCGGTATATCGGAGCGCCGCGTTTTTCTGCATTTTTAAGTTGCGGAAAACACGTTCGGGAAGCGATAGTTCAGCGCCATATCCC
>NZ_BCQV01000121.1 GCF_001552255.1 Alicyclobacillus shizuokensis NBRC 103103
AAAAAAGCACGCAGTGAATCCAACCGAATCTGAACGGATCTTGGCGATAACGGTGCCCCCTCCTCCGTCCTCCTGGCGGCCAAAAACGTACGATAGGATGCGATGCAGAAGCGGTCCATTCTCTGTACCAGATTGGGATGCTGAAATTTCTTGTGGGCGAACGTCGAGAACTCCCGCAAATGGCGGACGTATGTGTCAATCGTATTCGGGGCCTTTCCTTGCGCCGTCCACTCGTGGATCGCCAAATCGATCCCCTCGTGCAGTGTTAAGGGACCTTTCAAGTTCCGATATCGTTTGGTGTTTTGCTCAATGAACGCATCCATCTGCTGCTCAATGAAGTTCTGCCTCATATTATCATTCCCCCTTGGTATCCTATGGTCACCTCTACCATACCGAGGAGGACCTTGCACTTTCAAAAATTACGATGCGTGAGTTCGAAAATCACGGGTGTACAGAACCCCTTGATAACCCCTATGTTATGTAGCCTATAACTCTATTGCTAAATTGGTCATTTTACAGCACAATAACCCCGAGGAAGATGGACTCGAAAGAGCGCCGACAATGCCTGGTCGGATAAGACTTTCGGCAAAAAGTCGCCCATAAGTCAAAACCCACAAGGAGATCTCCCTTGTGGGTTATAGGCCAGAGAAAGCAAGCCTGTAAGCCGAGTTCTGTTCTCCGGTGCTGCAAGCGGCGCCACGCTCGCCAAGAAGCTCTGTGAGCCGTGCCTGCGAGCCACGCGCCTCGCACTGGAGCGGCAACCATCTATCTAGGCCATCTGTTGCCAGATGGCTCCAGCGACCTACCCGAGCGCGCGACGGGCCACCGCATATGCGCTCCTATCCGGTCTTGCTCCGGGTGGGGTTTACCTAGCCAGCCTGTCTCCAGGCTGCTGGTGCGCTCTTACCGCACCGTTGCATCCTTGCCTGTGCGCGCATGCGACGCGGCCATCGGCGGTCTCCATTTCTGTGGCACTATCCCTAGGATTGCTCCCGCCGGACGTTATCCGGCACCCTGCCCTGTGGAGCTCGGACTTTCCTCCCGTGCGGTCTTTCGACACTGCACCGGCGGTTGCCCAGCTTACTTCCTCCGGTCTCAATACAGCACGTTTTAGTATAACGCAGACATCCAGGGGCCTCAAGCGG
>NZ_BCQV01000122.1 GCF_001552255.1 Alicyclobacillus shizuokensis NBRC 103103
TCGCGATCGCTCAGTTAAAATCTAACCGAAAGGGATTGAGATCACTCATCTCGAAATCGAACCGAAGGGATCGTCGTGCGTATGTCCATCAAAAGCCGTCGAGAGTACCTTGCCAATGCCCGGGAGCGCTACTACAGGGCCAAGACCAGGTCCCAGAAATCCCAGATTATAGACGAAGTCGTGACCACCCTTGGCTATGCGAGAAAGTATGCCATCACCGTTCTCCGTCATCCGCCGAAGTCCACGGCTCGTCGAGTTTCTAAGCCCCGTCGCCGTAAGTACCAAGCGGCCATGTCCGTGATCCAGGTCGTTTGGGAGGCTCTGGACTATCCCTGTGCGGAACGGCTGCATCCGGTGCTGCTGTCCACCGCTGAACAGCTCGCTCAACACGGTGAAATCACCCTTACCGAACCGGTCCGTCAGGAGCTGGCCCAAATCAGCCGAGCCACTCTAGCTCGCCGCATCGCGGCCTGGCAAAAGCCCAGTGCCCGAAAGTTCTACACCCGCTCCAAGCCCCTCTCCAAGCTCCGGAGCGAAATCCCGGTGGATACCTACCATTGGGACGAGAATCGCCCGGGCGCATTGGAAATCGACCTGGTGGAACACAACGGCGGCTCCTCCATCGGACATTTTGCCTACACCATCTCCGTCGTGGACGTGGTCACCGGCTACAGTCGACGGCGGGCTATCCTTGGACGCAGCCAGAGGGCTGTACGGGACGCCCTCCAGCAGATTCTCGATGAATGGCCCTACCCTGTCTGGGGACTACACACGGACAACGGCGCGGAATTTATCAACCACCACCTACTCCAGTTCACCAAGCAGCGCGGCCTGCAGTTTACCCGCAGCCGCCCCTACAAAAAGAACGACAATGCCCATGTGGAGCAGAAAAACCGTACCCTCGTACGCGAGATTGTGGGCTACGCTCGTTACGATACACCCCAACATGTAGACTGGCCCAACACGGTCTACGGATGGCTTGATGTCTACGCCAACGCTTGTCTGCCCATACGCAAAATCATCCGGAAGCGGCGAGAAGGAAGCCAGGTTCGCAAATGGTTTGACGAGGCCCGTACGCCTCTCCGGCGCTTCTTAGAACGGGATCTCATAACTACAGACGACCAGCACGCCT
>NZ_BCQV01000123.1 GCF_001552255.1 Alicyclobacillus shizuokensis NBRC 103103
TCCTGTCTGGGTTGACTCTGGGGCAAGTATAATTTCCCTGTTGAAGCCACCTGCGTTCCTACCAGTGTCCAGTGGGAGTTATCCTTCACGGCCGGACGAGCGATGACAATGCCTCGGCGAGGGCCGAGGCGGTAGAAAAAACAAGGGGCAGCGCACTGCCAGGAGCCGGCGTCCAATCTGCCAGGGGTTCGTCCCGGAGAGGGACGGTACCCCTTTCCTCCACGAGTCCGATCCTGTTCCGGTTATCAAGTATTATCCGCTTGCTGTGCAACGCCTAGCAAAACATCCCTGAAAGTATCTAAATATTCTCTATAAGACAATGTGCGAGAAGAAGCTGCGGGCTTAAGCTTTCCAGTGGCCACATGTCTACTCAGCTCACTTATAAACTCAGGATCTGGAATCGAATATCCAGGAGGCACCGAGGAATAAATCAAATTCCAGACAGCTGGATCTGGATGTACATGAGGTGTGTCAATTTTTACCGAAAATAACGACTCATATGTCTTGCTTTCTGGGATGAATGAAACTGAACTATCTTTCGGAAGATCTGCATATTCGTTTGCTCGTCCTTCTATGTTCGACTCGCCAGAACTATTCTTCAGGTTGGCGAGCTCCATTCGCAGTCGTTCATTTTCAGTCTTGAGTCTCTCTAATGAATTCAATAAGTCTACATCCAGAATTCGCTTCCTCGGTTTCTCATTCTCGTCGATGGTTTTCCTCGATACAAGGGAGTCTGGTTCAGGCTGCATGGCCTGTTTCTTCAGCTCCTCATTATTCTTCCGCAACGTTTGATTTTCCGCAAGAAGTTCCTCGTTTGCCGCCTTCAGCTGTTTATGCTCTTCCTGACTCGTGGTCTTCAATAGCTCCACTTCTGTCTTCAGGGCCTGTGTTTCCTCTTTTAGCCCGTCGTTTTCCGCGAGTAATTCTGTGATTTTCCTGGACAGCGCCAGATTCCGTTCCTGGCTTTCCCTCTCGATTCCAGCTTCGTAATCATCCATCACCCTCTTTAGTTCTTCATCTTTTTCCAACAGTTTCTCCTGTGCCTTCAACAATTCGCGACTTTGCTCTTCACTCTGCTCCTCT
>NZ_BCQV01000124.1 GCF_001552255.1 Alicyclobacillus shizuokensis NBRC 103103
GTAGATACCGGTTTGTCGTCGTGCGTTCGAGCAGTCTGGACGCGCGCAAAGAGCACAAGCTGGCGGGCGTACTAGAACGCGAGCGAAAAGAGTTGGAGAAGGCGGCCGCCGCGCAGCAAAAGATTCTGTACGAATGTGAACAGGACGCCACGGCAGCTGCGGAGGCGTTCTGTCGAGCCCATCGCAACAAACTCCATTCCATTCATACTGCGGTAGAGGCCCAGCAGATACAACAGAAACGGGCGCGACGGGGTCGGCCACGCAAGGATGAGCCCGCCCCACCGGCCGTTACGCGGCATCGGGTGCGAGTTGAGGTTGCACCTCCCAGCGAACAGGCCATACAGACGTGGCGAGAGAAAGAGGCGACATTCGTCCTCATCACAGACATTCGCGACGACAGGCGCCTGCCCGATGAAGCGGTTCTTCGGCTATACAAAGAGCAGGCCGAGGTGGAGGGACGATTCCGCTACCTGAAGAGCCCATACCATGTGGGTCCCATCTACCTGCACCGGGTGGACCGAGTCAAGGCGTTTTCCTACGTGATGCTCTTGTCGTTGTTGTTATACAGCGCGTTCGAGTTCGTTCTTCGCAAGAAGATGAGACAGGAAGAAGAACCGCTTATCCTGCCCGGCAAGCGCAAGAGCTTCCGTCCGACGGGAATCTCCGTGCTCGAAATGTTCGACGGGATGATCACGGCGCGCATTCGCGTGGATGGAATGTGGCGGTATCTAAAAACCACACTGCGGGATCCACAAATCGAGCGTGTGCTGAAGCTGTTGGACATGGATCTGAGCATCTACTATCCGGCTGAAAAAATCGCGTAAGCACGGTTTGCGCGGGTGCGGCCTTGGTTACCAAATCCGATCAAAAATTGCAAAGATCGCGCTTTCAACATGGCTGCTTTGGCATGTTCTTTGGGACGTGAGCCTCCTGTCTTAGAAGCTTTCGGAGTTTCCAGGAGACCATGAACTCTTGAGCGCGAAATGT
>NZ_BCQV01000125.1 GCF_001552255.1 Alicyclobacillus shizuokensis NBRC 103103
GAATAGACACCCCAAAACAGAGAAATTGTAAGTTTTAATATTCTGATATGGTTTCTGTTCCCACTCAGCTTGCCTTGGCCCTCAACGCTTGGAAATATCTTCTTTCGCATTCAACCGGTGTTAGATAGGGTCTGCTGAACGGGTCACGAGGTCGCCAGCGCAGTTGGAATTGGGAAGTTGCGGAGCCATGCAAGGACAAGGGACAAAAGAAGGCGGAGTCGCCGCTCCAAATTCATCACGAGCAGTTGCAGCGCGATAACCGTCTCGCTCGTTGCCCGCAGATGCGCCCGAATCAAGCCCAGACCATACAGACGCTTGCCTTCGCCAAACTTCCCTTCGATTGCGTTTCGTTCCGCTGCGTCCTGTCTCTCAATCCGTGCCTGTTCTGCCCGTGACGTCTGCGAGGGCCGACCCAGTGGCGGTCCACTCAGGCGAATACCTCGCTCTTTGCAGTAACGCAGGTTCTCCCGACTCCGATAAGCCCTGTCGGCCAGCACAGCTTCTGGATAATGGCCATACCGCTCCCGGTAGGCCTCCACTGCCGCCTGCAGGGTTTTGCCTTCGTGAAAGCTGTCCCAGTCGAGCCGCTCCAGCCTTGCGTACCCATTCACCACACTGATTGCCACCTTTGCGCCAAACTCCACGTTAGCGCGTACCTTGCCACGAACGATGGGCCGCACATGGGGTTGTGAAATGCTGACGATTCGGTCCTCGATGCGACGGGTCTTCCTGCGGTACATCTCTTCCTGCTGACGATACAGTTCCTGGATGACCAGCAGCTGACGGTACTGCCGAGCGCTCAGGGCACCCAACCCGACTTCCTCCCACTATAAACTCCCACTATAAACTAGTGCTTTCTTCTATTTACTCTCTCATTCTCACGATTACGCACCTTGACAACTTGAGAGGGACTGCTGGAATGTTAGATATGCCAATCTTCGAACCGGTATTCCATGGCAGGAACAGAGATTGGT
>NZ_BCQV01000126.1 GCF_001552255.1 Alicyclobacillus shizuokensis NBRC 103103
AACTGTCGCTCGTTTGTTTCCTTTGCGTCCGGCTACTGCCCAGAACTTTGAACCAAGGAATGTACGAGTTCGTCCGGCGGCCCATGCCGCTTCCAGGAGTGCTGATTTGAGTGCTTGGTTCCCGGGTGTCGTGCTTACTCGTTTTTTTTACCTGCACTCTCGTGGTTTCCAGGACTCAGCCCGGCCCACGATGAAAGATGTGATGCCGAAGGGAAGACAGACATGTCCGTTCCCATTTCCGCCAATATGACTTTGGCGACATGGGAACCAACCCCCGGAATCGTCTGTAGAAGTTCTTCTTCCCTTTGATATGGAGCAAAGTACTGTTCCATATCGGCTTCCAGGTCAGCTATGGCGTTCTCCAGAAACGTAAGATGATCCAACGATCGTTGAATGGTTCTACGATGATGAAGAGTGACCCTGCCGTTGAGAGCTTGGATAAGCTCGGGAATCTTAGCTCGTAAGCGACCCTTGGCCAAGTCTGCTACTTGCTCGGGGTCAATGATTTCGCCGTTCACCAAAGCATTCAACATGAGGCGGCCCGATTTGCCAAATACGTCGCTCATGAAGGTCGAAATCTTGATATTGGCATCTTCGAGCACCTTGAGAATCCGGTTCCGCTCCGACGTCTCGTATCCCTTGAGCTTCCTGCGATATCGAGTCAAGTCTCGCAGTTCACGAATTTCACGGGGAGCGATAAAGCTTTTTCGGATCAGACCACAGCGGTGCAACTCAGCAATCCATTGGGCGTCTTTCTTGTCGGTCTTGCGTCCGGGGAGATTCTTAATATGAGCGGCATTGGCAAGTGTGACATCATAAGTTGCTTCTAGCACGTTGAACACAGGCTTCCAGTACACCCCGGTGCTTTCCATCGCGACCTCGGTACAACCCAATTCAGCAAGCCAGTCAGAAAGCTCCAGTAGCCCAGATAACACGGTGGGAAATTCCCGCATGAACATCTGCGGTTTCTGA
>NZ_BCQV01000127.1 GCF_001552255.1 Alicyclobacillus shizuokensis NBRC 103103
ACTTCGTGACTTCCCACTTCCACAGGACATCGTCTCGCTAGGCGCCAGCGAGATTGTGAGTAGGTGGAAGAATGGCGGTGTGAAGCGGGCAGTCGGGATGAAGCGAGCAAAACGACTCGTAACAACCGCTGAGAGGTCAATTGGTCTCAGAGAGGGGCTCACGGCTGCTAGGCTGGAACTGATGGCTCTACTGGAGCAATACGACTTGTTCTCTCGGCAGCGTGACGAAATCATGGCCCAAGTGGAACAGCTGCTGAACCCGATTCCAGGCACCGAGGAGATGCTGAGTGTGCCAGGAATGGGGGTCACGACACTTGCCGGATTCCTTGCTGAAGTCGGCGATCTCCAAGACTATGACCATGGGCAACAGATTATTCGGCTCGCTGGTCTCAACCTCAAAGAGAACAGTTCTGGCAAGAGAAAAGGGAAAACTGGCATCTCAAAACGGGGTCGTTCCCGGCTGAGAGCTTTACTCTTCCGGGCGATATTACCGATGGTTGCCACGAACCCGGAGTTCAAGGCTCTGCACCATTATTACACGACACGAGCGTGTAATCCGTTGAAAAAGAAACAGTCGCTCATTGCACTCTGCGGGAAACTCATTCGTGTTCTGCACACATTGGGAACTAAGCGGATTCCGTACAACGCTGAAGATTTACTGGGGCCTGTTCGGAAGTCCCAAATACAGATGGCTGCTTAATGGATTCAAACTCGTCAATTCCATTTACTCGCTTATGGACGATGAAGCACCAAGACAAGCACAAGCACGGATAAGCCGTAGCAATCATTCCATAAGGGCAACGACCCAGTAAAGGAGCAAGAAACGGCATCCACCCCTTGAGAGGTAGAACGAAGGAATGTGAGGGCACAGACCCCGTGTGACATGGGAGGGTAAACCACAAGGGACAGTGTGGACATCCAAAGGTGCGGACATATTTTGTTCCATGTATTGGTAGAACGGT
>NZ_BCQV01000128.1 GCF_001552255.1 Alicyclobacillus shizuokensis NBRC 103103
ATATCGAGAGTGTGTGTCCAATCTACGGGGGTTAATCCGTTTTACGCATCGTATCGTGGTTTCTGCATGAGAGACAGTACCAAATAAATTCCTAAGACGTCTATCTAAATGATAGATTCTGGTGATGATGAGGCGGCTGGCAGTAGAGTCCGGTATGCTGTGTAAAAAGGGATGGCGCCCCGGGGCATAAATATGAGCCATCCCACCCTCTTTGGTAGAATGTGAGATTGGTCAGAATCACATCACCAGGAGGGATAGAAGATGGCTCAATACCAGATTACCCTGAACGACGAAACTTTGAAAGACCTCTTTCAGCAGGATGGGGGTGTAGCGAAACTCGTCGAGCAGGTGCTCAATCAGGTATTACAGGCCCAAGTGACGGAACAACTGAGGGCGGCACCGTATGAGCGGACCGATGAGCGGCAAGGGTACCGGAACGGGACTGTCCCTCACACCCTTACCACCCGTGTGGGCCGGCTCACTCTGCGCGTACCCCGGGTACGAAATGGACAGTTCTCTACCGAGCTGTTTGCCCGGTACCAGCGAAGTGAACAGGCACTGGTCCTGGCGCTGATGGAGATGGTGATCAACGGCGTCTCGACCCGCAAGGTGGCCAAAATCACCGAAGAACTGTGCGGAACGGAGTTCTCCAAGTCCACTGTCTCGGACCTGTGCAAGCGCCTGGATCCCATCGTTCATGCGTGGAACAACCGCAGTCTGCGGGAGCACCGCTACCCCTTTGTCCTTGTTGACGCTTTCGTGTTGAAGATTCGAGAGGATGGGCGAGTACGTTCTCGAGCCGCCATGATTGCCGAGGGGATCAACGAAAAGGGTTACCGGGAAGTTCTGGGTTTGATGCTAGGGAACAGCGAATCGGAGGCGAGTTGGCGAGAGTTCTTTGCCTGGCTGAAGAGCCGAGATCTTAGGGG
>NZ_BCQV01000129.1 GCF_001552255.1 Alicyclobacillus shizuokensis NBRC 103103
ACGTGCATGGTGTGAGCACCCGTAAGGTGGACGAGCTGGTGGAGTCGTTGGGTATCGGCGGAATCAGCAAGAGTGGAGTGTCTCGCATCTGCAAGGAACTCGATGAGGTCGTCCAGGCGTTTAAGAATCGCCCGTTAGAAGGTGAGTTCCCTTATGTTTGGCTCGATGCCACGTTCCCCAAGGTCCGTGAGGGTGGTCGGGTCCAGAGTATGGCGTTTGTCATTGCGATTGGTGTGAAAGCCACCGGCGAGCGTGAAGTGTTGGGCTTTGACCTGGGTACCAGTGAAGACGGTTCATTCTGGCTCACTTTCTTACGGAACCTGGTAGCAAGAGGGCTAAGGGGCGTCAAACTGGCGATTAGCGATGCTCATGAAGGACTGCGAGCAGCGATTGAAACGACACTGGTTGGAGCTACATGGCAACGCTGCAGGGTGCATGTGATGCGCAATGTACTGAGTCAGGTGCCAAAGTCCTCGCAAGCTATGGTGTCCTCGATTGTTCGTACGATTTTTGCCCAGCCAACACAGAAGGCAGCGAAAGAACAGCTTGCCCTCGTGGTGGAGCAATTGAAGAACCGTTTCCCGAAGGCGATGGATGTGTTGCAGCGAGCGGAGGAGGACGTGTTGGCGTACATGGCGTTCCCGAAGGAACATTGGCGGCAAATCTGTTCAACGAATCCGCTAGAACGGTTGAACCGAGAAATCCGCCGGCGCATCGATGTGGTTGGGATCTTTCCGAACCGGGACTCTGTAATTCGGCTTGTGGGTACCATTCTCCAAGAGCAACACGATGAATGGAGTATTGCCCGCCGCTATTTCAGCTTGGAGTCCATGGCCAAGCTCACCGGCGACCAAGCGTTACTGGCACCAACTTCAGTATTGCATAAGTGACGCATGTCATATAGAAGATGCACTCGATGAATTTGG
>NZ_BCQV01000130.1 GCF_001552255.1 Alicyclobacillus shizuokensis NBRC 103103
GACCGTACAGTTCGCGTCGGAAGGACTGAATTTTGTAGTGCGCACCGTCCTTGGCTTTTGCCAACCGTCCAATGTCCTGCCAGGCGTCCTCTTTCTCCCACGCTGCCTGCTTGAGATGGGCACACAACGTAAACGTCGATGGCAGCCGCGAAATGAACGACTGGCCCGTGTCCGCCAACGCTGTGAGATTCCTCTCGGTCACGGCCGCAGAATCCGCGATGTAGACCATCTTGCCGCGAATTTCGGACGTGAATACCTTTGCCAGACCTCCGATGGTGTCCTCGTTCCAGCTATGGTCATCCGTGTTGCCACTGTCCACACTGCCATAGATGGGCAGGCCCAATACGGTCACATTCCCAAAAATGATCTGTCTCAGATCTGGCCGGCCATCTTTCGAGTAGCCCCGTACAATCTGAAACGGGTCCTGCAAGGCCCGCAGATTTCGAGCCTGCTCCGGGTACTCACCGTACACCGACAATGAGCTGGTATCCGCGTGTACCGGGATGAAGTCCTCGAAGCAATCGAGCACCTTCAGTGACAACAGTGTCGAAAGCGCCACCCGGCTGAAAAGCTCCTGCGGACCCGCCCTGTATATCGCGTCCAATGCTCGACCCAACGCGTCATCGTTCAGATCCTCGGCACGGACACCGGAACCCATGAGCACTTCTACATCCCGTTCTGCGTAAAACTTCTCGACTTGGTACAAGGCTCTGCGATCCGTTGCGATGTTCACCAACAGCGCCTTGACACGGGTGCCAACGGACAGCTTACACTGCTCCGAGCTCCCAACGTATTCGTCGATGATTTGCACCCACCCGAGTCGATCAATCAACCGAGCCCAAATCGGTGCAGATTCCATCTTGAAGTACTGGATCTCTAGGTTGTCGAGCAACTGGAAATCCTCCACGGCAAATGGTCACC
>NZ_BCQV01000131.1 GCF_001552255.1 Alicyclobacillus shizuokensis NBRC 103103
TAAGTAGACTAAGAAAACGTCGGCAGGAGGCTTATATCCCGCTTACTTCGGACGCCGGCGAGCTGGCGCAAGCCGATTTCGGACGAATCGTCGTGAAGATGAACGGCAAAAAGACGGAGGTCAGTCTGTTCGTCATGCGGCTGCGGTACAGCGGTGTCTTCTTTGCCTGTGCCTTCTCCACGGAGAAGATTGAAGCGTTCCTCGAGGGTCACCGCCGCGCGTTCGAATGGTTTGGCGGCGTACCTCGCAGTGTTCGCTACGACAACCCGAAGACTGCGGTCACCAAAATCCTTGCCGGCCCCGCTCGCGAGGAGCACGAGTTGCTATCCAACCTGCGTGCTCACTACCTGTTCGACAGCGAATTCTGCCGCCCCGGTGAACCCCACGAGAAAGGTAGCGTCGAAAATGGTGTGGGCTACGTCCGCCGTCATACATGTGTTCCCGTTCCTGACGTGGCGGACCTGGATGCCCTGAACGACCGGATTCTTCAGTGGTGCGAAAAGGAGCGCGGTAAACGGTGGTCGGCTTGGGAGCAGGAGCGAGCGGGGCTGCGTACACTGCCGGAGCGCCCTCACCGTTGTGCCACAACACGGCCGGTCAGGGTGAACAAGCTGTGCCTCGTCAGCTTCGACCACAACCGCTATTCCGTCCCCAGCCTATACGTGGGTAAGACACTGCTGCTGAGGGTGTATGCCGAGCAGATTGAGGTACTTGACAGAGAACGAGTGGTGGCCAGCCATCGCAGAAGCCACGAGCGTCAGCAGACCATCATGGAACTTGAACACTACCTGCCGGTTTTGGCTTACAAACCACATGCCGCTACCCATGCAGCGGTCGTTCGGCAGTTGCCGGAGGTGTACCAGCGCATCCGAGTCCGGATGGCGAACAGCCGACCGGACGGCTACAAGGACTTCG
>NZ_BCQV01000132.1 GCF_001552255.1 Alicyclobacillus shizuokensis NBRC 103103
CGCTGCGATTGAGCAACAACTTATGGCGTACCAAAAGCTCGTTGCCCGTGTGACCACGGACCAAAAAGTCAACTCTACCCTTGAAGACTTTGAATCGCTCTTCTTCAACAACATGATTCTTGTGCTCGACCGTTACTTCGTCCACAGACTCAGAATGGTCGCTGGCAAGGATAAATCCACTCAACGAAGTCGAAATGCTGGCTGACCCTTGATGAATAACAATGGAATCCTGCGTGGCAACAATGTGATCAAGTACATCCCGGAACAGTCAGTTTTGAAGCTCCCATTAAGCTCACGGTGGCGGACTTCGAACGTCTCTCTGCGGCCTTTTTCGTAGAGCTAGAGATAAATTTCTGTAGGCCTTGTTGTTCTCGCCACCTTCCGAGAGCCGGTGGTAACGTGATTACGAGTCCTTGGCGTATCGTAAACAAGCGGAATGGGTCCCTTCCATAGGAGGAGGCTACTTTGTCCGGGGCACGTCAAATACACAATGTTTATCACGCCGTTGCAGATCCAAACCGACGCAAACTCATTCGTCTCTTGGCAGATGCGGAAGAACTACCTCTTCACGAGTTGACATCTCAGTTTCCAATGGGTCGTACAGCGGTTTCCAAACACCTGGCGGTCCTGAAAGATGCTGATCTGGTTGTAGACCGGAAAGTCGGAAGGGAAACATGCTATAGGCTAAATCCCGCTCCATTGAGGCAGATTCAAGATTGGGTATCGTATTACGAGAAATTCTGGACCAACAAAATGGTCGCCTTAAGTCGCTTGTTGGAGGCGGAACAACACATGGGGAAAGACGTGTCGCTTCACTTTGAATTTCAGAGTCCAATCGAGAAAGTATGGGCCGCCTTTACAGATTCGAACACGCTTGCGAAATGGCTTTATGCAAATGATTTCAAACCAGGG
>NZ_BCQV01000133.1 GCF_001552255.1 Alicyclobacillus shizuokensis NBRC 103103
CTTGCCCTTTTCGACCAGGAAGGCGACGAGGTCTTCCAAAGGCATGGAGGCAATCTCCTCAGGCTCGAGTTCCTGAATGACGGCCAGAGAAGCCGCACCGAAGGTGCTCGAAAACGGGCTGTCCTGGCGAAGACCGCTGAACTTGAGAAACAACTGGTTCAGGAAAAACGTCTTGTCCCGAGTAATCGTCTGAACGAGATGGAAGCGGGTGCGAGTGAGTCTTTGCAACGCTTCGTATTGGGCAGTATCTGTCATGGCTTGTGGCAGTCGGCCAAACCGCAGATGGTCTGCAATCACCCAGGCGTCGATGCGGTCGTTCTTGGGAAGGGTGTCATACCCCTTCTTGAAACGAGCCACTCTCCGTGCATTCAAGACGTGTATCTGGGCCTGAAGGTTGGGTTCATAGGCTGCGAATTGGTTTCTCAGGTAATGCGCAAGGTGCCATCCAAGGTTGGCGGTGGCCTCCATACCCATGACGACGGTGTCCATCTGCTTGGCTTCCGTGGTTTCCAAGACCTTGCGAATGAGAGTGTCTGCTCCCGGCCGGTCATTGGAGACCTTGAAGGATCCCAAGTCTTGTCCGGCCTCATCCATGAATTGAACATGGTGAGACCCCAAGCTCACGTCAATCCCAACGTGCAGTTTGGGCATTCGATTCACCTCCGTTCAGGAGCAGAGAGTCAAGCCAGTCCCGGACCTGGGTGCCCATGGGAAACCACCGACTACAGCCTCGTCATCAGCACTCATCCATGGAGAGGCCAATTGCGGGTCACTACACCCCCTCCACCATGGAGGCGCAACAAGCGGTTAGAACCTGAGTGGTGGATCCTGGGTATCAGGCTGAAAACAGCAGTACCAAAC
>NZ_BCQV01000134.1 GCF_001552255.1 Alicyclobacillus shizuokensis NBRC 103103
AAAAAAGCTGGTGAACAATGCGGGTATTAAACATTGTCCTTTCACGTCACACTTGCTCCGAGGAGATGCCGTGGACTGGTTGAATAAATCTTCATGGGCTGCTGAAGACATGCATTTCGCTCCCAAGAGGAAAGTGAACAATCGAGGAAGCCAACGTAAACCCCACGTGATCGGCGCATTTCATAGCCCGAAAATGAACACGGTTGTTGAGTACGAATCGCTTGGCGAGTACCTGTTTCAGGTGATTCTCGAACTTGATTCGCAGGTTGTGCGTTACTACGTTCAACCTGTGGAAATCCCCATTCTCTTCGTGACTCCCAAGGGCGACGTCGCCATTGGATCCACGTTCCCGATGTGCTCGTCTTCCGGCAAGGTTCGATTCCTCATCTGTATCAGGTCAAAGAAGCGTCTGAAGACACCTCCGAAAGACTTGAACGGGTCAATGCGTGCTGTCTTCAATTCGCCAGAGAGCGGGGATGGGATTATAGCGTAATCCGCCCAAAGACCATTCCTGATGTCGTACAGAAGAATGCGAAGTTCCTCTTCGGCTTTTTACAGCCTAAACCCCATTTCGAACGTCTTCTGCCAGAAGTCGTGTCACGTCTCGCAATCTTACACTCCTCGTCCATTGCGGAACTCGCAAAAAGTTTTCGGCCGAAAGCCCACCCGGTGCAAGTCTTGCCAGTTATCTATCACCTGATTGCCGTCGGGGTATTTTCCGTGGATGTGCGAGAACGCATCGATGAATGGAGTGAAGTACGGTTTGTCCGTGAGAGAAGTACTGCAACGACCTTCTTGAACTGGGGTGAATCGCATGGGGCTTAACGAACTCAAAGTACATGT
>NZ_BCQV01000135.1 GCF_001552255.1 Alicyclobacillus shizuokensis NBRC 103103
TCAATTCGTCCACGAACACCGCTTCGAGTTTTCGGTCCAGAAGATGTGCAAAGCGCTCAAAGTATCTCGGAGCGGTTACTATGAGTGGCTGAAGCGTCCAGAGAGTGAGCGTGATCGCCGTCGCAAGGTCATCACGAGACGAATCTACCAGATCTATGTAAAGTCACGACGGCTCTACGGAAGCCCCAAAATCACCCAAGCATTGCACAAGGAGGGGGTTCGGGTTTCCCAAAAAACAGTGGCTCGAATTATGCGGGAGCAGGGCCTGAAATCCCGTACGGTACGCAAGTACAAAGCGACCACCAACTCGAAGCATAACTACCCTGTACATGAGAATGTGTTAAACCAGACATTTGTTGCACAGAGGCCGGGACAAGTGTGGATGGCAGATATCACGTACGTTCCGACCGCCGAAGGGTGGCTGTATGTGGCAAGTCTGATGGACTTGTATACCCGTAAAATTGTCGGATGGCACGCAGATTCGAGGATGACCAAAGAACTCGTCATGCGGGCTCTGGAGCAAGCATATCAACGTCAGAGACCGGATGGGCCAGTGCTCCATCACTCGGATCGTGGGAGCCAATACGCATCACACGAATACCAAGCACGATTGAAATCCTACGGGATGATATGCAGCATGAGCCGAAAAGGCAATTGCTACGACAACGCCTGTATCGAATCGTTCCACAGTGTCATCAAGCGTGAACTGGTGTACCTGGAGAAATTTGAAACTCGGGAACAAGCGAAGAAGCGCATTTTCGAGTATATCGAATCCTGGTACAACGGCGAACGGATCCACTCGTCGATTGGAT
>NZ_BCQV01000136.1 GCF_001552255.1 Alicyclobacillus shizuokensis NBRC 103103
ATCTACTGCAAGGAGCTGAAAATGCCGGGCTTGCGCAAGGCGTACGCGGCGCTGGCGAGGGAGGCGGGAGTGCACAACCACTCCCCCGTCCAGTACCTTGCCGCCTGCCTCGCCGAGGAGATGGAGTCACGGAAAGCCAGTCGGCTGCAGGCCTATACTCAACAGGCGCGCTTCCCGGCTCATAAGACCCTGCAGGAGTTCGATTTTGCCGCGATTCCGGCGCTGCAGAAGCAGCGGATTGTACACCTGGCGGGAGGAGACTTCATTCGGGCGAAGGAAAACGTAATCTGTATGGGCGCTAGCGGAACGGGCAAGACGCACATCGCGATAGCTATCGGGCTAGCCGCCATCTCAGCGGGCTACAGAGTGCGGTTCATCACTGTCATGCAGCTGGTCCAGGAACTCTTACAGGCCGAGTCCGAGTACCGATTGCCCAGATATCTCCGGACATGGGACAAGTACGACCTGGTTTGCTTGGACGAGCTGGGGTATGTATCCCTAACTCAAGGTGGGCCACTGCTGTTCCAATTCTGCGCCGAGCGGTACGAGAAGGGCAGTATTCTCATCACGACCAACCTAGAGTTCGCGAAGTGGACGGATGTGTTCCACGACGCGACGCTGACGACTGCACTCCTCGACCGACTGACCCACCACTCCCACATCCTGTTGTTTGAAGGTGAATCCTACCGGTTCCGAGAGAGCCAAAGACGAGCCACAGCGCAGTTGTGACGAGGCTGTCACATCGCCGCCAGGTACCAGCCATGCTACCCCAGGGGTGGTCAACTTTTCGTTTAGCAACGTGGTCAA
>NZ_BCQV01000137.1 GCF_001552255.1 Alicyclobacillus shizuokensis NBRC 103103
AAAAACGGACACTCCTGAGAAATCCCAATCTGACCACTCCAGCTGCAGAGCGGAACCTCAATGGAGGACTTTTTCAGGGGCCACTAACTACAGCGCCAAAGGGTGCATACACTTGGGTCATTGAAGGAGACATCCGAGACTGCTTTGGGTCAATCGACCACAAAGTACTTCTTTCCATTCTGCGGCGTACCATCCGTGACCGGGCACTCCTCACAGTGGTTCGACTGATGTTAAAGGCCGGGGCGCTGGAGGACCTTCGTTTCTACGAGACAGAGTCCGGAACACCACAGGGCGGAATCGTATCACCCCTTCTGGCCAACATCTACATGCATGAACTGGATCAGTTCATTTCGGGCCAGTATGAAGCGGTAGCCTCTAGGCCACAGCGAGCACGGTTGGCCAGACGAGGGGTTTTAATACCTTGTAGCATCGTACGATACGCGGATGACTTCGTGGTGTTGGTAAGGGGGACGGAGCAACAAGCACAAACGCTTAAGCAGGCCATTGCGACATTCCTGCGAGAGGCACTTCACATGGACTTGTCTGTGGAGAAGACACTGGTCACGCACATCACCTCAGGATTTGACTTCCTCGGGTATACAATTCGAGCGATTCGGGGGAAACGGGATGGTCGCGCCAAAGTTATTATGCGTCCCTCCAAGCGGTCAGTTGACCGCTATCGGACCAACTTTCGACGTATATGTGCGACGCTTGGACAACACAGCGACCTCCGGTCTATGTTCAT
>NZ_BCQV01000138.1 GCF_001552255.1 Alicyclobacillus shizuokensis NBRC 103103
TGAGCGATGCTTTTCCTTCCCAGTCCTTAAAGACCTCGGTGTATTCCGGAAAAAACCGGTCTATCCAGTTCTGAATCCGCCGCTGTACCTGACCTAGATTCACCACCACCTTCTCTCTCATGTTCATGAGGATTCGCAAATCCGCATAAACACCGGTTGGGAGTTTGGGCTCGGAGTACTTGCCGTCTTTCACCAGATTCGCAATGACCTTGGCATCCTTGTAGTCGTTCTTCGTCGGAGAGTTATCCTCCAACTCTTTGCTCTTGTTGACGTGGTGTGGATTCACAAGCACAAACCGCACGCCTAACTCTTTCATGAAGGCACCTAACGGAAACCAGTAGTGTCCGGTCGGCTCAACTCCAAAGACGATGTCCGTCTTGGCGTGCAGCCCTTGCAGCTCCTTCATCCACGCTACAAGTTTCGTCAGCCCTTCATGGTTGTTTTCAAAAACGCACTCTTTACCAAGCTCAATTCCTCGAAAGTCCGTCGCTCTCGCTACATGCGTTTGCTTGGCAATGTCTGCCCCCACAATCAGGGTACATTCGGTAATTTGTTGAATTCGTTGATTTTGCTTCTGCTGCATCTTATACTTCACGTGAGCGTCCTCCTCCATGAGGGAATGAATGTGTGCTACATTCGGAACCCAGCATACAGGAGGCGCTCTTTTTACTTCAAACCCGAAATTAATTCATTACAGGAATGGCTCCTTA
>NZ_BCQV01000139.1 GCF_001552255.1 Alicyclobacillus shizuokensis NBRC 103103
TATAAAAGCTGTACTTCAGAAACACACCGTAAAATTCGTCTTAACACTTCCAAAATAGAAGCGCGCTCAAAAAATGGGCGCCAGAACGGTTGTGTTTTGGTCGGAGGCCAGGGAATACGGCTAGTTTAGGCGTAAGGCAATGAATTGGCGAGTGAATTTGATTAGGTGGTTTCTGATTCAACCGATCCCACCGAGTTAAGAATGTACAATGTCTAACAATATCTAAATCGAGGAGCTCGTTTTCAGGGTCCTCCACTCAGCTTATAGACGAGAAACTGCCTGTCTGACTTCTTTAGAATGAGCACGGTCGGAGTGCCCTTCGACGGCGACAGTCTCTTTGTATCGTAAACCTGTAATCCATCCACTCTCTCTCCTGTCGGCACAAGGGTACCGTATTCTTTAGTCAGATGATTGATTGTCTCTACCGATGGATCGATATATGTTCGATTATGATAGGTAACCTTATTTGTAGAGGAACAGCCTGATAGAACGACTACCAACAGAAGAGAGAGAGTGAAAGGTTTTAAAGACGTCATCCACCCGACCTCCATCTAGCTTCCGTAGTGAGTATCTTGAAGCATCCGATCTCGATTCTCGACTTCCCGTTTTTGTCGAGTAACGTCCATTCTATGAAGCTGGGTTATCGG
>NZ_BCQV01000140.1 GCF_001552255.1 Alicyclobacillus shizuokensis NBRC 103103
CTATTTCAGAAGTCGAGGCGGAGATTCGTGCTCATGTGGCCGACAAGCAGGAGGCCTTTGAGCTGATAACTACGATACCTGGGATCAACGAAAACGCAGCCGCCATTATCTTGGCTGAAATTGGCGCTGACATGGACCAGTTTGGTGGTGACAAACAATTGGCTGCCTGGGCCGGTCTCAGTCCCGGAAATCATGAGAGTGCAGGTAAAAAAAACGGGTCCGGTCACGAAGCGGAAACAGTGCTTTGAAGGCGGTACTCTGTGAGTGCGCTTGGGCAGCTGCACGTACGAGGAACACAAGACTTTCCTCTCGCTATTGGTTATGGGTTCGCAGAATGGGCGTCAAGAAGGCATGAGTCGCTCTAGCTCACACTCTGCTTCGGATTGTGTATCATGTCCTACACCGGAAACAACCGTACACGGAACTTGGTCCAGACTATCTTGAAAGTTTCAGGCAGCGCAATGAAGAACGCCGTGAAGCGGAAATGATCCGCAGATTGGAGTCGAAAGGATTTGTAATTTCCAAGCCCTAGTCCTCATGTTGTTGCCCATCGTCCGTTTCCAGAGACTGCAGATTACAGCCTCAATTCTCGCTTACCCATTTTCTACCGAAGGTCTCTGCCTCTCTGGACTCATTTTCGT
>NZ_BCQV01000141.1 GCF_001552255.1 Alicyclobacillus shizuokensis NBRC 103103
TAGCACCAGGACCCTTGGCTGCGAGAAGCGTTAGTCGAAGCCGCCCGTGCCGCCGCCAGAACCAAGAACATCTATCTGTCCGCCAAGTATCATCGAATCGCCGCTCGCCGGGGGTCCAAGAGAGCGGCAGTGGCTGTGGGGCACTACATGTTGATTATCATCTATCACATGCTGGTCAATCAGACAGAATATGTGGATCTGAGGCCACGCACCAAGAAGAGCGGCATCGGGACAGAGTGATCCGTCGGCACTTGCGTTCACTGGAGAAACTCGGCTTGACGGTAACAGTTCAAACAGCTTCCTGAAATCACCAAGTGCTAACCGAAAGGGAGAGACAGGAGCTTATTTTGCGCTATTTTCACGGTAGAAAAAACCCTTGCAGCGCAAGGGTTTCTCCGTAGTTGACTGTCTCACTTGGTGGGCCCAAGAGGACTTGAACCTCTGACCTCACGATTATCAGTCGTGCGCTCTAGCCAGCTGAGCTATGGGCCCTAGTGGCGGAGCTGACGGGATTCGAACCCGCGTTCTCCTGCGTGACAGGCAGGCATGTTAGGCCTCTACACCACAGCTCCGAGTTCAACCGCTCCCATACCTTCTCTCTTACTCTTAATACAAGTGACAGAAAAATAGGTATGAGGATA
>NZ_BCQV01000142.1 GCF_001552255.1 Alicyclobacillus shizuokensis NBRC 103103
AAAGACTCTCATCTCTCTCTTAAAGGCCATCCCATCTGTCTTGACAAAGTCGGGTTCAATACGTCCCGTACCGTTTCGGTCTGAAAGACCGGAAGGTGTTTGCGTTCGCTGGCCTCTGGGATACATGGCAGTCCCCGACCGGCGAGCGGATACATTCCACTACGATTATCACCGGACCGCCCAATGCCGTGGTGGAACCGGTTCATGATCGGATGCCGGTGATCCTTACTCCGGATGCGGAGCAAATCTGGCTCGACCGTTCGGTGCAAGACAAGGATCTACTCACTGTTATTCTGATTCCATATGCCCCCAAGGATATGTACTGCCACGGAGTTTCCAACATCATCGGAAAGCGTGGAGTGGATTCGCCGAAGTGCATAGATGAGGTAGGCTAAATGCACCGGCCTCCCAGATACGGAGGCCGGTTCAGCTACGCGAATGGATCCCCACATACTCCCTTGTATCCGCAGTTCGTGCAGAAGGGAGTGCATCCGCGCGTTTCCTTCATCCCAAAGCCGCACACAGGGCATATCGGTGCTTCTTCGTCATCGCATCCGCAGATGTCGGCGCAACAACATTGCTCCTTACCGCAGCGTTCGCACATCATTCATTTCCTCCAAAGGCCATAACTA
>NZ_BCQV01000143.1 GCF_001552255.1 Alicyclobacillus shizuokensis NBRC 103103
TTATCGGACGTAAAAATCCTAAGGAATGCAGTCTATTATTACGCTTATCTTGGCGGATTGGTCTACACAAAATCACATTACATTCATCAAACGTAGAACGTGATAGACTGTACAATGAGAGATACACACAGTAAGGATGGTGCCAAGAGCTCATGATGGCCATAGCCAGAGTTACAGACAAATTTCAAGTTACCATTCCAGGCGCAATCAGAGAAGTGTTGAATCTAGATGGCGGTGATCGACTGGTCTTTCAAGTGAAGAACAATGGTGAAGTCACAATTCGAACGCTGAAGGCGGTAGAGGTGGACGATCTTGCAGGTACTTTAGGCAAAACGTCATCCACTCCAACGGATGAGCAAGAAAAGAAATTTCAATACGGTGTACAAGATAATTAAATCCATTCGGTGGTGAACAGAATCCAAAATGCAAACCGTATACTTAGACGCCAACATCATTCTTCGATTCCTTATGGGTGACGATCCGAAAATGTTTGAAGAAGCAAGGTCTATCTTCAAGAGTGCCGAACGGCAGGAGATTTCCCTTATGGTGGACCCTGTTACCTTGGCCAAGTGTTGTTCGTTTTTGGCTGGACAGGCTGCTCGTTT
>NZ_BCQV01000144.1 GCF_001552255.1 Alicyclobacillus shizuokensis NBRC 103103
TATATCCGACATGTGCGTGGTGAGCTTAATATTGGCATCCTGCAATAGTCTGTGAATTCGGTTCTTTTCAGACGTAGCTTCTTGCACGAGCTTTTTCCGATAACGGGTAAGATCCCGTAAATCTCGGATTTCTTGAGACGGAACAAAACTGCCTTCAATCAGACCACAGCGAAGCAGTTTGGCAATCCATTCTGCGTCCTTCATGTCTGTTTTGCGGCCCGGGAGGTTCTTGATGTGGTGGGCATTGGCGAGAAGCAACTCGAAATCAAATGCTTCGAGGACATTCCATACGGGCTTCCAGTAGATTCCGGTGCTTTCCATGGCTACATGTGTACAGCCAGTCTCGCTCAGCCAATCTGCAAGTGCTAACAAATCATCCACCATCGTGCCAAACGTCCGAATTTCAGATTTGGGCGAGCGGTCCAGTGGTCCAACCAGTACACAGGCCACTATGGATTCCTGATGAACATCCAGTCCAGCACATCGCTCAAGAATGGCTTCCATCATTGTGTGACGCCTCCGACTCCCAGAATGATGAACCCGAAGACAACCCGACATAGGAAGATTTTTTACTCGGACTCT
>NZ_BCQV01000145.1 GCF_001552255.1 Alicyclobacillus shizuokensis NBRC 103103
CCATAGTCCATTTCCAGCCTCCTTCACTTATAAAAACGGACAAGGAGGCAAAAAGTATACAATACATAGTCATTTCGTCTATGTTCTGGACAATCTTCATCAACGCTTGTTTTTCATCCCCCACCACCTTCGACTTTGTGTATTTGTCGAATCCCCCGAGTAATTCTTCATCTAACTCAAAGACGCTCGCTAATTCATTCATCCCAAGCTCCTCCGCGATTTTCACGACAATTGGAAAGCTCGGATTTCGGGTTTAGTTCTTCTCCAGTTTGCTTATGTATCCAGCATCTAAACTCATTCTTCGTGCCAGTTCTCTTACGCTCAGCTGCTTAGAGTTCCGTTTTTTGTGCATTAATTCTCCAAACGTCTTCACCAAAGTTACGCTCCTTGTACTGCAGTCACATCCACACGGCCCCTTAAACTATCAAGCCGTTAGCGCACCCTGTAAGACAGAAAGATGAGCTCCCTCTTGACGCGAACGTTAACAGACGATACATTAGTGTGTGTTACCAATAAATAAATGTTACACACTTTTGGAGGTTACACAGGCC
>NZ_BCQV01000146.1 GCF_001552255.1 Alicyclobacillus shizuokensis NBRC 103103
TCACCCATCCACGCTGTACATCTTCAAGGATATGACGTTTAACCTCTCTATGTATTTGCGGAATTAATTCTTCAGCGGTCATACTGATAGCTGCTATTCCTTGGCTGGCAAGCTTATTGATCTGATATTCAGGGATGTTCGGGGCAACGAAGAAGTGTTCGTTTTGATATGCTCCTAGATATTTTTGGACCTGGTTAAATAATAACGAGAAATCCCAATCTTGCATGGAATAACCTATGAAGAGAATGGACGAGGCGGAGAGCATAGATTTGATTTGGTTCCACAGCGGGGACTCATCCACATGGTTGCTATAGAACCGCTCGTAGTCGCTCTTTCTCAAAATCATTTTTGTCGGCGATGAAAAATCCCCGTGAATTTTATAAAGTTTTACTCGGTCATCAAGTGCATAGGTGGGGACATGTTCATCTTGAGTAAGGATTACAATATCGTTTCCATATGCAGCTTCAAACAACTTATCGTAGTTTGTGGTCACGATGGTCCGTATTTGAACGATTTCGGTAAGT
>NZ_BCQV01000147.1 GCF_001552255.1 Alicyclobacillus shizuokensis NBRC 103103
TCTCATGAGAAATCTGCTGGATGCCACCCCCAACGCCTTGCAGGAGGACGTTTACAAGCGTGCACGAGCGATTCTGGATGCACCCGACCTGAAGACGGCTCGACTGCTGATGAATGAGTTTGTGGAGGAATACGCCGACAAAGCACCCAAAGTCGTGCGGGTGCTGGAGGACGGCTTTGACGACGTAACGGCTGTTCTGGCGCTGCCAGACCGGTACCGTCGCCGGCTGCGGACGACTAATGGCGTGGAGCGACTGAACGAAGAGATCCGGCGCAGAGAACGGGTGATTCGCATCTTTCCGAACCGAGAATCCGCCATTCGGCTGTTGGGGGCACTGCTCATGGAGATCGACGAGGCCTGGATCACGGGCCACCGTTACCTGAATATGGACGAGTACTGACAGTGGAAGAAACAGCAGCAGGAATTAGGCCAACAAGCCAAACCGCATATTCTGAACGCCTCACTGTAGACATTACGTGCCCTCTACCGAAGAGGGGATTTTGG
>NZ_BCQV01000148.1 GCF_001552255.1 Alicyclobacillus shizuokensis NBRC 103103
GTAACCGTCAAATCAAATCCTTCCCTACACGCTCCCCCCACTCATCTCGCCAAATCCCTTGTCCCGCCTGGCTTTTCTCGACTTTTCCTGCTTCCTCCCACTTTCTGCCGTCAAATTCGATCCTTCCCTGGATCACGCCTTTTTTCACCCGTTTTTATCCTCTATTTTCCAGAAATCGCGTTCTTGCGTAAAATCAATTTGTTCCCTGGTGTAGCAGGGCAAGAGCGGGGATTTGGGCACAGGGACAAGATTTTTTGTCATGTATTTTTTTCGCATTTTTGGTCGGGCATGGTCGAGGAATCCTTGATTTGTCGGGCTTTTTCGCGTCTTGCCATCTTCAATTTTTCGTCTCGCCCTTTCCCCGAAATGCCTCCTCCCTGCCACGCAAAAACGGGTGAATCCAGGCTTTTGACCCGAATTCACCCGTGTTGTAGGGAACAACTTATTTTACTCAGGGAAGAACTTATTTTGCTCAGGGAAGGAGGTTATTTTGCGAACACA